>DATGFP010000143.1:0-51316 GCA_035309005.1 Allostellaceae bacterium | reverse complement strand
GACCTGGCATATCGGCCAGCACACGCGCCAATGGGTCATGCTATTGGGGATGCACGGGATCGCCGCCGACCGGCCGCTGACGGACGATGATTTCGCCGACCTGCCGATGCCGAAACAGGTGTGGGACGACTGACGGCGCGGTGTGGTGTGCCGCACCCCCTGCCATCTTCCCGGCGCAGGCCGGGACCCACGGTTCCCAGCCCGAGCGCCTGATGGGTGGGTCCCGGCCTCCGCCGGGAAGACGGTAATTTGTGACGATGAGCGGCGAATTCGCTAACGGCTACGTCTCGATCTATCCGGTCGATCCGATGCCGGCGGAAATCGCGGCGCTGCGGCAGGGCGAGGAGGCGGTCTGGGTCTTCGCCTACGGCTCCTTGATGTGGAACCCGGAATTCGCCTTCGCCGAGGCGCGGCCGGGGCTGCTCCACGGCTATCACCGCCGCTTCTGCCTCTATTCGCGCGACTATCGCGGCACCCCGGAGCGGCCCGGGCTGGTGCTCGGGCTCGACCGCGGCGGCTCGTGCCACGGCGTCGCCTACCGCCTGCCGCCCGAGCGATTGGGCGAGACGCTCGACCGCATCTGGGCCCGCGAGATGACCGGCGGGGTCTACCGGATGCGCCGGGTCGCGGTGCGCACGCCGGGTGGCGCGGTCGCGGCGCATGCCTGCATCGTGCGCCGCCAATCGCCCGATTATGCCGGCCGGCTGTCGCTCGACGAGATGGCGCGGCTGCTGGCGAGCGCGGTCGGCGGCCGGGGCAGCGGGCGCGACTATCTCGCCGGCACGGCGCGCCACCTGGAAGCGCTCGGCATCCGCGACACGCTGTTGCGCCGCATCGAGGCGCGGGTCGCCCGGCTCGGCCCCGAGGCGCCCGCCCCCTGACGGCTGGAGCTATGCGGGAACGGTGCCCCGGGCGTGGCGGCCGGCCGCGGTCGCGGCCGCCTGCATCGCCGCGGTGACCTTGTCGGGGCGGGTGAAGGCGAGGTATTCGCGGGCGAATTCCGGCGGCAATATCTCGACCATGATGCGGTTCTCGACCCACACCTCGATGACGTGGAAGGGCCCGCGGTTGCAGGTGAAGCACTGCCAGCCGGCGCGCCGCGCGATTTCTTCGACCTTGCCGGAATCGGTCGCGACGCTGAGCGCGAAATGGGTCGAGCCGTAACCCGGCGGGGTCTTGGTGTTCTTGACGAAGCTGCCGCCGACCGGGCCGTTCGGCTCGAGCTCGGTGCCGGCCGGGTAGACCTCGACGCCGGAGCCGTGGTCGTCGAGCTGAAGCGCGAAAAAACTCCCCGGATTGGGCGGAAACGGCACGGCGGTGCCGCCCATCAGCTCCGCCAGAACCCCGGCCACCTGCTGCGGCTCGCGCGCCGCGATCGAAAGATGATGGATCATCGCACCCTCGCCAAATTGCGCAAATTCGCCGCCCGAGGCATAGCACGGCGCGCGCGGCGGCGCGATAGGGTCGGCACCGGGGGTGAGGCCGCCGTGCGGGCCTAGCGAAAGCGCGGCATGACTTCCTGGCACAACAGGCGGATCGCGTTCAGCACCCGTGCGTGCGGGATCAGGCCGCCGCAATTCAGTTCGGCGAGGATGCCGTCGAAGCCGACTTCCTGCTGCAGGTGCTTGAGGCGCGCCGCGACGCTGTCCGGCGTGCCGACGATGACGTTGTCGCGCAGCGCGTCCTCGTAGGTCAGGTTGCGCAGCATCTCGGCGCGCTCGATGAATTGCTGGCGGCCCGAGCGGCGCGCCGATTCGGCGATCAGCTCGTATTGCAGCCGGTAGAAATGCTCGACGCTTGGGCGGGCCTCGGCGCGCGCCCGCTCTTCGGTTTCGGCGATATAGATCGGCCCCGAGACGTAGACCTCGCCCCTCCCCTGGCGGCCGGCGGCGCGCCAGCCCTCCTGGTAGCTCTGGACCTGCGGTTTCAAATCGCTCCAGGTGGTGTGGCGCACGCTGGCGAACACCGGATAGCCCTGCGCCGCGATCGCCGGAAAGGTATCGGGGGTGCTGGCGGCGATCCGGATCGGCGGCAATCTGCCGCCGTAGGGGTGCGGCACGCAGGCGACGTTGTCGAAATTGTAGAACTTGCCGGCATAGGAAAACCGGGATTCGCTCCACGCCCGCTTGACGATCTCGAAGATCTCGGCGAAGCGCTCGCGGCTCTCGCCGTAGGGCACCTGGTAGGCGTCGTAGGTGCTGACGACGCCGCTGCGGCCGACCCCGAAAATCAGCCGGCCGCGGCTCACCTGGTCGACCGTCGCGGCCTCCTCGGCGAGGCGCAGCGGGTGGCACAGCGGCAGGACCTGCACCGCGATGCCGATCTTCATGCGGCTGGTGCGCGCCGCGATCGCGCTGGCGATCGCGAGCGGCGCGGCGAGATAGGTGCGCTCGGGCGCGAAGTGAATTTCCGCCAGCCACATCACGTCGAGGCCCCAGCGCTCGGCCGCGTCGACCTGCGCCATCGCCTCGTCGAAGGCCTCCGTCTCGCCGCGCCCCGGCAGCGACGGAAACTCGTGGAACATGCCGAATTCCATGCCCGCCTCCAGTTACCGGCCACGACTGTTCATCGCCGGCACGGCGTTGCTTGATTTACCCGATAGGTGCAGGCGGGAGCCGCGGGACGGTCGGCGCCGGCCCGCGGCAAACCCGGTGGCAAATCCCGTGACCGCGATGCCTCACACGGTCTGCAGGATTTTGTCCTTGGTGATGTCGGGGGCCAGGATCTCGTGCCAGTCGGCGTCGCGCGGCAGCACTTCCTCGCCGGCGCGGACATGGTAGTAGCTGGTGCCGGTGCCGTCGGGGGTGCCGCCGGCTTCGACCGTCTTGACCGCCTGGCGCAGCATGCGCCGTGCCTGGCCGATCGCCTTGTCGGCCGGGCCCAGATGCTCCTTCGAGCGGTCGACGATGCGCCCCATGGTCTCCTGCAGCGCGCGGTCCTGCTGGTTGATGCCGTCGATGCCGGTGTAGCTCTCGGTCTTCTGCACCTCGCGGTCGAGCCCGTAATTGTTCGCGCGGTTCTGCTTGGAGCGGAACGTCTTCGGGTCGACGAAATCCGGCCCGTTGCCGATGCCGCGCTCGCGGCGGTCCTCGTCGGTCAGCGGCGCGTCGGTGGTCGAATACATCCAGTTGTAGACCATGCAGTTCTCGTCATCCATCGGCACCCAGATGTGGCCGGCGTCGAGCGGCAGCCCGGATTCCGAGCGCGACGGGCGGATCTGGTGGAACGGCATGACGAAATGATAGGTGCGGATGTGCACCTCCGCATCGCCCAATGGCCGGATGCCGGCGTAGAGATAGCCGTAATCGGTGACGTCGACGACGAGGTTGGGCGCCTTGCCGCGGACAAACGGGGAGGATGGCTTGATGCCGCCGCGGGTCGAGTTGTCGGTCAAGAGCCGGTGCAGGATCGGCGCGTGCGAGGTGTCGATGCCGCCCTCCAGCGCCTGCAGCCAGTTGCATTCCTCGATGACCTTCGAAACGTGGCGGCGGGCTTCCGGCACCTGGGTCCAGGCGAATTTGGGCGCCGGCGGCATCTTCTCGATGGGCCCGAGATAGGCCCACACGATGCCGCCCAATTCGGCCGTCGGATAGGCGGTCAGGTGGATATGCTGCTTGAACTGGTGCTCCGGCGGCTCGTTCAGCTGGTCGAGGCAGTTGCCCTCGACGTCGAATTTCCAGCCGTGATAGACGCAGCGCAAGCCGCATTCCTCGTTGCGCCCGAAATAGAGCGAGACGCGCCGATGCGGGCAGAATTCGTCGACAAGGCCGATGCGGCCGTCGCTGTCGCGAAACGCGACGAGATCCTCACCGAGGAGGCGCACGCGCACCGGCGCGCAGTCGGGCTCGGCGATCTCGCTCGTCATGCAGGCGGGAATCCAGTACCGCCGCATCGCGTTGCCCATCGGGGTGCCGGCCCCGACGCGGGTGATCAGTTCGTTTTCCTTCGGTGGCAGCATTAGGGGATCTCCTCCTGGCTCCGCGCCGTGACCGCAACCGCGCAAAGTCCATGCCGGGCGCGCCTTCCAAGAATACCCGATTCTCGCGCCGGCGGCAGAGGTTTCGCACGCCATTCGGCCGGCAGCCGCCGGAGCGTACCGCCGCCGCAGCACGAAACCGCCGCCAAACCAACTGGATGCGCCGCCGCGCGATCTCAGATAAACTGAGGATCGCTGCGATGCTGTGCGGCGTCGCCGCGCGAACGGGAGGCGTCCGCTGTTCAAGAACCTGAAGCTCGGGCACACGATCTACGGCGTCGTGCTGCTGCTGACGATCGTCGCGGAACTGATCAGCATTGTCGGCGTCACCGGCATGCAGACCTACAACACGCGGATACATCAGATGCGACGGATCGCCCACGCGGCGGTTTTCGGCGAGCAGATCGGCGGCCTGGTCTTGTCGGTGGTGATGGATTCGCACGGCGTCGAGGCGGCGACGGACCCCGCCGCCGCGGCGAAGTTCGCTCCGCCGATCGAGAAAAACCTCGCGCTGATCCAGCAGGCGGCGCCGCGCTGGATCGAGGTCGCGCCGCCCGAAGACCGCGCCGTGATGGAGCGCGCCCGGGCAGAACTCGACCAATTCGTCAAATCCCATCTCGAAATGCTGCGGCTGCTGCGCGCGGGTTCGCTGCCCGAGGCGCGCGCCGCCGAGAACAGCGACCAGAACCGGGCCAACCGCGCCGCCCTCAACACCGCGCTGGAGGGGCTGGCGACGATGCAGGCGGGGCGCATCGGCGAATTGGCGGACGCCGCGCAAAGCTTCTACGCCTCGCGAGTGGTCATGCTGATCGGGCTGGCCGCGGTCGCCCTCGCCCTCGCCGGGCTGGCGCTGCTGATCGTCATCAGCCGCATCACCCGGCCGATATCGCAGCTGACCGAGCGCGTCACCGAGAACATCCGCAAGGTGGCGATCGCCGCGACGCAGGCGAGCAGCGCGGTCAGCCAGGTGTCGGACGGCTCCAACGTGCAGCTCAGCGCGTTGAAGCAATCGGCCTCCGCGCTCGGGCAAAGCACCGAAGCCATTGCCGAGGTCGCGCGCTCGACGCAACTCGCCAGCGAGCAGGCCAAGGAAGCCGCCAACCTCGTCGCCGACGGCATCCGCCAGGTCGACCGCATGGTCGAGGTCGTCAACGCGATCTCCGACAACAGCACCCAGGTCAGCCAGATCGCCGGCGCGATCTCGCAGATCGCCAGCCAGACCAACATGCTGGCGCTCAACGCGGCGATCGAGGCGGCGCGGGCCGGCGAGCACGGCAAGGGCTTCGCGGTCGTCGCCGAGGAAGTGCGCAAGCTGGCCGAGAATTCGGGCAGCCTCGCCCAGGAGATCACCAGCCTCGTCAAGCACGCCACCGACGCGGCCGAGCGCGGCGTCATCATGGCGCGCGAAGCCAGCGACAACATGCACCAGATCGCCAACGGGGTGCAGCAGAGCGACCGCCTGGTCGGCGCCATCGCCACCGCGATGGAAGAGCAGCAGGCGACCGTCAGCGGGATCAACACCAATGTCACCGAACTCACCCGCATCGGCCAGTCGAACGCGACCGCGGCGGAGGAGATCACCGCGACGATGCTCGACCTCTCCAAGCTCGCCGAGCGCTCGCGCGGCGATGTCGACAATTTCAAGGCGGTCGGGTTGTAGGGGTCGGGCTGTAGCGGCCGAGCGGGCCAGCCGGCGGTGCGCAACCCTCGTGGGTGGTGCCTCGCATCCCCATATCGCGAAATGCCCGCAATTTGGCGAAGTTGATGCCGGCGCAGCCGGCTTCCGCTATGCTTGGATAGCGCAACAGCTTGTCAGGATGGATCCGGGACCGCATGGAAGAGGTGCTGCGCGATCTCCAACTGGCCATGGCGGCGCACCGCACGGCGCTGGCGCGAAACCGCGCGTCCCGCCCTGACACGAGCGAGGCGCGGCTGCGGGTGATGCACCGCCTGGCGCGCGACATCGAGCGCGTCTCGGGGCTGGAGGTCACCGAGCTGACGCAGGCCAAGCTCGCGCGCGTGCTGGCGTCGGTCGCGATCGACGAATTGGAAGCCTGGGTCAGCCGGCTGCACCTCCTGCGCGCCGACGACACCGAATGGCTGAGCCTCATCGAAAGCCTGACCGTTCACGAGACCTTCTTCCATCGTGACCGGGCGCAACTCGACCTGCTCCGCCAAATCCTGCCCGAATTGGTCGCCGCCGCCGCGCGCAGCGGCCGCCATCGGCTGCGCCTGTGGTCGGCCGGCTGCGCCACCGGCGAGGAAGCCTATACGCTGGCGATCCTCGGGCTAATGGCGCTGCGCGACGCCGGGTTCGCCGAAGCGGCGCCGAATGGCGCGATCGTCTGCCGCGAGCCCTGGCAGCTCGACGTCCTGGGCACCGACATTTCCCGGCTCGTGCTGTCGCAGGCCAAGGCGGCGGTTTACTCGACCGAGGGGCTCAGCGCCTTTCGCAGCCTGCCGCGGCAGCTGCAGCGCTTCTTTCCGATCCTGCCGAAAAGCCCGCAGACCGGCGCCGTCAAATTGCGCGGCGTACTGCCGGCGGTCAGGCAGCATGTCCGCTTTCGCCACTTCAACCTGCTCGCCCGCACCCCGCCGGAGACCGGCTTCGATGTCGTGCTGTGCCGCAACGTCCTCCTCTACCTGACGATGGCGGCGCGCGGCGAAGCGCAGGCGACGCTCAGGCAGGCGCTGCGGCCCGGCGGCTATCTGCTGCTCGGCCCGACCGACGCGCTGGCCGACCCCTCGGCCTTCGCGGTTCGCTGGGGCGCTGGCGCGGTCGCCTATCAGTTGAAGCCGGGCAATGGATGACCGGCTAAGCTATCGGCCGGACGCGGGGTCCGATCTTGCCAGCGGCTGGGTCGCCTTCAGCCTTGCCGGCGAGCGCTTCGCGCTGCCGATGGCGGCGGTCGAGGCGGTGGAGCCGCCGCCCAGACTGGCCCGCATACCGCACGCCGACCGGGCCGTGCTGGGGGCGGGAAATTTTGCCGGGCAGATCGTGCCGGTCCTCGACCTTGCCCGTTTAATCGATCGCCAGCTGCTCGATCGCCAGCCGTTCAGGCGCGAGCGCGCCTATGACGGCAGCGGCGAAATCCTGCGGTTGCGCCTGGCGGAGGGCGGCATCGGGCTGTGGATCGACCGCGTCGAGCGCCTGATGCGCGTCGAAGCCGGGGAGCCCGCGCCGGAAGGGGTCGCGCTGCTCGACCCCGAGCACCTGTTCGATGCGGCCCTCGCGCCGCTGGCGCTCGAGCTCGGCGCGGCGGCGCCGCTGGGCGACGTCGGCGAGCTGGCCGCGCCCGCCGCGATAGCCGCGCCGGGCGAGGCCTTCATTCTCGTCCAGGTCGCGGGAAAAACCGTGCACCTCGCGCGCGATGCGGTCGTCGAGCTGATCGAAACGGTCTCGTGGACCCCCCTGCCGCGGGCGCCGGCGGGACTGTTGGGGATCGGCGTCTTGCGCGGCAGCGCGCTGCCGATCCTGTCGCTGGCGAGCCTGCTCGGGCTGCCGCAGGATCGTCCGGCGGGTGGCTACGCCGTCGCCGAGATCGAGCGGCATCGCATGCTCTTGGCGACCGACCGGATCATCGGTTTGCGCTATGCCGCGACCGGTTCGCCGATCGACGTCGCGGCCGCGGTCCCCGAGGAATTGCGGCGGATCGTCTGCGGCTTCGCGGCCGGCGACGGCGCCTTGTCGGCCGCTTCCGCGGGCGACGGCGAAACCGGCGAGTATTTGTCGTTTACCGTGGCCGGGCAGGATTTTGCCGTGGCGGTCGGCTGCGTCGACCGGATCGTCGGGGCGCGGCCCTTGATCGCGCTGCCCCGACCGGCAGCCGGTTCCGCTTCCGATCGGGACGCAGGCGCGCCGATCATCGGCGTCATCGAGTTGTCCGGCCGGGTGGTTCCGGTCGCGGCGCTGCAGCCTCGGCTCGAGCGCGCGCTGGGCGGACTGCCGGCGAATTGGGCGCCGAGCGCCTACGTCATCCTGCGCGATCCGGAGGGGCTCGGCGCGATCGGGGTCGATCGGGTGAAGCAGGTGGTGCGGCTGCGCCTGGACGACATCTCGACGCCGCCGGGCGAACACGGCCTGATCGAGGCCTTCGCCGCCTCCGCCGACGGCGAGCCCTTGCACATCATCGCCGCCGCGCAGCTGTGGGGTGCAGGATGACGGCCATTCCTCTGCCACCCTCGACCCACGCCGCGCTGCGGGTGCTGGTGGTCGACGATGTCGGGTTTATGCGGATCGCGCTGCGCCAGATCATCGAGACCGATGGCGACATGCTGGTGGTCGGGGAAGCGCGCAACGGCGAGGAAGCGCTCGCGCTGGCCCGCGACCTCAAACCCGACATCGTGACGATGGACGTCGAGATGCCGGTGATGGACGGGATCGAAGCGACCCGCCGCATCCTCGCCGAGGTTGCGCCGAAGCCGATCGTCATCATGGTCAGCAGCTATACCCAGGCCGGCGCCGCGGCGACGGTCAAGGCGCTGCGCAACGGCGCCGCCGATTTCGTGTCCAAGGAGTCGGCGTTCTCCAAAACCGATCTCGGGCACATCGACGCGAAATTGCGCGAGAAGATCCGGGTGCTGGCGAAACAGCGCATCTGGGCTGGCGACGACGGGTTTCCCGGCTGGACTGCCGGCGCCGCCGCCGAGCGCGACAACCAGCGCGGGCGGGAACGCGACCAGGAACGCGACCAAGAGAAAATCGCGCGCGAGCGACGTCAGCCGAGCGGCCCGGTCGATCTCATCGCGATCGGCGCGTCGACCGGCGGGCCCGAGGCGCTCGGGGTCTTGCTGGGGGCGCTCGGGCCAATCGCGCCGCCGATCGTGATCGCGCAGCACATGCCGGAATTCTTCACCGCCTGTCTCGCCGAGTCGCTGTCGCGCGATACTGGCCTTACGGTGCGCGAGGGCGAGCACCGCAAGGCGGTGCCGCCGGGCGAGGTCACGATCCTGCCCGGCGGCCGCGACGCGATCGTCGCGCCGCAGCTAGGCGGCGGCTTCGAATTGCGCCTGACCCAGTCGGCTTCCGTTGTCCACCCGTCGGCCGATCTGCTGTTCGAATCGGTGGCGATGGCGGCGCGCAATCCGGTCGCGGTGATCCTGACCGGCATGGGCGACGACGGCACCCGCGGCGCCGGCCGGTTCGCGCGCCGCGGCCTGCCCGTCTTGGTGCAGCGTCCCGACAGCTGCGTCATCGGCGGCATGCCCGGCGCCGCGATCGAAGCGGGCGTCGCCAGCGGTTCCTTCAGCCTCATCGACCTCGCCCGCAACCTGCGCCACTGGGCGTCGGCGGGGTTTCATCCGCGCAAAGCTGAAATGGCAAAGCCATGAACAAAAAGAAGATTCTCGTCGTCGACGACTCGTTTATCATGCGCACGATCATCAAGGACATCGTCGACAGCGACCCCGATCTCGAGGTCGCCGGCTTTGCCGAGAACGGCAAGGTGGGCCTGCAACGCGTGCGCGAACTGAAGCCCGACGCGATCCTGCTCGACCTCGAAATGCCCGAGATGTCGGGCATCGACATGCTGAAGCGCCTGGTCCTGCTCGGCAAGGCCAAGGTCATCGTGGTGTCCTCGGTCGGGCAGACCGGCTCGCCGCAGGCCCTGGAGGCGCGCCGGCTCGGCGCGATCGACGTCATCGCCAAGCCCTCGGGGGCAATGAGCCTCGATCTGCAGGCCAAGAAGGGCCACGAGATCGTCCAGGCGCTGCGCCGCGCCCTGGTGCTCGATCCGGCCGGCGGCGACTGACGCGGCGGCGGGCGGACGCGGGCGATGGACAATTTTGCCGACACGCTGTGGCGCGAATTCGTCGTCGAGAGCGAGGAGCATCTGCAGGCGGTCGAGCCGATGCTGGCGCGCGCCGACCCGCAACAGTCGAGCGCCGCCGACATCGCCCAGCTGTTCCGCTCGTTCCATTCGGTCAAGGGCCTGGCGCGGGCGATGGACGTGCTCGGCATGGAGGGGGTCGCGCATCACGCCGAGAATCTGCTCGGGCTGGTGCGCGAGGGCCGCGCCGCGCTGAAGCCGGAACTGGCCGATCTGCTGCTGCAATCGGTCGATGCGCTGAAACGGATGCGCGACGTCGTGGTCGAGGGGCGGCGCGACGTGCCGCCCGATCCCGATCTGCTCGCCCGCCTGGCTAGCGCCTTCGCCGAGGCGGGCGGCACGGCCGTGGCCGCTGCGCCGCAGCCCGCGGCGGCGGCCGCGGCCGACGGCCCGCCGCTGCACGAAGACCCGGAGATGCTCGCGATCTTCGTCGAGATGGTGAAGGCGCGCGGTCCCGAGCTGTGCGCTGCGCTGGCGGCCGGAGCCACGGAACGGGCGAGCGCGCTCGACGCCGCCGAGACTCTGGCGCACGCCGCCGAAGTAATGAATTTCGACGCGCTGGCCGACAGCTTCGGCGGGTTGCGCGACGTGCTGGAAGGGCTGTCGTCGGAGGGTGCGGGCGTCGATGCGGCGCGCCCGGATTTGTTGTCGCGCCTTGGCGACATCCGGCTGCAGATCGAGCTGACCGGCGAGATCACCGGCCAGGATGCCGGGGCGGACGCCTATGCCGCCGCCCTCGCCGAGCGTGTCGGCGGCGAGCGCCACCGGCTGACCGCGGCGATCGCGGCGCTCAACCGGCGTCTGCGCGAGGATGCCGCCGAGGGCGAGCGCGCCGCCGCCGAAGCGGACGCGGCCGCGATCGCGCGGCTGGCGCGCAGCCTGCGCGGCGTCACGGCAACGCTGTCCTTGCCGCGCACCGGCGAGATCGCGCTGCTCGTCGAAGACCTTTACGGCCGGGTCGCGAACGGCGAGGTCGTCGCTTACGACACGCTGGCGGATGCCGCCGACGAGGTGTTCTCCGAACTGGTCGAGCGCGCCACGGCCGGAGAAATCGCCGATCTCAGCGACAGCGACGCGGCGCGGCTCGGCGACCGGTTGCGGGCGCCCTCGACCGCCGCGGCGCAGCGCATGCTGCGCGACGACGGCCAGGACCAGCTGATCGCCGGCCTCGCGGTGCCGAGCGAGCTGCTCGCCATCCTCTCGGACGACAACCTCGCCGAGCTCCAGCGCGGCATCGCCGAGGATGGGCTCTTGCCCTACGAAATCCTGGTGCATCTGGAGGACGACCCCGAGACCGCGGAGCGCCTGACCGGGTGGCTGATCGGCGAGGCGCGGCCGATCACCAACCGCACGGTGGTATCCGGCGGCGAGAGCTGGTTCGAGTTTCTCGCGCTGTCGCCGCTCGAACCGGCCGCGCTCGCGGCGACGCTGCAGGTGCTCGACCCCGAGCGGCGCTGCGTCAAGCGGGTGCGCCGGCTGACCGACGCCGCCGGCGGCGAACTGGTGCTCGACCAATCGGGTTCGGCTCAGCCAACCCCAGGGGCGGTGACGGTCGCGACAACGGGGACGGGCGCGGGTGGGGCGGCGGCGGCAAGGCCCAGCGCAACCGCCAACCTGATCCGGGTCCGCGGCGAGACCCTCGACACCTTCCTCGACGAACTGGGCGAGATGCGGGCCTTGGTCGGCACGCTGTCGCACCTCAGCCGCGACGCCGACACCCGCGCCATCCTCGCCCGCTCCCGGGTCATCGCCGATGATCTGCCGGCCGAGCTGCGCGACGAATTGCGCGCGACGCTCGACGGCCTGCGCGAGCGCGACCGGCGGCTGCTGCAAGCCGAGGAAGCGATCTCCACCCTGCTGAGCCGGCTGCATCTGAGCGCCCTCGAATTGCGGGTGGTGCCGGTCGACGTCGTGCTCAACCGGCTGCCGCGGATGGTGCGCGACCTGGCGCAGCAGCACGGGAAATCGGTCGAGCTGGTGCTCGAAGGCCGCGACGTGCGGATCGACAAAAGCATGGTCGAGGTGCTGGTCGACCCGCTCATCCACATGGTGCGCAACGCGCTCGATCACGGCATCGAGGCGCCCGAGGCGCGCCGTGCGGCGGGCAAGCCCGAGCGCGCCACGCTGACCGTGCGCGCGGCGCAGCACGCTTCCGAAATCCGCATCGAGATCGCCGATGACGGGCGCGGCCTCGACGCCGAGGCGATCCGGGCGAAAGCGGTCGGCCAGGGGCTGGTGTCGCCGGCGCAAGCCACCGGGCTGACCGACGCCGAGATTTTCCCGTTCATCTTCGAGGCCGGGCTCTCGACCGCGCCGGTGGTGACTGAAACCTCCGGGCGCGGGGTCGGCATGGATGTCGTGCTGTCCACCGTGCGCCGCCTCAACGGCGACATAAAGATCAACTCCGAGCGCGGACGCGGCACCGCCTTCACCCTCGTGCTGCCGGTGTCGGCGGCGCTGCAGACCGCGCTGATCGTCCGGGTCGGCGACCAGAGCCTGGCCATCCCCGATCGCCATGTGCTGGCGGTCGCGGAAGTCGAAACCAGTGCGATCCGCCTGATCGGCGACCACCGCTCGATCCTCCACCGCCAGGCGATGCTGCCGCTCTACGAACTGGGCAGCCTGCTCGGCATGCCGTGCCAGGCGCCGCCGGCCGAACGGCGGTCGGAGCCGGTCGTCGTCACCACCAATGGCCGCCAGATGATCGGCCTCGAAGTCGACGCGATCGAGCGCCGGCAGGAGCTGTTTCTGAAGGACCTCGACCCGCGCTTGGCGCGCTTTCCGGGCGTCGGCGGCGCCTCGGTGCTCGGCGACGGCAGCGTCGTCTTGGTGCTCGACAGCGAGGAACTGATCGAATTGGCAGCGCGCGGCGGCGGCCAGCCGCTCGCCGCCGTGCAGCGGCTGGCGTCATGACGCTTTATCTGCAAGTCGCGGTCGGCGACGGCCTCTATTTGATCGATGCGCGGCAGGTCGTCGAGGTCCGCGCCGCGCTCGGCGGCGAGGACGATCCGGGCCGGCGCGACGGCGCGCTGCCGGCGGTCGATCTGCGGCAGGTTTTCGCGGCGCCGGCCGTGGCGCCGGGATCGAGCGTTTTGGTCGCCCAGGCGGGCGGCGCCGCGGCGGCGCTGATCGTCGACCGTATCGACGGGCTGGCCGAGTTCGACGATGCCGCGTTTTCCCCGCTGCCGCCGATCGGGCCGCTCGGCGAACTGATCGACGCGCTGGCGATGCGCCTCGGGGTCGAGCGCCCGCTGCTGCGGCTGCGCGGCGAGCGCGCGCTTGCCGCCGCCGGCGCGTTCGGGTGATGTCGCGCGCCGCCATGCCGCACCCGCCGCCCTCGGCGCCAGCGCCGGCGCATTTCGATTTCGCCCGGCTGGCCGACGAACTGGTCCGCCACCGGCTGTCGCAACCCGACCTCGCGCCGCTGTTCGCCGGGCTCTCCGCCGACGAGGCGCAGGCGGCGATGGAGCGCCAGGTCGAGCTTTTCCGGCGCGCCGCCGGCGTCCTGGCGCTGCGTTCGGCGATCGAGAACCGCAGTCCGCCGCGCGACAGCCTCGCAATCGTCTCGAACAGCCTCGCCGATGCGGTCGGCGCCCGGCTGTGCCGATTGATCTTCGCCGATCGCCGGCATGGCGGGTTTATCGTCCTGCGCGACGACGGCAGCCTCGGCGACGAGCGGCGGCGCGGCGCGCTGTGCGGCATCTCCGGCCAGGTGATGGCCGACGGCGCCAGCCGCATCGCCGGCGACCTCCCGAACAATCCCGATTTCGACGCCGAGACCGAGGCTCCGGTCGGCGAAAGCGTCCACGACATGCTGTGCGCGGCGCTGTGGCGCGGCGGCGACGTGATCGGCGTCGTGCAGCTGTTCGACAAAGCCGGCGGCAGCCCCTTCACCGACGGCGACCGGCGGCTTGCCGAGGCGACCGCGCCGCATATCGCCGAACTCGCGGTGCATGTCGGCCTGGCGACCCCGAGAGAGGGCGGCGCGCGCAATCCGCTGCGCCTCATTGAGCCGACCGCGATCGCCGACGACATTTCCGGGCGCGATGTGATCTTGTCGAAGATCCTCGGCGTCGCGGTCGACGTGCTCGACGCCGACCGCGGCTCGATCTTTCTCTACGACCCGCACACCGAGGAGCTCTACGCCCGCCACGCCGAGGGCCTCGGCGCGCGCGAATTGCGGATCGACAGCGGCCTTGGCCTGGTCGGCACCGCCTTCTGCACCGGCGAACTGGTCAATGTCGCCGACGCCTACCAGGACGCCCGCTTCAGCCCGGCCCTCGATTGGCAGATCCGCTACCGCACCCGCAGCGTGCTTTGCGCGCCGATCTACGGCAATGACGGCCAGCGCGTCGGCGTCGTGCAGCTGCTCAACAAGCGCCGCGGCGTCTTCACCGCGGCCGACGAGCGGCGCTTGAAGGGGCTCGCCTCGCAGATGGGGATCACGATCGATTACACGCGCCTCTTCGAGCAGGCGCTCAGCATGAAATCCTACAACGAAAGCATGCTGCGCAGCCTGAGCAACGGCGTCGTCACGGTCGATTTGGCGCGGATCGTCACCTTCGTCAACGAGGCGGCCAGCCGGATCCTGCGGCTCGATGCGCAGAGCGCGGTTGGCCGCCGGCTGGGCGATATTTTCGACGGGCTCAATGCCTGGGTCGGCCAGGCGGTCGAGGAAGCCGGCGCCGACGGCGTCGAGAAGATGCTGCCCAACAGCGAATTCTATTTCGAGAGCGACGATGCCTGGGTTCCCGCCAACCTGACGCTGGTGCCGCTGCGCGACGGCAAGCTGACGCCGCTCGGCACGATGATCGTGATCGAGGACCTGCAGCGCGAGAGCGAATTGCGCCGCACGATGTCGCGCTATCTGCCGAACGAGGTGATCGACCGCCTGATGGACGACCCCGCAGGCGGGCTTGGCGGCAGCTCGCACGAGGTGACGATCCTGTTTTCCGACATCCGCGACTACACCGCGCTGGCCGAGCGCTTGGGGCCCGGCGAGACCGTGGCGATGCTGAACGAATATTTCTCGTTCATGGAGGATGTCGTCACCAATCGGGGCGGCATCATCGACAAGTATATCGGTGACGCGATCATGGCCTTGTTCGGCTCGCCCTTCCCGACCGACAACGATCCCGGCAACGCGGTGCGGGCGGCGATCGACATGTTTCAGGCGCTGCAGATCCTCAACGCGCGGCGTGCCGCCGACGGCAAGGCCGCCATTCGTATCGGCGTCGGGATCGGCAGCGGCAACGTTATCAGCGGCAATATCGGTTCGCCGAAGCAGATGGACTTCACGGTGATCGGCGACGCCGTCAACCTCGCCGCCCGCACCGAGGCGGCGACCAAGACCTACGGCGCCGACATCCTGGTTTGCGGCACCACATGGGCGCAGCTGAAAATGCCGCCGCGCGCGCGGCGCATCGATGTCGTGCGCCTGCGCGGGCAGACCCGGCCGACCGATCTGTGGGAGATTGTCGACCACCGGCCGGAAGTCACCGACGACGCGCTCGCCGCCTATGCCCGCGGTCTCGAAGCGTACCTTGCCGGCGAGTGGGGCCGCGCGGTCGACCGCTTCGAAGAGGCCGCCGCGATGCGGCCGGGCGACAAGGCGGCTCAGCTGATGACCGAGCGCTGCCGCCGCTTTTTCGACAACCCGCCCGAGCGCTGGGACGGGGTGGCGGACCTGGATTGAGCCGCGGTCGCTGAGGCGGGAATCATGCGGATCCGGCGCATCGTGCTCGCCGTCGGCGCTGTCGCGGTTCTGGGCGCGGCCGGGTTCGTCATCGCCGCGCAGCGGCCGCTGATCCCCGAGATCGACCCGCCGGCGCCCGGCACCTTCGATCGCGCCCTGGTCGAGACCGGCGCCAGGCTCGCCGCGATCGGCAATTGCCATGTCTGCCACACCGCCCCGGGCGGCGCCGACTACGCCGGCAACCGGGCGCTGCCGACCCCGTTCGGAACCGTCTTCAGCAGCAACATCACCCCGGCGCCGGGCAGCGGCATCGGCCACTGGTCGCAGGCGGCGTTCGGGCGCGCGATGCGCGAGGGGATCGGGCGCCGCGGCGACCACCTCTACCCGGCTTTCCCCTATCCGCATTTCGCCAAGCTCAGCGACGCCGACATCGGCGCGCTCTATGCCTTCATCATGACCCGCCGCCCGGTCGAGACCGTCCAGCGGCCCAACGATCTTGGCTTGCCGTTCAACCAGCGCTGGCTCATGGCGGTGTGGAACCTGGTGTTTTTTGATGCCGCCCCGTTCCGGCCCGATCCACAGCACGACGCCCTATGGAACCGCGGCGCCTATCTCGTCGCCGGGCTCGGCCATTGCGGCGACTGCCATTCGCCGCGCAACGCGCTCGGGGCCGAGACGACGGCCGAGGCCCTGGCCGGCGGCGAAGCCGAGGGCTGGGGCGCCCCAGCCCTCAACGCGGCCTCGCCCGCGCCGGTGCCGTGGGACGCCGAGCATCTCGACGCCTATCTGCGCCGCGGCTGGGATGTCGAGCACGGCGCGGCGGCCGGGCCGATGCGGCCGGTCGTCGACGCACTGGCGCGCGCCGACCCCGCCGATGTCCGCGCCATCGCCACCTACCTCGCGGCGAACGAGGGCGGTGCCTCGGCGGACCGCCAGCGGCGCGCCAGCGAAGCGCGGGCGCGCGCAGGCAAGGCGAGCCTGCCGCAGCCCGCTGCCGGCGAGGAACTCGGCGCGGCGATCTTCGCCGGCGCCTGCGCCGCCTGTCACGCCGGGGGATCGCCGATGGTGCCGCCGCACGGCATCGACCTCGCGCTCAGCACCGCCGTCAACGAAGCCGACCCGGGCAACGCGATCCGCATCGTGCAGGGCGGCATCCAGCCGGACGACGAACGCGCCGGACCGTGGATGCCGCCCTTCGCCGGCGCCTTCACCGACGCGCAGCTCGCTTCGCTGCTCGGCTATATCCGGGCGCATTACGGCAGCGGAGCGGCCTGGACGGGCCTGGCCGCCAAAATCCACGATCTGCGGCAGAGCAAGGGCGGAGCATGATAACGCTCTCGGTCAATGGGAGGGCGCACCGGCTCGACATCGATCCGGCGACGCCGCTCCTCTATGCGCTGCGCGGCGAACTCGGGCTCAATGGCGCCAAGTTCGGCTGCGGCCTCGGCCAGTGCGGCGCCTGCACGGTCATCGTCGGCGGCGAGCCGGTGTTCTCCTGCCTGGTGCCGGTCGCTTCCTTGCAGGACCGCCCGATCACCACGCTCGAAGGGCTCGCCGCGCACGGCAAGCCCGGCGCGCTGCAGCAGGCCTTCATCGCCGAAGAGGCGGCGCAATGCGGCTACTGCACTTCCGGCATGATCATGCGCGCCCAGGCGCTGCTGGAGCGCAACCCGGCCCCGTCCGACGCCGAGATCCGCACCGCGATGGCGCCCAATCTGTGCCGCTGCGGCACCCATATGCGGATCCTGCGGGCGATCCGCCGGGCCGGCGAGGCGCTGCAGAAGGCGCTGCCGCCGGCCGACCGGCAGCCCGACCGATGACCGGGATCACTCCCAGCCGCCGCGCCGTGCTGAAGGGCGGCGGCGCGCTGATCGTCAGCGTTACGCTGTCCGCCGGGCGCGCCCTCGCGCAGGGCGCAGGGGCTGGGGCAGGCGCGGCGGCGCTGCCCGGCAGCCTCGCACGGACCCCGCTCATCGATGCCTGGCTGCGCATCGACGGCGACGGCAAGATCACCGCCTTCACCGGCAAGGCCGAGCTCGGCCAAGGGATCAAGACCGCCCTCGTCCAGATCGCCGCCGAGGAGCTGATCGTCGCGCCCGAGGCGATCGAGCTCGTCACCGCCGACACCGCGCGCACCCCCGACGAAGGCTACACCGCCGGCAGCCGCTCGGTCGCGGACAGCGGCACCGCGATCCGCATCGCCGCCGCCCAGGCGCGCGCGCTGCTGATCGGCGCCGCGGCGGCGCGGCTGCTTGTGGCGCCCGAGCAGCTGCGCGCCGCTGACGGGTTCGTCGTCGCCGACGGCGGCCGGCGGATCGGCTATGGCGAATTGGCCGGCGCCGAGCTGTTGCACGTCCGCGCCGGGCCGCAAGCGAATTTCGTCGATGCAGGCCGCCACCGCCTGATCGGCAAGAGCGTGCCGCGCGTCGACCTCCCGGCCAAAATCACCGGCGGCGCAGCCTTTGTTCAGGATTTGCGGCTGCCCGGCATGGTGCACGGCCGGATCGTCTTGCCGCCGTCGTACGGCGCGAAGCTGCGCGAGGCCGACACCGCCTCGATCGAGCGCCTGCCGGGGGTCCTGAAAGTGGTGCGCGACGGCAGCTACCTTGGCGTCATCGCCGAGCGCGAATATCAGGCGGTGGTGGCGATGCGCGCGCTGGCCGCCGCCGCCCGGTGGGAGGAGACCCCTGCCCTCCCCGACCCCGACCATCTGTTCGAAATGCTCGCCACCCTGCCGGCGCAGGCGATCTCGGTGCGCGACGGCGACAGCACGATGCCGCCCGGCACCCGGGTTGTCACGGCGCGCTACCGCCGCGCTTACCAGATGCACGGCGCGATCGGGCCGTCGTGCGCGGTCGGGCTCTATCAGGAGGGCGCGCTGACGGTGTGGACCCACAGCCAGGGCGTCTACCCGCTGCGCGCCGCCATTGCCGAGCTTACCCGCCTGCCGCCGGACAAGGTGCGTTGCATCCATGCCGAGGGCTCGGGCTGCTACGGCCATAACGGCGCCGACGATGCCGCGGCCGACGCCGCGCTCCTGGCGCTGGCGCTGCCCGGCCGGCCGGTGCGGGTGCAGTGGATGCGCGAGCAGGAGCACAGCTGGGAGCCCTACGGCTCGGCGATGCTGAGCGAGGCGCGCGCCGCGCTCGATGCCGACCACCGGATCGTCGCCTGGGACTACCGGGTGCGCAGCAGCACCCATGCGACCCGGCCCGGCGGGCGGGCCGGCAACCTGGTCGCCGCCTGGCACCGCGACACGCCGGTGGCGCAGCCGGCGCCGCAGCCGATCCCGTTGCCGGCCGGCGGCGGCGATCGCAACGCCCTGCCCTACTACGCGATCCCGCAGCTGCGCGTCGTCTACGATTTCATGCCGGCGATGCCGCTGCGGGTTTCGGCGCTGCGCGGCCTCGGCAGCTACATGAACATCTTCGCGATCGAGAGCTTCATCGACGAGCTGGCGCTGGCGGCGCAGGCCGACCCCGTCGATTTCCGCCTGAAGCATCTTGAGGATCGCCGCGCCCGCGAAGCCGTGACGCGGGCCGCCGAGCGCTTCGCCTGGTCGGCGTTTGGCCGGCGGCCCGACCGCGGCCGCGGCTTCGCCTTCGCCCGCTACGAGAACACGGCCGCCTACATCGCGCTGGCGGTCGAAATCGAACTCGACCGCGAGAGCGGCCGGGTGCGCCTGGTGCGCGCGGTCGCGGCGATCGACTGCGGCGAGGCGGTCAACCCGGACGGCATCCAAAACCAGATCGAGGGCGGCATCCTGCAGGCGGCGAGCTGGACCTTGTACGAGAGCGTGCAATTCGACCGCAGCCGCATCCTCAGCCGCGACTGGAGCAGCTATCCGATCATGCGCTTCCCGGCCGCGCCGGATCGGGTCACCGTCGAGGTGATCGACCGGCCGGGCGCTGGGTTTTTCGGCGCCGGCGAAGCCGCCCAAGGCCCGACCGCCGCGGCGATCGCCAACGCCATCGCCGACGCCGCCGGCGTGCGCCTGCGCGACATCCCGATCGCCGCCGCCAGCGTCAAGGCCGCGATCGGAGTGTAGCGCGACCCCCTCAGCGGGACGCTAGCGGAAGCAGAAATAGCCGATCGGCAGACATCCCACCGAATAGGGGCTATACCCCGCCGGCGCCGGATAGTAGGCGTAGGGATAGAATGCCGGCCCGGAAAGCTGGGGCGGCGCGCGATACCAGCGGTGGCGCCAGGCAGCATGATGCACGTAGCGGTGATGCCAACATTGTCCGCGCTGACCGCGCCAGCAATGCGCCGCAGCAGGCGGCGAGAGCATTACGAGCGCCAGCGCGAGAGCAGCAAGACCAGCAAACAGCTTCGTCACGGCTTCCTCCGGATCGATCCGCGTCGATGATTTCCGACCCGCGCGTCCGCTCCGCCTAGCGCGTGCCCTTGGTCACCTAGCCGCGAAACTTACCACTACCTGGAGGCGAAAGACATGGCCACGATTGCACCCTACGCCGCAAAATCCGTCTACGACCCGCCGGCCTACGCGCAGGCGGTCAAGGTTTCCGGCGCGCAGACGCTGCTCTACATCGCCGGGCAGGTCGCCTACAACGCCGAGGGCGGCGCCGCCCATGCCGGCGACTTCAAGGCGCAGGCGCGCGCCGCGCTGCAGTGCCTGAAGGCGCAGGTCGAAGCCGGCGGCGGCACGATGGCGTCGATCGTCAAGGTCAACACCTACCTGACCGACATCCGCCACCGCGCCGACTACGGCCCGATCCGCGAGGAATTCTTCGGCCGCAAGATGCCGGCCCACACCCTCGTCGCGGTGGCGGCCTTGGCGCAGCCCGAGTTCCTGATCGAGATCGAGGCCGTCGCGGTACTTTAGCCCCGCCGTAGCCCCCGGCTGCAGGCGCGTTGCGCCGTGCCGCCGGCGCCGGTATGATCGCGCTCTTGCCAGGGCGGCCCGGTCGGAGCGTAGCGCAGCCTGGTAGCGCATCAGCATGGGGTGCTGAGGGTCGTGAGTTCGAATCTCACCGCTCCGACCACTCTCTTTATCCCGGCGCCGGCCGGCATCATTGTTTCGCGGACCCGCGAAAATAGCTGCATCAATTGGATTTTGGGGACGCGGGCGTGGGCGCCATTAAAAAATGAACCCCGGCCTTCTCCGGGGTGATACGCGTTTGTCGAGCGGCTGCGGTGCCGATCGGTTGGGGGCGACGATAGAATGCGGGTTCTCGGGCTCGATCCCGGGTTGCGGCATACCGGATGGGGGGTCATCGACGTCGCCGGCAATCGGCTGAGCCACGTCGCCGACGGGGTCGTCAACGCCCCGAGCGATCTGCCGCTCGCCGAGCGTCTCGTCGCGCTGTTCCGCCAGCTGACGGCCGTGCTCGAACGCTTCCACCCCGACGAGGCGGCGGTCGAGGAGAGTTTTGTCAACAAAAACGCCGCCTCGACCCTGAAGCTCGGCATCGCGCGCGGCGTCGTCCTGCTCGTCCCGGCCGAGCGCTCGCTGCCGGTCGCCGAATATTCGGCGAACCTGATCAAGAAATCGGTGGTCGGCGCCGGCCACGCCGAGAAGGCGCAGGTGCAGCTGATGGTGCGCCGCCTCCTGCCGGGCTGCACGATCGCGAAGCCCGACGCCGCGGACGCCCTGGCGGTGGCGATCTGCCATGCCCACCACAGCCGCACGCTGCGCGCCTGGAGCGCCGCGCGATGATCGCCAAGCTCGCCGGCACCGTCGATTCGGTCGCGCCCGACGCGACGGTCGTCGATGTCGGCGGCGTCGGCTATCTGGCGTTCTGCTCGACCCGCACGATCGGCCGCCTGCCGCCGCCCGGGGGCGCGGTGCGGCTGCTGATCGAGACCCATGTCCGCGAGGACCACATCCACCTCTACGGCTTTATCGACGCGGCCGAGCGCGACTGGTTTCGCCTGTTGACGACGGTGCAGGGGGTCGGCGCCCGCCTCGCGCTCGCGATCCTCTCGGCGGTCGCGCCGGAAGCGCTGACGCTCGCCATCGTGGCGCAGGACAAGGCGATGCTGGCGCGCGCCGACGGGGTCGGCCCGCGGCTCGCGGCGCGCATCGTCAACGAATTGCGCGACAAGGTGGGCGGCCTCACGCTGGCGCCGCCGCCGGGGGTCGCCGGCGGCGATGTTGTCGCGGTCGCGGAAGCAGGCGCCTCGGCCGACGCGGTGTCGGCGCTGGTCAATCTCGGCTACCGCCGCGCCGAAGCCTTCGGCGCCGTCGCCGCGGCGGCGCGCCGGCTCGGCGACGCGGTCGCGCTCGATGCCTTGATCCGCGCCGGGCTGCAGGAGCTGGCGCAGACCCAGCACCCTGACCAGGGGACAGCGCGGTGAGCGATGCCGCGCCGCGTCTCATCGCCGCCCAACTGGACGCGGAGGACGCGCCCGAAGCCTCGATCCGGCCCTCCTCGCTCGACGAGTTCGTCGGCCAGCGGCAGCTGCGCGACAATCTGCGGGTCTTCATCGCCGCCGCGCGGGGCCGCCGCGAGGCGCTCGACCACGTGCTGTTTTTCGGGCCTCCGGGGCTCGGCAAGACGACCTTGGCGCAGATCGTCGCGCGCGAGCTCGCCGTCGGCTTCCGCGCCACCTCGGGGCCGGTCATCCAGCGCGCCGGCGACCTCGCCGCGCTGCTGACCAACCTGCAGCCGCGCGACATCCTGTTCATCGACGAGATCCACCGCCTGGCGCCGGCGGTGGAAGAGATTCTTTACCCGGCGATGGAGGATTTCCAGCTCGACCTGATCATCGGCGAGGGACCCGGCGCGCGCTCGATCCGCATTGACCTGCCGCCGTTCACGCTGGTCGGCGCGACGACCCGCTCGGGCCTCATCACCCGCCCGCTGCGCGAGCGCTTCGGCATCCCGCTGCGGCTCCTGT
This sequence comes from Allostellaceae bacterium, assembly GCA_035309005.1. Taxonomy (GTDB): domain Bacteria; phylum Pseudomonadota; class Alphaproteobacteria; order ATCC43930; family CGMCC-115725; genus DATARH01. Next base: position 28,953 of record DATGFP010000143.1, on the reverse strand, counting down.
TTTACGAACCCGACGAACTGGCGCAGATCGTGACCCGCGGCGCCGGCATCCTGGCTTTCGACCTGCGGCAGGACGGCGCCGCCGAGATCGCCCGCCGCGCCCGAGGCACGCCGCGCGTCGCGATGCGCCTCTTACGCCGGATCCGCGATTTCGCGGCGGTCAACGGCTGGCCGCATGTCGATGCCGCGACCGCCGACCAGGCGCTGCTGCGCCTGGAAGTCGACGCGAAGGGCCTCGACGCGATGGACCGGCGCTATCTGCGTGCGATCGCGCAGAATTACGGCGGCGGCCCGGTCGGGGTCGAGACGATGGCGGCGGCGCTCTCCGAGCAGCGCGACGTGATCGAGGAAGTCATCGAGCCCTATCTGATGCAGCAAGGGTTCGTGCAGCGCACGCCGCGCGGCCGGATGCTGACCGAGATCGCGTTTCGCCACCTCGATCTGCCGCTGCCCGCCAGCCTGCCCGGCCAGCTCGACCTGCTCGCCGGGCTGCCCGCCGAATCACCCGGAGAGGAGGCGCAGTGAACGCCTGCGGGATGGCGCACAGCCTGAAGCTGCGCGTCTACTACGAGGATACCGACGCCGCCGGCATCGTCTATTACGCGAACTACCTGAAATTCGCCGAGCGCGGCCGTACCGAGATGATGCGCGCGCTGGGATTCGCCCATAGCGCGGTCGCGGCGCAGACCGGCGTCCTCTTCACGGTGCGGCGGCTCAGCGCCGACTACCGCTCGCCGGCGCGGCTCGACGATCTGCTGAGCGTCGAGACGCGCCTCGTCGAGATCGGCGCCGCGACCCTGCTGCTCGACCAGCGCATCTGCCGCGACGGCAGCGTGCTGGTTGCCTGCGAGGTCCTCGTCGCCTGCGTCGGGCCGGACGGCAGGCCGCGGCGGATGCCGGCCGGGTTGCGCGCGGCGCTCAATTCACCCGCTCATACCTCGCTTACGCCATCAATCGTCCAAAAGACGCCATAAAAGGTCGCCAACAATGCACCCCGTCGAAACCACCGCGCTTTCTGGCACCGTGACTCCCACCCTGTCGATCTTCGAGCTGTTCCTGCAATCGGACAGCATCGTCAAACTGGTCCTGTTCATCCTGCTGCTCGCCTCGTTCTGGTCGTGGGCCGTGATCTTCGACAAGACGCTGCGGATCCGCCGCCTCAGAAACGCCGCGGCGAGCTTCGAGGAGACCTTCTGGTCCGGCGGCTCGCTCGACGATCTCTACGACCGCGTCGGCCAGCGGCCGATCGACCCGATGAGCGCGGTATTCGCCGCGGCGATGCGTGAATGGCGGCGCAGCGCGGCCAAGGGCCTCCTCGGGACCGCGGTTATGCGCTCCAGCCTGCAGCAGCGCATCGAGCGCGTGATGAACGTCACGGTCGGGCGCGAGATGGACCGGGTCGAACGCTTCATGAGCTTTCTCGCGACGGTCGGCTCGACCGCGCCGTTCGTCGGGCTGTTCGGCACGGTATGGGGCATCATGAACAGCTTTTCCTCGATCGCCGCGGCGAAAAACACCAGCCTCGCGGTGGTCGCGCCGGGCATCGCGGAATCGCTGTTCGCCACCGCATTGGGGCTGGTCGCGGCGATCCCCGCGGTGATCGCCTACAACAAGCTGTCCTCCGATTTCGGCCGCTACGCCGGGCGACTCGACGCCTTCGCGACCGAGTTCAGCGCGATCCTGTCGCGCCAGCTCGACGAGAGGCCCTGACGTGGCGTCACCGATCTACAGCGGCAGCGGCAGGAACGCCGGGCGCTCGCGCAGCGGCCACTATCGCCCGATGTCGGAGATCAACGTGACGCCGCTGGTCGACGTCATGCTGGTGTTGCTGATCGTCTTCATGGTGACCGCGCCGCTCCTGACCGTCGGCGTCCCGGTCGAGCTGCCGCAGACCCAGGCGCCGCCGATCAACGAACCGAAAGAGCCGCTGACCATCACGGTCAACCGCGAGGGCGCGGTCTACATCCAGGAGACCAGCGTGCCGATCGAAGCGCTGGTCGAAAAGCTGCAGGCGATCACCGGCGCCAATCCCGATGCGGTGCTCTATGTGCGCGGCGACAAGGACATCAATTACGGCCGGGTGCTCGAGGTCATGAGCCTGGTCACCGCGGCCGGCTTCCACAAGGTGTCCCTGGTCGCCGAGGCGCCGAAAACGGTCGCGCCGCCCGCGCCGCACCGCGCGGCGGTCGCCGGCCACTAGCGGACATACCGGGTTGACCGCGATCGACGTGATGATGGTCGAGCCCGGCCAGCGGCCGAGCCCGACGCCGCGGGACCCGATGCCGAGCGGCCTCGCGCTGTCGGCGAGCCTGCATGTCGGGTTGATCGCGCTGATCGTGTTCGGCCTGCCGAGCCTGTTCCGCCATCCCCCCGTCGAGGAAACCCCGATCGCGGTCGAGCTGGTGACGATCGCCCCCGACACAAGGGCGACGCATCCCAACCCATACCGCCCGAAGCCGCAGGCCAAACCCGAGCCGGCGATCGCCCCGCCGGCGCCGGAGCCGAAGCCGAAGCCGCCGCCGGAGCCCGCCGCGGCGCCGCCCCCTTCCGCCGCCGCCGCCGCGGCCGCCGCGCCGGCGCCGGCGCCTCCGAAGCCGGCAATCAAGCCGCCGCCGCCACCGCCGCCGAAGCCCTTGGAAGCGCAGACCCCGGCGCCGCGGCCGCCCGAGCCCAAGCCGAAGCCCGAACCGCAGCAGGCAAGCCATGCGCCGCCGCACAGCGAAAAGGCCGACCCGGCAGCCTTCGAGAAGCTGATCAACAAGCTCGAAGACAAGCCGCCGCAGCGCCATCCCGAGCCGGGCGATTTCGACGCGCTCCTGAAAAACCTGACCCGGACGCAGACCGCCGAAGCCGAGCAGCCAACGCCCGCCCGGCCGGTCGCCGCGACCGGCGCGGCGCCCTCCTCGCAACCGCAGGCGCCGCTCGGCAGCCAGCTGACCGCGAGCGAAATCGACCTGCTGCGCCAGCAGATCGAGCGCTGCTGGGACATCCCGGTCGGGGCGCGCGACGCGCAGGACCTCAATATCGAGATCAAGGCCGTCGTCGGCCGCGACGGCACGGTGCAGCAGGCCGCGATCGTCGACACCGGGCGCTATGCCGCGGACCCGTTCTTCCGCGCCGCCGCCGACAGCGCCAAGCGCGCCTTGCTGAACCCGCGATGCTCGCCGCTGCCGCTGCCGCCCGACAAGTACGAGGCCTGGCACAACCTCGACCTGACTTTCAATCCGAAGGATCTCATATGACGGGAAACCGCACGGTTTGGGGTGCCGCTTGGCTGGCATCCGCCGTTGTTGCGCTGGTGATGCTCGGCGGTCCGGCGCGCGCCGATCTGCGGCTCGACATCACCCGCGGCCATGTCGAGCCGCTGCCGATCGCGATCCCGCCGCTCGCCGGGAGCGATGTCGGGCAGAATATCGCCCAGGTGGTCTCGGCCGATCTGGAGAGCTCCGGGCTGTTCCGGCCGCTCGACCCGAAAAGCTTCATCCAGAATGTCGCGGCCGGCAGCGGGCCGAACTTTGCCGATTGGCGCCAGATCAACGCCCAGGCGCTGGTTACCGGCTCGGCGCAGCCGCAGGACGACGGTCGGGTGCGGGTCGAGTTCCGCCTGTGGGACGTCTTTGCCGGGCAGCAGCTGACCGGCTACGCCTACACGACGACCCGGCAGAACTGGCGCCGCATCGCGCACATCATCGCCGACCAGATCTACAAGCGGATCACCGGCGAAGACGGCTATTTCGACACGCGGATCGTTTATGTCGCCGAATCCGGCCCGGCGCAGCGGCGCGTCAAGCGCCTCGCCATCATGGACCAGGACGGCGCCAACAACCGCTACCTGACCGACGGGCGAGCGCTGGTGCTGACGCCGCGCTTTTCGCCCTCGGCCCAGGAAATCGCCTATTTGTCCTACGCCACCGGCACGCCGAGCATCTTTCTGCTTAACCTCGACAGCGGCCAGGAGCAGTCGATCGGCAAGGTGCCGGGCATGACCTTCGCGCCGCGCTTCTCGCCCGACGGCAGCCGGCTCTTGCTCAGCCGCTCGGAGAACGGCGCCAGCAACATCTTTGTCATGGGGGCACATGGCGGGGGGATGTCGCGGCTGACCAGCGGCAACGCGATCAATACCTCGCCGTCCTTTTCGCCCGATGGCAGCCAGATCGTCTTCAACTCCGATCGCGGCGGCTCGCCGCAGCTCTACGTGATGAGCGGCAGTGGCGGCGGGGCGAAGCGGATCAGCTTCGGCTCCGGCAAGTACGGCGACCCGGTATGGTCGCCGCGCGGCGATTTGATCGCCTTCACCAAGATCGACGGCGGCTCCTTCTACATCGGGGTGATGCGCCCGGACGGCTCTGGCGAACGGCTGCTGACGCAGGATTTCCTGGTCGAGGGCCCGACCTGGGCGCCGAACGGCCGGGTCTTGATGTATTTCCGCGAGGGCCCGATGGATTCGAGCGGCCGCGGCGGCGCGCCGCGGCTCTACACGATCGATTTGACCGGATACAACAAGCGCGAGGTCAACACGCCGGGGGCCGCTTCGGACCCGGCCTGGTCGCCCTTGCTCCAATAGGGACGGGGGATATAGTCCGCCGCTTTGCGCCGCTGCCGCGAAAAGCCCGCGGCAGCGCCAGCAGAGCGGCTCCATTACGGCGATCCCGATGGGACGCCGGCCGCGATCGATAGAGGGGAGTTTGCCATGTTGTCACGTCTTCTTGCCCTTGCCGGGGCATTGCTGATGCTTGCCGCCTGCAGCAGCGCGCCGGAACAGCCGGCGGGCGGTCCCGGCGGCCCGGGCGGCCTTGGCGGCCCGGGCGGGATCGGTAGTTCGCGCTTCGGACCGGGGTCGCAGCAGGATCTGGCGGCGACCGCCGGCGACCGCGTGTTCTTTGCCTTCGACAGCGCCGATATCTCCTCCGAGGGCCAGCAGATCCTGCAGCGCCAGGCCGAATGGCTGCGCCGCTATCCCAACGTCTCGGTGACGATCGAGGGGCACTGCGACGAGCGCGGCACGCGCGAATACAATCTGGCGCTCGGCGAGCGTCGCGCCGCCGCGGCGAAGAACGTGCTGGTCGCCGCCGGCATTCCGGCGTCGCGCGTCTCGACGATCAGCTACGGCAAGGAGCGGCCGATCGTCCCCGGCTCGACCGAAGACGCCTATGCCCAAAACCGCGTCGCGGTTACCACGGTGAACTGAGCGGGCGACGCCGATTTGCACCCGCCACCGGGCATCGGCCCGGCGGCGGCTCGCGTTCGATGCCCTCTTTTTGCCTAAAACCGCCTCTACTAGCAGGTGTGCCGGTACAGGACATGCCGCCGCGTCGCTGCGAGGCCGCGGGAATACCGGACGGCGCGCCGCTGCGCGGCGCGTCCCGCTAGAGTACGAGGCCGACCCGAATGTTCCGGCGATCCATGCTGCCACGCGCCTTTACCGGCCTTGCGTTTGGCCTCGCGGTCGCCGGCGCGCTCGCGCCCGCAATGGGTCAGGACCTCTCGACGCAGGAGCGGCTCGATCGCCTCGAGCGCGATCTCAACATGCTGCAGCGGCAGATTTACCGCGGCGCGCCGCCGTCGATGCCGGCCGGCAGCGGCGCGGCGGTAAGCATCGAAATCCGCATGGATCGGCTGGAAGCCGAAATGCGCGACCTGACCGGCCGGGTCGAGGAGGCGGTGAACCAGGTCGAGCGGGTCCGCCAGCGGCTCGACCAGGGGGCGGGCGCGAGCCCCGGCGCGGTCGCGACCGCCGATCCGGCGGCGGCGGCGCCCGAGCCGCCGCGCTCCGACCGCCCCGCGCTGCAATTTCCGCCGCCGCCACCGGGCGACAGCGACGAGGACGCGGCGGCGCGGCGGCCGGGCGCGAGCGCCGGGCTGATGCCGCCGCCGGGAACATTGGTCCCGCCCCCCGATGGGCCGACCTCCGAGCAAGGCCCCGGACCAGGCCCCGGACCGGGAGGCGGGCCAACGCCGATTTTCGGCACGCTGCGGCCGCCCGGGTCGCCGGCGGCGCCGGCCGAATTGGCGAGCACCGCGGCCGGGCCGCACCCCGGGGCGACCGGGTTGCTGCCGAGCGGGTCGGTCAGCGAGCAGTACAACCATGCGTTCGGACTATTGAAAAAGGCCGACTACCCGGCGGCCGAGGCGGCGCTCAAGGCCTTTATCGCGGCGCACCCCAGGGACGCCATGGCCGGCAACGCGCAATACTGGCTGGGCGAGACCTATTACACGCGCGGCCGCTACCCGGAGGCGGCGAGCGCCTTCGCCGAAGGCTACAAGCGCTATCCGAAAAGCGCCAAGGCGGCCGACGATCTGCTGAAGCTCGGCATGTCGCTCGACCACGCCAACCAGAAAAAGAACGCCTGCCTGGCCTTCGCGCAGCTCGACCACGATTTCCCGCACCCCGGCGCCGCCGTCAAGGACCGCGCCGCGGCCGAGAAAAAGCGGCTCGGCTGCTGAGCCTCCCTGTGGTGGCGGCGCTGACGCCGGCCGAATTCGCCGCGACGCTCGCGGCGATCGGCGGCTTCGAGGCGCGGCCGCGGCTCGCCGTGGCGGTCTCCGGCGGGCCTGACAGCCTCGCCCTGGTCCTGCTTGCCGAGGGCTGGGCGCGGCAGCGCGGCGGCGCTGTCCACGCTGTGACGGTCGATCACGGGTTGCGGCCCCAGAGCGCCGCGGAAGCGCGGTCCGTCGCCGGCTGGCTCGCCGCCCGCGGCATTGCGCACGACACCGTGCGGTGGCTCGGCGACAAGCCGACGAGCGGCATCCAAGCGGCGGCGCGCGCCGCGCGCTACGATCTGCTGGCCGCGTGGTGCCGCGCGCACGGCATCCTGCATTTACTGACCGCGCATCATCGCGACGACCAGGTCGAGACGCATTTGATCCGTCGTCGCGCCGGCAGCGGGATCGACGGGCTGGCCGGCATGTCAGCGGTGCGCGAGCTGGCCGGCTGCCGCCTCGTCAGGCCGCTGCTGTCGGTGCCGCGGACGCGCCTCCTCGCGCTGCTCGAGGCCGAGCGGCAGCCCTTCCTGCGCGATCCGAGCAATTTCGACCCGGCTTTCGAGCGGGCGCGGCTGCGCGCTGAAGCCGCCGCCGGTGATGGCTCGGAATGGGAGACGGCGCTCGCGGCGCTGCGCGATTGCGGCCACCGCCGGATCGCCCGCGAGCACGCGCTCGCCGCCCTGCTCGCCCGCGCGGTGGCGCTGCATCCGGCCGGGTTCGCCGTGATCGATCGGGCGGCTTTGGCCGCGGCCGATGACGAAAGCGTGGAGCGGTTGCTGGGGCGGGTTGCGCTGTGCTTCGGCGCGCCGCGCTACCCGCCGCGACGGGCGCGGCTCGCCCGGCTGCGGAGCTTTTTGGCGGCGGCGCCCGAGCGGGCGCGCACGCTCGGCGGCTGCCGCTTTGTGCCGTGGCGCGGACGCCTCCTGGTCATGCGCGAACTGGCCGCCGCGGCGCCGCCGCTGCGGCTCGAGCCCGGCGCCCGGCTGGTGTGGGACCGGCGCTTTGCTGTCACCCTCGCGCCGGATGCGGCAACGGGCTTCACCCTCGATTATCTCGGACGGCACGGCGCGGCGCCGATCGAGCGGCGCGGCGGCGGCCTGCCACGGCTCGTCTACCCGGTGCTGCCGGCGCTGTGGGACGAGCAGGGCCTCGCCGCGGTGCCGCATCTCGGCTATCGCCGCGCCGGCGTGGGAGCGCTGCCGCTGCTCGCCTTTTGCCCGGACAGCGCGCTCACAACTGCGGGCTTTACAGTTGTTTAATCGTGGGAGCATCCTATGTGATGCTGGCGTGGAAACTGCGGCGCGGTTGGGTCGGGCGCGACGCCCGAAGCGGTAGGGAAAGGCCTGCAGCGTGAATAATTTCGGCAAGAATCTCGCCCTTTGGATTGTCATAGGCCTGCTTCTCGTCGCTCTCTTCAACCTCTTTCAGACTTCCTCGACGCACGGTCCGCAGGCGACGCTGGCCTTTTCCGACTTTGTCAGCGACGTCAATCGCGGCCAGGTCACCGACGTCACGATCCAGGGCCACAGCATCAGCGGCCATTTCAGCGACGGGCGGGCGTTCAGCACCTATGCCCCGTCGGACCCGGCCCTGGTCGGCCGGCTGATGGACAAGGGCGTGCGCATCACCGCCTCGCCGCTCGACGAAAATGTGCCGTCGCTGTTCGGCGTCCTGGTCTCGTGGTTCCCGATGCTGCTGTTGATCGGGGTGTGGATCTTCTTCATGCGCCAGATGCAGGGCGGCGGCGGCCGGGCCATGGGCTTCGGCAAGAGCCGGGCGCGCCTTTTGACCGAAAAGGTCGGCCGCATCACCTTCGAGGACGTCGCCGGCATCGACGAAGCCAAGCAGGAACTCGAGGAGATCGTCGAGTACCTGAAGGACCCGCAGAAATTCCAGCGGCTGGGCGGCAAGATCCCGAAGGGCGTCCTCCTCGTCGGGCCGCCGGGCACCGGCAAGACACTTCTCGCGCGCGCGATCGCCGGCGAAGCCAACGTGCCGTTCTTCACGATTTCCGGTTCGGACTTTGTCGAGATGTTCGTCGGCGTCGGCGCCAGCCGGGTGCGCGACATGTTCGAGCAGGGCAAGAAGAACGCGCCCTGCATCATCTTCATCGACGAAATCGACGCGGTCGGCCGGCACCGCGGCGCCGGATTGGGCGGCGGCAACGACGAGCGCGAGCAGACGCTCAATCAGCTGCTCGTCGAGATGGACGGGTTCGAGGCCAACGAGGGCGTCATCCTGATCGCCGCCACCAACCGGCCCGACGTGCTCGACCCGGCCTTGCTGCGGCCCGGCCGCTTCGACCGCCAGGTCGTCGTGCCCAACCCCGACGTCGTCGGGCGCGAAAAGATCCTCAAAGTCCATATGCGCAAGGTGCCGCTTTCTTCGGACGTCGACCCGAAGATTATCGCGCGCGGCACTCCCGGTTTCTCCGGCGCCGATCTTGCCAATCTGGTCAACGAGGCGGCGCTGATGGCGGCCCGCCGCAGCAAGCGCTCGGTCGGGATGAACGAATTCGAGCAGGCCAAGGACAAGGTCATGATGGGCGCCGAGCGGCGCTCGATGGTGATGACCGAGGAAGAAAAGACGCTAACCGCCTATCACGAGGCCGGCCACGCGCTGTGCATGCTCTATGCGGTCGCGCACGAGCCGCTGCACAAGGTGACGATCATTCCGCGCGGCCGGGCGTTGGGCGTGACGATGTACCTGCCCGAGCGCGACAAATACAGCCAGTCGAAGATCGAGATAAAGGCGATGCTGGCGAGCCTGTTCGGCGGTCGCGTCGCCGAGGAACTGATCTTCGGCGAGGACAAGGTCACGACCGGCGCCTCGGATGACATTCGCCGCGCCACGGGCCTCGCGCGCCGCATGGTCACCGAGTTCGGCTTCAGTGACAAGCTCGGCCCGCTGCGCTACGCCGAAAACGAGGAAGAGGTGTTTCTCGGCCACTCGGTCACCCAGCGCAAGAACGTCTCCGACGCGACCGCGAAGGTGATCGACGACGAGATCCGCCGCATCGTCGACGAGGGCGAGCACACCGCGCGCGAGATCCTCACCGGCCATCTCGACGAGCTGCATGCGCTGGCCAAGGGGCTGCTCGAATACGAGACGCTGTCGGCCGACGAGATCCGCCACATCATCAGGGGCGAGCGGATCGTGCGCGACACCGCGCCGAGCGGGCCGACGCCGGAGGAGCCGCGCTCGCCGGGCCGGCGCAGTTCGGTGCCGCCGTCCGGCCGTCCGAGCGGGCTCGAACCTGAACCGCAGCCCGGCGGCTGACCGCCGCATCCGTTCCTGACGATTTGCCGCTGCCGATCTGCTAGGATGATCGTCGCCACCCGGCGTTAGCGTCGGGTGGTGAATTCGTCACGTGGCACGTGGGTGGGGCGCGATGACGCGCAAGCTTTTCGGAACCGACGGCATTCGCGGCACCGCCAACACCGAGCCGATGACGCCCGAGACGGCGCTCAAGGTGGCGATGGCGGTCGGCGAATGCTTTCACAACGGGACGCACAAGCACCTCGTCGTGATCGGCAAGGATACGCGCCTCTCGGGCTACATGCTCGAACCGGCGCTGACCGCCGGCTTTATCACGATGGGGATGGACGTCGTGCTGGTCGGGCCGCTGCCGACACCGGCGATCGCGATGCTGACGCGCAGCCTGCGCGCCGATATCGGCGTCGTGATCTCTGCCTCGCACAACCCGTTCGCCGATAACGGCATCAAGCTCTTCGGCCGCGACGGCTACAAGCTGTCCGACGAATTGGAAACCCGCATCGAGCAGGTGCTCGACAAGGGGCCGTCGCATCGCGCGGCGCCGAGCGAGCTCGGCCGCGCCAAGCGGCTCGACGACGCCGGCGGCCGCTACATCGAGTTCGTCAAGCAGAGCTTCCCGAAAGGCTTGCGGCTCGATGGGCTGCGGGTCGTCGTCGATTGCGCGCACGGCGCCGCCTACAAGGTTGCCCCGACGGTATTCTGGGAATTGGGCGCCGAAGTCTTTTCGGTCGGCGTCGCGCCGGACGGCCTCAACATCAACCGCGACTGCGGCGCGCTGGCGCCCGAGCAGATGCGCCGCGAGGTGCTGGCGCGGCGCGCCGATATCGGCATCGCGCTCGACGGCGACGCCGACCGGCTGATCGTCGCCGACGAGCGCGGCGTCATTCTCGACGGCGACCAGCTGATGGCGCTGATCGCGACGAGCCTGGCGCGCGGCGAGCGGCTGGCGGGCGGCGCCCTGGTGGCGACCGTGATGTCCAATCTCGGGCTCGAACGCTGCCTCCTCGGGCAGCATATCGGACTCCACCGCACCGCGGTCGGCGACCGCTATGTCGTCGAAAAGATGCGCGCGCTCGGCTGCAATCTCGGCGGCGAGCAATCGGGCCACATCATTCTCAGCGACTATGCGACGACCGGCGACGGGCTGATCGCGGCGCTCCAGGTGCTGGCCGCGATCGTCGAGACCGGCCGCCGGGCGAGCGAGGTGTGCCGGGTTTTCGAGCCGGTGCCGCAGGTGCTGCGCAACGTGCGCTACGCGGGCGGACGGCCGCTCGACGCAAGCCGCGTGCGGCAGGCGATCGCCGACGGCGAAGCGCGCCTCGGCGCCGCCGGACGCCTGGTGATCCGCAACTCCGGCACCGAGCCCGTCATTCGGGTGATGGCGCAGGGCGAGGACGCGGCGCTGCTGGCCGGAATCGTCGACGACATCTGCGCGGCGGTCGCGGCGGCGGCGCGCAGCGCCGAGGCGATCGAAGCGCCGGCCGGATCGGCGGCCCAGGCGGCGGAATGATGCCCGGGTTTTTGGCGTGAAGGGGCGCGTCCTGATCGTCGCCGGCTCGGATTCCGGCGGCGGCGCCGGCATCCAGGCCGACATCAAGACCGTGACGATGCTCGGCGCCTTCGCGGCCACCGCCGTCACGGCGCTGACCGCGCAGAACACGCAAGGTGTCTTCGGCGTGCTGCCGATCCCGCCCGACTTCATCCGGCAGCAGATCGAGGTGGTGCTGGACGACATCGGCGCCGACGCGATCAAGACCGGCATGCTGCACGATGAAGCGGTGATCGAGACGGTCGCCGCGGTGCTCGCCGAGCGGGCGCCGGCGGTGCCGCTTGTCGTCGATCCGGTGATGGTGGCGAAGGGCGGCGCGCCGCTGATCGAGCCCGGCGCGATCGAGGCCTTGAAGCGCCGGCTGATCGTCCGCGCCAGCGTCCTGACCCCCAACCTGCCGGAAGCCGAGATCCTGATCGGCCGGGCGATCGACAGTCTCGCGGCGATGCACGAGGGGGCCCAGCGCCTGCTCGATTTGGGCTGCGGCGCGGTACTGCTCAAGGGCGGGCATCTGCCGGGCGACACGGTTTTCGACGTGCTCGCGACCGCCCGGAGCCGGCGCGTCTGGAGCGGCTCGCGGATCGCTAGCCGGCACACCCACGGCACCGGCTGCACGCTTGCCTCCGCGATCGCCGCCGGGCTGGCGCAAGGGATGGCGCTCGACGCCGCGATCGAGCGGGCGCGCGACTATGTCCGCCGCGCGATCGCGAGCGCGCCCGGCTTCGGCCACGGGCATGGCCCGCTCGACCACGCCCACCCGCTGCGCTCGTAGGGTCCGCGATGCGCATCCCGCTCTACCAGATCGACGCGTTCGTCACCGTTGGCCCCTTTACCGGCAATCCGGCGGCGGTGTGTCCGCTCGAAGCCTGGCTGCCCGACGCGCTGATGCAGGCGATCGCGGCCGAGAACAACCTCTCGGAAACCGCGTTTTTCGTGCCCGAGGGCGAGGGTTACCGGCTGCGCTGGTTCACCCCGACGACCGAAGTCGATCTGTGCGGGCACGCGACGCTGGCCGCGGCCTTTGTCGTGTTTCAGGTGCTGAACCCGGCGGCGAATACGGTCGTTTTTCAGACGCAGCAGGCGGGGGCGCTGATTGTGGCGCGCGACGGCGACCGGCTGGTGCTCGATTTCCCGGCCCGCCCGGCGGCGCCCTGCGCGGTGCTGCAACCTGTCGCCGCGGCGCTCGGCGGGCGCCCGGCGGCACTCTACGCGGCGCGCGACTACCTCGCCGTCTACGGCAGCGCCGACGAAATCCTCGCGCTGCGGCCCGATTTCGCGGCGATTGCCGCGCTCGACCGGTTTGCCGTCATCGTCACCGCGCCCGGCGACGCCGGGATCGATTTCGTGTCGCGCTTCTTCGCCCCCGCCCGCGGCGTCGACGAGGACCCGGTGACCGGCTCGGCGCATTGCACGCTGATCCCCTATTGGGCCGAACGCCTCGGCAAGCTCCGGCTCGAGGCGCGGCAGCTGTCGCGGCGCGGCGGCGCCCTCTCCTGCACGCTGGACGGCGAGCGGGTGCGGATCGCCGGGCGCGCGGCGCTCTATCTCGAGGGCACGATCAAGGTCTGATCCCGGATGCTGACCATCGATCGCGAGGCCTCGACGCTGCTGATCGTCGATTTCCAGGCGCGCCTGATGCCGGCGATCGAGGACGGCCCGGCGCTTGTCGCCAACGCGCGGCGGCTGCTGCAGGCGGCGGCGATGCTCGACGTGCCGGTCCTCTTCACCGAGCAGAACGCCGGCGGGCTCGGCCCGACGCTTCCCGAACTTAGGGACGAAAGCGCCGAAATCGCCCACAAGATGACGTTCGACGCCTGCCGCAGCCCCGGGTTCCTGGGTCGGCTGGGCGAGCGGCCGGGCGTCGTCGTCGCCGGCTGCGAGGCGCATGTCTGCGTCTTGCAAACCGTGCTCGGTCTGCTCGACCACGGCCGGCGGGTCTATCTCGTGCGCGATGCTGTCGGCTCGCGCCGCGCCGAGAACAAGGAGGCGGCGCTGCGCCGCTTGGAGCGCCACGGCGCCGAGATCGTGACGACCGAGATGGTGGCGTTCGAGTGGCTCGGCACGGCGGCGGACCCGCGCCTGCGCGAGGTGATCGCGCTGATCAAGTGAGCTTCCGCCGAGCTCTGCTGCGTCGTTGAGCAGGCGGGAAATCGCATGCCAAGCCTCCGCGCCTCTGGCATAGTTGCCTTGGGACGGTCAGGCCGCCTGCCGCAACAGCCATGCGGTCGCAGCGGTGAACGCCCGGAAAGGAAGAAAAAATGATTTCCAAAGCTGTGATTGCCAAGGCTGCCGCGTACCGCGAAGCCTTTCAGGCGGCGCAGCCTTTCAAGCATGTTTGCATCGATAAGTTTTTTACCCGCGAGAGTGCTGACGCGTCGCTGCGAGACTTTCCGCCGTTCGAGCGCAAGTTTGCCGTCAACGAGTATGGCGAATATGGCGGCAAGGCCGTCGTCAGCAACATCAGCGAAATCAGCCCCTTCTACGCCCGGCTCTACGACTATCTGATGTCGCGCGAGTTCCTCGACGCGATGACCTCGCTGACCGGCATCGACGATCTGCACGGCGACCCCACATTGTTTGGCGGCGGGACGCACGAAAACCTCAACGGGCAGGCGCTCGACGTCCATGTCGACTTCAATTTCGAGATCGCCGGCGGGTTTCATCGGCGCGCCAATCTGTTGCTGTACCTGAACCGTGAATGGGATCCGGCGTGGGGCGGCGCGATCGAACTGCACTCGAACCCGCGGCGACCCGAGATCGACGAATTCAGCCAGTTCAACGTCATCTTCAATCGTGCCGTGATCTTCGAGACCAACGAATACAGCTGGCACGGCTTCCGTAAAATTCACCTCCCGGAAGACCGCCTGCATCTGTCGCGCAAGTGCCTGTCGATCTACCTCTACACGCGGGACCGGCCGGCGCACGAGATTGTCGGGCCGCACAGCACGTTCTACGTGCAGTGGCCGTTTCCCGCGGAATTCAAGGCGGGCCACGTCCTCTCGCAAGCCGACGTCGAGGAACTGAGCGGCGCCTATCGCCAGCGCGACCGCCAGATCGAGATGTATCAGCTGATGGAAGAGCGGCACGGCCGCGACCTCGATCAGCTCCGGCGTTATCTCGACGAGGTGCTGGCGGCGACCCGCGCGCCGATCGCCGGCTACGCCCAGCAGGTCGGCAGCGGCTCGGGCCTGTTTCATGACGGCTGGGTGACGCGCGACGTGTCGCTCAGGCTGCGCGCCGATCGCCCGATCAGCGAGATCGCGATCAAGGGCTATATCCCGGACGACTTCCCGCGGGTGAGCCGGGCATTCGAGATCGCGATCGACGAGGAGACGTTCCGCTTCACGCTACAGGCGAACGGCAGCTTCGATTTCTCCTGCCCGACAAAGATCCCGGCCGGCACGAATTTCGCGCTCAGGCTGCGCTGCGACGCCGACTTCAATGCGAGCGCCGCCGGGAAGGGCGGCGACCAGCGAAACCTCTCCTATTACCTGAGCGCGATCGAGTTGGCGCACGAGCCGAAGCCCGGCGGGCCGCGCCAGACCCGGCGCAAGTAGGCCGACGGAAGGGCTTGGCAGCCTAGATTTCCCCGGACATGGCCGACGGGGGCTCGCTCATGGCATCGTCGTCGCCGAGGAGCGGCACCCAGGCCGGCAGCGCTTCGCGCCAGCGCCCCGGCGGCGCCGCCTCCTCGTAGAGCGTGCGTGCTTCGCTCGCGGGCCCGCGCCGGGTGCCGAGCGCCATTACCTGGACCGTCCGCCGCCAGCCGCCTTGCGGCACCACGAGAACGTCGCCGACCCGCACCGTGTGATTGGGCTTCGTCGCCGCGCTGCCGTTGATTTCGACGGCGCCGGCGGCGCACAGCCGGGCGGCCAGCGAGCGGCTTTTGGCGAGGCGGGCAAACCACAGCCATTGGTCGAGCCGAGCCTTGGCGCGCTCGGGCGCAGCGGCGACGAGGGTCAAGCGAATTTGAGCTCCGTCAGCTTGGCGAAGGGATGGCCGTCGCGCCGCACCCCGGCGCGCGCCCGCGCGCCCACCGGCACACCGCGCCGCCGCGGCCTGCCGATGAAAAACTCGTCGCCGGCTTCGATCACCGCGCGGTAGCCGAGCGCCAGCAGCACCTGCCGCAGATCGCCCGGCGCCACACCGGCGAGCGCCGCCAGTTCGGCGTCGGCGGTGAAGCGGCCGGACCGCGCGCGGCTGCGGGCCGCCGCCGCGAGCCGCTCGAGCCGATCCGGGCGCAGCGCGAGAGTGCCCAGGACGCGTCGGCCGATCGCGGCATAGAACGACAGCGGCAAGGCCGGATCGACCGCGATCACCCTGCCGCGGGAGCGGGCGCTGGGCAGCGCCGGCAGCGAACGGTCCTGCGAGACCGACCACAGCAGCGCGCGAAACCGGATGGAGTCGGGGCGCAGCAGCGGCTCGACGTAAATGCTCTCGGTGCCGAGCCGAACGCCAAGCCGGCCCAGCGCACGCCGGCTCGGCGCGTCGAGGCCGTCGAGCGGCGCGGCGGCTTCCCCGGCGGCCAGGCAGCCGAGGCTCGCGAGCAACTGAAAGACCAGCCCGCGCCCGACCCCGCGCAGCGGCAATGCCGCAGCGGCGAAGAGCGGCGCGAGGCGACGCTCGACCTCGTCCTTGATGAAAAGCTGCAGCCGCTGGCGCACCCGCTCGCGGGTCTCGCCATCGAGAAAATCGCCGGCCCGCACCTCGACCCGCGGCGTCAGGACCGTATCGCCGGCGAGCAACCGCCCGACCGGGCCGCCGCGCCACAGCAGCCGAGCGCGGTCGTCGAAAGCGAACGCATCGTCGGCGTCGCCGGCGAGCTGGCGCGCCCGCTGCGCCACCTCGCCGCGCAGCACGCGGTTGGCGGCAGCGATCAGCGTGCGTGTCGCGTCGCCCTCCGAGGCGTCGGGGATGAAGCGGAACCCGTCGAGCCGCCCGACCAGGGTCCCTTCGACCCGCACCTCCCCCGCCCTGTCGACCGAGGCCAGCAGTTCCGCGTCGCCGGACAGCTGGCGCACCAGGAAGGCCGAGCGGCGATCGACGAAGCGCTGGGTGATGCGGTCGTGCAAGGCGTCGGACAGCCGGTCTTCGATGCCGCGGGCGCGCTCCTGCCAATCGGCCGCGCCATCGATCCAATCGCCGCGATGAGTGATGTAGGTCCAGGTGCGGGTGTGGGCAATGCGCGCCATCAGCGTGTCGATGTCGCCGTCGAGCCGATCGAGTTGGGCCATCTGGCTGGCGACCCAGGCGCTCGGCAGCCGCTCAGCCGGCCCCGCCAGGTGCAGGAAGCAATGCGCCAGGAAGCGCGCGTGGCCGTCGCTCATCGCCTTGCGGAAATCGGGGATCTGGCAGATCTCCCACAGCAGGCGGACCGCGCCGGGATTGGTCGCCAGCGCGCCGACCTCGGCGTTGCGCGACAACAGCTGCAGCGCACGGTGATCGTCGGCGTCGCGCGTCTGCACCAGAGCGGGCGAGGACGGCCGCTCGTCGAGGCTGCGGAGCAGGGCGCCGACCGAGTCGAAACGCAGCCGCGGGTTGCGCCAGGAAATATGGGTCAGCGGTTCGAAGCGGTGCTGCTCGACGGCCGCGACGATGCCCGGGTCAAGCGGCCCTTCCTCGGCGGTCGTCCCGAAGGTGCCGTCGCTCATGTGGCGTCCGGCGCGCCCGGCGATCTGGCCGATCTCGGCCGCCGAGAGGCGGCGGGGTCCGCGGCCGTCGAATTTGCCCAGGCGGGCGAAGGCGACATGGTCGAGGTCCATGTTGAGACCCATGCCGATCGCGTCGGTCGCGACGAGGTAATCGACTTCGCCGGCCTGGAACATGCCGACCTGGGCGTTGCGGGCGCGCGGGCTCAGCGCGCCGAGCACCACAGCGGTGCCGCCGCGCTGACGCCGCACCAGCTCGGCTAGCGAAAAGACGTCGGCCAGGCTGAACGCCACGACGGCGCTGCGGCGCGGTAGGCGGGTCACCTTTTTGTGGCCGGTGTGGCTCAGCGTCGAGAAGCGCGGCCGGCTGATGTATTCCGCATCGGGCACCAGCCGGCGCATCAGCGGCTTGATCGTGTCGGCGCCGAGAAACATCGTCTCCATGAGGCCGCGCGCGTGCAGCAGGCGGGCGGTGAAGACGTGGCCGCGCTCGGGGTCGGCGCAGAGCTGGATTTCGTCGACGGCGAGAAACTCGACCGGCCGATCGAGCGGCATCGACTCGACCGTGCAGACGAAATAGGACGGGTTTGGCGGAAGAATTTTCTCCTCGCCGGTGATCAGCGCGACCGCCCGCGCGCCGCGCACCCTCACGACCCGGTCGTAGATCTCCCGGGCCAGCAGGCGCAGCGGGAGCCCGATCATGCCGTTGCGATGATCGAGCATGCGCTCGATCGCGAGATGGGTCTTGCCCGTGTTGGTCGGTCCGAGAACCGCGACGAGGCGCGGTCCAGAGCGGAGCGTCGTCATGGCGTCAAGGTGCGTTGCCGGCGCCCTCAGGGCAAGAGCCAAGGTGACGCGGGCGGATCGCCACGCCTGAGCGGACCGCCCGATCGGCGCTTCGCCGGAGCCCTCGCGACTCGACTGCCGGGTGGGCGCGATCGCAGCCTTGCCTTAACCAAATTTTGTTCTTCCGACGATACAAAGCCTCATCGGAACAGGGTGGCCGGATGACCCCTCGGCGGCGGCAGCGTCAATCATTGTTGGACGATTACTGTAGCCAGCTCGGCGCGCTGCTCGAGCGCCGCTACACCGAGCGCGTGCTGGTTGCCGCCAAGGTGCAGGCGGAAAACGCCGCCGTGCTGGCCGGTGAGGCGCTGCGCCAGGCCCAGGCGGCCGATCGCGCGAAGAGCCAGTTTCTCGCGACCGTGACCCACGAACTGCGCACCCCGCTCAATGCGATCATCGGCTTTTCCGAGATCATCCAGACCGCGCCGCGGCAGAGCGCCGACGCCCCGGGCTACGCCAAATACATCTACGAATCCGGGACCCAGCTGCTGGGCATGCTTAACAGCCTGCTCGACCTGTCGCGGATCGAAGCGGGAAAGCTCAGCCTCGACGAGCAGGAAGTCGCGCTCGAGGAGGTTCTGGAGGCGGCGATCCGGCTGCAGCGCCGGGCGGCCGAGGAGAAATCGGTCACGCTCGTATGCGGTCCGGTCGTCGAACGCGTGCTGCGGCTCGACCTCGGCAAGATGACGCAAGTCTTTGGCAACCTGTTGTCGAACGCGATCAAATTCACCCCGGAAGACGGCACCGTCGAGATCGCCACCGCGCTGACCGCGGCCGGCGACGTGTCGATCGTTATTAACGACACCGGGCAAGGCATCCCGCAAGAAGACCTCGAACGCGTCCTGCAGCCGTTCGGCCAGATCGAGGATCATCTGACCCGCCAGAACGGCGGGATCGGGCTCGGCCTGCCGATCGCGCGCGCCTTGGTCAGAATGCATGGCGGCGAACTGACGCTGGCCAGCCAGCTTGGGGTCGGCACGACCGTCGAGATCCGCCTGCCGGCCGAGCGCGTCAAGCCGCCGATCGGGGCGCTTCTGAGATGAGGCGGACATCATCGCCAGCCGCCGCCACAACCGAATGCGCTGTCATTTCAAGCTTCGAAGACCCCAGTGGGCCAACAACGGGCAAGACCATGGACGGAAGCAGTTTACCAACCATCGAAGGCGCGCGGATCGGCCGCGTGATCGCGGTTTCGGCCGCCCAGCTCATCGTCCTCTTGGAAACCGACACCGAGCAGACGGCCGCCCGCGCCGAGTCGATCGAGATGGGCGCGCTCGTTAAGGTGCAGACCCGCGCCTCCACGGTTTTCGGCATGATCAGCGCGTTGCGGGTGCCACTGCCGTCATTGTCGGCGCCGGACGAGGATTTGAAGATCGCCGAAATCGAGCTGCTCGGCGAGATGCTTCGCAGCCCGGAGGGCGCTTACGGCGGCTTCCAGCGCGGCGTATCGGTTTTCCCGGCGATCGAAGCGCCGGCTTACACCGCGACGAAGGACGATCTGGCGCAGGTCTATGCGCCGCGCGGCACCGCCGCCGTGCCGGTCGGCACGATCCACCAGGCGAGCAACGTCCCGGCCTATCTGTTGATCGACGATTTGATGGGCAAGCATTTCAGCATCGTCGGCACCACCGGATCGGGCAAATCCTGCGCCGTCGTGACCATCCTGCGCGCCGTGATCGACCGCAATCCGAGCGCGCACTTCCTGCTGCTCGATCCGCACAACGAATATGCCCGCGCGTTCGCCGACCGGGCGGTGGTCCTGAGCCCGGACGATGGGCTGCGGCTGCCGTATTGGCTGTTCAACTTCGAGGAACTGGTGGAAATGGTGCTTGGCTCGGATCGCGGCGACACCGAGCAGCGCAAGATCCTCGGCGAGACGGTGCTGGCCGCCAAGCAGGTGAATTTCTCGAAAGCCGGGCTCGACAAGGTCGGCAGCGTCGATACGCCCGTGCCATATCGGATGTCGGATGCGCTCGCCTATCTCGACCGGGCGATGGGGGCGCTCAATCGCCCCGAGAGCGTCTCCGCATTCCAGACGATCAAGGCGCGGATTTTGGCGCTGCAGGCCGACGCGCGCTACAATTTCGTGTTCGGCACGAGCCTCAGCCTGCGCGACGAGATGTCGGAGATCCTGTCGAACCTGTTCCGCATCCCGGTCAACGGCAAGCCGATCACCATCCTCGACATTTCCGCGGTGCCCTCCGAGGTGCTGAACGTCGTCGTGTCGCTGGTATGCCGGCTGACCTTCGACTTCGCGATGTGGAGCGAAACGCCGGTGCCGATCACGATTGTTTGCGAAGAGGCGCACCGCTATGCGCCGCGCGATCGCGAGCTCGGTTTCGAGCCGACCAAGCGGGCGCTCTCGCGCATCGCCAAGGAAGGCCGCAAATATGGCGTCTCGCTCAGCGTCGTCTCGCAGCGTCCCTCGGATCTGGCGCCGAGCTTGCTATCGGAATGCAATACGATGTTCGCGCTGCGCATGTCGAACCACGACGACCAGGACATCGTGCGCGACTCGCTCTCCGAGGCGTCGCACGGCTTGATGGACTTCCTGCCGGCGCTGCGCAACGGCGAGGCGATCGCAGTCGGCGAGGGCGTGTCGATGCCGCAGCGCATCTGCTTCAGCGTCCTCCCCGAGAACGCCCGCCCGAAGAGTTCGACGGCGTCGTTCGCCCGCGCCTGGTCGCATGACGTCAGCGATTTCGGCTCGGTGCAGCAGACCGTCGATCGCTGGCGGCGCGGGGTACGCCACGCGGCATAACCGGCGCGCGGGGCGTCTTGCGGCAGACACGGCCGGCGCACATATGTCGCAGCGGTCCCGCCACCACGAGCCGCTCGCCGATGACGCAGCAAACAGTACCCGAAACCAGAACTTTCCAAGCGGAAGTCAGCCGCCTTCTCGACATCGTCGCGCACTCGCTCTACAGCGAGAAGGAAATCTTCCTGCGCGAATTGATCTCGAACGCGTCCGATGCTTGCGACCGGCTGCGCTATGCGGCGCTGACCGAGCCGGCGCTGGCCGAGGGAGAGGCCATCTACCGGGTCGTGCTGACCCCGGTCAAGTCGTCGCGGACGCTGACCATCGCCGATAACGGCATCGGCATGAACCATGACGAGCTCGTTGAAAATCTCGGCACGATCGCGCGTTCCGGCACCGCCGCTTTCATGCAGGAATTGACCGGCGACGCCAAGAAGGACATGAGCCTGATCGGCCAGTTTGGCGTCGGGTTCTATTCGGCCTTCATGGTCGCCGACAAGGTCGAGGTCCTGAGCCGCAAGGCGGGCGACAGCGAGGGCTGGCACTGGGTTTCCGACGGCAAGGGCAGCTTCACGGTCGAGCCGGCCGCCAACGTGCCGCGCGGCGCGCGCATCACCTTGCACCTGCGCGAGGGCGAGGAGGAATACCTCGAACCGCTGAAGCTGCGCCAGATCGTCAAGACCTATTCCGATCACGTCGCGCTGCCGATCGTGCTGGCCGACGGCAACAAGGAAGAAACGATCAACAGCGCCTCGGCGCTGTGGACCCGGCCGCGCGGCGAGATCACGCCCGAGCAGTACAAGGAGTTCTATCACCATGTCGGGCACGCCTTCGACGAGCCCTGGCTGACCTTGCACGCCCGGGCCGAGGGGGTGCTCGAATACACGCTTCTATTGTTCGTGCCGTCGCAGAAGCCGTTCGACCTGTTCGACCCCGAGCGCAAGCCGCGCCTCAAGCTCTATGTCCGCCGCGTCTTCATCACCGACGAGGGGAACGAGCTGCTGCCGCCCTACCTGCGCTTCGTCAAGGGGATCGTCGACAGCGAGGACCTGCCGCTCAACATCAGCCGCGAGATGCTGCAGTCGAACCCGATGGTGGCGCGCATCCGCCAGCAGCTGACCCGCCGCGTGCTCGGCGAACTGGAAAAGAAGGCGAAGGACGCGCCCGAGGAATACGCGACGTTCTGGGACAATTTCGGCGCCGTCCTGAAGGAGGGCCTCTACGAGGACCGCGAGCAGCGCGAGGTGCTGCTCGCCCTCGCCCGCTTCCGCTCGACGACCCGCGACGGGCTCGTCTCGCTTGACGACTACGTCGCGGCGATGCGGCCGGGGCAGGAGGCGATCTATACGATCACCGGCGACACTCTCGACCTCTTGAAGAAGAGCCCGCAGCTCGAGGGCTTCCGCGCCCGCGGCGTCGAGGTGCTGCTGCTGACCGACCCGATCGACGAGTTCTGGCTGCCGTCGGTCGCGACCTACAAGGAAAAGCCGTTCAAATCGGCGACCCGCGGCGCGGTCGACCTCGACAGAATCGCGCCGGCCGAGGACAAGGCGGAGGCGGCCGACAAGCCCGCGCCTCCGGCCAAGCTCGCGAGCCTCATTGCGATCTTCAAGCTGGCGCTGGGCGACGCGGTCAAGGATGTGCGCTCTTCCGAGCGCCTGACCGACAGCGCGGTGTGCCTCGTCGCCGACGAGGGCGACCTCGACATGCATCTGGAGCGCCTCTTGAAGCAGCATCGCCAGCTCGACACCGCGGCCAAGCGTATCCTCGAACTCAACCCGCGCCACCGGCTGATCGAGCGGCTGGCCGCCGCTGTCGGCGAAGCCGGCGCCTCCGAGCAACTCGCCGAATTCGCCTGGCTGCTCCTGGACCAGGCGCGCATCGTCGAAGGCGAGCCGTTGCCCGACGCCGCCGCCTTCGCGCGCCGCCTCGCGCTCTTCCTCGAACGCGGCCTGCCGGCGGCGTAGCCTCGCGGGCGCCGCAGAGGCGGGGCTCAGAACTGGTGGATCAATACGATGCCGCCGCCGATCAGCGCGATGCCGCCGATCTGCGGCCAGCCGAACGGCTCGTTCCACAGCAGATGCGCGATCACCGCGACGATCGCATAGCTCGCCGCAACCGACGGGAAGGCGACCGACACCGGGATCTTCTTCAGCGCCACGACATAGCAGAGCGCCGCGACGGCATAGACCGCGAGGCCGACCAGCGTCAGCGGATTGACGAACTGCGCCGCCAGACTGGACGAGCCGACCGCGCCCGCTTTCAGCGCGATCTGCCCGGCGATGCCGAACAGGATTGCGGCGACGAGACCGGCATAATAGAGCGTCACCCCTCCAGCCCCCTACTGCGTCACCCGACTACAGGCCGATCGCCGCCAAGAGATCGCCAACCACCCGCTCGGTGGCGAAGCAATCGCCGGCCACCTCGCGCGCGGCGCGGCTATGGAGGGCGTAATCCACCGCGATGGCATCGATCGCGGCCAGCGCCTCCTCACGCGTCCTATAATCGAACACGCCCCGCCCGACCGGGCAATAGCCGGCAAACCCGGTGCGCATCGTCACGACCGGCCGGCCAGCGGCGAGGTAGCACACCGCGCGGTCGCTGAACCAGCCGCTGTTCGGACGCACGTAAATGTCCTTGGCCACCGTGAACTCGCCGCGCGAGCCGGCGATGAACGACTGGTAGCGCGCCATGTCGGCCGAGATCGGGCGCGGATCGACGATGCTCCAGCCGGCGCCCTCGACCTCGCGGCGCACCGCTTCGTCGGGCGGCAGCATGGCCATGCGAAAGCAGGTATCCGGGCGCTCTTTCGGAAGGTCGAGAAATCTCAGGAAGTTGACGTGCTTCGACCAGAGATAGTCGGCGCCCTCGAACGCGATGTTCTTGCCCTTGTTCTCCCAGGTCGCGATCGTCGTGAAACAGTCGGGATCGACCTCGGCGGCCGGCCACAATTCGAGGTCGACCGGCGGGCGGGTCGGCTTCCACGGCACCCCGCACAGCGGTATCGCGCAGGCCGGGGTCCCGAGGTTGGCGCCATAGGTGAAGAAATCCGTGTGGGCGTCGACATAGGCCCGGGCGGCCGGATCGGCCGTGGCGTATTTGATCTGCTCGTAGATCGGGTCGGTGTCGATCATCACGCGGACCGGACAGCGCAGATGTTCGTCGCGCAGCTGCGTCGCGCCGCACAAATTGATCAGCGCGTCGGCCTCGCCATAAAGCGCGCGCACCGCCTCGCGCGACAGCCCGTGGTAATTATCATTGATCGCGTCCCAATAGGCCCACCTGCCGGCCAGCCCGTGGCGCTCCATCGTGCGGCGCAGATAGTCGACATTGTAGGCGCAATCCATGACGACGCTGCTGATCCGCGGGTCGTAGGGGTTGGCCCCGTGATCCTCGACATACCACGCCTCGTAGCCCAGCCGTTCGAGCCCGGCGAGGTAATTCACCGCCTGCCAGGCGATGCCCGCGAGCGGCATCTGGCCGACAAAGTGGAGGAGGACGATTTTGCCGCGTTTGCGCAAGATGGACCCGGGGCGAGCTGGATGCTGGTGAGATGCGGTTGATAACGGGCGACCGAGGGTAAAATTTCCGCCGGCGGACCGGCTGCCTCGATCGATGGCGCCGGCCGCCACGGGCTTGCCCCCGCTGCAAGACGCGTGCTAGGCAATGCGCGCGGGCGAGCGGGTCCGCGCCGGGCGTTTTGGACGAGGCTGTCGAGACCCTAGGGCGTCGTTTCGCGGGCGGCGAGGGCTCCCATATAAATCCGATACGCCAGGGGTAGTCTGCAGGAGAAGAACCCGAAACCATGACCTACGTCGTCACTGAAGCCTGCATCCGCTGCAAATACATGGATTGCGTCGAGGTGTGCCCGGTCGACTGCTTTTACGAGGGCGACAACATGCTCGTCATTCACCCCGACGAGTGCATCGATTGCGGGGTATGCGAGCCCGAATGCCCGGCCGAAGCGATCATCCCCGATAGCGAGGCGGCGGCGGAGCGCTGGCTCGAGCTCAATCGCGAATACGCGTCGAGCTGGCCGAACATAACCCGCAAGAAGCCCTATCCCGAAGACGCCGACGAGTGGAAAGGGGTCGAGGGCAAGTACGAAAAGTTCTTCAGCCCCAACCCGGGCGGGCGTTAGGCGGCGCTTGCTCGACCGCACGGCTGCGCCGGCCCCTGCCGGCCGGGCATGGCTGATCTGCTGGTTCGGCCCGGCATATTGTGATATAGGTTTTACGTCGCTATCGACGCCTTCCCCCGTGGCTCCGCGCTCCTCGTCGAGGTGTGGACGGCCGCCTTCTCTGGCGGTCCCGGGTGGCGTCGCTCCAGCGCCGGTCGGGTCGGTTGCGTGAGAGAAGCAGATGATGACCGAGAAGATGCTGTTTGCCGCAGGCGATCTCGTGGTCTATCCCACGCATGGGGTGGGCAAGATTACCTCGATCGAGACGCAGGAAATCGCCGGCTACACGCTGAGCGTCTTCGTCGTGACCTTCGACAAGGACCGCATGACGTTGCGCGTGCCGCTGGGCAAGGCGAAGGTGTCCGGGCTGCGCAAGCTGTCGAGCCACAAGGAGATGGATGCCGCGCTCGCGAAATTGCGCGGCCGCTCGCGCGCCAAGCGCACGATGTGGAGCCGGCGGGCGCAGGAATACCAGGCGAAGATCGCCTCGGGCGATCCCGCCTCGATCGCCGAGGTGGTGCGCGACCTGTTCCGCAACACCGGGCAGCCCGAGCAATCCTACAGCGAGCGGCAGATCTACCAGGCGGCGCTCGACAGGTTTGTGCGCGAGTATGCGGCGGTCGAACGCATTGACGAAAGCACCGCGACGCAGCGCGTCGAGCAGCTGCTGTCGGCCTGATCGCCGGCCGGGCGGCGCCACCGCGCCGGAGCGCGGAGCGTGAACGGCCGCGTCGCAGACACGAAATTTGCCCGGTTGCGGGGCGCCCGGCGGGTCTGGGCGGTGGCCTCGGTGCACGGCGAGGCGGAACGCCTGCGCCGGCTGCATGACCGCATCGGCGAACGCTTCGCCGACCACGACCGCATCGTCTATCTCGGCAATTATCTGGGGCACGGCAGCGCCGTCGCGGCGACGATCGACGAGCTGCTCGACTTTCGCCGCCGCCTGTTGGCGCGGCCGCACGGCCTCGTGTGCGACATCGTCTACCTGCGCGGCGCGCAGGAGGAGATGTGGCAAAAATTGTTGCAGCTGCAATTCGCCCAGAACCCCGGCGAAGTCTTGGCCTGGATGGTGCGCGAGGGCGTCGAGGCGACGGTGCGCGCCTATGGCGGCGAGCTGCGGCAGGGCTTCGCGGCGAGCCGAGATGGCCCGCTGACGATGACGCGATGGACGAGCGGCTTGCGCAACGCGATGAACGCGGCGCCCGGCCACACGACGCTGTTTGCCAATCTGCGCCATGCGGCGCTGACCGACGACGACGGGTTGCTGTTTGTTCATGCCGGGGTAGACGCGTCGCGACCGCTGGTCGAGCAGGGCGACGCCTTGTGGTGGGGTAGCGGCGACATCCTCGAACTCGCGGCGCCCTTCGCCGGCTTCCGCCGGGTCATTCGCGGCTTCGACCGGCGCAGGCGCGGCCTCGTCGAGGGCCAGTTCGCGGTGTCGCTCGATGGCGGCGCCGGTCGCGGCGGCCCGCTCCTCGCCGCCGCCTTCGCGCCGGATGGCGCGGTGCTGCAGGTGCTGGAGGCCTGATCGCTCAGATCGCGGTGTAGCCGCCGTCGACCAGGAGGTCGCTGCCGGTGACGAAGCTGGCGGCGTCGCTGGCGAGAAATACCGCGGCGCCGGCGATTTCGTCCGGCCGCCCGAGCCGGCCGGTCAGGTGCTTGGGCCCGATCGCTTGGTTCGCGGCGTCGAACGAGCCGTAGCGGCGCAGCGTCCGCTCGGTCTCGACCGCGCCGGGAGACAGCGTGTTGACCCGGATGTTCTGCGCCGCGTGGTCGATCGCCATGACCTTGGCGAGCTGAATGAGGGCGCCCTTGGTCGCGCAATAGGCGGCCCGCCCGGCGCTGCCGACCCGGCCGAGCTGGGAAGCGATGAAGATGATCGAGCCGCCGCCTTGGTCGATCATCGTCGGCAATACGGCGCGGCTCAGGAGGAACGAACCCGTCAGGTTGATGTCGAGGACGCGCTGCCAATCGGCGAGCCGGGTCTCGACGACCGTGCCGCTCGGGTCGTGCGGTGCCGCGCCGCTGACCAGGATGTCGAGCCGGCCGAACGCCCGCAGCGCCGCGGCCGCGGCGTCGCGGGTCTGCGCTTCATCGGCGACATCGCAGGCCTGCGACGTCGCTCGCCCGCCCGCCGCGCCGACCAGCCGCGCGGTTTCCGCCGCCGCGGCGGCATCGATGTCGAGACACGCGACCGCGGCGCCCTCTGTCGCGAACGCCACCGCGATGGCGCGGCAGATGCCGCCGCCGGCGCCGCCAATCAGCGCCGCCTTGCCCGCCAGCTGCATCGCCTCAGCCCTTTCTCACAGCATTACCGTGCCGCCGTCGACGGCGATCGTCTGCCCGGTGACAAAGGCGCTGGCGTCGGACACCAGCCATAGCACCGTGCCGGTCAGGTCGGCCGGCATCAGGTTGCGCTGGATGGTCTGCCCGGCCTTGATCGCCTCCAGGGCGCGGTCGAGCTTGCCGCCGAAAAACTCTCGCGTCCCCTCGGTCATGACCGCGCTGGGGGCGAGCGCATTGACCCGGATGCGGTCGCGGCCGACTTCGCGCGCCAGCCCGCGGGTGAGCCCGATGACTGCGGCTTTCGAGGCGGTGTAATGCAGGCCGTAGGGCATGCCGTAGGTCGCGGCGAGCGAAGCGATGTTGACGATGCTGGCGCCGCCCGCCCCATCCTTGCCGTCCTTGATCGATTGGCGCATCGCAGGGACCGCCGCCTTGCAGCAATTCCAGATGCCCTTGACGTTGACCGCCATCGCGGCGTCCCACTCCGCTTCCTCGATCGCCTCGAAGCGGCCGCCGTGCAGCGCGCCGTAAAGCGCGGCGTTGTTGATCAGCGCGTCGAGCCGCCCGAAGGCCGCGAGCCCGGCCTCGATCATCGCATGCGCGGAGGCGGCGTCGGTCACGTCGAGCCGGGTCGCGATGGCCTTGCCGCCGGCGGCGCCGACGAGGTCGAGCGTCTCAGTGCAATCGTTGATGTCGGCGGCGATCACCGAGGCGCCCGCGGCCGCCAGACTGCAGGCGAATTCCTGGCCGAGACCGCGCGCCGCGCCGGTGATCGCGACGACCTTCCCTGCTACATCCATCCGCGGCCTCCGGTCGTCCTCGGCAAACGCCGGCGCGCCTGGCGTCCCTAGATGACCTGGTCGGTGCGCGGATCGATCAGGTGCATGTGGTTGAGGTCGGCGACCAGCGGCATCATCTCGCCGGCGTTGCCGGCCGACGCCGGATTGACGCGGCCGCACACCTCGACGCCGTCGATGATGAAATACACCATCGTCTCCATGCCCATCGGCTCGACGACATCGAGCTGAACCTCGAAATCGGCGCGGCCGGGCGGCAACTCGCCGCGCTTTTCGATGATGTCCTCGGGGCGCAGGCCGAAGATCAACTCGCGGCCGGCGTAGGGGCGGTAGCGCGCCATGCGGTCCGCCGGCACCGGGAAGCTGAGCCTATCGGAAAGCTGAACCGTGAGCCCGCTGCCGTTCTCGGCGAGCCGGCAGGACAGGAAGTTCATCGCCGGCGAGCCGATGAACCCGGCGACAAAGCGGGTCTTCGGCGCGTGATAGACGTCGTAGGGGGTGCCGATCTGCTCGATGCGGCCGAAGTTCATCACAACGACCCGGTCGGCCAGCGTCATCGCCTCGATCTGGTCGTGGGTGACGTAAACCGTCGTCGTCGTGACCTTCTGGTGCACCTTCTTGATCTCGGTGCGCATCTGGACCCGCAGCTTGGCGTCGAGGTTCGACAGGGGTTCGTCAAACAGGAACACCTTCGGGTTGCGCACGATCGCCCGGCCCATCGCGACGCGCTGGCGCTGGCCGCCCGACAGCTGTTTCGGCTGGCGCGCGAGCAGGTCGGTGATGTCGAGGATGCGCGCCGCGTTCTCGACCCGCTCCTTGATTTCGGCCTTGGGAAATTTGCGCAGGCGCAAGCCGAACGACATGTTCTCGAACACCGTCATGTGCGGGTAGAGCGCGTAGTTCTGGAACACCATCGCGATGTCGCGATCCTTGGGCGGCACATCGTTGACCAGCTGGTCGCCGATATAGATTTCGCCCGAGGTCGCTTCCTCGAGCCCGGCGATCATCCGCAAGGTTGTGCTCTTTCCGCAGCCGGACGGGCCGACCAGCACGATGAATTCGCGGTCGGCGATGTCGAGGTCGATCCCCTGGACCGCGGGGGTCTTGTCGAAGGTCTTGACGATCTTACGC
>DATGFP010000142.1:0-41293 GCA_035309005.1 Allostellaceae bacterium | reverse complement strand
CCCACCCCGGCAGGAACACCACGTCGAATTCGAGCCCCTTGGCGCTGTGCAGCGTCATCAAATTGACCATGTCGCCGGCGCTGCCGGCGGCGTTGTCCATCACCAGGCTGACATGCTCGAGAAACCCGCCGAGGTTCTCGAGCTCGGCCATCGCGACCACCAGCTCGCGCAGATTCTCCAGCCGGCCCGGCGCATCCGGCGACTTGTCGGCCTGCCACATGCTGGTGTAGCCACTTTCGTCGAGCACGATCTGCACCAGATCGGTGTGCGACAGCCGCTCGGCTTCGCCGCGCCAGCGGTCGAGCGCGGCGAGGAAGCCGGCCAGCGCGTTGCGCCCGGCGCGCGGCAGCTGGTCGCCGGCGATCAGGTGCCGCGCCGCCTCGACCAGCGGCAATCGCTCGGGGCGCGCCGCGGCGTGCAATTGCTGCAACGTCGCGGTGCCGATGCCGCGCCGCGGCATATTGACGATGCGCTCGAAGGCGAGGTCGTCGGCCGGCTGGCGAACCAGGCGCAGATAGGCCAGCGCGTCGCGGATCTCCTGGCGCTCGTAGAAGCGCGGTCCGCCGATGACGCGGTAGGGCAGGGCGAGCGCGATAAAGCGCTCCTCGAATTCGCGGGTCTGGAAGCCGGCGCGCACCAGGATCGCGATCTCCTTCAGCGCGTGCTGCTTGCGCTGCAGCGCCTCGATCTCATCGCCGACCCAGCGCGCTTCCTGCTCGGCATCCCACAAGCCGCGCACGATAAGCTTGTCGCCGGCGCCAGCGCGGGTCCACAGGGTCTTGCCGAGCCGGCCGCGGTTGTGCGCGATGATGCCGGCGGCGGCGGCGAGGATTTCCGGGGTCGAACGGTAGTTCTCCTCGAGCCGCACGATCAGCGCGCCGGGGAAATCGCTCTCGAACTTCAGGATGTTGCCGATCTCGGCGCCGCGCCAGCTGTAGATCGACTGGTCGTCGTCGCCGACGCAGCAGAGGTTTTTGTGCTGCTGCGCGAGGAGCCGCAGCCAGAGATATTGCGCGAGGTTGGTGTCCTGGTATTCGTCGACCAGGAGATAGCGGAAGCGGCGCTGATAGGTCGCGAGGATCTCGGGCTGCTGCGCGAACAGCGTCAAATTGTGCAATAGCAGATCGCCGAAATCGGCCGCGTTTACGGTCGCGAGGCGCTGCTGATAGTCGCGGTAGAGCGCGGCCGCCCGGCCGTCGCCCCAGTCGCCGGCATCGCCTTCCGGCACCTTCTCCGGGGTCAGGCCGCGATCCTTCCAGCGCTCGATCTGGCCCTGCAGCGCGCGCGCCGGCCAGCGCCGCTCGTCGATATTGGCGGCCGCGACGACCTGTTTCAGCAGCCGCAGCTGATCGTCGGAATCGAGGATCGTAAAGCTCGAGGTCAGCCCGACCCCTTCGGCGTGGCGGCGCAGGATGCGGGCGGCGAGCGCGTGAAAGGTGCCGAGCCACACCCCGTCGGCGGCGCGCCCGATCATCGCGTCGAGGCGCTCCTTCATCTCGCGCGCCGCCTTGTTGGTGAAGGTGACCGCAAGGATTTCGCCGGGATAGGCGCGCCCGGTCGCCAGGATGTGCGCCAGCCGCGCGGTCAGGACGCGGGTCTTGCCGGTGCCGGCGCCGGCCAGCACCAATACCGCGCCGTCGACCGCCTCGACGGCGCGGTATTGCGCCTCGTTGAGGCCGGCGAGGTGCGCCGCCGCAGCGTCCGTCGGCGGTCGTTCAGCGAGAAGATCAGCCATCCGACACATCATATAGCAAGTCCCGATCACCTCGACACCAATAACGGGCGTGATGCAAAGGACACGCTCGGGCGCAAAACTGTGGCAAATGAGACGAGCCTAACCAGAAGGGATTTGCCTCGCCCTATGATTGTGTGGCTCTCCCCACGGTTCGCCGATGCACGCCCACACCGCACTCCTCCTCCTCGTCCTGGCGCTGACCTACGCCGGCATGGCGGCCGGTCGCATTGCCTGGCTGCAGGTGGACCGCACCGGCATCGCGCTGCTCGCGGTGATCGCGCTGCTGGCGACCGGGGCGATGACGCTCGACGATTTCGGCAGCGCGGTCGACATGCCGACCCTGACGCTGTTGTTTGCGATGATGATCATCTCGGCGCAGTTTGCCGAATCGGGTTTTATCGATCTGTGCGCGCGGACCATCATCGAGACGCGCGGCGGCACCGCCGGCCTCTTGGCGCTGACCGTCGCGATCGGCGGCGGGTTGTCGGCGGTGCTGGCCAACGACATCCTGATCATTACGATCGCGCCATTGTTGATCGCCGGCGCGCAGCGCCGCGGCCTCGACCCGCGCCCGTTCGCGATCGCGCTCGCCGCCTCGGCCAATGCCGGCTCGTCGGCGACGCTGATCGGCAATCCGCAGAACATCCTGTTGGGCGCCATCGGGCGACTGGATTTCTGGAGCTTTATCGGGACCTGCGGCGTGCCGGCATTGTTCGCGCTGGTCGTTGTCTTCGCGGTGGTCTGGCTGCAGTGGCACGGGCGCATGCGCGGCAGCGTGCCGCCGACCGACGCGGCCCCGCCCATCGCCCGCCACCCGATCGACCGCAACCAGACGATCAAGGGCGCCGCCGCCGTCTTTGCCTTGCTCGTGCTGTTCGCAACCCCGCTGCCGCGCGAAATCGGCGCCCTGATCATCGCCGCTTTGCTGTTGGCCAATCGCAAGATTACCAGCCGCACGATGATCAATGCAGTGGATTGGCCGCTCTTACTCTTTGTGGCGTGCCTGTTTGGCCTCACCGGACAGCTCAACGATTCCGGGATCGCGTCCCGCGTCTTGAGCTTTCTCGACGGCAACGGCCTGCTGCCCAACAACCTTTTGCTGCTGTTTCCGCTGGCCGTGGTGAGCAGCAACGCGATCGGCTCGCTGGCGGCGGCGATGCTGCTGCTGCAGATTTGGCCGAACCCGCCGCCCGGGGTGCTCTATGCGCTGGCGCTGCTGTCGACGCTCGCCGGCAGCCTCATCCTGACCGGCAGCCTGACCAACGTGCTGATCGCCGAGACCACCAAACGGCTGGGCGCCGGCCTGACGTTTCGCGACTATGCCCGCGCTGGCGTTCCGATCGCCTTGCTGTCGCTCGCTTTCGCCGCCTTCTGGCTGGCGGCGATGGGGACGCTGCCGTTGTTTCCGCCGCCGCACGCGACCCCGACGCCATAGCCGTTTCGAGGCTAGCCGACGGACCCTGGCGGGGTCGCGCCGCGCGGGCTAGAACAGGCATTTTCGTCGCCGAGGAGGGCGCATGCCGTCCCGTCCGCTTCGCATCGCCACCCGCGGCAGCCCGATGGCGCTTTTCCAGGCTGCCCTCGTTCGCGACCGGCTATGTGCGGCCCATCCCGAGTTGGCCGCCGCCGGCGCGGTCGAACTGATGCCGATCCGCACCACCGGCGACCGCGTGCTCGACCGCCGCCTCGCCGAGATTGGCGGCAAGGGCCTCTTCACCAAGGAGATCGAGGAGGCGCTGCTCGAAGGGCGGGCCGATCTTGCGGTGCATTCGCTGAAGGACATGGAGACGCTGCTGCCGGCGGGGCTGGAAATCGCCTGCGTGCTGCCGCGCGACGATCCGCGCGATGCGCTGGTGGCGCGCGGCGGCGCCGGCCTCGCCGCCTTGCCGTCGGGCGCCCGGATCGGCACCGCGTCGCTGCGGCGCGGCGCGCAATTGCTGCGGCAGCGCGGCGACTGCGAGATCGTGCCGATCCGCGGCAATGTCGGAACCCGGCTCGGCAAGATCGAGGCCGGCGAGGTCGATGCGCTGGTGCTGGCGCTGTGCGGCCTCGAACGGCTCGGCAAGGCCGGGCTGGTCAGCGAGATCCTGTCGCCCGCGCAGATGCTGCCGGCGGTCGGTCAAGGCGCGCTGGCGGTCGAGTGCCGTGCTGACGACGCGCCGTTGCGCCAGCTGCTCGTGCCGCTCAACGATCCGGCGAGCGCGGCCTGCGTTGCCGCCGAGCGCGCCATGCTGCTTGCGCTCGACGGGTCTTGCCGCACCCCGATCGCCGGCCTCGCGACAATCGCCGACGGCCGCCTCAGCCTCGAGGCGCTGCTGCTGACGCCCGACGGCAATGCCGAGCGGCGCGGCCGGATCGACGGCGCAACCAGCGAGGCAACCGCGCTCGGCCGCGAACTCGGCGAGCGGCTGCGCCGCGGCGCCGGCCCACAATTCGGCCTCGACTGACCCCTCGGCAAGTCTAATTATTGAAAGATCACGACGCCGCCGGCGCAAGCCTGGGCGTGCATCCACTGCATCGGCGTCATCGGGCCCTGCAGGACGTTCTTGTAGAGGTATCCCGGCCAGCTGATGACAAAAACCAGGTCGCTGAGAAAATCGGTATTCCGACTGGGGCAGTCGCCGGTGCCGTAAAAGCCGACCAGTATCAGCGCCAAACCGACGATCAGATACGAGGTGAACAGCGCCCGCATCAGCTGGCCTCTCCGTCGCCGGAGTGGAAGCCGGCCGCAAGATATTGCATCGGCGCGCGCGTCACCGCCATCCTTTCCCCAACCAGCGCGCGAAACATTGTCAGCCGTGGAGCCGTCCCGGCAGGTACCGGGCGAGGAGTTCCGGGCTGATCGGCATCAGCCGCGGTCCCGAGGTCCATAGCAACGCGCATTCGACCACACGATCGGCGTAGATCCGCGCCAGCGCCGCGCGGTAAGTCGCCAGCTGTTGCAAATAAAGCGCCGGCACCGCGTCCGCGGTCTCGGGCGGCGGCCTTACCGTCTTGAAATCGACGATCAGTACGCGGCTCGCCGTCACGACGAGCCGGTCGATCTGCCCCGAGAGCGCGTGCTCGGTCCCCGGGCTGGCCCCGGGGATCAAGCCGACCACCGGCACCTCGGCCTGTGCGTCCGGCCCCCACAGCTCGGCAAATTCGGGGTCGCCCAGGACCGCCAGGGTCTCGGCGCGGATCTCCGCCTGTTCGTCGGCCGCGAGCCGGTGCAGCGGCAGCGCGAGAAAGCGCCGCGCCGCCGCGTCGCGCTCCGCCGCCGGCAACTCCGGGAGGCTCTGCAGCAACCGGTGCACAATGAGCCCGCGCTTGAACCGGTCGCGGCCGGCAACCGCGAGCGGTGAGAGGGTCGCCGGCTCCGGGCCGCTCGGCCGCGACGGCAGCAGCGGCTTCGGCGGGCTCGGTTCGGGCGGCGGCCGGCGCAGCGCCCAGGCCGGCGGCGATCCCATAGGCCCGGCAACCTCGCTCGAGTGCTCTCGGACGGGCGGCGCGGTCTGCGCGGCGGCGAGGCGGAAGCCCTCGCCGTGCCAGCCGTCGCGCTCGCCGATCAGCTGGTGGGCGTCGAACCCAAACGGGGTCGCGATGCCGCGCCACCCGGCCTCGCACAATGCGTACCACGACGGCGCCTCCCGGCCCGGCCTGCGGGTCTGCCAGCCGCAGACGTAGAGCCGATCCTGCGCCCGGGTCAGCGCGACGTAGAGCAGGCGTCGGTATTCCTGCAGCTGGCGGTCGCGCCAGGCGTCGCGCTCGACACGATAGAACGGCGCCGCGAGGTCGCCGCGCGGCCGCCACAGCGGCAAGCCCTCCGGTTCGCTCCACAGCAGCGACACGCGCTGCTCCGGCAACTGCATCGTGTCGGGCAGAAACACCACCGGCGCTTCGAGCCCCTTGGCGCCATGCACCGTCAGGATACGCACCTCGTCGCGCTGGCGCTCGCCGAAATCGCGCTTCACCTCGATGTCGCCGGCGACCAGCCATTGCAGGAAACCCTGCAGCGAGGGCACGTGCTCGCGCTCGTAGGCCAGCGCCAGCGTCAGGAATTCCTCGATCGGGTCGGCCGCTTCCGGGCCGAGGCGCTCGAGCATCGCCCGCCGTCCGCCACCCTCGCCGAGGATCTCGGCGTAAAGCTCGAACGGCGGCACGTAATCGGCGCGCGCGAGCAGCGCGCTCAGCCGTGCGGCGGCGGCGTGCATCGACAGATTGTCGCTCGCCATATGGCGCAGCCGGCTCCACAAACTCTCGCCTTCGCGTTGGTAGGCCAAACAAAACAACTCGTTTTCCGAAAAATCGAATAAAGGACCCTTAAGAACCGTGGCAAGTGTGAGATCGTCCTCCGGCAGCAGCAGGAAGCGGCCGAGCGCCACTAGGTCGCGCACCGCCATCTCGTGCGCCAGCATCAGCCGGTCGGCGCCGGCGACCGGCACTTCGCGCTGCTTCAAGGCGCGCAGCAATTCGCGGACGAACTCGTTGCGCCGGCGCACCAGCACCATGACGTCGCCCGGCCGCAGGCGCCGGCCGCGCGGCTCGAGGCGCTCGCCGGTCGCGAGCCAGCCGGCGATCGTCGCGGCGATCGCCCGCGCGAGCCGGGTGTGCGCCTCGACCGGCCGCCGGCGCGCGTCGGTCTCGGCGACGAGATCGCCCGCCGCGTCGGGTTCCGGCAGCACCGGCGGCCACAATTCGACGATGCCGGCCTGGCCGGCCCGCGCCGCGACGTGGCGGATGGCGCGGCCGTCGAGGGCGACGCCGGCGGCGGCTTCTTCCTGGCGGAATACCGCGTCGACCGCCTCTAACAGGGGCGCGGCGGCGCGGAACGAGATTTCCAGCGGCACCACGGCCCATCCCCGCTTCGCATCGGTGATGCGGGTCTCGAAATGCTGGCGCATCCGGGTGAAGTCGCGCGGGTTGGCGCGCTGGAAGCTGTAGATCGATTGCTTGGCGTCGCCGACCGCGAAGACCGTGCGGGCGCGCCCGTCGGGGTCCTCGCCGGCGAAAAATTCCTCGGCCAAAGCCGCGACGATCGCCCATTGCTCCGGATTGGTGTCCTGCGCCTCGTCGATCAGGATGTGGTCGAGCCCGCCGTCGAGCTTGAAGAGCACCCACGGCGCCACCCCGGGCCGGCGCAGCAGGGCCAGCGCCTTGAGCACCAGATCGTCGTAATCGAGCAGCCCGTGCAGCGCCTTGCGGCGGTCGTAGGCGCGCAGCAGCGCTTCGCCCACATGCATCAGCGCGGCGGTCGCCCCAACCAGCGCGACCCCGGCGCGATCGGCCTGCAGGCGCAGGATGCGCGCCGCTTCGGCCGCGAGGACGCCGCAGGGGTCCTCCGACGTCGCCCGAGCCGCCGCCCGCTTGGTGATCAGCGTGTCGCGAATCTTGCCTTCGTTGGTCACAAAGGCGGCAACGTAGGGGTCGAGCAGGTCGCGCCGCCCGGCCGGGTCGGCGCACCAGCGGGCGATCATCGCGCCGCGTGCGTCGTCGGCCGCGGAGCCGCCGGCAAGCGCGGCGGCGGCGGCGCGCAGTCCGGCTTCGTCGCCGGCGCCGAGCGCGCAGAAAGCGGCGACGATGCTATCGTCGCTCGCCTCCGGCGGCACCGACAGCGCCCCGCAGAGCCGCCGGCGCAGCGCCTCGTCGCCCCCGGCCAGCGCGTCGCGCAGCTGGGCGCGCCCGGCCGCCAGCGCCGTCACCAGTTCGGCGAAGCGCTCCTCGCCGGCATAGCGCGCGACGATCGCCAGCGCCTCGGCGAGCCCCGGCTCGGCCGCCGCCCGCGCCGCCGCGATCACCGCTTCGGCCGCCTCGGCGAGGGCCTCGCGGGCGCTGCGCTCGTCGAGCACGGCGAATTCCGGAGGCACCTGCGCCTCGAGCGGGAAGCGCCGCAGCAGCGACTGGCAGAAGGCGTGGATCGTCGCGATCTTGGCGCCGCCCGGTGCGTCGAGCACGCGGGCGAACAGCTGGCGCGCCCGGGCAATCTCGTGCGGCTGTGGATAATGGCCGGTCAGGGCGACCAACTCCCCCGCCAGCCGCCCCGGTTCGAGCGTCGTCCATTCGGCCAGCTTGTGGTTGATCCGGTTGGCCATCTCGGCGGCGGCGGCGCGCGTGAAGGTCAGGCACAGGAGGCGGCCGGGGTCGGTGCCGTCGAGCATCAGCGCCAGCATGCGGTCGGTCAGCACCTTGGTCTTGCCGGTGCCGGCCGAGGCCGCGACCCACACCGACTCGGCCGGGTTGAGGGCCCGGCGCTGCACTTCGGCTGCGGCGGCTGCGATGTCGCTCACCACTCGGCCTCGGTCTCGTCGAGCCGCTCCAGGTGCCGGTAGTCGGAAAACCGCGGCGCCCATTGCTGCACCGGCACGACGAGATAGGGGGTCGCCGGATCGTCGAAGCGGTCGATCAGACCGCGCACCGCGGCGCAAACCCGGTCGATCAGCCCCGACGGGTCGTCGAGCGGCGAGCGCTGGCCGGCCGGCTCGTTGCCCGTCAGCCGCCAGTATTCGAGCGTCGCTGTCAGGCCGCTGACCTCGCCGAAGCTGCCGTCGCGGGCGATCGCGCCCTCGAGCGGCAGCTGGATCGCGACGGCGCTATTAATGTCGCGGCGATCCGGCAGTACGCCGGTCTTGTAGTCGATCAGCACCAATTCGCCGTTGTCGAGCCGGTCGATCCGATCGGCCTTGCCGACGATCGTGAAGGGGCCGCCGCACGCGTCGATCACGAGCGTGCCCTCGCGCTCGCTGAGGCTCTCGACGATGCCGGTGCGGCGCACCCTCTCCAGCGCGACGAACCAATGCGCGATCCGCTCGAAGCGTGGCCACCAGAACGCCCAGGCGCCGGGCCGCGACAGGGTCGCCGCGAAGCACTCGCGGCCGATTGCGATGAGCTCGGCTTCGGCGTCGGGCGGCAGCTCGCGCGGGAAGCGCGCGACGAATTTGGCGAGCCCAGCGTGTATTGTGTTCCCCAGTTCGGCCCGGCCGGGATCGGCGTCAAGCTCGTCTAACGCCCGCAAAGCGAGAATGTGGCGGGCGTAGATCGCATAGGGGTCGCGGATCAGGGTCTCGATCTGGGTCACCGACAGCCGGCGCGGCCGCGCCTTGAGCGGCGGGCGCGGCTGGGGAATGGGGCTCGGGCGGCGCAGCGCCGGCTCGTCGCGGCGCGCCGCGGCGGCGGCGATTTCTGGGTCCGGCCCGAGCGCCTCGGCGAGGCCGGCGGCGCGCAGCACCGTATCGAGCCGCAGGAGCCAGCGCGACGGCACGGTCGGCACCCCCTCGCGCCGGGTCGCGCGGGTCAGCGCCACAATCGGGGCGCCGAGCGCCTGGGCGAAATCGTGCGCCGCGATGCCGATCGCGCGTTCGGGCACCGCAATGCCGAAATCGCGGCGCATCTGGCGCGACATCCACGGGTCGTAGGCGGCCGGCCCCGGCCAGGTGCCCTCGTTGAGGCCGCCGAGCACGACGAGGTCGGCCTGCTGCAGCCGCGCCTCAACGAGGCCCCAGATCGAGAGCCGCGGGTGCCTGCCGTACCCCGGGCGGACCACAGCGCCGGCGGCGAGCGCCTCGAACAATGCCGGGTAGTTCCGCCCGGGCAGTGCCGGAAAGCCGTCGGCGGCATCGATCAGCTCGTGGCAGAACCGCGCCGCCGCCTCGCCAGCCGCGTCGCGCCACAGCCGCGCGACGCCGCTCTCGCCATCACTGGCCGCGAGCCGCTCGGCCGCCGCGACGTGCGCCGCGGCGAGCGCCGCGAGCGGCACGCCGTCGCGCGCGAGGAGCGCCGCGAGCTCGCCGACGCAAGCTTCGAGACGATCGACAAAGCGGTGCAGCGCCGCCGCGTCCCGTCTGCCGGCGAGCGCCTCGCGCAGCCCGGCGAAGCCGGGCGCCGGGCGCGGCCCGCGGATCGCGGCTTCGAGCCGACGGGCGCGATCGCGAAAGACTTCCGGCGCCAGCCCGCCGGCGGCCAGCGGATGCTTCAGCGCGGCGAGCAGCGGCACCGGCGCCAGCGCGCTGTCGGCGAGTTCGAGCACGAGGCGCAGAAAGGCACCGGGCGGGGTGCGGGCAAGCGGCACGCCGGCCGAATCGTCGATCTCGATGCCCCAGCGGCCCAATTCGGCGGCTACCCGGCGGGCCAGCTCGCGATCCGGGGTGACGAGCGCCGCGGTCGCGGCCGGGGTCTCCAGCGTGCGGCGCAGGATGAGGGCGACCGTCGCGGCCTCGTCCTGCGGGCTGGCGCAATCGTAGCGCGCGACCCCGTCGAGCGCGCCGCGCCGCGCCGGCGGCAGATCGCGCCACGCATCGGTGAGATCGGCCGGACGCAGGGCCTCGCTGACGAGGCGGCGCCGCGCCTGGCGTTCGCCGGGCGTCGCGGCATCGCCCGCCGCCGGCCATTCGCGCACCTCGGCCGGGGCGATTTCGAGGGCAAGCAGCAGCGCCGCCATCAGATGCTGCGGATGGCTCGGCTCCTGCGCGATCAAGTCCCACTCTTCAGGAGTGCAGCCGCGATCGAGGCCGGGCAGGATCACCGCGCCGCGGTCGAGCCAGGCGACCGCCGACAGGAGGTCGGTCAGCGCCGGCAGGCCGCCGGTCAGCCCGGCCGCGACGACCGGCCCGGCCGGCGGGGTTCGCCGCCATAGCGCCGCCTGGCGCTGCAACAGGCGGTTGCGCCGCTCGGCCGGGTCGAGCGCGCCTTCCTCGGCGAGGATCGCCGGCCAGTGCTGAGGCAGGATTTCGAGAAACCGCAGCACGGTCTGCCAGTGCGCCGCGAGATCCTCGGGCGCCAGCTCGTGCAGCCGGGCGAAATCGGCCGCTTCGCTCTGCGCGGCGTCGAGCAGGCGGGCGAGTGCGGTGGCCAGCGCGGCGGCCTGGCCGTGCAGCAGCGGGGCATTGCCGCCGCGCCGGCTCCACGCGAGGACCAATTGGGTCAGCAGCAGGCGGCGGCGCAATTCGGGGATGACCGGCGGGACCGCGAGAGTGGCGTCGTCGGCCGCCTCGGCCGCCAGCGCGACCTCGTCCTCGTCGAGATCGCCGATCGGGCGCAGCCGCGGCAGCAGCAGCGGCGCGCCCGATGCGCCGCCAATGCCGGTGCGCCGCAGAAACGCCTCGCGCAGCGCCCGCGCGGCGCGCCGGGTCGGCAGCAGGACGGTCATCCGCGGCAGCGCCAGCGGGTCGTCGCCGGCGAGATTGACGAGGCCCTGCGCCAGCGTCGCGAGAAACGGCCGATCGGACGCGATCGTGTAGATGTGCGGCGGCACCGCCGGCCCGCCGCGCTAGCGCTCGACGCGGTGGGAGGAAAGCCGCGCGCGGGTCGCGGCCAGCCCCTCCGGGGTGCCGATGTGATACCACTCGCCGTCGTGCACGATCGCACGCAGGCGGGCGGCGCGCTCGGCGCGGTCGTAGATGCGGTTTAGCGAGAAGCGCGGCTCGGCGATGCCGTCGAACAGCCGCCGGTCGAGCAACTGCAAGCCGCTGAACAGATAGGGCGCGATCTCGCGCTCGCGCCGGCGCCGCGGCATGCCGAGCGGATCGAGAAAATAGTCGCCGCTGCCCTCGTACCCGACCGCCGTCACGGTGCGCTGCAGCAGCAGCACCGCGTCCATCTGCGCCGGGTCGAAGAAGGCGGCGAGGCGCGCCAGCGCGTAATCCTTGCTGTCGAACCACAAGACGTCGCTGTTGACGACAAAAAACCGCTCGCCGAGCAGGGGAAGCGCCCGCGCCACCCCCCCGCCGGTCTCCAGCAGCTCCGCTTCCGGTGAAATCTCGATGCGCGGGTGCTTGCGGCCGGCGAGCTGGGCGGTCACCATCTCCGCTTTGTAATGGACGTTGACGACAACCCGCTCGACCCCGGCCAGCGCCAGCCGGTCGATCGCATGGTCGAGCAGCGTGCGCCCGCCGATCTCGACCAGCGGCTTCGGCACCGCGTCGCTGATCGGGCGCAATCTGGTGCCGAGCCCGGCGGCAAGAACCATCGCGGTTTGCGGCACAAGGGTCATGCCGCACTCATCGCGCGGGCTTCTAGCGGCGGGCGGCGCAGCGCGCGCGGCAGGTGGCGATCGAGCCAGTCGGCGATCGGAAGCAACGCCGGCTCGCGCCGCAAATCCTCCTCGAGCAGTCGCCACACCCGCGTGATGTGCGGCAGATAGGCGGGCTTGCCGTCGCGCCGCCAGAGGCGGGTGAAGATGCCGAGGATCTTGCAATTGCGCTGCGCCGCGAGGATCGCCCCGGAGCGCAGAAAGGCCGCCCGATCGAGGCCGGGAAAGGCGGCGAGATAACGCTCGGTCATGGCGGCGCGCAGAGCGGCCGGGACATCGCGGCGGGCATCCTCCAGGAGCGAGATCAGATCGTAGCTCGCCGGGCCGCACACGGCATCCTGGAAATCGAGGAGGCCGCAGCCGCGCACCGCCGGGCGGCCGGGCAGCAGCATCAAATTGTCGACGTGAAAATCGCGCAGCACCAGCGTCGTTGACGGCAGCGCCGCCTGCGCCAGCACCGCCTGCCAGCGCGCGAGGTAATCCTCGCGCGCCGCGGCCGGCAGCGCCGCCCCAAGCACGCTCGGCGCATACCAATCGGCCAGCAGCGCCGCCTCCGCCAACAGCCGCGCCTCGTCGTAAAGCGGCAGCGTCGGCGGCGCGACCGCGCCGACAGCCCGGTGCAGCGCAATCAGGGTGTCGACGGCGAGGCGATACAGCGCGCCCTCGTCGGCGCCGCCGGCCAACAGCCGCGTATAGCTGTCGTCGCCGAAATCCTCGATCAGCAGAAAGCCCTGGTCGCGCTCCTCGGCATAGATCTGCGGCGCGCTGAGCCCGAGACCGCGCAGAATTTCGGCAACCGCGACATAGGGGCGGACATCCTCGAAGGGCGGCGGGGCGTCCATCAGCACGACCCGCCGGCTGCCGTCGGCGAGGCGAAAGTAGCGCCGGAACGAGGCGTCGCCGGCGAGGCCGACCGGCATCACCCGGTCCCACCCCGCCGCCGCGAGGAACTCCGCCATCGCGGCCTGGCGCTCGGCGGCGACAGGCACCGCGGGGGCCTGCGTCACCGCACGTCTCCGGCGACGAGCCGGCCGAGCCGCGCGCCCCAATCGGGCCCGGCGTCGATCGTCGCGCGGCGGGCGGCGGGCGCCGTGCCGTGCGACAGCGTGATTTCGAGCCGGCGCGCCGGCACCAGCGCTCCGAAGCGATCGGGCCATTCGATCAGCGAGATGCCGTCGCGAAAGGCGTCCTCGATGCCGAGCTCCCAGGCTTCATCCGGATGGCGCAGCCGGTAGGCGTCGAAATGCCAGATCGCGGCGCCGTCGAGTTCGTATACCTGAACCAGCGTAAAGGTCGGGCTCGGCACGTCGTCCGCGCCGCCGCGGGCGCGGATGAAGGCGCGGGCGAAGCTGGTCTTGCCGGCGCCGAGTTCGCCCGCCAGCGCGATCACGTCGCCCGGCCGGGCCAGCGCCGCGACCCGGGCGGCAAACGCCGCGGTGGCGGCCTCGTCGGGCAGCTCGATAATCATTGCAATGTCTTGTATAGCCGCGGCGCGACCAGTCGCAACCGCTGCGTGGGCAGGACGCCCGGCCGGCGGCGCGCCGCGCTAGCCCCTGCAAAGCCGATCCGCGACATCCGCTTCTATCCGCGAATCGACGCGGCCTGGCCGATCTGGTCGACCGCTTGGGCGGGGATCAGATGGCGGATTGCGGCGCGGCGACTTCCGCCTTGGGCAGGCGCAGCCGCGCCGGCAGGCGGCAGGCGATCGTGGTGCCGGTGCCGGGGTGCGAGTCGATCGCCACCGAGCCGCCATGCAGTTCGATCAGGCTCTTGACGAGCGACAGGCCGAGCCCGGCGCCGGCTTCGCGGGGTTGCGGGTTGCCGCGCTCGAATTTATCGAAAACCCGCTCCTGGTCGCTGGGCGCGATGCCGGGCCCGGTATCGGCGACGGCGAGGATCAGGTCACCCTCGCCGCCTCGGCGGTCGTCGAGCCGCGCCTCGATCCGCACCGAGCCGCCGGCCGGGGTGAACTTGATGGCGTTCGATACGAGGTTGAAGAGCGCCTGCTTCAGCCGCCGCTCGTCGGCCTCGATCGCGCCGATCTCGGCCGGACAGCTGACCGTCAGGCTGAGCTCCTGGTTGCGGGCGCGCTCACGGGTCAGCATCAGCACCGCTTGCAGCATGTCGCCGACCTCGACCCGCCCGCTTTCGAGCGCCAGGTAGCCGGCCTCGATCGTGGCAAGATCGAGAATGTCGTTGATCAGCGTCATCAGCCGGTGCGAGCCGTCGAGAATGCCGCGGCTGTAGTCGAGCTGGCGCGGCGACAGCGGCCCGAAATACTGGTTCGCCAGGATTTCCGCGAAGCCGATGATCGCGTTGAGCGGTGTGCGCAGCTCGTACGACACATTGGCGATGAACTCGCTTTTCAGGCGTCCGGCGGTCTCCAGGGCCTCGTTGCGCTCGCCGAGCGCGCGCGCGAGCCGCGCGGTATCGGTGACGTCGAGGCAGGTGAACAGCACGTTGCCGTCGGGCAGCGGCACCGTCGCCAGCTGCAGCACCGAGCCGTCCAGCCGGTCGATCTGGCCGCGCCAATGCGCCTGCCCGGAGATGCTGGCGCTGATCTGCTCGCGCATCGCGGGCCAGCCGCCGCCTTCCTCGTCGAACCCGCAGGTCTTCTCGACGATTTCGCCAAAGCGCGGCTCGCCGGCGAGATCGCTCTCGGCCAATCCCCAGATCTTGCGATAGGCCGGATTATGGAGCTTGAGCCGCCCGTCGCTGCCAAAGACGGCAATGCCCTCGAACAGATTGTCGAGCGTCTCGCGCTCGACCTCGACGAGCGTGTTGTAGGAGCGCTCCAGCGCCAGCCGGTCGGTGACGTCGTCGTAGACAAAAATGAGGCCGCCCATCGGGTGGGGCGACACCGACACGTTGAGGGTGCGCCCGTCGGGCAGGTGCATCAACTCGTGCTGCGGCTCCAAGAGCGAGGTGAAGAGTTCGAGCTGCTGGCGCTTGAAAGCGCGAAAATCGGCGTATTCGGGCACCCGGCGGCGCTCGCG
Source organism: Allostellaceae bacterium (assembly GCA_035309005.1). Taxonomy (GTDB): domain Bacteria; phylum Pseudomonadota; class Alphaproteobacteria; order ATCC43930; family CGMCC-115725; genus DATARH01. The sequence goes on along the minus strand of DATGFP010000142.1, from coordinate 26,559 downwards.
CAGCCGCTCCAGCAATTCATCGAGCCAGGGCTCGCCGGCAAGCCACTCCTCCTCGAGGCCCCACAGCCGCACAAACGCCGAGTTGAAGAAGCTCAGCCGCTTGTCGGCGCCGTAGATCGCGACCGCCGCGTCGATGCTCTCGAGCAGCTGGCCGTGCGCGTTGGCATGCCGCGACATCTCGCTCTCGGCGTTTTCGAGGTCGGTGCGGTCGAGCGCAAAGCCGATCGTGCCGCCGGCGCCGTCGGGCGCCTCGGTGAACTCCAGCAGGCGCCGCGAACCGGCAATGACGACGTGGCGCCGTTCGCTGCGCGGGGTTCCCGCGGCCGCAGCGCGGGCTAGCGCCAGCGTCGGGTCGCGAGCATCCGCCGGCGGCTCTTCGCCGGCCTGCGCCAGCACCGTCGCCGGCGGCAGATCGAGCATCGCGGCATAGGCGGCGTTGCAGTCCAGCAGCCGCAGGTCCGGGCCGCGCCGCCACACCGCGACCGGCAAGCGGTCGAGCACGCCGCGCAGCGCGGTCGCTACGGCGACCGAAGCGCTGCCCGCCGCCTCCGCCCGCCGCAATGCCGATGCATCGGCCAGCCACACCACGCTGTCGCCCGCAGCGGTGCGGCACCCCTCGATCGCATAGGCCGCGCCGCCGGAGGTCGCGACCGTCGCGGTAAACGGCGTGCCGTTCCGCTTGAGCTCGGCGACCGCGGCCGCCACCCGGTCCGCATCGGCAGTGGCGAGCCCCGCGACAAAGCTGTCGTAGGAGAGGCCGGCTTTATCACCCGGCAGCCGGCCGACGGCCGTCACTTCGGTGCCGTCGCGTCCCCAGCGGAAAGCCGAGGCCGGAACCGTGCCGAGCAGCGCCGCGAGGCCGGCAGTGCCGCGCGCGGCCGCGCGCAGCCGATGCTCGGCGCGCCACCACAGTGCGGCAAGAACCGCCGCGCCGAGCAGGCAAACTCCAGCTGCAAAACCGATCACAATGTCCGCCTCACGGCGCGGCCGCGCCCCGATCTCAGACCGGCGCGGCCAACGATTGGCTTAATAATCGGATTTTCTTATGAAAAAAGAAAGAGGGCGAACCGCCTTGCCCGTCGCCCCCCAGCCGCCGAAGGCTCGCCTTGCGATCAGTATCGGTAATATTCCGGCTTGAACGGTCCGGCGGCCGGCAAGCCTAGATATTCGGCCTGATGCGGGCTCAGCCGGGTCAGCTTGGCGCCGAGCTTGTCGAGATGCAGCTGGGCGACCTTCTCGTCCAGATGCTTCGGCAGAACATAGACTTTGTTGTCGTATTTACCGTGATTGGTCCACAATTCGAGCTGCGCCAGCACCTGGTTGGTGAAAGAAGCGCTCATCACAAAGCTCGGATGGCCGGTGGCGCAGCCGAGATTGACGAGCCGCCCCTTGGCCAGAACGATCAGCCGCTTGCCGTCGGGAAAGACGACCTCGTCGACTTGCGGCTTCACTTCTTCCCATTGGTAGTTGCGCAGCGCGTCGATCTGGATCTCGCTGTCGAAATGGCCAATGTTACAAACAATCGCGCGGTCCTTCATCTGCCGCATGTGGTCGAGCGTGATGACGTCGACGTCGCCGGTCGCGGTGACGAAAATGTCGGCACGCGGCGCGGCGTCTTCCATCGTCGTGACCTCGTAGCCTTCCATCGCCGCCTGCAGGGCGCAGATCGGGTCGATCTCGGTGACCAGCACGCGCGCGCCCTGGCTGCGCAGGCTCGCCGCTGAACCCTTGCCGACATTGCCGAAGCCGCAGACCACCGTGAGCTTGCCGGCGACCATCACATCGGTGGCCCGCTTGATGCCGTCGACCAGGCTCTCGCGGCAGCCGTAGAGATTGTCGAATTTCGACTTGGTGACGCTGTCGTTGACGTTGAACGCCGGCGCCTTGAGCGTACCGTCGCGCATCATCTCGTAGAGCCGGTTGACCCCGGTCGTGGTTTCCTCGGAGATGCCGCGGATCTCGGCCAGGAGGTGCGGGTGGCGGTCGTGGATGATCTTGGTCGCGTCGCCCCCGTCGTCGAGCACCATGTTGGGCTGCCACCCGCCCGGACCGCGCATGGTTTGCTCGATGCACCACTCGTATTCTTCTTCGCTTTCCCCCTTCCAGGCGAAGACCGGGACGCCGGCGGCGGCGATCGCGGCCGCCGCATGGTCCTGCGTCGAGAAGATGTTGCACGAGCTCCAGCGCACGCTGGCGCCGAGATGCATCAGCGTCTCGATCAAGACGGCGGTCTGGATCGTCATGTGCAGGCAGCCGACGATGCGCGCGCCGGCCAGCGGCTTGGTCGCGCCGAATTCCTCGCGCAGCGCCATCAGCCCCGGCATCTCGGTCTCGGCGATTGCGATCTCGCGGCGGCCCCAATCGGCCAGCGCGATGTCGGCGACCTTGTAGTCGGTGAATTCGGGCATTCGGAACTCCTCGGGTGGGCCGCGGCGCCGGCCGGTCGCCTAAACATATAAAGATATCTTTATGTCGTCAAATCCGACCGACGTTACGCCGGCTCGGCGGCCGCGTTGAAATCGTCGAGCAGGGTCGCGATGCGGCTGGGATCGGCCTGGTCCATGATGGCGCGGGCGCGCCTTGTCGCGGCGACCATGTCGAGGCTGCGGATGCGCTGCTTGACCCGCGGGATGTTCTGCGGCGACATCGACAATTCGCGCAGGCCGAGCCCGAGGAGCAGCGCGGCGTAGCGCGGCTCGCCGGCGATTTCGCCGCACACGCTGATCGAAATGCGGCGGCGCGACGCGGCCTCGATGGCGAACTGGATCAGCCGCAGCACCGCCGGATGCAGCGGGTCGTAAAGATGCGCGACCTGTTCGTCGCTGCGGTCGATCGCCAGCGTGTACTGGATTAGATCGTTGGTGCCGACCGCGAAGAAATCGGCTTCGCCGGCCAGCGCATCGGCGGCCAATGCGGCGCCCGGCACCTCGATCATCGCGCCGAGCGGCGGCAGCGTCTCGGGTATCTTGACGCCGCGCCGGCGCAAGCGCCGCGCCACCTGCTCCATCGCCTCGCGGGCGCGGCGCAATTCGTCGAGCGTCGAGATCATCGGAAGCAGGATGCGCACCGGGCCGTGACGGCCGGCGCGCAGCATCGCCGCGAGCTGCGAGTCGAGCAGCCGGCGCTCCTTCAGCGACAGACGGATCGCGCGCAACCCGAGCGCCGGGTTGGCGGTGTCGGCGGCGGCGTATTGCGCCAGCGCCTCGGGCAATTTGTCGCCGCCGACATCGAGCGTGCGCAGCGTCACCGGACGCCCCTCCATGCCGCGCACCAGGCTGGCGAAGAACTCGTATTGCTCGTCCTCGCTCGGCAAATCCTCGCGGTTCATGTAGAGAAATTCGGTGCGCACCAGGCCGAGCCCGGCGGCGCCGCTGGCCATCGCCTGTTCGAGTTCGATCGGCAATTCGAGGTTTGCTTCAAGGCGGATCTCGACGCCATCGCGGGTCACCGCCGGCAGCCGTCGCAGCCGGCCGAAGAGCCGCCGCTCGCGGGTGAACTCGGCGTGGCGCTCGCGGTAATCTTCGATCGTCGCGGGCGACGGGTCGAAGATCACTGTTCCGGCGGAACCGTCGATCACCACCTTGGTGTCGGCGTGCGCCCGCGCCAAGAGCCCGCGCACCGCGAGGACCGCCGGCAGGCCAAGCGCCCGCGCCATGATCGCGGTGTGGCCTTCCGGCCCGCCGTATTCGGCGGCGAAGCCGGCGATCCGGCGCGGATCCATCAGGGCGGTGTCGGCCGGGGTCACCTCCTCGGCGAGGATGACCGCGCCGCCGCTCAGCCCGGCGTAAGCGACGTAGGGTTTTTTCAGCAGATTGCGGATGAGCCGCGCCCCGACGACGCGGATGTCGTCGATACGGGCGGCGAGATAGCGGTCGGTCATCGCCGCGAAGGTTTTGCCGAGCTCCTCGATCTCCAATTCGATCGCCCGCTCGGCGTTGATGCGCGAGCGCGAGATGCGCTGATGCACGCCACGCACCAGGCGCGAATTCGCCAGCATCGCCAGGTGCGCGTCGAGCACATAGCCGATTTCGTCGGCGGCCGAGCCCGGCAGCGCCGTGGCACGCGTCTTCAGCTTGCGCAATTGCTTGACCGACAGCGCGACCGCATCGGTAAAGCGGGCGCGCTCGGCGTCGATTCCGGATTCGGCGATCCGGCTCTCGCGCACCGGCAATTCGCCGCGGTCGCCGAGATAAGCCGGCCCGATTGCAATGCCCGGCGAGACGCCGATCCCGGTCAGCCGCTGCTCATTCCCCGAGGAGGTGGCCGCGGGGGTCTCGTCAATCCTCATCGAACTTGCAGTCGATCAGGCGGGCGAGCGACTCCACCGCCAACGCCGCGTCGCGCCCGGTTGCGGTGATCTCGATCATCGCGCCGGCCGCCGCGGCGAGCATCATCAGCCCCATGATCGACCGGCCGGAGACCGCCGTGCCGTTCTTGCGCACCCAGATTTCGGCGTCGAACTGGCCCGCGGTCTTGACGAAGCGGGCCGCGGCGCGCGCGTGCAGCCCTTTCAGGTTGCAGATCTCGCAGGTGCGCCGGACCGTAACGGCGCTCGACGCCGCGCCGGGGAGCTTGCCGGGGTCGCCGTCGGGGCTCACCGCCGCGCATCCGCCAGCAATTGCGAGGCGACGTTGATGTATTTGCGCCCGGCTTCCTGCGCCCCGAGCACCGCGCGCTCCAGGGTTTCGCTCTGGCGCAGGCTCGCCAGCTTGATCAGCATCGGCAGGTTGACGCCGGCGATGACCTCGACCTTGCCGCGATCCATCACCGAGATCGCGAGGTTGGACGGCGTGCCGCCGAACATGTCGGTCAGCAGCACCGTGCCGTCGCCGCTGTCGACCTTGGCGATCGAGCCGAGAATATCCTGCCGGCGCGCCTCCATGTCGTCGTCGGGGCCGATGCAGACTGCGGCGATCTGCGCCTGCGCGCCGACGACGTGCTCCAAGGCAGCGACGAACTCCGCGGCCAGCCGCCCATGCGTGACCAGGACCATCCCGATCACCGGGGTCGCCTCGTCGGGGCCGCGTTCATTCTCAGGAGGGGCGAGGAGTTGCGCAGGGCAGGGGCCACTTGCCGCTCGCGCCGGGGGGAACTGGGGGAAATCCCGGCGTGAGTATGAGGGTATGCGGGCTCGATATAGCGCCGCGCGAGCCGTTCGTCATCACACTTCATCAACGGCCGCCCGCGCCGAACCGCGCGCCGGCCTCCCAACGACATTCGCCTGCGGTGCCGGCGACACCGTCGCTCGTCATTCGGGGAGCATAGCGGTAAGTCCCGCCGCGGTAAACGCGCGCACCGTGAGGCGCAGCTTGGCCGGCGCCGACGCATCGAACGGCGCCATCGCGATCAGCGGCAGAGAAAGCCCAAGAAGCGTCTCGCGGCGGCGCTCGGGCATGCGCTCGATCCGCTCGCGCGGCACCAGATCGACGACCAGCGCGACCGCCGCCTCGGAGAGCGGCTCGACCCGCAGGATGCCGACGCCGCGCACCTCGATCATCCCGGAAATCGCCGGCGGGGAGCGCACGATCAGCGAATCGCCGCGCCGGCACAGCTGGCTCTGATCGTCGGCGACGAGCCGTGCACCGGCGTCAATCAGTCGCAGCGCCAGATCGGATTTGCCGGCGCCGGGATGGCCGCGCAGCAGCACCGCGTGACCGTCGAGCGCGACCGCGGTCGCGTGGATCAGCGTCCATCTCGGCTCGTTTGTCATCGCTGGTTGGTCATGGTTCGGCCGGCAGACGGATCAGAAACCGCGCGCCGCACACCGCATGCTTGCCGGTAGCCGCCGCGTCGGTACGGTTCTCGGCCCAGATGCGGCCGCGATGGGCTTCGACGATCTGCCGGGAAATCGACAGGCCGAGCCCCGAATGCGTGCCGAATTTCTCGCCAGCCGGCCGCTCGCTGTAGAAGCGGTCGAAGATCGCGGTCAACTTGTCCTCCGGGATGCCGGGGCCCTGATCCTCGACGCTTACTAGCACAGCACGGCCGTCGCGCACCGCGCGGATGCGGATCTCGCCGTCGGGCGGGCTGAACGAGACGGCGTTGGCGATGACGTTGAGGAAGACCTGCGACAGGCGGCTCTCGATGCCGGGCACGATCAGCGGCCGGCCGGCCGGCAGGTCGAGCACCAAGCGCGGCGATCCCTCGGCCCTGGTCGCCTCGTGCATGTCGGTCAGCGCCCGCAGCATCGCCGCGATATCGGTCGGCGACAATTCGAGGCGGCTCAGCTCGGCGTCGAGCCGGGACGCGTCGGAGATGTCGGTAATCAGCCGGTCGAGCCGCTCGACGTCGTCCTGGATGATCGCCATCAGCTGGCGCTGCTTGGCCGGATCGTCGATGCGGGCGGCGGTCTCGACCGCGCTGCGCAGCGAGGATAGCGGGTTCTTGATCTCGTGCGCGACGTCGGCGGCAAAGCTCTCGATCGCGCTCATCCGCTGCCACAGCGCGTCGGTCATCTCGCGCAGCGAGCCGGCCAATCGGCCGATCTCGTCGTTGCGTCCGGTGATTTCGGGGATTTCGATCCGGGCGCCGCGGCCGCGCGCCCGTTGCGCCGCGATTGCGAGGCGCCGGATCGGCCGGGCGATCGTCCCGCCGAGGTAGAGCGACAGCATCACCGTCACGAGCAGCGTCACGCCGAAGATGCGCATCAGCTCAAGCCGCACGGTGCGCAGTTCGTCCTCGATTTCGCGGTTGCTGGTCGATAGCATCACCGCGCCCAGCACCTGCTTGTAGCGCTGCAGCGGAACCGCGACGCTGATGACGAGGCCGCCGGTTTCCGGGTCGGAGCGCACCGCCGACCCGCTGGCGCCGTGCAACGCCTCCGCAGCCTCGGTGTAAACCGCGGCGGTGTCGCCTTCGCGATAGGCCGGGCGCTTGCTGCGGCTCGGCAGCAGGTCGGCGATCGCGCTGTAGATCCAGTCCGCCAGCCCCTTGTATGAAGGCGGATGGTCCGCGCCCGAGTTGCGACCGGGCCCGAGCAACAGCCGGCTGTCGGCAATCAGCCGGCCGTGGGTATCGAACAGCCGGGCGCGAGTCTGGGTCGGCTCGACGAGGCGGCGCATCATCTGCCGCGCAAGGTCCGGCAGCAGCACCTCGCCCTCGTCGGCCGAGTCCAGCACCGCCCCTTCGCTGAGCGCGGCGGCGAAAATCTCGCCTTGGGTGTGCAGCGACTCGATCTGCTGCCCGATCAGGCTGCCCTCGAATTTGCCGAGATAGAGAAAACCGACCGCGAGCAGCGCCAGCGGCAGCACGTTGACGGCGACGATGCGCCGGGTCAGCGGCGAGACCGAAGGCCAGCGGCGCCAACCGAGCCAAGCCCCGCGGCGCCCGGCCGCCAGCCTCAAGACACGCCGGCGCCCGCCCGGGGCCGCTGCCCCCGACGGCCGTTCGCCGCCGCTCTCCGGGCCGGGAGCGGCGAGTTGCGGCCGGCCGGCCGGGGCCTCGCGTACGGCGGGCTCGCCCGCCTCAGCGGTCGCGATATCGATAGCCGACGCCATAGAGGGTTTCGATCTGGGCGAATTCCGCATCAATCGCCTTGAATTTCTTGCGCAAGCGCTTGATGTGGCTGTCGATCGTCCGATCGTCGACATAGATGTGCTCGCCATAGGCCGCGTCCATCAGCTGGTCGCGGTTTTTGACGTGGCCGGGCCGCTGCGCCAATGATCTGAGGATGAGGAACTCGGTGACGGTCAGCTCGACCGGATCGGCGCGCCAGGTGCACTGATGCCGCGCCGGATCCAAGGTCATCTGGCCACGCACGATGACCGGCTCGCCCTGGATCTCCTCGCGCTCGCGCGCCAGTTCGCCGCGGCGGATCAGCGCCTGGATGCGGGCGATCAGCAGCCGTTGCGAAAACGGCTTCTTGATGTAGTCGTCGGCGCCCATCGTGAGGCCGATCAACTCATCGACCTCGTCGTCCTTCGAGGTCAGGAAAATCACTGGGATCTGGCTTTGCTTGCGCAACTGCTCGAGCAGCTTCATCCCGTCCATGCGCGGCATCTTGATGTCGAGCACGGCCAGATCGACCGGCTGCGCGGTCATCGCCTGCAAGGCTTCGGCGCCGTCGGCGTAACAGCGCACCGCGAACCCCTCCGCCTCGAGCGCCATCGATACCGAAGTCAGGATGTTGCGGTCGTCGTCGACCAGAGCAATCGTGCTTGTCACGGCAGATCCCCCAAAATCCGCTGCGCCGGCGGGCGCGCCGCCCGGCCGCAACGTCTGCCGCCTAAATATGGCGGCTCGGCGGCAAACACAAAGGGCGTCGAGCAAAGCTATTCGGCGCGACGCGATGTCGCCCGGTGCTGTAACCTGCCGGTTGTCGGTGGCGAGAGAGCATGATTTTGTCGATCATATGACGTCCAAGTCTTCGACGGAGCCGGATTGTGGCGATGCAATGCCGCTCGCCGTGACTGAAGCCGACGATCCGGCGGCGCGCGGGGCGCTGGCGCGGCGGCTGATCCGCGGCCGGGGCCACGCCGCCTTGGCCACCCTCTCCGCCGGCCGGCCTTACGTCTCGCTCGTCGCGAGCGCTTGCGAGCATGACGCGAGCCCGCTCCTGCTGCTCTCCGATCTGGCCCAGCACACAAGGAACCTGCTGGCGGAACCCAGCGTCTCGCTGCTGTTCGACGAGGGCGCGGACCGGCCCGACCCGCTCGCCGCGGCGCGACTGACAATTATCGGCCGAGCCGAGCGGTGCGCCGATCCGCGGGCCGCGGCGCGCTTTGCCGCACGCCATCCGGAAAGCGCCGCCTACGCCGGTTTCGCCGATTTCCACTTCTATCGGGTGGTCGTCGAGCGCGGTCACCTGGTCGCCGGCTTCGGCCGGATCGCCTGGCTCGATGCCCCGGACCTGCGCGCCGCGCCGGCGCCGCGGCTCGCTGCGGCCGAGGCGGAGATCATCGCCCACATGAACGCCGACCACGCCGATGCGCTCGCGCTTTACGCCACTCGTCTCCTGGGGCGCGGCGGGAGCGACTGGCGGATGACCGGCATCGACCCGGAGGGGCTCGATCTGCGCCGCTCGAGCGAGGGCGGCGGCGAGACCACGCGGCTCGATTTCGCCGCGCCGGTGCTGACCCCGGCGGCAGCGCGGCGCGTCCTCGCGGCGCTGGCCGAGACCGCCCGCGCCGCGCCGCCGTCCGCCTGACCCGGCGCGGCCGGCAGCGCCGGTTTTGCCGCAATCGCGTTGCTTGCCGGGGCTCTCCGGGCAGTTTATCTTGCCGCTCAATCGTTAAGCGACAGCGACGGCACGCCTGATGCATAGCAGGCGGGACGACACAGGAGGAAAGCTTGGACCAGGCGGATAAACCGTTGGCAGCCCGCACGCCCCGCTTCGGCCTCGGTGAGCAGGGCATGCGCCATTTCGGCAACGTGCACTGGAACCTGACGGCGCCGCACCTTTACGAGCATGCGGTGCGGCGCGGCGAGGGCGTCCTCGGGCTCGGCGGCAGCTTTGTCGTCAACACCGGCCGGCACACCGGCCGCTCGCCGCGCGACAAATACATCGTCAAGGAACCGGGGACGCAAGATACGGTCGCGTGGGGCGACATCAACCAGCCGATCGAGCCGGCGCGGTTCGACAGCCTGCAGCAGCGGATGCTGGCCTACCTGCAGGGCAAGGAGCTGTTCGTCCAGGACCTCTACGCCGGGGCCGATCCGGAATATCGGCTGCCGGTGCGGGTGATCAACGACGCCGCCTGGCCGAACCTGTTCTCCCGCAACATGTTTATCCGACCGCACCCGGCCGAATTGCCCGATTTCAAGCCGGCCTTCACGATCCTCCACGCGCCCGATTTCCGCGCGATCCCGGAGCTCGACGGGGTCCGTTCGGAGACCATCGTCCTGGTGAACTTCGCCACCGGCTTCGTCTTGATCGGCGGCACGCGCTATGCCGGCGAGATCAAGAAATCGGTGTTCGGCTATCTCAACTTCGTGCTGCCGGCCCGCGACGTCCTGCCGATGCACTGCTCGGCCAATGTCGGGCCGAAGGGCGATTGCGCGATCTTCTTCGGCCTCAGCGGCACCGGCAAGACGACGCTGTCGGCCGACCATTCGCGCACCCTGATCGGCGACGACGAGCACGGCTGGAGCCCCCGCGGCATCTTCAATTTCGAGGGCGGCTGCTACGCCAAGGTGATTAATCTGTCGCCGAAGGCCGAGCCCGAGATCTATGCGACGATCACCCGGTTCGGCACGGTATTGGAAAACGTCGTGCTCGACTCGATCTCGCGGATGCCCGATGTCGACGACGACAACCTGACCGAAAACACGCGCGCCTGCTATCCGCTCGACTTCATCCCCAACGCCGACGAGCACGGCATGGCGCCGCATCCGAAAAACGTCGTGATGCTGACCTGCGACGCCTTCGGCGTCATGCCGCCGATTGCCAAGCTCTCGGCCGAGCAGGCGATGTATCATTTCCTGTCGGGCTATACCGCGCAGGTCGCCGGCACCGAAGTCGGCCTCGGCAAGGAGCCGAAGGCGGTGTTCTCGACCTGCTTCGGCGCGCCGTTCATGCCGCGCCATCCCTCGGAATACGCCAAGATGCTCGGCGAGCGCATCGCCCGCTACAAATCGGATTGCTGGCTCGTCAACACCGGCTGGTCGGGCGGCGCCTACGGGGTCGGCAAGCGCATGGCGATCGCCCATACCAGGGCACTGTTGCGCGCCGCGCTCGACGGCAGCCTCGCCGCCGCCCCGATGCGCCAGGACCCCAATTTCGGCTTCCTCGTGCCGGAAACCTGCGCCGACCTGCCGCCTACCGTGCTCGACCCGCGCGGCACCTGGTCGAACAAGACCGCCTACGACGAGACCGCACGCAGCCTGCGCGGCAATTTCGAGAAGAACTTCACCCCGTTCGAGCCGTTCGTCGGCAGCGACGTCAAGCGCGCCGCGATCCGCGCCGCCGCCTAGCAGGAACCTCGTTCATCGAGATTGCTTCCTCGCTGCGCTCCTCGCAATGACAGGCTAAGCCCGGAGGTCGTTGCGAGCGTAGCGACGCAATCTCGCGCCCGAAAGGCGAGGCCGGCCGGAACGGCCTCAGTGGCGCAGGAAATAGACGCGGCGCAGCTGGTCGCGGAAGCTCGCGCTCTGGTCGATCGCGGCGTGGAACTGGTCCTCGCCCAGCACATAGGCTTCGAGCGGCAGGGCGGCCACCACGCTGGCGTTGCGCGGCGCCCCGCTCATCAGCGCCAATTCGCCGAAGAACTCGCCGGGGCCGAGCCGCGCCACCTCGCTGGCGCCACGCTCGATTCTAACCTCGCCTTCGGAAATCAGGAACAGCTCGTGCCCGACATCGCCCTCGCGGATCACTACCTCGCCCGGCATGTAATGGCGCTTGGTCATGCCTTCGGCGACATGCGTCAGCTCGGTCGGGGTCAGGTTCTTGAAGCCCTCGACGTCCTTCAGGAACTCGCAGATGCGCAGCGCGTCGTTGAGCATGACGTCGGAGACGATGCGGCCGTCGACCATGTGCACGAGGCGGTCGGCCAGCTCGATGATGCGGTGGTCGTGCGTCACCATGACGATCGCGGCGCCATCCTCGACGGTCAGCTCCTTGAAGAGACTCACGACGTTGCGGGTCGAATCCGGGTCGAGCGCCGCGGTCGGCTCGTCGGCCAGCACGAGGCGCGGGCGATTGGCCAACGCCCGGGCGATCGCCACCCGCTGGCGCTGGCCGCCCGAGAGCGAGCGCGGCTTGTAGTCGACGCGGGCGCCGAGCCCGAGGCGCTCCAGCATCGCGACGCCGCGTGCGCGCATCTCGGCCCCCGAATGGGCGCCGTTGAGCTGCAGCGCCATCTTGACGTTCTCGTAAGCGCTCAGCGCTTCGAAGAGGTTGTGCATCTGAAAGATGAAGCCGATATCGCGCCGCATCCGCACCAGGGCGCCGGCCGCGAGCCGCGACAAATCGTGGCCCAGCACTTCGATGCGGCCCTCCTGCATCGAGCGCAGCGCGCCGATCAGGGTCAGCAGCGTCGTCTTCCCCGAGCCCGACGGGCCGGTCATCACCACCAGCTGGCCGGGCTGGACGTGAAGCCCGATATCGAACAGCACCGGGTTGCGCGCCTCGCCCTCGCCGTAGGCGAAATTGACGCCGTCGGCCCGCAGCACCGGGTTGGGCTCGACGTCGGGGTCGATCAACGGAGGCGCATCCATCAGAAAATCTCCGCCGGGTCGGCCGCGATCACCCGGCGGATCGCCAGGCTGGCCGACAACAGGCACATGCCGAGGGTGAGCGCAAAGCTGAGCAGGGTCAGCGACAGGGTCATGTGCAGCGGCAGCAGCGCGACGGCGCCGATCGCGCGGTAGACGACGAGGCATAGGAGCCAGGCCGGCACATAGCCGGCCAGCGCCGACAGCGCCGCCTGCCCGAGCACCACCCGCACCAGGTAGCCGTTGTTGTACCCCATGCCCTTCAGCGTCGCGTATTGCGGGAGCTGGTCGGACAGGTCGGTATAGATGATCTGATAGGAGATCAGCAGGCCGACGACAAAGCCGACCACCGTCCCCAGCCAGAAGATCGGCCCGGCCGAGGACAGATCGGCCTCGAAGCTGCGCTCGAATTCGACGAGCTGCGCCTTCGTCAACACCCGCAGGCCGGCGGGCAGCGCCGCCTGCAGCGCGCGCTCTACAACGGCGAGGTCGGCGCCGGGCCGCGCTTCGACGACGCCGAATTCGACCGGCGCCGCGGCGGCCGCTCCCCCTCTCCCCGGAAGCAGCCGGGCATAGGTCGCCGCGCTCATCATCACGGTGCCGTCGGTCATGAAATCAGGGCCCAGCGCGAAGCTGCCGACAATGTGCACGGTGTGGCCGTTGAGCTTCGCCTCGCCGGCGCCGCTCGCCATGCCGAGAAAGCCGCGGGCGCGGCGGTCGACGAGCACCGCATCGGCCGCCTTCAGCCGCGCGCTGGCGGCCTTGACCTCGGGCAGCAGAAAGACCGGGTGGTCGGGGTCGAAGGCGAAGGCTTGCACGAGATAGGGCTGATCCTCGCCCGGCGGCTGCCAGAAAAATTCCTGCCAGGCCGCATAGAGCGGCGACACCGAGAGAACGCCGGCGACGTTGCGCGCGCTCGCCAGATCGCCGGCCGGAAACGGATCGCGCGTCGCGACCCGGTATTTGTCGGCATTCATGATGAAGAGGTCGCCGTCGAACTGCCGCACCGTCGCCAGCGAGGCATCGAAAAACCCGCGCTCGAAGCCGAGCTGCACCAGCATCAGCAGCACCGCAAAGCCGATCCCGGCGCTCGAGCGCAACAGCCGCCGCTTGTTGGCCAAGAGGTTGCGCAGCGCGAGCGGCACGCGCCGAGGGCCGGGCAGGCGCCTTGTCGCGCCCCTTGCGGTCAGCGCCGGCCTCCTCAGAAGATCTCGGCGGGATCGGCCCGCCGCAACCCGCCGAGCGACAGGAAGGCCGAAGCTGCCGCCATCACCAGGGTAATCGCGAACACCGCCAGCAGTTCGCTCGCACCGAGGCTGAGCGGCAGCAATGTCGCGTCGCGCACCACGCCGTAAATCACGAGCGCCGCGCCGAGCGCCGGGAGAAATGCGACCAGCATGATCAGGAGCGCCTCGATCAGGACGATCGCGTTGAGCGTACGGTCGCTGTAGCCGATCGCCTTCAGCGTGGCGAATTGCGGCAGCTGACGGGTGATCTGGGTCGCCAGCGTCTGGTACAGCACCATGATCCCGACGATGAACGACACCACCAGCCCGGAGCCGAAAATGAGGCCGGTCGCGGTGCGCGTCGTCCAGTAGGCGACCTCGTGGCTGACGAGCTCGGGGCGGGTGAAGACACGCATGTCCGCCGGCAGCGCCGCGCGCAAGGCTTGCGCCACGCGGCCGGGATCGCCGCCGGGCTGCAGGGTGACGAGGCCGAAATTGACCGTGTCGGCCGGGCGTCCGGCGAACATGCGAAAGAAGTTAGTGTCGCTGGCGAGGACGACGCCGAGCCCGAGAAAGCCGGTGCCGAGCGTGTAGTCGCCGCCGATCGTCATGCGCCGGCCGGCGATGTCGATGGCGCGGCCGGCGCCGAGCGGCCCGAACAGCGAGCGGGTCGCGCCGTCGACCAGCACCGTGTCCGGGCGCTCCAGCGTCGCGGCCTGGCGCTCGATGTCGGCGACGGCGAACACCCCGGCGCGCGGGTCGAGGCCGAGCACCGTGGCGTCGAGCCTGATGCCGCCCTTCGGGTCCTGCCATTTGGCGCCGCCGAGGTAGACCCCGGTGGCCTGCGCCACCCCCGCGACCTTGCGCGCCGCTTCGAGCCGCGCCCGCGCAAACTGGCCCGCCTGCGACTGGAACAGGTATTTGTCGGAGACCATCAAGAGGTCGAAGCGCATGTGGTCGTAGACCAAGAGGCCGCCCTGCGGCACCGCCACGAAAAAGCCGAGCTCGACGAAGATCAAGAGGATCGCGATGAAAATGCCGCCGGTCGCCAGCACCGTGCGTCCCTTCTGGTAGGTTAGTATTCGCCAGGCGACCTGAAACGCCACCGCCACCCCCCGATGGTCGAAGCAGTACGAAGAATATACCCTTTGGCGACCGCCGGCTGCCTCAAATCCCGACTTCGCGGCGGACCCGGGCGCTGAGCGACTGGCGCAGCTTGGGCAATTCGGCCCAGGGGTCGGAGGTGAGCTTGGCGAGGCGGCCCGGCACGCTCAGCACGGTGAAGGCGGCGGGCTTGACGCCCGCTTCGACCTCTTCCCAGAACAGCGGCGTCGCGACCGGCGCGCCCGCTCGCGCCCGCGCCGAATAGGCGCCGATCGCGGTCGCGCCGCGGCCATTTCGCAGATAGTCGATGAAGATGCGGCCGGTGCGGGCGCGCTTCGCCATGTTGGTCGTGAAACGCTGCGGATAGGCGGCGGCGAAGCGCTCGGCGACCCATTTCGAGAATTCCTTGACCGCCTCCCATCCCAGCTTAGGCGCCACCGGCACGACGACGTGCAGCCCCTTGCCGCCGGTCGTCTTGGCGAAGCTCTGGAGGCCGATGCCGGACAGCGCCTCGCGCATTTCGATGGCCGCCGCGGTGACCTCCTCCCACGGCAGTCCCTCGTCGGGGTCGAAATCGAAGGTGATGCGGTCAGGCGTTTCGAGTTTTTTCACCGTCGAGCCCCAGGGGTGGATCTCGAGGACGCCCATCTGCACGACGCCGATCAGCCCGGCCAAATTCTCGATGACGAGGTAGGTCTCGGGCTTGGCCCCCTCTTTCTCGGCGATCTCGACCCGGCCCAGCGCGTCCGGTACGCCGCTCGACAGGTGCTTCTGGTAAAAGCATTGCTTGTCGTAGCCCTCGGGGCAGCGCACCAGGCTTAACGGCCGGTGTGCCAGCTGCGGCAAGGCCCAACCCTCGATCGCGGCGTAATACTGCGCCAGCTGTAGCTTGGTGATGCCTTCCTCGCGATAAAGCACGCGGCCGGGGTTGGTGAGGCGCACGCCGGCGAAATCGACGCTGCCGTCGCGCCGCGGCGCGGGCTCGCTTGGCCCCTCACCCTCCCGTCGCTTCGCGCCGGGCCCCTCCCTCTCCCCGCGGGCGGGGAGAGGGGCTGGTTGTCGCGGCGTCGCCACCGCCCTCCCTCTCCCCGCCCGCGGGGCGAGGGTCGGGGTGAGGGGAGAGTCAGCCGGACGCGGGTCGCCATCTCGCGATTCGTACACCACTTCCTCCGGGCTTTTGTCGTCGCGCAGGCCGAGGAAGGCGGGGTGGCGCAGCACCCCGTCGGTGGTCCAGCCGCCATAGCGCACCTGCGCGACAAGGCGCGGCTCGGTCCAGTGCACCCCCCGGGTCGAGACGCCCTGCGGCGGCGCGACCGGCCGCTCGGGGCGTTCGATCGCGTCGAGACGCTGCCGCATCGCGCTCAGCTGCGCATCGTTGAAGCCGGTGCCGACCCGGCCGGCGTAATGCAGCCGGCCCGCCTTGTCGTAATAGCCGATCAAGAGGGCGCCGAAGCCGTGCCGCCGGCCAGCCGGCTCCGTAAAGCCGACGACGACGAACTCGTCGCGGTTGTCGCACTTGACCTTGAGCCAGTCGCGGCCGCGCCCCGGCCGGTACGGTCGGTCACGCCGCTTGGCGACGATGCCCTCGAGCTTGTAGCCGCAAACGTGGCGGAAAAACTCGGGGCCGCGCCCCATCTGGTGGTCGCTGTAGCGCACCAGGCCCTCGCCGTGGTGCGTCACGATCGCGGCCAGCGCGGCCTTGCGGTCTTCGAGCAGCGCCTCTGTCAAGTCCCAGCCGTCTTGGTACAAGAGGTCGAACGCGTAGAACACGAGCCCGCCGGTGTCGCGCCGCGCGATCGCGTCCTGCAGCTCGCCAAAATTCGTCGTGCCGTCGGGGGCGAGCGCCACGATCTCGCCGTCGAGCAGCGCGCTCTCGACCGGCAGCGCCGCGAGCGCCTTCGCCAACGCCGCGAACTTGTCGGTCCAGTCGAGCCCGCCGCGGGTGGTAAGGCGGACCGTGCCGCGTGCGATCCGGGCCAACAGGCGGTAGCCGTCATACTTGATCTCGTGCAGCCATTCCTCGCCCTCGGGCGGCGCGTCGGCCAGGGTCGCGAGCTGCGGCACGAGCTTTTCCGGCATCGCGCGCTTGCGCGCAGCGCGCGGCCTCGCCGCGGCGAGCGGCTTTCTGGCGGGAGACGGATCGCCGGCCACTTCGCCTTTCCCCGACTCCCACACCCGGTCGCGATCGGCGGCGATCGCCTCCATCGAGCGCCCGGTCGCGACGCTCAATGGACTGTCATCGACCAGCGCGGCGTCGCTGCCGGGCGCCGCCTCCTCGTCGCGCTCCTTGATCAACAGCCAGTTCTCGTGCTTTTCGCCAAGGGCCTTTGCGGCGGCCTTGCCGCCCATCCGCACCAGCGCCCAATTGCCGTGCAGCTTCGCGCCGTCGAGGCGGAATTTGAGCGCGCCCTTGCGGTAGGCGGCAGCGGGGTCGGGCTCCAGCGGCGTCCAGGTGCCGCGGTCCCACAACAGCACCGTGCCGCCGCCATACTGGCCCTTCGGGATGACGCCCTCGAACCCGCCATACTCGATCGGGTGGTCCTCGACATGCACCGCGAGGCGCTTTTCCTGCGGATCGAGGCTCGGCCCCTTCGGCACCGCCCAGGAGAGCAGCACGCCGTCGAGTTCGAGGCGGAAATCGTAGTGCAGCCGGGTCGCGCGGTGTTTCTGCACGACAAACGACAGCGCCGCCGCCTGCTTCCCGCGGCGGCGCGCCGCGCCGGAGGGCTCCGGCGTCTGCCGGAAGTCGCGCTTGCGCTGGTATTCCTCGAGCGCCATGCCAGTCCTCGCCCTGCTGGCGAAACGGGCCCGGCTCGCGCCGAGTTCCGCGATCAGGTTCCGAGCTGCGTCGCCAGATCCTCGAAGCCGGTGGCGACATAGGTGAAATCGTGCTCGGCCTTGAAGTCGCGATCCTGCTTGGCGCCCTTTTCGTACGGGCGGTTGATGTAGGCCGTCTTCATGCCGTGCTTGGCGGCGCTGACGAGATCGTTGTTGTGCGCCGCCACCATCATCACCGCGCCCGGATCGTCGTTACCGAGGAAGTGGATCGCCGACTGGTACATCTCGGCGTCGGGCTTGTAGTGCCGCACGATGTCGGAGCCGAGCACCATGTCCCACGGCAGGCCGCAGTATTTCGCCATGTCGGTGAGGAGCCGCACGGTGCCGTTCGACAAGGTGGCGATGATGAATTTCTGCTTGATGCGGGTGAGGCCCGGCACCGAATCCGGCCATGGCTTCAGGCGGTGCCAGGTCAGGTTGAACCATACCTTGTCCGCTTCGCCGAGCTTGCTCGCGATGCCGAATTTGTCGAGCAGCGCGTCGAGCCCCATGCGGTGTAGCGCATCGAGGTTGGTCCACGGCAATTCGCCGGTGCGCACCCGGTTCATCGACGGCGCGTAGGCGCCGCGCCACTCGTCGGCGAATTGCTGCCAATCGACGCCGCCGATGCCATTGCGCGCGCCGAGCGCCTCGCCGTCGGCCGTCACCGCCGAGCGCCAATCGACGACGGTGCCAAACACGTCATGCACCAATGCCTGGATTTCGCTCATTCTCGGCTCTCCGATCGAAGACGATCATGGCACAAGATTGCTTCGTCGCTGCGCTCTTCGCAATGACGACATGGTTTGCGGTCATTGCGAGCGCAGCGAAGCAATCTCGATCGGCGGCTACAATCCCGCCGCCGCGCGTGCCTTGTCGGCGAGGCCGCGGACGCGGCGGTAATAATAGCGGAAGCGCTGGTCCTGGGTCTGGCCGCGCACGTAGCGGATATAGATCTGCTGGATGATGACCGCGAGCTTGAAGGCCGCGAAGACCTGATGCCAGCCAATTGCCGACACGTCGAACCCGGTGCGCGCGGCGTAGCGCCGGGTCGCTTCGGCGCGGCTCGGAAACCCGTCGCGCCAGGTCGGCATCGCGGCGATTTCGCGCCACGCCGGGTCGTCACAAGGCTCGACCCAGTAGTTGAGGACGTAGCCGAGATCGGCCAAGGGATCGCCCTGGGTGCACATGTCCCAGTCGAGCACCGCCGCGATGCGGCCGGGGTCGGCGCTGTCCAACAGGCAATTGTCGAGCCGGTAGTCGTTGTGCAGCAGCGCCGCGCCGCCGGACTCCGGCAGATGCCGGCCGAGCCAGTCGAGCACCGGCGCCATTGCCGCCGCGGCGCGTTCGGCCTCTTCGCCGCCCTGCGCGGCGTCCCAGCGCCGGGTCCAGCCTTCGAGCTGGCGCGCGACATAGCCCTCCGGCCGGCCGAGATCGCCGAGCCCCACTTCGCCCGGCGGCACCAGGTGCAGATCGGCGAGCGCGTCGACCAGCGCCTCGCCGATCCGCCGGTTGAGCTCGGGCCGGCCGGCGAATTCGGGCGGGATGTCGTCGCGGATGACAAACCCGTGGCGCCGCTCCTCAACGATGAAAATGGCGCCGATGACGCTCTCGTCCTCGCACAAGAGGAGGCTGCGCGGGGCAAGTGGAAAGCGCCGATGCAGTACCGACAGCACGCGATGTTCCCGCCGCATGTCGTGCGCGCCGGGCGGGATCGGCCCCAAGGGTGGCCGCCGCAACACGAACTCGTTTTCGCCGAACCGCGCTAGGTAAGTCAGGTTGGCCTTGCCGCCGCCGAACTGACGCACCGACAGCTCACCCTCGGCGCCCGGCAGATGCGCGCGCAGATAGGGTTCGAGCCGGGTCGCATCGAGACGCTCGTCCGGTCGTTCCTCGATCAGTTCGGCCGCCTCAAGGGACCGCTGCATCAGCGCCCTGCGTGGTTCGAGACGCCATTCTCCGCATGGCTCCTCACCATGGCGGTGGTCGTTGAAGGCATAAACAACATCCCGTCATCGTGAGGAGCGTGCCAACGGCACGCGTCTCGAACGACGCGCGGAAGCCGATCCAACTTCATTTGCGCAGTTCCACCCGCGCCACGGCGCGCTTGTGGACCTCGTCGGGGCCGTCGACGATGCGCATGACGCGCGAGCGCGCCCAGGCGTAGGCGAGGCCGAAATCGCCCGAGACGCCGGCGCCGCCATGCGCCTGGATCGCGCGGTCGATGACCGCCAAGAGCATCTTCGGCGCCACCACCTTGATCATCGCGATCTCGGCCTGCGCCGCCTTGTTGCCGACCGTGTCCATCATCGCGGCGGCCTTCAGCGTCAGGAGGCGCGCCTGCTCGATCTCCATGCGCGAATCGGCGATCCATTCGCGGATGACGCCCTGGTCGGCCAAGGGCCGGCCGAACGCGACCCGGCTTTTCACGCGCGCCACCATCGCTTCGAGACAGCGCTCAGCCAGCCCGATCATCCGCATGCAATGGTGGATGCGCCCCGGCCCGAGCCTTCCCTGCGCGATCTCGAAACCGCGCCCCTCGCCCAGAAGAATGTTCTCGACCGGCACGCGGACGTCCTTGAACTCAACTTCGGCATGGCCGTGCGGCGCATCGTCGTAGCCGAAGACGGTGAGCGGACGCACGATACGCACCCCCGGCGTGTCGCGCGGCACCAGGATCATCGATTGCTGCTGGTGGCGCGGGGCTTGCGGGTCGGTCTTGCCCATCAGGATGAAGATCTTGCAGCGCGGGTCCATCGCACCGCTAGTCCACCATTTCCGGGCGTTGATGACGTAACTCGAATTGCCCTCGCGGGTGATGCGCGCTTCGATGTTGGTGGCGTCGGAGGAGGCGACGGCGGGCTCGGTCATCGCGAAGGCCGAGCGGATCTCGCCCGCGAGGAGCGGCTTCAGCCAGCGCTCCTGCTGCGCCGGCGTCGCATAGCGCACCAAGGTTTCCATGTTTCCGGTGTCGGGCGCCGAGCAGTTGAAGGCTTCCGGCGCGATCGGCGAGCGCCCCATGATCTCGCACAAGGGCGCGTATTCGAGGTTGCTGAGCCCGGCGCCCAATTCCGATTCCGGCAGGAACAGGTTCCACAGCCCGGCGGCCTTCGCCTTCGCCTTCAGTTCCTCCATCACCGGCGGCACCTGCCAGCGGTCCGGCGCGTCGGCCATCTGCCGCTCGAACACCGCCTCGGCCGGGTAGACCTCGCGCTCCATGAAGCCCTGCACCTGCGCCGAGAGACGCTTCACCTTGTCCGAAGCCTCGAAATCCATCCCGCTCCCCTCGTGATTTTCTGGAGCCGTTGCCGCGCCGCGCTCAGTGCAAGAACAGCTTGATAAAGATCGCGACCTGGAAGGCGAGCAGGAAGCCCATCGTCCATTTGAGCAGGAAGAGGTCGCGCTTGACCTCGGTCATGTCCTGTTTCAGCCCGGCGACATCGCGCTTAACTTCGGCGATGTCGGCCTCGACGCGGACGAAGCGCTGCTCATAGACGTCGAACCCGGCCATCGCCTCGGCGGCCTTGCGCGCCTTGTCCTCGGGCGAGCCGGCGGCGATCAGCGCGTCGTAGAGTTCGGCGACCATCGTCGTCATGGCGCCGAGCCTAGCATTATCGGCGCGGCGGCGGGGGCCAAATCAGAGGACCGCGACGCCGGCTTCGCGCATCGCGGTGAGGGCGCGCGCCAGGGAGCCGTCGCGGTCGATGGCACCGCTTGCTTCGAGCACGACCGAGGTCGCGAACCCGGCTGCGCGCGCGTCGATCGCCGAAAAGAACACGCAGACATCGGTTGCCAGGCCGCACAAGGTCACCCGCTCGAAACCGCGCTCGCGCAGGTAGCCGGCGAGCCCGGTCGGGGTCTTGCGATCGTTCTCGCGAAACGCCGAATAGGAGTCGATCGCGGCGCGAAAGCCCTTGCGGATCACCAGCTCGACCCGCGAGGTGTCGAGCGCCGGATGGAACGCGGCGCCCTCGCTGCCTTGCACGCAGTGGTCGGGCCACAGAATCTGTGGACCGTAACCCAATTCGATCGTGTCGAACGGTTGGCGGCCGGGATGGGCGCTGGCGAACGAGGCGTGATCCGGCGGGTGCCAGTCCTGCGTCAGGATCACATGGCGGAATTGCCGCGCCAGCCGGTTGATCGCCGGCATGATCGCGTCTCCCTCTGGCACCGCGAGCGCCCCGCCCGGGCAGAAATCGCGCTGCGCATCGACGACGATCAAGACCGCGCGTTCGTCGGCCGAGCCGTTCATCCCGCGTCCTCCGCTGCTGAGCGCCGCCGCGGCGCTGGCTGGCCCGGCGGCGACGGCGTATAACACCAGACGACCGCCGCCAGGAGCATCCGATGGCTGCAGATTCCGACTGCATCTTCTGCAAGATCGTGGCCGGCGCGGTGCCGTCTTTCAAGCTCTTCGAAGACGCCAGGACGCTCGCCTTCATGGACGTCAACCCGGTGCATGACGGCCATTGCCTGGTGATCCCCAAGGCGCACCACGCGAGTGTCTTCGACATCCCGCCCGAGGCGATCGCCGCGGTCGCGCGCACGACGGCGAAAGTCGCGCGGGCGGTGAACCAGGCGGTAAAGCCGGAGGGCCTCAACCTGATCCAGTCCAACGGTCCGGGCGCCGGCCAGTCGGTCGGGCATTTCCATTTCCACGTGTTCCCGCGCCGCACCAACGACCGGCTCGCGATAAACTGGCGGGCCAAGCCCGGCGATCCCGCCCGTATCGCGGCACTCGCCGCGCATATCCGCAGCCTGCTGTAGCGCGCTCAGCTTTCGGCAGCGGCGGCGTCGTCGATCACCAGCTGCACCGCGTCGCCGCCGCGGTAGCTGTCGCGCCGCAGATGACCGGCGACATGCACCGCACGGCCGCGCGCGGCGGCGAGAAATTCGCCGAGCGGGCTTTCGGCGGCGCGAAAGGCGATTGCCTTCAGCCGCGCCGCGCCGAGCGGATCGGCGAGCGACAGGCGCAGGTGACCGGTCCCGACCGGTTCGACATGCACCACCTGCAACCCGGGAAAGGCGAAGCGCGGCTCGGGGTTGGCGGCGCCGTAGGGCGCCAGCGCGTCGAGATGGTCGATGAGGCCGGCGCAGGCGCCCGCCGCCGCCAGCGCGCCGTCGATCGCCAGCTCGGGCACCAGGCGCTCGCCGCCCCGCCCGTCGCCGAGCCGTTCGGCGAGGAATTGGCGCAACGCGTCGAGCCGCTCGGCGGCGACCGTAAAGCCGGCCGCCATCGCGTGCCCGCCGCCATTGACGAGAAGGCCGGCTTGGCGTGCCGCGATCACCGCCGGTCCCAGCGCCACCCCCGGCACCGAGCGGCCCGAGCCCCGCCCGATGCCGCCCGGCGCCGATCGATCGAGCGCGACGACGCAGGCCGGCCGCTCGTAACGCTCCCGCAGCCGCGCCGCGACGATGCCGATGACCCCGGGATGCCAGCCCTCGGCGGCGGCGAACACCAGCGCCGGCGATTGCGGCCCGGCCTCGACCGCCGCGATCGCCGCCGCCAGGGTCTGCGCCTCGATCGCGCGGCGCTCGCTGTTGTAGCCGTCGAGCCTGGCCGCCAGTTCGGCGGCGAGCGCCGGGTCGTCGGTGGCGAGCAGCCGCGCCCCCAGATCGGCGGCGCCGACCCGGCCGCCGGCATTGACCCGGGGCCCCAGCACAAAGCCGAGGTGGTAAGCATCGAGCGGCGAACTCACTCCGCCCGCCGCCGCCAGCGCGCGCAAGCCCGGATTTGCCAGGCCGCGCGCCACCTTGATGCCCTGCGCGACGAGCGCGCGGTTGACCCCAGTCAGCGGCACCACATCGCACACCGTGCCGAGCGCCACCAGGTCGAGCCATTGCAATAAATCGGGCTCGGCCCGCCCGCCGCCATATCGGCCGGCCTCGCGCAACGCACGGTTGAGCGCGACGACCATGAGGAAGGCGACCCCGACCGCCGCCAGCGCGCCGTGCGGGCTTTCGTCGTCGAGCCGGTTGGGGTTGATAAGCGCGAGCGCCGGCGGCAGCAGCGGCTCCGTGACGTGATGATCGACGACGATGACGTCGAGCCCGGCCGCGGCGGCGGCGGCCAGCGGCTCGTGCGCGGTCGCGCCGCAATCCACCGTAATGACGACCCCGGCGCCCGCCGCCTTGAGGCGCAGCAGCGCCGGCGCGTTGGGGCCGTAGCCTTCGCGCAGCCGGTCCGGCACATAAACCTCGGCATCGCCGCCGACCGCCGCGAAAAAGCGCAACAGCAGCGCCGCCGAGGTCGCGCCGTCGACGTCGTAATCGCCGAACACGACAATCTTCTCGCGGTCGCAGACCGCCCGCACCAGGCGCGCGACCGCCGGCGCCATGTCGCGCAGCTGCGCCGGGTCCGGCAGCTGGTCGCGCAGCCGCGGCGCTAGGAATTGCGGCGCTTCGGCCAGCCCGATGCCACGCTGCGCCAAGAGGCGGCCGATGATTTCCGGCAGCCCCAGCCGCTGCGACATCAGCGCCGCTTCGTCGCCGGCCTCGCCCCGGGCGCGCCACCGCCGGCCGCACGCCGAGCGCTGGACGCCGAGAAACGCCAATGATTGAGGGTCCCCCACGGCCCTATCGTCACCCCCGCGAAAGCGGGGGTCCAGGGTCACGGCCGCGACCCCGCGATCCCTGGATTCCGCGCGTTCTCGGGAGTGACGAGAGGCGATCGCAACCGCGGAATCGCCAACCGGCGGGTTCAGCGGCCGAGCGGGGCGAAGGGCTGTTTGCGGGTGAAGTCGTGCTTTGCTTCGACGTAGCGCACCGTGCCGGTCTTCGAGCGCATCACCACCGAATGGGTGTGCGCCCCGCCCGGGAAGCGGCGCACGCCCTTCAGCATGCTGCCATTGGTGACGCCGGTCGCGGCGAACATCACGTCGCCGTGCGCCAAATCGAGGAGGCCGTATTTGCGGTTGAGGTCGGTGATGCCGAGGCGATGCGCCCGGCCGCGCTCGTCGTCGTTGCGGAAGAGGAGCCTACCCTGCATCTGGCCGCCGATCGCGCGCAGCGCCGCCGCCGCCAGCACGCCCTCGGGGGCGCCGCCCGAGCCCATGTAGATGTCGATGCCGGTCTCCGGGTCCGAGGTCGCGATGACGCCGGATACATCGCCGTCGCCGATCAGCATGATGCGCGCGCCGGCCTCGCGCACATTGGCGATCAATTCGGCGTGGCGCGGCCGGTCGAGGATGCAGACGACGAGGTCGGCGATCTCGGCCTTTTTGGCGCGCGCCAGGTTTTTCAGATTGGTGGCCGGCGTCTCGTCGAGATCGACGACGCCGTCGGGCAGGCCGCCGCCGACCGCGATCTTGTCCATGTAGACGTCGGGCGCGTTGAGGAAGCCGCCGTCGTCGGCCATCGCCAGCACCGCGAGCGCATTGCCGCCGCCCTTGGCGGTGATCGTGGTGCCTTCGAGCGGATCCAATGCGATGTCGATCTTGGGCCCGTGCCCGGTGCCGACCTTCTCGCCGATAAAGAGCATCGGCGCCTCGTCGCGCTCGCCCTCGCCGATGACAACGGTGCCCTCGATCGCCAGGCCGTTCAGTGCCTGGCGCATCGCGTCGACCGCCGCCTGGTCGGCCGCCTTCTCGTCGCCGCGGCCCATCAGGCGCGAGGCTGACAGCGCCGCCAGTTCGGTGACGCGAACCGCCTCCAGCGCGAGGTTGCGATCCATCTGCGATATTTCGGGCACCGTTTCCTCCCTTGTTTCGTTTTAGAAATCTTCGATGCGGATCATCCGCGGCGGTTCCAACACGGTATCCTGCGCGGCGATGCGGTCGAGCGCGCGGCGCATCGCCGCCTCGAGCGTCACGTGCGTCGTGAGCACCACCGGCACCGCTTCGCCCGGCGCGCGGCCGCGCTGGATCATCGATTCCAGCGAGACCTGCTCGTCGCGCAGCGCGGCGGCAATGTCGGCGATGACGCCGGGCTGGTCGACCACCATCAGGCGAATGTAATAGGCGCCCTCGTGGCGCTCCATCGCCGCGCCGGGCAGCTGGCTCAGCGCGGCGGCCGGCACGCCGAAGGTCGGTACCTGGCGCCCGGCGGCGATGTCGACGAGGTCGGAGGCGACCGAGGAAGCAGTCGGAAAAGCCCCGGCGCCGCGGCCTTCGAGCACCACCCGGCCGACGAAATCGCCCTCGGCGACGACCGCGTTGAACACGCCCTCAACCGCGGCGATCGGCGTCTCGCGCTTGACCATGCAGGGATGGACGCGCTGCTCGAGGCCGTTTTCGGTGATCCGCGCGATGCCGAGGAGCTTGATGCGATAGCCGAGCTCCGCGGCGAAATCGATGTCGAGCCGCGAGACGTGGCGAATGCCCTCGGTATGAACACCGGCGAGATCGACCGGCCGGCCGAACGCGACGCTGGCGAGGATCGCCAGCTTATGCGAGGCGTCGACCCCGTCGATGTCGAAGCCCGGATCGGCCTCGGCATAGCCCAGCCGCTGCGCCTCGGCCAGCACCTCGGCGAATTCGCGGCCGCTCTCGCGCATCGTCGTCAGGATGTAGTTCGTGGTGCCGTTGAGGATGCCGTAGACGCGGGAGAGCCGGTTGCCGGCCAGCCCTTCGCGCAGCGTCTTGATGATCGGTATGCCCCCGGCGACCGCGGCCTCGAAGGCGAGCGCCACACCGGCGCCTTCGGCGGTTTTGGCGAGCGCCGTGCCGTGCTCGGCCATCAGTGCCTTGTTGGCGGTGACGACGTGCTTATTGTGCGCGAGCGCGGTCTCGACGACCTGGCGGCCGACCCCCTCGGCGCCGCCGATCAGCTCGACGACAACGTCGATCGCGGGATCGGCGGCCATTGCCGCGGCATCATCGTACCAGCGCGCCGCCGACAGATCGGCGCCGCGATCTCGGCCCTTGTCGCGCGCCGACACGGCGGCGACGACGAGCTGCCGCCCAGCGCGCACGGTGAGCCGCTCGGCCTGGCGCTGCAGCAACTGCACGGTGCCGGCGCCGACCGTACCCAGCCCGGCGATCGCGATGTTGAGCGGACCAGTCACGCGCTTATCTCCAAATTTTCATCTCCGGAAAGCCCTGCTGCCATCACGGCATCAACTGCACCTCGATCCGGCCCGGCGGCGCGCTGGCGCCCGCGGGCGACGCCTCGGTCTGGATCTTGCTCTTGGGAATTCCGTCGCTGCTCAGCGCGTCGGCGACGAGCTGGGCGCGGTCAAGCGCGGTGCGGAAGGCGTTGAGCTGCTCGGCTCCGCCGCTCGCCGGTGCGGCATAGGAGACGATGCGCACCGTGCGCGGCTGCTCCT
>DATGFP010000141.1:0-21785 GCA_035309005.1 Allostellaceae bacterium | reverse complement strand
AAAGTGGGTCCCGGCTTGCGCCGGGAATGCGGAGTTGGGCTCAGTAGGTCGCGATCTCGATCGAATTTTTGTCGGGGTCGTCGATGTAGACCGACTGGATCGTGCCGATCGCGCCGGCGCGCGGCCCCTGCATGCGGATCGACACCCCGCAGGCTTCGACATGGGCGGCGATCTCGGCCAAGGGCGCCTCGGTGATGAAGCAGATATGCGCCGGCATGCGCTTCTCGGCGGTCATTGGGCTCGCGCCGGCGAGGTCGAGGTGGATCTTCTGGTTGCCGAACAAGAGCGCGGCGCGGCCCTCGCCCATCCGCTCGCTGCGCACGCCGAGCAGGCGCTCGTAGAATTCGATGCTGCGGTCGAGATCGGCGACGGTGATGTTGAGATGGTCGATGCGCTCGATTTTCATGGCGGGCCTCGCGGGAGGAAGGAGGCCGCCAGCTTGCCACGCCCGGCGCGATCAGGCCAGGGCGCGATCAGGCCAGGGTGCTCTGGCGCCAGCCTCAGTAGTTCGAGATCTCGACGAGGTTCATGTCGGGGTCGCGGATATAGACCGACTGGATCGTGCCGATCGCGCCGGCGCGCGGCCCCGGCCCGGCGACGATCGCGACGCCGCAGCGCCCGAGATGCGCGACGATTTCGGCGAGCGGCAATTCGGTGATGAAGCACAAATCGCCCGAGCCGGGGGTCGGCTTGTCGGCGACCAGGCCCGGGATGTTGTCGGCGGCGTGCAGGTTGATCTTCTGCTGGCCGAAGCGCAGCGCCGTGCGCCCCTCGCCGAAGCGCAGGACCTCCATCCCGAGCACCCGCGTATAGAAAGCGCAGGTGCGATCGATATCGGCGACGGTCAGGACAAGGTGGTCGAGGCGCGCGATGCTGATCGGCGCTCCCGCAGAGGCCGCCCGGCCAGCGTCGCTCAATCGACCAATCCGACGAGGTATTGCATGCCGCCGCCGATCAGCACGATCGCGATATAGGCGATCAGCGCGACAAAGATCGCCATGCGGACGCCGTAGGACACCGGCAGCGCCAGTCCCACCAGCAACACTAGCAGGATGACGATTGCCAGCTGCTTCTCGGTCATCGCGGTAATGTGTAAAAAATCAGCATGCTATGAACGTTGCTGGGTAATCGTTAATGCTTCGTTAAGTACGCTGCGTCCCGCCGGGGCCGCCGGCGGCCGTCTCGGGTGTGAGTTTTTCAATCGTCCGCCGCGGCCTTGTCGGGCGCCGCCGCCTCACCCGCCGCGTCGCGCCGGGCGGCGGCGCGCAGCTGCAGCAGCGAGGCGACCAGCCCGGTCCAGCCGGTCTGGTGCGCCGCGCCGAGGCCGCGGCCGCTGTCGCCGTGAAAATATTCATAAAACAACAGATGGTCGTGGAAGCCCGGCGCGGTGAAGCGGGCATCGCCGCCGAACACCGGCCGGGCGCCCGCCGCATCGCGCACAAAGAGCCGGCACAGGCGATCGGTGATCTCGTCGGCGACCTCGGCGAGGCTCAGCATGCGCCCCGAGCCGACTGGGCATTCGACCCGGAACTCGTCGCCGTAATAGCTGTGAAAGCGCCGCAGTGATTCCACCATCAGGTAGTTCAGCGGCATCCAGATCGGGCCGCGCCAGTTCGAGTTGCCGCCGAAGATCCGCGAGTCGGAATCCCCGGGCACGTAACTGACGCTGAAGCGCTCGCCGGCGCAGTCGAACTCGTAAGGGTGCCGCAGGTGGTATTTCGACAGCGAGCGGATGCCGTAATCCGAGAGGAACTCGGTCTCGTCGAGCATGCGGTGCAACAGGCACTTCATGCGGTGGCCGCGCAGCAGCGACAGGAGGTGGCGCTCCTCGTCGCTCTCGTCGAGCCAATGCGACACCAGGCGCGCCAGTTCCGGCCGGTGCTCGAAGACCCAGCGCAGGCGCTTGGCGAATTCCGGCAGCTGCGCCAGGAAACGCGAGTCCAGCACCTCGACGGCGCATAGCGGGATCAGCCCGACGATTGAGCGCACCCGCAGCGGCTCCGAGCCGCCGTCGGGGCGCTGCAGCACGTCGTAATAAAACTCGTCCGCCTCGTCCCACAGCCCGTAGCGGGCATCGCCCAGCCGGGTCATCGCCTCGGCGATCAAAAGAAAATGCTCGAAGAACTTGGTCGCGATGTCCTCGTAGACATGGTCGTGCACCGCCAACTCCAAGGCGACGCGCATCAGGTTGAGCGTATACATCGCCATCCAGGCGGTGGCGTCCGACTGGCTGATCGTGCCGCCGGTCGGCAGCGGCTTGCTGCGGTCGAAGATGCCGATGTTGTCGAGCCCCAGAAAGCCGCCCTCGAAGATGTTGCGGCCGCTGGAATCCTTGCGATTGACCCACCAGGTGAAGTTCAGCATCAGCTTGTGGAAGACGCGTTCGAGAAAGGCGCGGTCGCCCTCGCCGCCGCGCTTCTCGCGGTCGATCTCATAGACCCGCCAGGCGGCCCAGGCGTGCACCGGCGGGTTGACGTCGCCAAACTCCCACTCGAAGGCCGGCAGCTGCGCGTTCGGGTGCATGTACCACTCGCGCGTCAGAAGGATCAGCTGGTCCTTGGCGAAGTCGGGGTCGATCTCGGCCAGGACGACGCAGTGAAAGGCGAGGTCCCAGGCGGCGTACCACGGGTATTCCCACTTGTCAGGCATCGAGATGACGTCGGAATTGAAGAGGTGCCGCCACTCGGCGTTGCGGCCGCTGCGGCGCGCTTCCGGCGGCGTCGGCTGCTGCGGGTCGCCGCGCAGCCATTGCCGGACGTCGAAATAATAGTACTGCTTCGACCACAGCATGCCGGCGAAGGCCTGGCGCTGCACCAGTCGCTCCTCCGGGTCGGCGACCCCCTGCTGCAGCGCCTGGTAGAAAGCATCGGCCTCGGCCCGGCGGCGCTCGACGGTGGCCGCGAAATCGCCGAACCCGCCGCCGTCGGCGCTGAACCGCAGCCGCACCCGAACCTGCCCGCCGGGCGGCACGATAAAGCGGTAATGCGCCGCCACCTTGGTGCCGCAACGCGCCGGATTGACCGAAGCGGCCGCGCCGCCGACGACATAGTCGTGGATCGCGTCCTTGGGATAGCCGGCGCGCTGCTGGCCGTAAAGCAGGCCGGTATTGGTGTCGTTGTCGCAGAACAGGAGTTCCGGGGCGCCGTCCAACACCAGACGCATCGGCACGAGGTTAGGGTGCTCGACCGCGACCGCCGCATTACCTTCCGCCGCGAGGCGCGGCTTCGCGGCGCCGGGCTGCCACGACCAGATGTTGCGGGCCCAGAGCTGCGGGATCAGGCGCAGCGGCGCCGAATCGGGGCCGCAATTGTGCGCCGTCACCTGCATCAGGATGTCGTCGATCCCGGCCTTGGCGTATTCGATCTCGACGTCGAAGTAACGCCCGGCGTCGAAGATCCCGGTATCGACCAGTTCGAATTCCGGGTCGGCGGGGCCGCGTCGCCGGCTCTCTGCGACCAGCCGCTGGTAGGGAAACTCGGCCTGCGGATATTTGTAGAGCATCCGCATGTAGGAGTGGCTCGGCGTCGCGTCGAGGTAATAGTAAATCTCCTTGACGTCCTCGCCGTGGTTCCCCTCGGAATTGTTCAGCCCGTACAGCCGCTCCTTGAGGATCGGGTCGCGCTCGTTCCACAGGGCGAGGCCGAGGCACAGATAGAGGTGGTCGTCGCCAAACCCGCCCAGCCCGTCCTCGCCCCAGCGGTAGGCCCGGCTGCGCGCATGTTCGTGCGGGAAATAGGCCCAGGCGTCGCCGTCGGCGCTGTAGTCCTCGCGCACCGTGCCCCATTGCCGATCGCTGACGTAAGGCCCCCAGCGCCGCCACGGCGCGCCAAGCCGCGCCTCCTCGAGCCGCTGGCCCTCGGCGGTTTGCCCAATCATGTCGGCACCTCTCCCCTGCCTGGTGAACGTGCTTCCGCCGCGCCATGCTAGTTGCGGCAGCGACGGCACCTTTGCTTGTCTAGAAAGTCGATAGAATATCCATGGTGCGCTATGCATTAGCCTTGGTCAATATCACCAACCTGCGTTAAAATGATAACTAATGTGACAACTATGTCGTGGCATTGACTAACAATCGGGAAACGCCATGGGAACCTTTCCGGCCGCCGCCAGGCTGCCGCTGCACGTCAGCCGCCGCGCCGCGGCTGCAGCAATTGCCGATTCCGCGCGGGCCGCCGGTGGCCGCGGGTCGCCACGATTATCGGTCGGCGCGCGCTGACGTATCACGTGGACGCGCACCGCCCTCCTGAGTACTACAAGATTGCCGTCGCCGGTAATGGCGCCGAGCGCGAGGCCGCTGGCGCGCCTGCCGCGCCGGCAACTCCACGCGGTCGCCCGGTGGCGATCCGCCGGCGGCTCTAGCCTCCGGCCGGCGCCGCGGCAGCCCAGATGGACAACGGCGACATCCAATGGCTGACGCTCTATGCGCCGGCCGAGCTGATCGCCAACAGCTACCACGTCCTGATGAGGGCGCTCGAAGCCGACCTCCTCGACCGCCTCAGAACGATGCCGCCGGCGTTCTTCGAGGCGGTCATCGTCGACGTGCTGCTGCGGCTCGGCTATGGCGGCGGCCAGCCGCACATGGGCGAGGCGATCGGCCGCTCGGGCGACGGCGGCATCGACGGGGTCATTCGCGAAGACGCGCTCGGCCTCGACATCATCTACCTGCAGGCAAAGCGCTACGGCGAAGGCCGAACCGTCGGCCGGCCTGAGGTACAGAACTTCGCCGGCAGCCTCGATGGGGTCGGCGCCACCAAAGGCATCCTGATCACCACCGGTGGGTTTTCCGCCGCGGCGCGCAAATACGTCACCCACATCCCCAAACGCATCGTGTTGATCGCCGGCAACCAGCTCGTCCGCTTGATGGTCGAGCACGAGGTCGGCGTCAGGATCGCCCATGTCTACAAGATCGGGGCGATCGACGAGGGTTATTTCGGCGAGGCGCCGCCCGCAGTGTTGGCGTTTTCCGCACCCCCGGAGCGCGGCTGCGAGCCCGCCCCGCCCGCCCGGCCGGTGCCCAAGCGGTCGCGGCGCCCGGCGACACCGCGCCTCACCCCGCCCTGGCAGGCCGCGGTGCACCGCTATGGCCAGCGCTGACAGCGCGATTTGCAGCGCTACTCGTCGGCAAAGAGGAGCTGCGCCTCGGGGTGGGTGATGGACGGGTTGAGCCCGTCGAAGCGATGCGTCGCGCGAAGGCGCTCCACCACCTGACGCACATAGCCCATCGCCATCAAGGCGACCGCCGTCGCGGTGCTGGCGCGCGCGACGCCGAGCGCCTCCAATTCGGCGACGCTCGGCAGCCCGGCGCGCACGTTGATGTTGATCGGCGCGTCGAGCGCCTTGACGAGCCGCCCCATCGTCTCGGCGTCGCGCAAGCCGATCGGATAGAAGCAGTCGGCGCCGGCGGCAAGGTAGGCCCGGCCGCGCGCCACCGCCTCGTCGAAGCGGCTGGCTTCGTCGCCGATGTTCTTGATGTAGAGGTCGGTGCGCGCGTTGATCACGATCGGCACGCCGGCGGCCTGGGAAGCTGCGCGCGCCGCGGCGATGCGCGTCGCCGCGTCCTCGACGCCGCGGATCGGCCGCGCCCCTGCCGGATATTCGTCCGTACGCAGGCCGTCTTCGAGGTTCACCCCGACCGCGCCGGCAGCGATGATGTCAGCGATCGAGCGGCCGACCGCCTCGGGCGTCGCGCCGTAGCCAGCCTCGATGTCGGCGGTAACCGGGGTCTCGACGGCCCGCGCGATGCGCGCGGTGGCGGCGACGACCTCCTCCCAGGGCGTCGCCTCGCCGTCGGGATAGCCGAGCGCCCACGCGACCCCGCCGCTGGTCGTCGCGATCGCCGGAAAGCCGGCATCGACGATCACCCGGGCACTCATCGCGTCCCACGCGTTGGGCAGCAGCAGCAGCCGCGGTCCGCGATGCATCGCACGAAACAGCTCGGCCTTGACCGCCTGCTCGGCCTGGCTCATGGCGTCCTCCTCCGGGTTTCTCGGGGGCAGCCTCGGGCGCAACAGGGCGAGCGTCAAGCCTCAGTGGCGCAGCCGCGCCGGGCTCAGCGCCGCCGGGTCGAGCCCCAGCGCGGCGAGGTCGGCGGGCAGGCGCCCGGCCTCGATCAGCGCCGCGGCGCAGCGCGCCAGCCCTTCGGCCGCCTGGATGCCGTAGCCGCCCTGCCCGGCCAGCCAGAAAAACCCGGCGGCGAGCGGATCGAAGCCGACGACCGGGGTTTTGTCGGCGGCAAAGCTTCGCAAGCCGGCCCATTTGCGCTCTACACGATTGACCGCGATCGTGGTGCGCTCGAGAAGGCGCTCGATCGCGATCGCGACGTCGAGTTCCTCTGGCTGTACGTCACCCGGCGGGACCGCCGTCTCGTCGGCCGGCGACACCAGCAGCTTGCCCGATTCGGGCTTGAAATAGCCGGTCTCCGCGGCGTCGATGGTGAGTGGCCAATGCGCCGCGGCGATGCCGGGCGGCGGCGCGACGAGGAGCGCGGTGCGCCGCTTCGCGACGATGCCGAGGGGCGCGAGGCCCGCCAGCGCCGCGACCCGATCGGCCCAGGCGCCGGCGGCATTGACGACGAGCGGGGCAGCGAACTCGCCCTCCGGGGTCGCCGCGATCCACACCCCCGCGGCGCGGGCAAGGCCGGCCGCCGGCGCGCGCGTCACCAGCCGCCCGCCGCGCCGACGCAGCTGGCGCAGATAGGCGGTGTGCAAGCCGTGCACGTCGATGTCCATCGCACCCGGCTCGTAAATCGCGCCGACCACCTTGTCGGGCCGCAACACCGGCACCAGCGCCCGCGCCTCGCGCGCGTCGAGCCGGCGGATCCCGGGATCGAGCGGCGCCAATTCGGCCCATGCCGCGTCGAGCCGGCTCTGCTGCCCGGGCAGCGCGAAAACCATGACGCCGCGCGGTGTCAGCAGCGGATGCTCGGCGAGCCCGCCGGCCCGCTCCTCATAAAACCGGCGGCCGGCGCTGGTCAGGATGCGGATCGCCCGATTGCCGTAGGTTTCGCTGAACAGTGCCGCCGAGCGGCCGGTGCTGTGGTAGCCCGGCTGGTCTTCGCCCTCGAGCACGACGACCCGGGCGGATTCGGCCAGATGCGCCGCCGCCGACGCGCCGGCCATGCCGGCGCCGATGACCAGGATGTCGGCGGTGTGCGCCGGCATCCGGCTCAGTAGAGCCGGGTGCGGTAGCTTTCTTCGGTGTAGCGCTCGGCGGCCTCGACCGAACCGCCTTCGCCGATCTGCTCGGTGATGATGCGCCCGAGCGAGGGGAAATCGCTTTGCTTGATGTGCTTCGCCGGGTTCCACAGATCGGAGCGGATCAAGGCCTTGCCGCAGTGGAAATAGACTTCCTCGGCGCTGACCAGGATGCCGCTGCGCGGCGCCTTGCCGTCGACCGCGCAGGCCTCCAGCAAAGCGGGATCGGTGGTGATCCTGGCGCGGCCGTTGACCCGCAGCGTCTCGCGCAGGCCGGGTACGAAGAAGATCAGGCCGACCCCGGGCGCCGCCAAGAGGTTGGAGATCGTGTCGACGCGGTTGTTGCCGAGCCGGTCGGGGATCAACAGCGTTTCGTCGTCGATGACGTGCACGAAGCCCGGCGCGTCGCCCTTGGGCGAGGCATCGACGCGGCCGGCGGGATCGGCCGACGCGATCACCAGAAACGGCGACAGCGCGATAAATGCGCGCGAATGCTTTTCCAGCCGCGGCAGCTGCTTTTTAACCGCACGCTCGGCCGGCGTGCCGTAGAGCTCGCGGAGCTCGGCGATGTCCTCGATGATATCCACCCTCGCCTCCTGCCAGAAACCGCGCCTACTATGCACCAGCCCGAGAGCAACCTCCAGGCGGAGACGCGCGCGATGGGAGTTGTCGTTGTTCGCGAGGACCGGCCGGAAGGCGGCCATCTGGCGCGCGTCACAATCGACAACCGGGCCAAGCTCAACACGCTGGGCCGCGCCCTGATGGTCGAAATCGTCGAGACCGTCGAGGCGCTCGAGGCCGATGCCGAGCTGCGCCTCGTCATCCTTAGGGGCGCCGGCGAGCGGGCCTTTGTCGGCGGCGCCGACATCGCCGAGCTGGCGGCGCTCGACCGCGACAGCGCGCGCGATTTCATCACGCTGGTGCACCGCTGCTGCGACGGGTTTCGCCGGCTGCCGGTGCCGGTCATCGCCCGGATCGACGGCTACGCGCTGGGCGCCGGCCTCGAACTCGCCGCCGCCTGCGATTTGCGCATCGCCAGCGAGCGCTCGGCCTTCGGCATGCCCGAGGTCAGGGTCGGCATCCCCTCGGTCGTCGAGGCGGCGATCTTGCCGCAGCTGATCGGCCACGGCCGCGCCCGCCGCCTCATCCTCACCGGCGAGACGATCGGCGCCAAGGAGGCGCTCGACTGGGGCCTCGTCGATTGGGTCGCGCCGCCGGTCGAGCTCGACGCCGCGGTCGAGCGCGTCGCGACCGCCCTCCTCGCCGGCGGCAAGGCGGCGCTGCGCATCCAGAAGGCGCTTATCGCCGAGTGGCAGGATCTCTCGACCAGCGCCGCGATCGCCCGCGGCATCGACGCCTTCGCCGAAGCCTACGAGAGCGACGAGCCACGCCGCATGGCCGGGGCGCGCCTCGCCGCGCTCAGCGCCCGCCGCCGGACGCCCGGCTGATGCCGGCGAAGCCGCCGCGCCCCCGCCCGCTTCCGGGGCTTGCCGACATGGCCGGCGCGCCGCCGCATTTCCACGGCCACCGCGGCCGGCTGCGCCAGCGCCTCATTGACGCCGGGGCCGAAAGCCTGCCCGATTACGAGCTTTTGGAAGTGCTGCTCTTCGTCAACGATCCGCGCAAGGACATGAAGCCGCTCGCCAAGGCGCTGATCGATCGCTTCGGCGGCCTCCCCGAGGTGTTGAGCGCCGCGCCTGACGCGCTGCGCGGCGCCGGGCTGCGCGAGCCGGCGGTGGCGCTCCTCAAATCGGTGCGCGAGGCCGCGCTGCGGCTCGGCAAGGCGGAATTGCGCGAACGCGAGGTGCTGGGCTCGTGGGACCGCCTGATCGCCTTCTGCAACGCCCATATTGCCTACGGCCAAGTCGAGGAATTTCACCTCCTCTTCCTCGACCGCAAGAACGGGCTGATCGCGCATGAGCGCCAGCAGCGCGGCACCGTCGACCACACCCCGGTCTATACCCGGGAAGTCGTCAAGCGGGCGCTGGAACTGGGCGCGTCGGCCCTGATCCTGGTGCACAACCACCCCTCGGGCGACCCGACCCCGTCGAAGGCCGACATCGCGGTCACCCACGAGATCGTCGCGGCGGCCAAACCGCTCGGCGTCGTCGTCCACGACCATTTGATCATCGGCCGCGGCCGCCACACCAGCCTGCGCGACATGGGGTATCTGTAGCGGGACCGGCAGCATCGCTAACTTAACGCGCCCCCCGCTTGGGCGCGAGCCTCGCGAGGAAGCGGTCGTGGTCGACGATCATGCGTTCGTGAAAGCCTTCGCCGATCGGCTCCACTTCGTCGCGGCAGCTGACGTGGAAGCGCAGGCGGCGGCCGTCAGCTTCGACCAGTTCGACCGCGGCGGTCACCAGCATGCCGATCGGGGTCGCCGCGATGTGGCTCATTTCGACCCGCGTGCCGACGGTGCGCTGGTTTGGCGCCAAGTGGGGCGCCAGCGCCGCAACGCAGGTCCATTCCGCGAGCGCGATCATCCAGGCGGTTGCGAAGACCGGCGGCATCGAATTGGCGAACCCCAGCAGTACCCCCTGCGCCGGCACCGCCAGCGCCTCGTCAACCGGAATCGTGATGCTGTGGCGCAGGCCAGGGGTCAGGCCGGGCCTCAAGCCCTCCGGCGGCATCAGCCGGTGTATTGCAGGATGGTCAGCCCGTCATTGACGTCGGTCAGGTACATCAGCCCGTCGGGCGCGACGTAGACGTCGTTGGACTGGATGATGCGCGGCCGGCCGGGGCGCGGGTCGACCATGCGCTCGGGCGCCGGCGGCACGAAATGCGCGACCTCGCGCGGGCTGAACGGATCGGCGAGGTCGAAGACGCGGACCCCGGCATTCTGGTAGGTCGCGAAGATCAGCTGCTCGCTGCGGAACGAGCCGGGGCGGTTCTCGTGCAGATTGTGCGGCCCGAACTTGGCGCCCTTGGTGCAGTAATCCTCTTCGGCCGGGGTCGGGAAGGCGGCGATCTGCACCGGGTTGGCCGGTTCGCGCACGTCGAACACCCAGCAGCGCTGGATGCCGTTGGCGCAATTGTCGAGATTGCCCTCGTCGGCGAAGACCGCGAGGTTGCGCCCGGGCAGCGGCAGGGGCGTGTGGGTGCCGCCGCCAAAGGGCGGCGACCAGTTACGGTGGGCGACAAGCTTGGGCGCGGTCGGGTCGCTGACGTCGAGGATCGTCAGCCCGCCGTCGCGCCATGCGGCGTAGGCGAGGTTGTCGGCGACGATCGCGTGGTGCAGCGCGTAGCGCCGCCCCTTCGGCCAATTCGGCGTTTCGCCGCCGGCCGCATGCATGCCGGGCAGCCACCAGCGCCCGACCACCTCGGGCCGGGTCGGCTCCTTCATGTCGATGATCGCCAGGATGTGGTCGGTAAAGCCCTGCCAGTGGCAGGACGCATAGGCGTAGCGCCCGCCGACATACCACAGGCGATGGAGGCCCAATCCATCAACCGGCATGAACGCGATCTCGCGCGGCTCCGCGGGGCTTGAGATGTCGTAGACCCTGAGGCCCGCGGCAAACGCCTTGTCGCGCTTGGTAAAGGTCTCGGTGATCGAGCCTTTGAAGTAATCGTTGGGGTCGCTGTAGCCCTGCAGCACCCAGATGTTCGGCGAATTGACCGTCAGGAGCAGGTCGCCGTGCGTCTGCAGGTGAAAGGCGCGCGAATTGGGCGGCGCCGCGACGAAATTGACCGGCCGCGGGTTCCGCGGATCGCGCACGTCGGTGATCGTAAAGCCATCCGAAAACATATGCCCGACATAGGCATGGCCCTGGTGCACCATGACCTGCACGCCGTCGCCGCGGCCATCCTGCCCCGAGTGGCCGACAAACTCGATGTTGCGCGCGGAAACCGGATCCATCCGCCACCTCCCCAACGACAGCGCACGATGCTACAGCCGATCGCGCCGCGCGTGTCAATTTACGAAGAGCCGCCGTGGCCGGAATGATCGCGCTCCACGCCCTTCGCCCTCACCGCATTCCCGGCGCAAGCGCAAGCCGGGACCCACGGTTCGGCCGTCGCGGGCGCGGATTGGTGGGTCCCGGCTTGCGCCGGGAATGCGGTGGAAAGGATTGCGGGAGATTGAGCGTCAACGGATGCCGCGCCTAGGGGGCGGTCCATTGGGCGAGCGCGGCGAGGGCGCGCTGGCGCGCCGCGCCAACCCAGACATCGGCGTGCGCGGCGCCAGCGATTTCGATCATCTCCTTCGGCTGGTGGGCCGCTTCGTAAAGGCGGCGCGCCTCCGCGATCGGGATGGCGCGGTCGGCGGTGCCGTGGAGGATCATCACCGGCACATGCAACCGGCCGATCAACGCCGCCGAATCGAGCGGGTCGGCCATCAAGAGGCGATAGGGCAGCGGCCAGCCGCGCAATTCGAAGAGCCGCCTGACCGAGGCATAGGGCGAATTGAGCAGCACACCCGCGGCCGGCCGGTCGACCGCGACGGCGATCGCCGGCCAGGTGCCGAGGCTCGCGCCGAACACCGCGATCTTCGCCCGCGGTGCGGCGGCGTGCACAAATTCGAAGGCGGCGCGCGCGTCTTCGCGCAGCCCTAGCTGGCTCGGGCTCCCGGTCGAAGCGCCGTTGCCGCGGTAGTCGATGCCGAGGACGCCGAACCCGTGCGCCGCGAGATCGCGGTAAAGCCCGGCGTAATCGGAAATGACGACGCCCTTGCCGGTCAGCACGAGGATCGCGCCGTGCCCGGCCGGCGGCGGCGTCCACCAGCCGTAGAGGCGCTCGCCGTCCGCCGTCGCAATGGTGACCTCGGCGACCCCCTTGAGGCCGGCCGCGATCGGGCTGAGGCTGCGGCGCTGCATCGGCTGGAACACCAGGCCGCGCTCGTGCTCGACAAACCACAGGCAGACCCCGCCATAGCCGAACAGCGCCGCGAGCAGCAGTGCGAAGCCGGCCACCCCGACGCTGTGCGCGACGCGGCGGCCGCGCGGCATCAAGAAATCGGCGGCGGGAAGATGTGGCGTCCGTCGGGGCCGAGCGGCAGCGGCACGGCGCTCAAAGCCTCGGCGGGGAGGAGCGTGCCGTAAAGGTGCGGGAAGAGCTCGCCGCCGCGCGAGGGCTCCCAGCGCAGCCCCGCGCCGAGCCGCGCCGCCTCGACCGCAATCAGCACCAGCCCCGCCTGCCCGGCGCGGTGCCGCCGCGCGCTCTCGGCGATCTGCGCCGCAGTCGAGAAATGGATGAAGCCGTCGCGCCGGTCGTCGGCGGTGCCGGCATATTCCCCGGCGAGGACCGCCGCCGCCCATGTCTCGGCCGGGCACATGTGGTAGATCAGGCTCATGCAACCAGGGTACCGCAACCGGCGCGGCGAGCGAAGGCGGGTGTGAGCCTGCCCGCGCAAGCGCTCGACGGGGTGCTGGTGCCGCGCGCGGCGGCGCTGGTCGCAGGGTTTCGCGAGGTCGTCTGGCTGTCGCCCGACGGCGAGATCGAGGCGCTCTCACCGGCCGAGGCGCGCCGCCGGCTAGAGGGCGAAACCGCGATCGTGTGCCATGCGCGCGCCGTCGCCCGCCGGCTCGACCTCGCCGGGTTCGCCGCGCTCGACCTCTTGGAATTATTCGCTTTCGTGCGCCCGGCGCGATTCTGCGTGCCGACGCCGCGCGGCCTCGCGGCGGCGCTCGGCCTCGCGCCGCCGCGCACCGCGGCGGAAGCCTGCGTCGCGCTCACCACCGCCGCGCGCGCCCTCTTGCAGGAGCTGCAGGCAGCGGGCGAGCCCGACATCCGCGCGCTCGCCGAAGCCGCCGACCGGGCGAGGTGGAGCTGGGGCCCGGCGGTGCTCGCCGCCCTGCCGCCAGCCACGGACCCTGGGGCGGTGCGCCGCGCCGCCGGCCTGCGCGCCTGGCAGGGACTCAGCGAATGGCAAGAGCGGGCGCCGCCGCCGCCCCCCGGCAACGCCTTGGTCGCCCCCGCGGACGCCCGCCAGCGCCTCGCGCTGCTGCTCGGCGCGGGCGCCGAGGCGCGGCCGCAGCAGGCCGATTACGCGGCCGCGATCGCCGCCGCCTTCGCGCCGCGCGAGCGCGAGGGGGTGCCGCAGGCGGTCCTCGCCGAAGCCGGCACCGGGGTCGGCAAGACCTTGGGCTACATCGCGCCGGCGAGCTTGTGGGCCGAGAAGAACCAGGGCGCGGTGTGGCTCTCGACCTATACCCGCAACCTGCAGAGCCAGATCTCCGGCGAACTCGACCGGCTCTATCCCGACCCAGCGCACAAGCGCCGCCATGTCGTCGTGCGCAAGGGCCGCGAGAATTTCCTCTGCCTGCTCAATTACGAGGACGCGGCGCGCGCCGCCAGCGCCCGCGCCGCGCCGACAGTAGCGCCGTTGGCGCTGATCGCCCGGTGGATCGGCACCACCGCCTCGGGCGACCTCGTCGGCGGCGATTTCCCGGGCTGGCTCGCCGAATTGATCGGGCGCGGCCGGGTCGGCGGGCTGGCCGACCGGCGCGGCGAGTGCATCCATTCCGCCTGCCCGCATTTCCGCCGCTGCTTTGTCGAAAAAAACGTGCGTGCCGCGCGCCATGCCCGCCTCGTCGTCGCCAACCACGCCCTTGTCATGGCGCAGGCGGCGCTCGGCGGGCTCGACGACGCCACCGTGCCGACCCGCTACGTGTTCGACGAGGGCCACCACCTGTTAGAGGCGGCCGATGCCGCCTTCTCGGTGCACCTCTCGGGTCAGGAGGGCCGCGAGTTGCGCCGCTGGCTGTTGGGCGCCGAGACCGGTCGCTCGCGCGCCCGCGGCCTGCAGCGCCGCATTGGCGACCTCGTCGAATCGGACGACGACGCCGGCCCGGCGCTGATCGAGGCGCTGGTCGCCGCCCGCGTGCTGCCGGCCGACGGCTGGCGCGAGCGCGTCGCCGAGGCGCGCGGCCTGCCCGGCTTCGAGAGCCTCCTCGTGCTGGTCCGCCGCCAGGTCCTGGCGCGCTCGGCGAACCCCGACCAGGGCTACGGCAGCGAAGCCGAGGCGCGGCCGCCAATCGACGGGCTGGTCGAGGCGGCGGGCCGACTCGCCGCCGGCCTCGACCGCTTGGCGGCGGCGCTGCGCCGCCTCGCCGCGCTGCTGCGGCGCCCGCTCGAAGACCCGGAAAACCCGCCCGAACCGGGGCTGCGCCAGCGCCTCGACGCGGCAATCCGCGGCCTCGAGCGCCGCGCCGACCAGCAGCTCGCCGCGTGGAGCGCGCTGCTGCGCGACCTTGGCGAACCGCCCTGCGCGGAGAGCGTCGAATGGCTGGCGCTCGACCGCATCGACGGTGCCGAGATGGACGTCGCGGTCAACCGCAGCTGGATCGACCCGGGGATCCCGTTCGCGCGCGCCGTGGCGCAGCCGGCGCACGGCATCGTCGTGACCTCGGCGACGCTGACCGACGGCGAGAGCGACCCCGAGCTCGCCTGGGAAGCAGCCGAGGCGGCGACCGGGCTGCGCCACCTGGCGCAGAGCCCGCGCGCCGCCCGCATCGCCTCCCCCTTCGACTATGCGGCGCTGACCCGCATCTTCATCGTCACCGACCTGCCGCGCGACGATCTCGGGCAGGTCGCGGCCGCCTTCGCGGCGCTGATGACGGCCGCCCGGGGCGGCGCGCTCGGCCTCTTCACCGCGATCGCCCGGCTGCGCGCGGTGCACCAACGGATCGCGCCCGTATTGGAAGCGCAGGGCATATCGCTCCTCGCCCAGCATGTCGACGCGATGGCGACCGCGACGCTCGTCGACATCTTCCGGGCGGAAGAAGATTCCTGCCTCCTCGGCACCGACGCGGTGCGCGACGGGGTCGACGTGCCGGGGCGCTCGCTGCGGCTTATCGTCTTTGACCGGGTGCCGTGGCCGCGCCCCGACATCCTGCACCGGGCGCGCAAGCCGGTCTTCGGCGGCACGCAATACGACGACCGCATCGCCCGGCTGCGGCTGCGACAAGCCTACGGCCGGCTGGTGCGTCGGGCCGACGACCGCGGCGTCTTCGCGATCCTCGACCGGGCGCTGCCATCGCGGCTTCTGTCGGCCTTTCCCGAGGGCGTGCCGGTGGTGCGGCTGCCGCTGATCGACGCGGTCGCCGCGACCGGCGAATTTCTAGGGCCTGCCACAGGACAACAGCCGGCTTGACATGGCGGGCGCGCTGCTGGCTTCTGCGCCGCGGCATGGCAGGCACAGGCTCGCGAGCGAAAGGAACCGCAATGCTCGATGCGCATGGCGCGCTGATCTACACGATGGTGATCGTCTCGGCCGCCGACGGCGACTTGTCCGACACCGAATTCCAGACGATTGGCGACATCATCGGCCATCTGCCGGTCTTTCGCGGCTTCGACCGCGGCTCGCTGCCGAAGGTGCTCAACGCCTGCGCCCAGTCGCTGTCGCGCGAGGACGGGCTCGAAGAGATGCTCCAGGCAATCAAGGCGGCGCTGCCCGCCAAGCTTCGCGAAACCGCCTATGCCGTCGCCTGCGACCTCGCCGCCGCCGACCTCGAAGCGAGCCAGGAAGAGCTGCGCGCCCTCGAACTGCTCCGCCACCGCCTGGTGATCGACCGGCTGACCGCCGCCGCGATCGAGCGCGGCGCCCGCGCCCGCTTCCAGACGCTCTGAGCCCTCTCGGGACGACCGGGTCGCGGGACTAATGCTCCGTTGGGTCGCAGAGTTTATCTTGGGCAGCGATCGTCCGCCGCTTGCACCGAAAAGTCCTCGAGCGACAAGGAGGCGCCGTAGAAACTCAATTGCGGCCTGCAGGGTCGCATCTCAGGGCTGGTAGACAGCGCATCGGGCGCCGAGCGAGCGAACGCTGTCGCACAGCCCTCGCGCCGCGTGCAGCGAATTGGGCGACGCCTCGGGTCGGTCGAGCGGCAGAGCGGAGAGCAGGCGGACCGCCCCGGCGAGGGTATCGTCAAGCCGCACCTGCCAGACAGTTCGCGCGATCCGCAGCGATGGCATGCGGGTCGCGTCAGCTATCGCAGCTAGACACGACCCGCTGTCAATCGACATGCCCGGTGGCGCAACGGAGCGGCGTCCCCAATCCTCGACCGGTCGCCCGGTCACGGCGGCGACGTAAAGGCGGGTCTCGGCGGGCAGGTCTGATTGCGCATCGAGCCATCGCGCGACGCGTCCGCTACCGGCGTTGTACGCCGCTGCGGCGAGCCCTAGGTTGCCGAACCGGGCCGCGAGGTCGGCGAGCAGCCGAGCGGCGTGTGCAATCGCCGATCCCGGGTCGCGCGGATCGGCGAGGCCACGCTCCGCGGCTGTTTGCGGCATGAATTGTGCGACACCCTCCGCCCCGGCGCGGCTGGTCGCGTCGCTGTCGAAGCGGCTCTCCTGCCAGAGCACCCGCGCCAGGAAGGCCGCCGGCAAACGGTTGGCGGCGGCCGCGTTATCGATAAACCGGCAGACGAGTTCCCGGGGCTGCGGCTGGGCCGACGAATGCGGCGCGGCCGCCGCGACGGCCGACAAGCCTGGGATCATCACGAGCGCGACAATCACTCCCAGGGAATTGTACCTCGATCGCATCCCGCGCGCGCTTCCTAGGACCCCGTAACGCCTGCTTCATCAGATCGGGAGATCGCAGCGGCTTACGTCTGATGGGGCGGCGTTGCAAGGATGAACCGATGGCCGCGCCCGCGTCATTAACCGTCTAAGCCACGCTGAGGCGCCGGGCGAACCGTGGCCCGCAGCGGCCCGCCGCAGTTGGCAGCGAATCGCCGGTCTCGATCGACCCCTGACCGACCGGGGCCGAGCCTCGTTCGGGCCCGCTCCTTGCGCTGCCTGCCCGCCGCGCTTACAGACAGGCGCGCATGACCAATTTGTGCCGCTGGCTCTCCCGAGCT
Organism: Allostellaceae bacterium; assembly: GCA_035309005.1. Taxonomy (GTDB): domain Bacteria; phylum Pseudomonadota; class Alphaproteobacteria; order ATCC43930; family CGMCC-115725; genus DATARH01. Next base: position 4,798 of record DATGFP010000141.1, on the reverse strand, counting down.
CGGCGGGGTGTCGAGGACGGCGCTTTGCTTGACGTAGAGGCTGCGAGTCTCGTTGCGGTGGCGGCCGTGATCGGCAGTTTCCTCGGGGTCGTGGTCCGCCGGCTGCCGGAGGGCAAGCCGATCATCTGCTCGCGCTCGCGCTGCGAATCCTGTCAGGCGGTGTTGGCGGCACGAGACCTGGTGCCGCTGGCCAGCTGGTTCCGGGCGCGCGGACGCTGCCGCCTATGCGGTATTCGGCTCGGCTGGTTCTATCCGGCCATCGAGATCGCGGCGCTGCTGATCGCGCTGATCGCGCTGGCAGTCGACGGCGTGCCGCGAGCCTGGCTCGATTGCCTCTTCGGCTGGTGGCTGTTGACGCTGGGATGGATCGACTGGCGGCACTGGGTGCTGCCCGATGCGCTGACCCTGCCGCTCATAGTTGGCGGACTGGTTACGGCCGCGTTATTCGATCCGGATCATGTGCTCGACCGCGCGTTGGGCGCCGCCCTTGGCTATCTGGCGATGCGCGCGATAGCGACGGCTTATCGGGCGACGCGCGGACGCGACGGGCTGGGTGGTGGCGATGCAAAGCTGTTGTGTGCCGCCGGTGCTTGGCTCGGCCTTGCCGCCGTGCCGCAGACGTTGTTGGGGGCGGCGCTCGTTGCGTTGGCGGCGGTCGGCGGGCTGCGGCTCGGCGGGATTCGGCTGGGCGCCCAATCGGCGCTGCCGTTCGGGCCCTTTATCGCGGCGGCGGCGTGGGCGCTCTGGTTGTGGGGACCCCTGTCGCTTTAACACAATTGAGATTGTTATTAACGAGTTGGTAAGTACGCCGCCCTACGGTCGCGCGCAGGTCGAACGCAATTAGGAACCTTCCATGCCGGGCCACGCCGCCGCCTTCAACCTCAGCGCGCTTGCACCGCAACGCAACCCAACAATCGGCGTCGATACCCCGCTTCCAGTCGGGCCCGCCTCTGCCGACGAGCCGGCGGTGCCGCGAGTGCGGCGCTCGGATCGGGTTGCGGTGCTGCCGTCGGAGCGGCGCCAGGGCGACGTGGCCGGCGCGCACGGTCAGCGTGTGCGGCGCCGTTTGGCGCTCGCCCTCGCCGATACGACCCCGACCCTGCTTCCCGAGCTGTTGCGGTCGTTTTCGCGACAGGCCAGCCATCTGGCGAGCCATCCGGCGAATGCGGTCGACAATAACCCATTCATCATGCGCGAGTGGCTGATCGTCTCGCAGGTGCTGCACGCCGCGGCCCAGACGCTCGAGAACCGTTTCGAGGGATTATTCCTGGGCCTCTGAAAGCATCGCGCCAGGCAGCACGCCGAGCTTGTCAGTCGTCGTGCGCCTGCAAGGCATAGCCGAGGCCGCGAATTGTGGCGATGCGAACCTTTGCCCCGGCGTCGGCCAGCCTCTGGCGCAGATGGTGGACCTGCACGTCGAGCGAGTTTGAGCCGATCTCCTCGTCGGCGCTGTAGAGGCGCGACGTCAGCTGATCGCGATGGATCGGCTGGCCGGCGCTGCGCAACAACGCCTCCAGCAGCGCCAGTTCGCGACGCCGCAGGATCAATGGCCGGCCGCCGACGATGGCAGCGCGGCGGTTTGGGTAGAAGCTCAGATCGGCAAGCCGCAGCGGCTGCTCCTCGTTGACCCGGCCGCGACGGGTGACCACGCGAATCCGCGCAACCAGCTCATCGAGGTCGAACGGCTTGGCCAGGCAGTCGTCAGCCCCAGCCTCCAACAGACCGATCCTGTCGGCCGCGGTAGCGCCCGCCGCCAAAACAATCACCGGAACCAGCCCGCCGTCGCGGCGCAGCCGCCGGACGAGGGCGGACCCGCCGCCATCCGGCAGCGCCAGGCCGAGCAGTACGCAGTCGTACCGCGTCGCCGCGACGCTGGCGGGCGCCTCCTCGCGGCTCGCCGCCTCATCGACGACAAAGCCGTGCCGCGTCAAATGCCGACTGACCAACCGGTCAGCGGATATTTCGTTGGCGATCACGAGAACGCGCATCGCGTCACCACCTGTGCTTGCTGTCTCTATGGTCGACGCCACGCCGCGGCAGATGCGGCGAAGATGCGCTGTTCCGCAGGCCTGTTCAATACAATTTTAGACATGGTTAATATTAACCATAGAAGATCGCGCCCGCCCGAGGTAGTCATCCGGCGTCGACAACTTAACGACGCCACCGACATTACCATCTGTTAACAACGATAGGCGTAGCGCCGGCTGCGCCGCGAAATCGGGTGCGCTGCTTTGGCCATCGGCGGGGAAACCTGGAGTTGAGGAGCGCCGCGGCGGCCCTTGGTTTTCTGGTTACAGGCCAGTTACGCAGCGGATACAGATAAAATTTGGTAAAATTTGGCGCGTTAACGATTAAGTAAGGACGCCATAATGTTGGCCGTGCTTTGTTACCCGACAGCGAGCGGGTCGCCCCCACGGCCCTAAGGCGGTCAATACCCCGACGGCCGCGGCGATCCGGTAACGATTTAGGGGCTCTGCGCCCGCCGATCAATGACGATCGGGTGGGTTTGGGTGCGCCCTGGAGAGAGTAGAATGTTGCATGACGCGGTTCGCTGCGCGCTTTCCGGCCCCGATGCCGGCAATTTGAGCGAAAAAAAGATCGAATTGGAAATGGCCCGGGCGCACATGACGGCGCGGCCGGGCCCGTTCAGGGAATGAGCAATTTGCGTTCGTGAGCCGCCGACTCGCCACCCGCCAAACCGACAATTTGAGACAAATGTTAACAACCAGTCCCAGATCGACCCGGCAGGGCCGCCGCCTTTCTCCAGGCGTCGCGGCCTACATCAGTGTGCAGATCGCCCAGGCAAACCCCCAATCGGGAGTTATTTAGATGTCCCTCATCGATCCGCTCGTCACGACCGACCAGACGGACTACGCCCCGGGCGAAACCGCGACGTTCACCGCCTCCGGGTTCGGCATCGGCGATGATCTGCAGTTCACCATCACGGTGATCGACCCGACGACCGGCGCGACGCTGTGGTCCGGCCCGACTTGGGATGTCATCGACGGCGGCGCCGGCGATCTGAGCAGCCTCGGCGGCACGGTGCAGACGCAGTTCCAGTTTACCTGGGCCTATGCCGGCGCGACGGTACAGCTGAGCGTCACCGATCTGACCAATCCCAGCGAAAACGCGACGACGGTCTTCACCGACAAGCCGGTCCCCGAGCCCGACCTGGCCATCACCTACGCCTCTACTCCGCTCGACCTGTCTAATAGTGGCGGCATCACGCAAACGACCGGTGCGGGAGCGATCTGGGGCGCCGAAAACAGCCCGATCGATGCCAACACCTCGACGCTTGTCAAAGGCGGCACCGGCGTCTTCAATACCTTCTCGCGGGTCGACGGCGGCGCCAATCCAACCGAGCAGGGTTACAATAGCGACGGCACGCTGCAGTACGACGAGGTGGCGTCCATCCACACGCACAGCATCCAGCTCGGCACGCTCGAAAAAGTTGACGCAACCGGCAGCGTTAATCCTAACCCCAATCTCAACGTTTATTATGACTTCTTGCTCGACGTCAACCAGTCTGGCAGTTCGCCGTACATTTCGCTCGATGGCCTGCAGATCTTCACGGCCTCCAGCCCCACTCTGCACATGTTTACGGCGTCGCCCAACCCCGATGGCGGGACGGCGGGCACCTTTACCGATCCCGGCAACAATGCCGTCTTGCGCTATGATTTGGACGGAACGAACAACGGCGGCGGCGGCCCGTACACCGTCTACATAAATTCCGCATTTGGCTCCGGCAGCGGCCAGGGCAACAATAACGCCGCTGACGTCGTCGTGCTGATTCCGAGCGCCGATTTTGCCACCGCGCACGGCAGCGACTATGTCTACCTTTACTCGGCCTTCGGCTATCAGGGCGCCGACCCCAGCGGCAGTTGGCAAGCCGTCAGCGGCTTCGAAGAATGGGGCGCGGTTGCGACCAACGTTCCTGGGCTCAGCATCACCAAGAGCGTCACCGGCATCTTGCACTCGGGAAACGACCCGGCGCTATTGCCGCCCGGCGACGCCGACGGTGCCGGCGACGTGATCGACTATTCGATCACGGTCAGCAACACCGGCAGCGAGACGCTGACCAACGTTACGATCACCGACCCGCTGACCGGCTTCTCGATCGATGTCGGCACATTGGCGATCGGCGCCAGCACGACGGTGACCGATAGCTACACGGTAACACAGGCCAACATGAATAACGGCGGCCTGATCACCAACGTCGCGACCGCGACCGATGATCAGCTCGACAACGTATCTTCGACGGTGTCGACGCCGGTCGACGCGGATGCTGCGCTGAAGGTGACAAAAGCCTATACCACGCAGCCGAGCGACGGCACCGACCCGAACGGAGCGGCGGGGGTGGTCGATCACGCCAGCCAGGTGATCGATTATACGATCGTCGTCACCAATACCGGCAATGTGACGCTGACCAATGTAACAGTCAACGACCCGCTGACCGGCCAGTCGGTCGATGTAGGCACGTTGTTGGTTGGACAGAGCGCCACTGTCACCGACGCCTACAATAATTCAACCCTTGAGCAGAACCATCTCGACAGCGGCACGGCGATCACCAACACAGTGTCGGCGACGAGCGACCAGGGCGCCAGCGCGACCGCGGCGGTAACGACCCCAGTCGACCCCGATCCGAGCTTGACCATCAGCAAGAGCGTGACGACGGTGGTGCACGCCGCCTCGGACGTGATCACGACGCCGTTGCATGTCGACGGCGCCGGCGACGTGATCGACTACACGATCGTGGTGAGCAACACCGGCAACGTCGATTTGACCAACGTGGTGGTGA
>DATGFP010000140.1:0-44316 GCA_035309005.1 Allostellaceae bacterium | reverse complement strand
GACGCGCTGGCCGCGGTACGCGATCCCGACAAGGGAGCGGACCTCGTCCGGCTCGGGATGATATCGGGCGTCGTCGTCCGCGACGGCAATGTCGGCTTTGCGATCGAGGTCGAGCCCGAGCGCGGCGCGCGCCTCGAACCGTTGCGCAAGGCCGCCGAAGAGGCGGTCGAAGCGCTCCCCGGGGTGGTGTCGGTGACCGCCGTCCTCACCGCCGAGGCGCGGCCGCCCGGGGGACGGACCCCGGCTCCTGGCGCAGCGGCGCGGCCGGCCGGCACCGCCAAGCCCGCGCTCGCCCCGGGCGTGCGGGCGATCGTCGCGGTCGCCTCGGGCAAGGGCGGCGTCGGCAAATCGACGGTCGCCGCCAACCTCGCCCTGGCGCTGCACGCCAACGGGCATTCGGTCGGGGTGCTCGACGCCGACATCTACGGCCCCTCGATGCCGCGCATGCTGGGGATCTCCGGGCGACCCAACACCGCTGACGGCAAGATCCTGCGGCCAATGGAGAATTACGGCGTCAAATGCATGTCGATCGGCTTTCTGGTACCGGAAGACACGCCGATGATCTGGCGCGGCCCGATGGTGATGAGCGCGCTGCAGCAGATGCTGCGCGACGTCGCCTGGGGCGAACTCGACATCATGATCGTCGACATGCCGCCCGGCACCGGCGACGCGCAGCTGACGATGGCGCAGCAGGTGGCGCTGGCCGGCGCGGTCATCGTCTCGACGCCGCAGGACATCGCGCTGATCGACGCCCGCCGCGGTCTCGCGATGTTCAACAAGGTCAACGTGCCGGTGCTCGGCATTATCGAAAACATGAGCTATTTCCTGTGCCCGCATTGCGGCGGCCGCAGCGACATTTTCAGCCACGGCGGCGCGCGGCGCGAAGCCGAGCGCCTCGGCGTCGATTTCCTCGGCGAAGTGCCGCTCGACCTGGCAATCCGCGAAACCTCCGACGAAGGGCGCCCGATCACTGTCTCGCAACCGGCCTCGCCCTATGCCCGCACCTTCCGCGACATCGCCCGGCAGGTGTGGGACAAGGTCTCAGGCGAGGCGCCGGCACGCCGCACCGCGCCGCGCATCGTCGTCGAATAACGCGCCCGGGCGGCAAGCAGGCGGCAAGGAGGAGGATGCGATGCGCAGGCTGCTTCTCGCGGCCGCGATCGGCATCGCACTCTTGGTCGCGGCGCCGGCGGCCCGCGCCGATCCGGACACGCTGTGGCGGTTCGTCAGCGGCCTGTGCGTTCCCAATGAGCAGCAGCACGGCAACCCGGCGCCGTGCGCATTGGTCGATTTGCACGCCGGGCTCGATGCCGGCTACGTCATCCTCAAGGACATCCGGGGCGCGACGCAATATCTCCTGATCCCGACCGCCCGGATCACCGGCATCGAGGATCCGCTTCTGTTGCGGTCGGGCACGCCAAACTACTTCGCCGCCGCCTGGCGCGAGCGTTCCTATACCGAAAAGGCCGCCGGCCACGGGCTGCCGCGCGACGTGCTGAGCCTCGCGGTCAATTCCCCGTTCGGCCGCTCGCAAAACCAGCTGCACATCCATATCGACTGCATCCGCCCCGATGTGCGCGCGACACTGCACCGCCAGCTTGCCGCGATCGGCAACCGGTGGACGCCACTCGCGGTGCCGCTCGCCCGCCACCGCTACTGGGCGATGCGGGTCGCCGGCGCCGAGCTTGACGGCGCCGATCCGTTTCGTCTGCTGGCCGAGATGAAGCCAGGCACCGCGGCGGCGATGCCCCAGCACACCCTTGTCGCCGTCGGCGCCGAATTGCCCGGCGGCCGGCCCGGCTTCATCCTGCTCGACAGTCAACTCGATCTGGTTCGCGGCAACCACGCCAGCGGCGAGGAACTGCAAGACCACGCCTGCACCCTCGCCCGGCAATTACCGCGATGACGCTGATCGCGCCCCTACACCGCCGGCGCGGTGCTCAGGACCTGCCGAGCAGCGCCATCAGTTCCCGCCATTCGCGCGGTGAGAGGCCGCTCGCCGCCTGGTCGACCGCTTCGCCAGCGAGCAACCGGCGGATCACCGCGAGGCCGCTCGCCGAGATCGCCGCGGCATTCATGCGGTACTCAAGGAACGCCTCATAAGCCATTGGCACCCAGCGCTTTACGGTTTCGAGCATTACGTCGGCATAGGCGCGGATCTCGTACTGGGCATGCGGGTCCGCGCGCAGGCTAAGGAAGTGTAAGAGGTTGTGAAGGTCGGTTTTCCAATACCATTGGGTATAAAAGTTCAGAGACAGGTTCATCCTCGCCAGCTCGCGCGCGAGGCCGGGCCAAGAGGGGTCACGCGGATTGCCAGCCGCGTCCTCGTTGAGAAGTTCGGCGTAGCCGGCGTAGGCGCGCTCGGCGTCGTCGCGCAACAGGGCGAGCACGCGGCGGGCGGCGTCGCCTTCGATGATTTCGCCGCGGCCCTGGCGGTTGGTCGCGGCCTGCGCCGCCAGATGCTCTGGCGCGGGAATGTAGAACTCGTTGTCGAGGATCGAGTAGCGGGCCGAATATTCGTTGACGTTGGCGGTGCGGTGGCGGATCCACTGCCGCGCGACGAAGATCGGCAATTTTACGTGATACTTGATCTCGCACATCTCGAAGGGCGTCGTGTGGCGGTGGCGCATCAGGTAGTTGATGAGGCCCTGGTCCTCGCTGACGCGTCTGGTGCCGCGACCGTAAGAGACGCGCGCCGCCTGCACGATCGCGCCGTCGTCGCCCATGTAGTCGACGACGCGAACAAAGCCGTGGTCGAGCACCGGCAGCGCCTCGCAGAGGATCTCTTCGAGCGCCGGCACCGTGGCGCGGCGCGTCTCCTGCCCTCCTCCCCGCGCCTGAGCGATCTCAGCCTGTTGTTCCCGGGTCAGCGGCATCGTTGCGCACCCTGCGTGCTTCGAGACGCGCCCCTCGGGCGCTCCTCAGCATGACGGTGCGGCGTGGACGGCATCAAGAAGTAACGTCATCCTGAGGAGGCCCGCCGGGCGGCGATCCAGCGCCGTCCACGATTGCGCTGGCGCCCGCGGCACCCTATATCTGCAGGGTCGGGCAACCGACTATGGCGATAAATGGCTTGCGAAATAAGCGTTGCGGACCCGGGGGCGGTACCCGGCGCCTCCACCATTTTCCCGCCGGCCCCGTCACTCGCGTTAGCGAATCGATGCGGTCGGCGGCCTCTGGGGGCGAAATAGGCTCGACGCGCGTAGTAAAGGCAATGTTTTCGCTCGGCATGATACCACCGTTATCGGGTCACCAACCTAGCTGCGAACGATAACTTCGCAACTGAGGCTCTTGCGGCCTAACCCTTAACGGGGTGAAGCTAACAAGGAACTCGCGGTTCGAGGGGCACCGGGCAACAGAAGCCCCTCACTCGATCCGCCGGGTGAGCGCTGGGGTCGGCGAGGGACGATGGCGCAGGATTTGTACCAGTACGAGAAGATGGTCGAAGACGCGCTGCGCGGCGTCGTGCGCGACGCGCTGCAGCGCGCGGCGCGCGAGGGGCTGCGCGGCGAGCACCATTTCTATATCGGTTTCGACACGCGGATGCCCGGCGTCGCGATCCCCGATCACCTGCGGGCGCGATACCCCGACGAGATGACGATCGTGCTGCAGAACCAGTTCTGGAACCTCGAAGTCAACGAGGAGCGGTTTTCCGTCACGCTGAGCTTCCAGAAGGCGCTCGAGCGGTTGGTAATCCCGTTTGCCGCGGTGCGCGGCTTCGCCGACCCTTCGGTCAATTTCGCGCTGGAGTTTGCCGTGCCGGCGGAGAAGCCGGCAAACGCCGGCGTGCCGGCGCCGCTCGCCACGCCGCCGCAACCGGCCGAGAAAACCACCGCCGACGTCGTCACTCTGGACGCCTTCCGCAAGCGGTAGCGGCGGCGCTATTCGCGGCGGCGCGCAACTGCGCCGGGCTGCCCTGCACCGGCGGTGTGAGGGTGGTTTCCGGTCGCTCCTGCCCCTAAGATGTCTCCGGCTGATCGCTGGAGCGTGGCGGCATGGAACTATGGAACCATTGCGAGAACCCCTACCCGTTCGTGCCCGCCGAGGTGCTCGATCAAGCCCCCTCGGTGCGCGCCAGCCTGCCCAACAAGTATTGCGACCCCAAGATCGCCGCCCGTCTCTATGACGAGATCTTCGACGAATACCGGCTGTGCGACGATATCGGCCTCCATATCGTCACCAACGAGCACCATTCCGGCATCAACAATCTGTGGGCGGTGAGCCCCGTCATCACCGGGGTGGTCGCGCGGCTGACGAAGAACGTCCGCATCCTGTCGCTCGGCACGCTGGTGACGGTGCGTCCCGATCCCGTCCGCATCGCCGAGGAATATGCAACGATCGACGTGCTCTCGAAGGGTCGGCTGGAGATCGGCTTCGTCAAGTCGGGCGCCACCGAGATGGTCTCGGGCGACGCCAACCCGATGCGCATCCGCGAGCGCGAATGGGAGGCGATCGACCTGATAGAGAAGGCGCTGGTGACGCAGGACGGCCCGTTCAGTTGGGAGGGCAAGTTCTTCAGCCACCCGCACGTCAACATCTGGCCGCGCCCCTACCAGGAGCCGCGCCCGGAATTCTGGGCCGCGACCTCCGACCTGCCGACCTGCGCCGAACTCGGCCGCCGCAACATTATCAATACCCTCCTCTTCGGCGGCTACGATCGCACCCGGCAAGCCTTCGACGCCTACAAGAAGGCGCGCGTCGCGGCGGCGCTGCCGGCACCCGGCGAGGACCGTTTTTCCTATATGGCGTTCGCCTATGTCGGCGATAGCGACGAGGAAGCGCTGCGCATCGGCCAGAAGATCGCCTGGTTCCTCACCGTCAGCATCAAAAGCGCGCCGCAATTCTCGAAGTTCCAGCCCGGCGCGGTGGCGCCCGAGATGGCCCCCGCCGCATGGCGCACCGGTGCCTCGCGCCGGCCGCGGCCGACCAACCTCGACGCGGAGGTATTGATCGGCCAGGGCCAGATGTTTGCCGGCAACCCGGATACGGTGGCGCGCCAGATCAAGGAGTTCAGGAAGCGCGTCGGCGGCATCGAGCACATCATCATGATGACCCGCCAGGGCCTGGTGACCCACGCCGAGGCGGAAAAGAGCTTCAATCTGGCGGCGAAGGAGGTCCTGCCGCAATTACGCGACCTGCCGCCGATCGACGCCGACGAGACCGAATGGGAAGCACGGCGCGCGGCGGCGGCGAAATGATCAGACGCGGGAGCGAGTACCCCGACCCCAACCCTCCCCCGCTTGCGGGGGAGGGAGGATCGCTGCGCGGTGTCAGGTTGCCCCCTCCGGGGGAGGGTTGGGGTGGGGGTGCCGAGTGACCCAGCGTTTTCGGGCAGGCCCGCTCGATCTCGACGTGCTGCGGCGGGGCAGCGGCCGGCCGATCCTGCTGGTGCACGGCGCCAACCCGGTCAGCCCGAAGGCGCCGTTTCTCGATCTCCTTGCCGCGCACGGCGAAATCATCGCGCCGTCGCATCCCGGTTTTGGCAATTCGCCGAGGCCGGATGATTTCGACACAATGTACGACCTCGTGCGGCTCTATCTCGACGTGCTCGACGCGCTGCCGCAGAAGGCGGTGATGATCGGCTTTTCGTTCGGCGGCTGGATCGCCGCCGAAATCGCGGTTTGCGGCCACGAGAAGCTCGACCGGCTGGTGCTGGTCGATCCGGTCGGCATCAAGCTGGGCGGTCGCGAGGAGCGCGACATCGCGCATTTCTTTAACACCAGCCCGGCCGAATTGACGCGGCGCGCCTGGCACGACCCGGCTACGCGGCCGGCGGGCGTCTACGGCCTCGGCTGGCAGGCCGACATCGATGCGGTGACCGACGACACCGAACTCGTTACGCTCGCCCGAAATTGGGATGCGCTGTGCCTCTACGCTTGGCGGCCGCACATGTACAACCCGCAATTGAAGCACTGGCTGCGCCGCATCGCCGTGCCGAGCCTGGTGCTGTGGGGCGCCGGCGACGGCATCGTCACGCCCGCTTACGGGCGCGCCTATGCCGGGCTGATCCCGGGCGCGCGCTTTGCGGCGATCGAGAAGGCCGGGCACCATCCCGAGCTGGAGCAGCCCGAGGCTCTTGTCGAGCAGGTAACGCGGTTTCTCAACGAGCCGTCATTGCGAGGAGCGTAGCGACGAAGCAATCTCCTTTGATGGCGTGGGATTGCTTCGCTGCGCTCGCAATGACAATGAGGTTGGTCCGATGATGTTCATCGTCCGCACTCCCACCGGCACGCCGCCTGTGGCAGGCGTACAGCTCAAGCTCACGCGCCGGACGCCGCCACTGGTCGCCACCGCGCCCGGTCAGTCCGATTTTTTCTGCGTCGCCGACGCGCCGGCGATCGCGGGATTGCGCGACGCCGGTTTGACGGTGGTCGAACTGCACGACGGTTATTACGAGGATGATGCCGGCGGCGGGGTCGCGATCTGGGGCCAGGGGCGATATTGGGAAATCCGCGACACGCCGTTCACCGTCAAGGAAGCCGTCGGCCCGGCCGGTCAGGCGGTCGAAGCGCCGGCCGGAGGCGAGCACGTCAACGTTCGTGGCGCGATTTTCGGGGTTTAGCGCCACACCCGGTCTCTGGAGAGCCAGTGCTTGACGGACGGCGCAGAAGGACGATCCTGCGCCGCTGATCCGTTTGGGGGTGTTGCATGAGCGATGCGGCGTTTCACGAGCTGTTTCCGTTGGGCCGGGACGAGACGCCCTATCGGAAGCTCACCGGGGATCATGTGTCGCTTGCTTCGTTCGATGGCGAGCGCATTGTCAAGGTCGCGCCCGCGGCGCTGACCCTCTTGGCGCGGCAGGCCTTCGTCGATTGCGCGCATCTGCTGCGTCCGGGCCACTTGGCGCAGTTGGCCTCTATTCTCGAGGACCCCGAGGCCTCGGCCAACGACCGGTTCGTCGCCTTCGACCTGATGAAGAACGCCAATATCGCGGCCGGCGGGGTCTTGCCGATGTGCCAGGACACCGGCACCGCGATCGTCATGGGCAAGAAGGGCGAGCGCGTATGGACCGGCGCCGACGATGCGGCCGCGCTCAGCGAAGGCATCCGCCGCACCTATGCCGAGACCAACCTGCGCTACAGCCAGGTGGCGCCGTTGTCGATGTATGAGGAGGTCAACACCGGCGACAATCTGCCGGCGCAGATCGACCTCTACGCCGAGCCGGGCGAGGAATACAAATTCCTGTTCATCGCCAAGGGCGGCGGCTCGGCCAACAAGAGCTTCCTCTATCAGCAGACGAAGGCGGTGCTGAACCCGAAATCGCTGGTGAAATTCATCGACGAGAAGATCCGCACCCTCGGCACTGCCGCCTGCCCGCCCTATCACCTCGCGATCGTGATCGGCGGCACCTCGGCCGAGATGAATTTGAAGACCGTTAAGCTGGCGAGCTGCCGCTATCTCGATACCCTGCCGGCGGCCGGCAACAAATATGGCCAGGCTTATCGCGACCGCGATTTCGAGGCGGAAGTGCTCGAATTGTCCCGCGGCCTCGGCATCGGCGCGCAGTTCGGCGGCAAGTATTTCTGCCATGACGTGCGGGTGGTGCGCTTGCCGCGGCACGGCGCCTCTCTCCCGATCGGCATCGGCGTGTCGTGCGCGGCCGACCGCCAGATCCTCGGCAAGATCACCGCTGACGGCGTCTTTCTCGAGGAGCTCGAGCAGAACCCGGCGCGCTTCCTGCCGGAACTTGACGAGAAGACGCTCGGCGGCGAGGTCGTGCGCATCGATCTGGGCCGGCCGATGGACGAGATCCGCCACACCCTCTCGCAATACCCGATCCGGACGCGCCTCAGCCTCAACGGCACGCTGATCGTGGCGCGCGACATCGCGCATGCTCGGCTGCAGGAGCGGCTCGACCGCGGCGAGGGCCTGCCGCAATTCGTCAAGGACCACCCGATCTATTACGCCGGCCCGGCCAAGACCCCACAGGGCTACGCCTCGGGCTCGTTCGGGCCGACGACGGCCGGGCGCATGGACAGCTATGTCGGCCCCTTCATGGCGGCCGGCGGCAGCTTCGTCACGCTGGCCAAGGGCAATCGCGGTCCCGAGGTGCGCGAGGCCTGCAAGCGATACGGCGGCTTTTATCTCGGCTCGATCGGCGGTCCGGCGGCGCGCCTCGCGCAGGACTGCATAAAAAAGGTCGAGCTGCTGGAATATCCCGAGCTCGGCATGGAGGCGATCTGGCGCATCGAGGTGGTCGATTTCCCGGCCTTCATCGTCGTCGACGACAAGGGCAATGACTTCTTCGCTGCCCTCTCCTGACCGGGACGCGTGATTGGCCCGGGATGCCCTGCCGGAAGCGCTCCTCAACGGCGACGGCGCGGCCTGGGAGGGCTTTGTTCGCCGCTACGGCGGGTTGATCGTCGCGGCGGTGCGTGGCATCGCGCCGACACATGGCGACATCGAGGACCTGACGCAGGAGGTGTTTGTCCGGCTGTGCAGGGACGGTTTCCGCCTGCTGCGCAGCTACGACCCGACGCGCGCCGCGCTCTCGACCTGGCTCACGATCGTCGCCCGCAGCACCGCGCGCGATACGTTGCGGCGCCGCCGCGCCGATTGGGTGCCGCTCGACGCGGTGCCAGAGGCGCACCTTGCGATCGATCCGGTCGAGCCGGTCGGCAAGCTCAAATTGCCGGAGGCGCTGCTGTCGCCGCGGCAGCGCGAGATACTGGCGATGCTATACGACCGCGAAATGGAAGTGAGCGAGGTCGCAAGCGCCCTCGGCATCGATCCGCAGACTGTGCGCAGCGCCCATCACAAGGCGATGCTCAAGCTGCGGGCGCACTTTAAGAAGGATTTGGAAGAGCGATAATAACCATTAAGTTGCGGGGATAGCGTCGCTCTTTTCGTCGTAGAATAGCGTGTGAGGAGAACATGGTGATGCGAGGAGACGGAACCGGCCGCGAGCCGCCGACGCGCTCGCTTGAGGGCGCGTTATGGCGCCGCGCCAGCGTGACCGCTGCGCCTGAGGACGATGCGGGCCGCTATCTCGACCTCGCCGGCTTTGCCGACGGGCTACTCGATCCGGATGATCGCGAGCGCGTCGCCGAGTGGCTGACCCGCGACCCGGTCGCCGCCGGCGATGTGGCGGCGGCGCGCGCCGCCGCCGGCCGTCGCGGTCAATCCCCGCCGACACCGGAAGCAATCGTCGCGCGGGCCGCCGCGCTGGTCGATCGCAGCGCGCGGCCGAGCGGCCGCGTCATCCCCTTCGCGCTACCGCCCCGCCGTCAGCCGCGGCTGCAGCATGTTGCCGGTTGGGGCGGGCTGGTGGCCGCGCTGGCGGTCGCGAGCTGGCTCGGGTTCGTGCTCGGCGTCGATACCTCGCTCTCGTTCGTGCAGCCCGGGCAGACCCGCGAGGATGGCTTCCTGCGTGAGCTGCTCGACCCCTCGACGGGCTTGCGCGAGCTGACCGGAGGCACCCAGACGTGAGCGCCGCGACTGCGGGGCCGACCGCGGCCAGCGACCCGCGGCGGCGCTTGGTGCTGGCGTTGCTCGTGGTGTCGGTGGTGCTCAACCTGTTCTTTGTTGCCGGCGCCGTATGGAGCCGTCTGCACTCGGCGGAGGGGCCGAACCTCGATCAGCGCTATCAGCGGATGGCGCGCGAACTCGACCTCGACCCGAAACAGCGCGCCGGTTTCGACAAATACGTCGCCGCGATGCGCAGCCGCGACCAGCGCATGCATCAGGAAATTGCGCCGGTGATCGCCGGCGCGTGGGACGAGGTGGCAAAGCCAGGGGCGGAGATCGGGCAGATCATGCAGCGGTTCGACGCCGCCTCCGACAAATGGCGGCAATTCCAGCGCGAGGCGATGGTGCAGACGCTCGATTTTTTTGCCGTGCTGTCGCCCGAACAGCGCGCCCGGTTCATCGCGATCCAACGCGAGCGCCGCGCCGCGTGGCTGCGGCGAGACACGCAAAAGCCTTGACCCATTGATCTGAGCTGACGGTTTTGAGCTGACGGCTCTGTCCTGCCGCGGCGGCGACGCAAACGTGCTATGTTATGGGGTCCCTGGTTGCCACCGCAGGCCCTGCAGCACGCGATGCGCTGGCTCCTCCGGCTCCTGCCGCTCGCGATGTCCGCGGCTGCCGCCGCGGCCCCCGCTGAACCGGTAACGGTCGAGCGCCGCATCGAGCAGCCGAACGGCGCCTCGATCATGACAAAGGCGCTCGATTTTCGTGTCGATTCGATCGTCATGTCGGTCACCATCACCAACCCTGGCGACGCCGAGATATGGCTCAACCACGGACGCAGCCTTGTGCTTGCGGACGATAGGCAGGGCACGCACCACCTCAATCCGCCGCCCGACAACCCCGACCTGCGTATTCCGCCGCACACCCAACTCGATGGCGACCTGGTCTTCGTCGGGCCGCTCGGAGCCGCCGCGCACCAGCTCACGCTTGCCGATGGCGCAGTGCGGACAACGCTGCCGTTGACCGCCCCGGCAGGGCCGGCGCATCCCGTCTATCAAGCTGATATCGCCGATGGAATTGCGCTGCAGGTGCGGCGGATCCGCGCCAGTGGGTCCATCTGCATCGTCTCGCTGCTGGCAACAAACGGCAGCGCCCGCACCATCGTGTTGAACCAGAAGCCCGGGCTGTTACTGGCCGACGCGCGAGGGCTCTCGACGCCGGTCACCGCTCCCGCCGACAACCGCGAATTGGTGGTGCCGGCGGGCAACCGGCTCGACGCCGAACTCCTGGCTGACTGCCGCTCGCTCGACACCGCGACGCGGCTGACGCTCAGCACCGCTCCCAACGCCGCCGCCGGTCCCGACGATGGGGTCCCGGCGTTCACCCTTAAGGCCGCCGCGGCAGAGCGCAGCGAGGCGCCGGCGCCGGCCGCGTCGCGGGCCACGGTCGCGCCGATCGCCTGGTCCCGCCTGTCCGAGCCGATGGCGATCGGCGATGCAGCTCCCCCGACGGCTGCGGAGGCGCCGCCGCAAGCCGCGACGCCGGGAAAGGCCGAGCAGCTGGCGCAGGCGCTGCATGCCCGCAAGACCGAGCGAGGTCTGCGCCTCCAGCTGTCCGCCGATGCGCTCTTTGCGGCGACGGCAAGCACGCCCGGCCCGGAAAGTGGGCGGCTGCTCGGGCAGCTCGCCAATTTGATCGCGGCGACCAAAATGCAGGAGGTGATCGTCACGGTTCATGCCGGCACGGCGAACCCGGCGGCGGAAAACGACGCGCTCTCAAGGCAGCGCGCGCAGGCCATTGCGGCATGGCTCGAGCAGCGAGCGAGCGAACCGCGGCCGCGTTTTGTCGCGAAGGGCGTCCGCTGGGCTCGGCCGGACATCGGAAGCGAGAAGCAGAGCGACCCGGCCGGAGGCTCCCCTCGCCGCGGCGACGCCTGGATCGACGTGATCCTGCGCCGCGACTACCTGGTGCCGAACAAGCGGTCGCCGGCGTCGCCGAGCCCGGGCAAAATATAGCCGTGGTCGTTGAGGCCGCGGTCGAGTGCCGCGGTCAGGATGGCGACGTTGGGGAAGATGCGGTGCAGGTTTTCGATGCCTTCCGGCGCCGCGACCAGGCAGACGAACTTGATCGAGCGAGCGCGCAACTCGACGAGGCGTGAAATCGCCGCGACCGCCGAGTTGCCGGTCGCCAGCATCGGGTCAAGCAGAATCACATCGCGCTCGGGCAGGTCGTCCGGCAACTTCAAATAGTATTCGACCGCCTGCAAGGTGCGCGGCTCGCGGTAAATCCCGATATGGCCGACCCGCGCCGCCGGCACCAAGTCGAGCATCCCGTCGAGGATGCCGTTGCCGGCCCGCAAAATCGAGACGAGGCACAATTTCTTGCCGGCCAGCACCGGCACCCGGGCAGTCTCCAGGGGCGTCTCGATCTCGGTCTCTTCGAGCGCCAGGTCGCGGGTCGCCTCGTAGCCGAGCAACAGGCTGACTTCGCGCATCAGGTCGCGAAACTTCGACGTGCTGGTGTCGCGCCGGCGCATAAGCGACAGCTTGTGCCGCACCAGCGGGTGATCGACCACCGTTACGATCCCTGGCATCTTGCTACCTCAGAAGAGAGTCCCGTCGCTGGCGATTTGGAGCGGCGCGCCGCCGCCCGGCCGCAGCTCGGCGGCGATCTCGCGGCCGGCCGCCCAGCTGCCGCCTTCGAGCACCTTGGCGAGCGGAAATTCGGCTGCCGTCATGCCGAGCCGTTGGCGCACCCGCTCAGCGAGACGGTCGAGCAGCGCGACCGTCAAGGCGCGCCACTCGACAACCGCCTCCTCGAACGGATCGAGCGGCCGGCACAGCAAACCCGCGTCGCGCGGCACGATGACGCCGCAATCGAGAAAGAGGCCACCGTTGCGGTATTCGGCGAGGCCGGTTAGATCGCCGATGCCGGTGATCGTGAACCCGGCGTCGGCCAAGGGCTCGATCAGCGAGTAGCACAGCCACTGGCTGAGCTTGTGGAACGGCACGATGCCGTCACCGGGGATGACGCGGTGCCAGCCGCAATCGCCGAGCGGCACGCCCTCTTGCGACGGCCGGCCCGGCCAGATCGGCCCGAGCGCACGCAGGATGAGCCGCAGCATCTCCGGCGCCGGCAAATCTTCGCGCCGCGGCAGCCAGAAATCGTAGAGGTGGCCCGGCCGCGCCGGCGAGCCGAACAGCGCCGGCTGCGCCGCGATCGTCTCGCCAAGCCGGCGCAGCAGCAGGGCCCGACCCGCCAGCCCGGCGAGTGGATTGTCCGGGCGATGCTGCAAGGCGCACCCGAGCCGCTCGGGCGACAGCGCCGCCAGGGCCGCCGCATCACACCGCCACGGCCAGTTAGCATCGCTCGAAAATAGCCCGGCCTGCATCGCCCTCAGGCTGGCGACCGCCAGCCCCTCGGAGCGCGACAGCACCGGCCCACTCGCCGCTTCGCGATAGCTCCATCCCGGCCCGGCGCCGGCATCGAGCAGCACCGAGACAACCGCCAGATCAAGCCGCGCCCGAGCCGTTTCCGGCACATCCGCGCCCGGCGCGACGAGCGTTGCACGGCCGACGCCGCCGGCCGCGAAATGCCGCCAGCGGCTGTGGAACGGCACGGCAAGATCTAGATAGCGCCGGCGGGTCACCGCGACCACCCGCGCGACCGCGTCGTCGAGCCGCTCCGGCACAAGCCGGAAATGCCGCGTCTCGCCGCGTTCGGCGGCGGCGAAGACGACGCCGCAGCGCTCGCGCACCGCGGCGGCGCTGAGTAGATAGCCGATATCGCTCACCCGCCGAGACTGCGTCCTCTGGTACGGCGGAGCTGGCGGGCGCTCGGCGCGCCGGCGGGGGCGAAATAGCCGGCCGCCTTTTTCGCGGCGATTTCGACCTGGGCGTCGTCCGGCACCAGCCCCTCCGGCATCGCCACCTGCTCGACCACCGTGATCCCCTGGGCGCGCGCCGCTTCGTGCTTGATGTTCGACATCGACACCCAGCGATCGATGCGGCGCACGCCGAGCCAGTGGAAGACGTCGGGCATCAATTCCTGGAACCGCATGTCCTGCACGCCGGCAACGCACTCGGTGCGGCGGAAATAGGTATCGGCGCGGTCGCCGCCCTGTTGCCGCTTGCGGGCGTTGTAGACGAGGAACTTGGTGACTTCGCCTAAGGCCCGCCCCTCCTTCCTGTTGTAGACGACGATGCCGACCCCGCCTTGTTGCGCGGTCATCGCGCAGACCTCAACCCCGTGCGCCAGATAAGGCCGGCAGGTGCAGATGTCGGAGCCGAACACGTCCGAGCCGTTGCATTCGTCGTGGACCCGGCAGGCGATCACGGTCTCGGGCTTGCCGATCCGCTCGACGTCGCCGAACAGATAGACCGTGGTGCCGCCGATCGGCGGCAGGAATACTTCGAGATCCGGGCGGGTGACCAGCTCCGGAAACATGCCGCCGGTTTCCTCGAACAGGGTGCGGCGCAGCTCGGGCTCGGCGACGCCAAACCGGGCGGCGATCCCCGGCAGGTACCACACCGGGTCGATCGCGGCCTTGGTCACCTTGATCTCGCCGCTGGCAAAGACGACACGCCCGTCGGGGGTGATGTCGCCGGCCGCGATGCGCTGGCGGATCTCGGGCAGCGCGATATGCGCGGTGGTGATCGCAATCGTCGGGCGGGCATCGATGCCGGCGCCGATCTCCCCGGCAAACGCCTCGCCGACGAGATGCCCCCACGGGTCGAGCGACACGATCTTCTGTGGCTCGGCCCATTGCGGCGATGGCCCGATCAGCGCGGCCGGGGCGGTGTCGGTCAAGTCGGGGCGGTGGCCGGGCGCCAGGGCACCGGTCGCGACAGCCAGCGCGCGATAGACCGCATAAGAGCCGCTGTGGGAGCCGATCGCGTTGCGATGTCGCGGCGCTGCCGGGCTGGCGACGACCGGGCCGCGCAGTGCCGCGCTCGCCGCTCCCCAGCGCAGCGGCACCGCGCCTTCGCCGGTGCTGCCGGGGTGGGACGTCAGGCGAATGTGCCGCGGAATAACCTGTTCGCTGTCAATCACAGCAACACCTCACCAAAATAGCACGATAACGATGCGTCGTTGTGCGTGCAAGGCGGGCGGTAGCGGCCCTGAACACGACCAGGCGCCGGCTCGGCGATCATCAAGCGGCATCACATGCCCGTGAAGCGACCGCGCCGAGATGCCGCGGGCGTAGTATCGTCGCGGATTGATTTCGGGAGAGCGGCCATGGCCGAGGCGCTCGCTGGCGTCGCGCGGCTCGATCCGCACAAATTTCACGATCCGCTCGTCACCGTCGACGGCAAGCGGCGAGCGCGGGTTGCGCTCGGATCGCTCGAGACGCTGTGGTTCAACACCGGGACCCTGTGCAACCTGGCCTGCCGGCATTGCTATATCGAATCGTCGCCCAGGAACGACCGGTTGGCTTTTCTGGGTGTCGCCGAGGTCGCCGAATTTCTCGACGAGATCGAGCGCTTGCGGCTCGGCACCAGGCTGATCGGCTTCACCGGCGGCGAGCCCTTTATCAACCGCGACTTGCCGGCGATGCTCGAATGTACGCTATCCCGCGGTTTCCGCGCGCTGGTACTAACCAATGCGATGAAACCGATGCACAAGATGCAGCCGGCGCTGCTGGCCCTGCGCGAGCGATTCGGCGATTCGCTGCAGATTCGCGTCTCGATCGATCATTACGGCCGCGCCGTGCATGAGGCCGAGCGCGGCCGCCGCAGCTGGCAGCCGACGCTCGCGGGGCTCTGCTGGCTGGCCGCCAACGGCTTCGCCGTATCGGTGGCGAGCCGGCGGCTTTCGGGCGAATCGGAAGGCGCAATTCGGCACGGTTTTGCCGGCCTTTTCGGGGCGCTCGGGGTGGCGATCGACGCTGCCGACCCGGTCATGCTGACCGTCTTTCCCGAGATGGATGCGGCAGCAGATGTGCCGGAAATCAGCGAATCGTGCTGGGATCTGCTCGGCAAATCGCCCGACGCTTTGATGTGCGCCAGTTCGCGCATGGTCGTCAGGTTTAAGGGAGCAGCGCGGCCGAGCGTGATCGCCTGCACGCTCCTGCCTTACGACCCGCGTTTCAACCTGGGGTCGAGCCTCGCCGAGGCGCTCGGGAGCGTCGCGCTCAACCACCCGCATTGCGCCAGATTCTGTGTGCTTGGCGGTGGTGCTTGCAGTCGAGCATAGATTTCGCGCATAAATTAACGAATTATCAGGGATGTTTCGCTGTTCTGGATCAGGGCCGAGCGTACCGGGGGAGATGACGATGCGATTGTTGAGCGCGATTATTGCCGGAGGCGTGATCGCCTTTGCGCTGCCGGCGACCAGCCATGCCGATGGCATGCCGCCCACCGCGGCGAAGCCGGCGCCGGTCGCCAATTGCCCCTGTCTGCGGCCGCATCGGGTGGTGCACCATTGGCGGCATGTCGCGCGGCGCCCAATCGGCGTGCCGCCGCCCTACTGGCCGGCCAATTACAACCCGCTGTTGCCGAGCCCGCTGGACAGCGCCTACGACCGGGCGATGACGCTGCATTTCCGCAGCCCGCCGGTCAGCGGCGAATACCCGGCCGACCCGGGATATGCGCCGCTGCCGCCGGTTGCCGGGGTTGCTGCCTATCGGGTACCGGCTTATGCCGGCGTCTACCAATATGACGGGCTGACCGGCGAGTATGTCCGGCTGGCGCAATGGGACGCGCAGCGCACCGGCATGCTGCCACCTCCGCCGCCACC
Source organism: Allostellaceae bacterium (assembly GCA_035309005.1). GTDB lineage: Bacteria > Pseudomonadota > Alphaproteobacteria > ATCC43930 > CGMCC-115725 > DATARH01. Next base: position 28,167 of record DATGFP010000140.1, on the reverse strand, counting down.
GCCACCGCCCGCAGCAGCGCCGCACTGACGCGTCACGCTGGGTCGCCGGTATCGGGAACGAGGCCGGCGGCGCGGATGCCATGCACGGCGCACGCCTCGTCCTTGTCCGAGGTGTCGCCGCTGACCCCGACCGCACCGATGATCTCGGCCGCCGCATCGCGGATCAACACACCGCCCGGCACCGGTACGATGCGCCCGCCCGAGGCCACCGTCAGCGCCTGGATGAAGGCGGTGCCGCCGGCGGTGACGCGGCGAGCGAATTCGCGCCCGCCGAACCCCATGCCGAGCGTGCCCCAGGCCTTGCCCATCGCGATCTCGGGCCGCAACAGGCTGGAGCGATCCTCGCGCTTCATCGCCTTCAATTGACCACCGGCGTCGAGCACTACGACGGTCAGCGGCTGCAGCTGCAATTCGCGCCCCTTGGCGAGCGCCTGATCGACAATGGTCGAGGCCTGGTCGAGCGTCAGTGCGGTCATCTCGGTTCCTCTCTCCTGCGAGCATCGTGAATGGCGCGCCACACCCGCTCCGGCGTAGCCGGCATGTCGATATCCGGGGCTTCCGGCAATGCGTCGGCGACCGCGTTGACGACCGCGGCCAGCGCCGCGGTCGCGCCGGCCTCGCCAACCCCCTTGACGCCGAGCGCATTGGTCGGGGACGGCACCGGGTGCAGCAAGCTGGCGATCCCCGGCAGATCGTCGGCGCGCGGCATCGCATAATCGATGAACGAGCCGGCCAGGAGCTGCCCGTTTCCCGGATCGTAGCGGCCGTATTCCAGCAGAACCTGTCCGACGCCCTGCGCGACCCCGCCCTGCACCTGACCCTCGACCAGCACCGGCTGCAGCACCCGGCCGCAATCGTCGAGCGCGGTGTAAGCGGCGAGCGTCACCTCGCCGGTCTCCGGCGCGACCTCGACTTCCGCGATGTGGACGCCGTTCGGAAAGGTTGGCGGCACGTCGGCGGTGCGGCGCGTATCGAGGTCCTCGGCGATTACGCCGTCGCGGGCCAGGGCGCGGGCGCGCTCGGCCAGCTCGAACAGCGCGATGCGCCGGTCGGTGCCGGCAATCTCGAAGACGCCGTCGCGGTAAGCGATGTCCGCTTCGGCCGTTTCGAATATGTGGGCCGCGACCCGTCGCCCCTTCTCGATCACCGCGTCGACCGCGGCGGCCACCGCGCCGCCAACCGACATCGTCGAGCGCGAGGCGACCGAGCCGGCGCTCGGGACGTCGTCGTCGCTGTCGCCCTGCGCGATATCGATCGCGTCGGCCGCGATCCCGAGCCGCTCGGCGGCGAGGCGGCGAAATAGCGTCCGATGCCCCTGCCCGCTCGCCTGCACGCCGATCGCCAGCAGCAGTTTGCTCTGGCCCGGAAAAGCAATCGCCGCGCCCTCGCCGGGCTGGCCGCCGGCGATTTCGAGAAAGCACGAAACGCCGAGCCCGCGCCGCTTGCCGGCCTTCTGGGATTGCTCGGCGCGCGCCGTGAAATGCGCGACATCGGCGCGTTCCAGCGCGCTCTCGAACAGCGTCGGAAAATCGCCGCTGTCGTAGACCGTGCCGACCGGCGTCCGATAGGGCATGCGATCGGGCGCGATCAGGTTGCGGCGGCGCAGTTCGGCCCGCTCGATGCCGCAGAGCCGCGCCGCCTTGTCGACCAGGCGTTCAAGACAGTAATTCGCCTCCGGCCGGCCGGCGCCGCGGTAGGGACCGGTCGGCACGGTGTTGGTGAAGAGGCAGCGAAAGCGCAGGCCGATCTGCGGGATGTCGTACATGCCGGGCAGGCAGCGGGCGAAATTGGCGGTCGCGATAAAGGCGCCGTGCGAGGTCAGGTAGGCGCCCATATCGGCGAGCACGTCGATATCGAGCGCGAGAAATCGCCCGCGTTCGTCGAGCGCCAGCGCCGCCTCGATCAGCGTGTCGCGCGCCTGGTTGTCGCTGAGAAAGCATTCGGAGCGGCTCGCCAACCAGCGCACCGGCCGGCCGGTCTCCTTCGCCGCCACCAGCAATGCCGGGTATTCGGGATAGAGGGTGGCGCGCATGCCGAAGGCGCCGCCGACATCGCCGCTGACGACGCGCACCCGCTCGGCCGCAATGCCGAGGCAGCGCGCCAAATGCTCGCGCAGCACAAAGGCGCTCTGCGAGGCGCAGGACAGGATGAAGCGCCCGGCCTCGCGGTCATAGCGCGCCAGCGCGCCGCGCGGCTCCATCGGCGCCATCACGATGCGCTGGTTGACGAGCCGCACCCGCGCGACATGCGCGGCGCCGGCAAAGATTTGCTGGCGTTCGGCGCGGCCCGCCTCGTTCCCCGGAAAGCCGTGCCAATCGAGCGCGAGGTTGCCCGGCGCTTCCGGCCAGACCTGCGGCGCCCCCGCCGCCAGCGCGGCAGTCACTTCGCTCACCGCATCGCGCGGCACGTAGTCGACGACCACCCGCTCGGCGGCGTCGCGTGCAATCGCTTCGCTTTCGGCCACCACCAGCGCCACCGGATCGCCGACATGGCGCACGATGTCGCCGGCCAGCGCCGGCCGATGCGGCACGACCAGGCCCGGGCCGTTCGGGACCGGTGTGATCAGCGCGACATTACCGATCCCGGCGCGCTCCATGTCGGCCGCCGTCAGCACCGCCAGCACTCCCGGCAAGGCGCGTGCCGCCGCGATATCGACGCGGCGCACCGCGGCAAAGGCATGCTGCGAGCGGACAAAAACCGCATGCGCCTCGCCCGCCCGACGCTCGTCGTCGCAGAAGCGGCCGCGCCCGGTCAGCAGCGTTAGGTCCTCGCCGCGCGGCTCGAATGGCAGGCTCATCGATCCCCCGGTGGTCGGCCCGACCCGCTGCATAGCCGCTTGCGGCAGCGAGCGTCAAAGGGATGTGTGCGACCGCGTGGCCCAGGCCATCGCGCTTTTCAGCGCGAGCGGTTGCTGATCTAATGCGGCGATCGCTCGATCGGCGACGCTGAGCGAGAATTGTCGGGGAGAGCCAGCATGTTGCCGATGTCCGCTCGCGACCCGATCGCGCGACGGGCGCAATCGCGTCTTGCCATGCCGCAGCATCGCTAGACGCTCGCCCCTTATATGATTTCCTTAGATCTGCTCGCCAACGCGGTCGTCGCCGGCATTCTGCTCGGCGGCTTTTATGCCGCCGTCACCGTCGGCATCACGATCTCGTTCGGCATGCTCGACATCGCCAACATCGCCCAGCCGGCCTTCATCCTGCTCGGCTCCTATACGGCCTATATCGTCAACTCGTCGCTGCATCTCGACCCCATCCTGATCGGCGTTGTCATGCTGCCGGTGTTTTACCTGCTCGGGATGGCGGTCTACCGGCTCTACTACCATGCGTTCGAGAGCCGCGGCGAGCAGGCGATCCAGGGCCTCGCCTTCTTCTTCGGGCTGCTGTTCGTCGGCGAAGTTTCGTTGATCCTGATCTTCGGCGTCGATTACCGCTTTGTCGAGGCGCCGTATATCGGGCCAAGCCTGCGTTTCGGCATCTTCGACCTCCCCTATCGCATGTTGATCCCATTCATCGTCTCGCTCGCGATGATCGGCGGGCTGCAGCTTTATCTGACGCGCAGCTTCATCGGCCGGGCGATCCTCGCGGTCTCGCAGGACGCGCTCGCCTTGCAGCTGATGGCGGCGAGCCCGACCCGGATCAAGCAGATCGCGTTCGGCATATCGGTGGCGACCTGCGCGCTCGCCGGCACGTTTCTGATCATCATCCAGCCGGTCGAGCCGTCGATCGGCCGCGACTATATCGGCCGCATCTTCGCGATTTGCGTGCTGGGCGGGATGACCAGCATTCCCGGCATGGTCGCGGCGGCCATCCTGATCGGCGTCGTCGAGAGCATCACCGCGACGTTTTACGGGCCGTCCTGGGCGCCGGCCGTCGCCTTCGGCTTCCTATTGATCACCTTGGCCGTGCGCCCGGCCGGCCTGGCCGGACGCTAGACGTGCGCAACGCAACATTCTGGCTCCTCGCCGGCGCGGTCGGGTTGGCGGTGGTGCTGCTGACCCGGGTGTTTTTCACCAACGAGTACTTCTTTTTCGCGGCCTACGTCGTGCTGCAGTACATCGTGCTGTCGACGGCGTGGAACATTTTGGGCGGCTATACCGGCTACACCAATTTCGGCACCGGCGCGTTTTTCGCGATGGGCGCCTACAGCTCGGCGGTGCTGCACAAGCTGCCGGACCTGCTGCAAAGCACGTTCGATCTGACGATCCCGGCGATCCCGCTGCCGGTAATGATCGTGGTCGGCGGCATCGTCTCGGGCATCGTCGGGCTCGGCACCGGCTATCTGACGCTGCGCCTGCGCGGCGTCTTCTTTGCGATCGCCACCCTGGCGCTGGCGATCGTCGTGCAGACGCTGATCGTCAACTGGGACTATGTCGGCGGCTCGCGCGGCATCTACATCATCCGCCCGGCCAACGCGCCGCTCGGCGGCGGCTACATCCAATACCTCTATACGCTGATGATGGTGCTCAGCGTCGTCGCGGTCGGCATCGCCCGCACGATCGAGCGGTCGCGGCTCGGCCTCGGCTTTGCCGCGATCCGCGACGACGAGCTGGCGGCCGAGGCCGCCGGCGTGCCGACCCTGCGGCTGAAGCTGATCGCGACGACCCTCTCCGGCGCGCTGATGGGCATGGCGGGCGCTCCGCTCCCCTATTACGTCACCTATCTCGACCCGACCTCGAGCTTCAACCTCGCCTATGCGGTCAACAGCGTCGCGATGCCGGTGATCGGCGGCATGACCAGCTGGATCGGCCCGGTGCTAGGCGCCATTTTGCTCGGCACGATCCAGCAGCTCGCAACGGTGACGATCTCCTCCGCCCTCAACCTGTTGATCGTCGGCCTCCTCTTGATCGGCTTTGTGATCATCGCGCCGAACGGCATCATCGGTTTGGTGCGGGCGCGCCAGCGCAAGCGCGCCATGGCGGTCGAGGCGCTGAGCGAGCGCCCAGTTGAACGCCCGGCGCAATGAGCGAACATCCGATCCTCGCGGTGAACGGGCTTGGCAAGCGCTTCGGCGGATTTGTCGCGCTCGAAAACATCGAGCTGACGGTCGCCGCCGGCGAGCGGCTCGGCCTTATCGGCCCGAACGGCTCGGGCAAATCGACCCTCGTCAACTGCCTGTGTGGCACACTGCACAATGAGACCGGCAGCATCACCTTCGATGGGCGGCCGCTCGCCGGGCTGATCGCGCACCAGCGCACCCGCCTCGGCCTCGCCCGCAGCTTCCAATTGCCGAAGCCGTTCCACACGCTGAGCCTCGTCGACAATTTGCGGGTGCCGCTGCTCTACACGGTTAACTCGCGTGCGGGACACCACCTGCACGGCTCCGAGGTCGACGCCCGTTGCCACGAACTGCTGCGCCAGGTCGGGCTCGGCGACAAGGCGCGCCGCCTGCCGCGCGACCTGACCCAGGTCGAGATGCGCAAATTGGAGTTGGCGCGCGCGGTCGCCACCCGGCCGCGCCTGCTCTTTGCCGACGAGGCGATGGCGGGGCTCTCTCCGTCCGAGATCGAGGAGATCCTGGCCGTCCTCTTCCGCCTCAACGAGGAAGGCATCACGATCGTCCTGATCGAGCACATCATGCGGGCCGTCATGAGCTTTTCAACCCGGCTCGCGGTGCTGGTCGCCGGCCATAAGATCGCCGACGGCTTGCCGCAGGACGTCGTGCGCAACCCCGAGGTCGAAAAGGCCTACCTTGGCGAATAGCCTCCAAATCAGCGACCTCAACGCCGGCTACGGCTCTGTGCGGGTGCTGGAGGGCATCTCGCTGTCGGTGTCGCACGCCGAGACGGTCGTGCTGCTCGGCACCAATGGCAACGGCAAATCGACGCTGATGAAGTGCATCATGGGGATGCTGCGCCCCGCCTCGGGCAGCATCGTCGCCGAGATCGACGGCGAGCGGATCGACCTCATCGGCCGCACCACCGAGGCGATCGTCGATCTCGGGATCACGCTGGTGCCGGAGGGGCGCCGCCTTTTCCCCAAGCTGACGGTCGAGGAAAACCTGCTGCTCGGCGCCTTCCGGCGGACTGCCCGGGGCGCCATCGCCGGCAACCTCGAATCGTCCTACGAAACCTTCCCGCGCCTCCTGGAGCGCCGACGCCAGCTTGCTGGTTCGCTGTCAGGCGGGGAACAGCAGATGCTGGCGCTGGCGCGCGCCTTGATGTCGGCGCCACGCATCCTCTTGATCGACGAGCCGTCAGTCGGCCTCGCGCCGATCCTCGTCAGCCGCACGATCGACAAGATCAAGGAATTGAAGGACCGCTTCGAGCTGACCGTCCTGATGGCCGAGCAGAACTTCAACCAGGCGGTGCGCATCGCCGATCGCGGCTATGTTTTGGTGCATGGCGAAATCGCGTTCGAAGGTCGCAACGCCGACGAACTCAACAACAACGAACTTGTCCGCAAATTCTATCTCGGGCTGTAGCCCCGGCCGGGCTGAACCCGGGCCGGCGATTGCCGGACGAGCCAATTCGCGGTGTTATTTCCGCACAACAAAGCTTTGTGAGCTGCCTGCCCGCTTTCAGGCCGCGCTCGCCGTCGCGAAATAATCGTCGATCGCGCGTAGCAGCCCGTGCGCCAGCCGGCGGCGATAGGCCGGCTGTTGCAACAGCCGCTCGTCCTGGGGGTTCGACAGGCAGCCGAGTTCAACGAGCGCCGCCGGGATGTCGGGCGCGGTCAGCACGACGAACGCCGCCGCGCGCTGCGGCTTTTCGAGCAGCGGCACGGCGCGGCCGAGTTGCTCGACGATCGCGTGCGCCAGGGCCAGCGAGCGGTTGCTGGTCTGCCGCCGCGCGAGGTCGAAGAGGATCGCGCCGATCACCGGCGGCTGCCGTCGCAGATGAACGCCGGCGACGAAATCGTCGCGGTTTTCGCGCTGCGCCAGCGCCGCGGCCTCGCGGTCCGAAGCTTCATCCGACAGCGTATAGACCGATAACCCGCGCAATGCCGGGTCGGGCAGCGCGTCGGCGTGGACCGAGAGGAACAGCTCGGCATGGCCGGCGCGAGCTCGCGCGACGCGCTGACGCAGCGGCACGAAGATGTCGCCGCGGCGGGTCAAGAGCGGCCGGTAGCGGCCGGTCGCGGCGAGCTGTCGCGCCAGCTCGTAGGCGGTCGCCAGCGTGATGACCTTTTCGCGGACGCCATGCGGGCTGATGGCGCCCGGGTCGCTGCCGCCATGGCCGGCGTCAAGCGCGATGACCGGCAGATGCCGGGCGGGCGGATGCTTCGCGACGGGCGCCCGGCGCCGCGGCTTCGCCGATGCCGCGCGGCCGACGACGACGCTCGCCGCAAGCGCCAGCAGCGCGCGCCGGGCGATAATATTGTCCGGCATGTCCCCCGTCCCCCGCAGCGCCCTCGCCGGGACCGGAGGGCGGCTGATCGGCGCCGACTATGGAGCAAGGGCGGCGTGCTGGCCAGAGTCCGGCCGACGGGACCTTCAGCCGCCGTGGCGGCCGTCGTCAGCCCGGCGCAGCTCGACGCATGGGTTGGGTTCGACCTGCCGCGCGTCGCGTCTGCGGAAAAACCGCGCCGCCACGAAGCGCAGCGAACCGACGACGCGGCGCACCGCACCCTCGCTCGCGGCGTCGTCGCGCAGGCTCGCCATGCCGCGGCGGCGATAGTCTGCGAGCCAGCGGGCGACCAGCCGCTCATCGAGGCCGAAAGCCGCCGCAGCCTGCGCCAGACTCCAGCCGTCGACCAAAACCCGCTGGATGATTTGTCGTCGCTGCGCCGCGGCGTTATCGCGGGCTTTCGTCGAAGTTTTTTCCATACTTTGCACCCCAGGCCGTGGTTCGATAACGCCGGGCGGTGCTCAGTAAATCCCCCCACGCTTTAACTATTCGCGAACGTCGACGACGATGCGGCCGCGTACCTCGCCGTTGAGGATGCGCGGCGCCCATTGGGTCAGCTGCGCGAGCGGCACGCTCTCGGTCATCGCTTCGAGCCGGTCGAGCGGCAGGTCGTGGGCGAGGCGGTCCCAGGCGGCGCCCCGCTCGGCCTTCGGGCACATCACCGAATCGATGCCGAGGAGGCTGACGCCGCGCAAGAGGAACGGGATGACGCTGGCCGGCAGGTCGCTGCCGCCCGCGAGGCCGCAGGCGGCAACCGCGGCGCGATAGTTGAGCTGCGTCAGAACGGTCGCCAGCGTGTTGCCGCCGACCGCGTCGACCGCGCCGGCCCAACGCTCGCGGTCGAGCGGGCGGGTAGGCTTGGCGGCGAGTTCGGCGCGCTCGACGAGCGAGGCAGCGCCGAGCCCCTCCAGGTAATCGCGCAATTCGGGCCGGCCGGTCGCCGCGGCGACCCGGTAGCCGAGCGCCGCCAAGAGCGACACCGCGATCCCGCCGACCCCGCCGGCGGCGCCCGTTACCAACACTTCGCCGTTCGCGGGCGCCAGCCCGTGCCGCTCGAGCGCGATCGTCGCCAGCATCGCGGTGAACCCGGCGGTGCCGATCGCCATCGCCTGCCTGGCGCTGAGGCTCGCCGGGCGGCGCACCAGCCAATCGGCCTTGACCCGCGCCCGCTCGGCAAACCCGCCCCAGTGGAGTTCGCCGACCCGCCAGCCGGTCAACACCACCGGGTCGCCGGGCTTGAATTCGGGCGAGTCCGAGCGCTCGACGGTGCCGGCGAAATCGATCCCGGGCACGTGCGGGTATTGCCGCACGAGGCGCCCCTGCCCGGCGAGGATCATGCCGTCCTTATAGTTGAGTGTCGAATATTCGACCGCGACGGTGACCTCGCCCGCCGGCAGCCGCGCCTCGTCAAGGCTCTCCAGCCGCGGCACCACCTTGCCGCCTTCGTCATGCAGCACAAGGGCGCGGAAGCTACTCATGCCGCCTCACTCTCTCTCGTGGGTCATTGCGAGCAAAGCGAAGCAATCTCGTGCCGGTCGGGATTGCTTCGTCGCATCGCTCCTCGCAATGACGGTTAGGGATCAGCTCCGCAGCGGTTCGAGGATGCTGACGAAATTGGCGACCGCGGCGCCGCCCATGTTCATCACCCCGGCGAGCCGCGCGCCGGGGATCTGCATGCCGCCGGCCTCTCCGGTCACCTGCATCGAGGCCAGCACATGCATCGAGACGCCGGTGGCGCCGACCGGGTGGCCCTTCGACTTCAGCCCGCCCGACGGGTTGACCGGCAATCTGCCGTCCTTTTCGGTCCAGCCTTCGAGGATGGCGCGGGCGCCCTCGCCTTTCGCCGTCAGCCCCATCGCCTCGTATTCAATGAGTTCGGCGATCGTGAAGCAATCGTGCGTCTCGACCAGGTCGAGATCGTCGAGGCCGAGGCGCGACGCCGCCAGCGCCTTCCGCCACGCCAGGGCCGGGCCGTCGAAGGCGAGAATATCGCGCCGGCTCATCGGCAGAAAATCGTTGACCTGCTCGGCGGCACGGAACGCCACCGCCTTCTTCATCGCCAGCGCGGTCTGCGTATCGGCCAGAACCACCGCCGCCGCGCCGTCCGACACCAGCGAGCAATCGGTGCGTTTGAGCGGCCCGGCGACCAGCGGGTTTTTGTCCGACACATTGCGGCAGAATTCGTAGCCCAGATCGCGCTGCATCTGCGCCAGCGGGTTCGACACACCGTTCTTGTGGTTTTTCGCGGCGATGCGGGCCAGCGCGTCCGACTGGTCCCCGTAGCGTTGAAAATATTTCTGCGCGATCTGGCCGAAGATGCCGGCAAAGCCGCCCTCGATCTGGTCCTCTTCCTTGCGGTACGACGCGCGCAGCAAAAGATCGTTGACCTCGGCGCCGCCGACTTCGGTCATCTTCTCGACCCCGACGACGAGGACGAGGCGCGCCTTGCCGGCGGCAATCGCGTTGAGCCCCATATGGATCGCCGCCGAGCCGGTGGCGCAGGCGTTTTCGACCCGCGTCGCCGGCTTGAAGCGGAACGCGGGATCGGCCTGGAAAACCAGCGAGGCGGGGAATTCCTGCTTCACAAAGCCGCCGTTCATCGTGCCGAGGAACACATGGTCGATATCGCCGGCCGCCACCCCGGCATCGCCGAGCGCGCCTTGCGCGACCTCGACGATCAACGATTCGACGTCGCGCCCGTCATGCTTGCCGAACTTTGTGTGCGCCCACCCGACGATGCACCCGGTCATCGCGATCTCCTCGGATTCTGCCTGCGCGACGATAGCAAGAGGCCGCGCCGCGCTCTATCCTGATATGGGCATTATCTAACCGCACCGCACAGCGATGACCGAGACGATCACCCTGCGCCGACCCGACGACTGGCACGTGCATCTGCGCGACGGCGCGCTGCTGCGGACGGTGTTGAGGTTTACCGCGCGGCAGTTCGCCCGCGCCATCGTGATGCCCAACCTGGTTCCGCCGGTAACGACGATCGCGGCGGCGCGCGCCTACCGCGAGCGCATCATCGCGGCATTGCCGCCGGGGGCGGATTTCACGCCGCTCTTGACCTGCTATCTGACCGACACGACCGACCCCGAGGAGGTTGCCCGCGGTCACGAAGAGGGCGTCTTCGCCGCGGTCAAGCTCTATCCGGCGCATGCAACGACGCACTCGGCGCACGGCGTCACCGACATCGCGCGGGTCATGCCGGTGCTGGAGCGCATGGCCACCGCGGGCATGCCGCTCCTCATCCACGGCGAGGCGACCGACCCCGAAATCGACATCTTCGACCGCGAGGCCGTCTTCATCGAGCGCGTGCTCGACAAGCTGCGCCGGCGGCTCCCCGAATTGCGCCTCGTCCTCGAACACATCACGACCGAGGAGGCGGCCGCCTATGTCGCGGGCGGCGGGTCCAACATCGCCGCGACGATCACCGCGCACCACCTCGTCATCAACCGCAACGCGCTCTTCCAGGGTGGCATCCGGCCGCATCTCTATTGCCTGCCGATCGCCAAGCGCGAGAAGCACCGGCTCGCGCTGCGCCGCGCCGCGACCTCCGGTAACCCAGCCTTCTTCCTCGGCACCGACAGCGCGCCGCACGCGCTGCCGACCAAGGAGACCGCCTGCGGCTGCGCCGGCATCTTCACCGCGCCCGCGGCGCTCGAAATCTACGCCGAAGTCTTCGAGGAGGAAGCAGCACTCGACCGCTTCGAAGCCTTCGCGTCACTGAGCGGCCCCGCCTTCTACCGCCTGCCGCCAAACGAGGCGCGCATCACGCTGCGCCGCGAGGAGTGGAGCATCCCCGCGCGCTTCGGCGAGGGCGACAGCACGCTCGTCCCGTTCCGCGCCGGCGAGACACTGGGGTGGCGGCTCTCGGGCTAGACCCAGTTTTCGACTTGCAGGCCCGGGATCCGCCCGAACTCACGCACATTATTGGTGACGATCGTCAAATCCTCGCTGCGTGCATGGCCCGCGATCAGCATGTCGTAAGGGCCGCAGGTCGCGCCGGCGCGCGTCAGCTCGGCCCGGAGTTGCGCAAAATGGGCCGCGCCGCGCATCGTGAACGGCAGAACCATCACATCGCCGATGAACGTCTCGACGGCGCGCCGATTTTCCAGTCGTCTGGTAGACCGCTCGACGCCATAGAACAATTCGCCGACGGTAATTGTCGAGATGCAGAGCTCGTCCTCGAATTGTCGGAATTTCTCGTGCACCGCAGGAGGCCGGTTCCGCAGCACAAAGATGCAGATATCGGTATCGAGCATGTAGCGGAGCATCAGAGCGGCTCGCGGTCCTGGGCGGGCGGCTGATCGCGCTCCGGCATGAAATCATCCGAGACCCTCGGGCCGTTCAGGAAGAAATCGTCCCACCGGTTGCGGACCGCGGCCATTCCCAAACAGGCCAGCGCGACGCTTTTCTTTTCCTCAGGGATCAAATCCGCGGCGAGCAGCGGCTCGACGAACTCCGGCGGGAGCACGAACCAGGTCGGCATCCCGTGTGAGACAGGGTTCCCTTTCGGGCGCTCGTCGTCGCCGTTCCAACGAGCCGCTAGGCAGCGCTTGCCGTCCCATTCCCCGACCGCAAGCGACCAATCCTGTTTCTCGCTCAAGACGTCGAGCAGAACCCAATGGCCCTTTGGCGATTTTACATCCTGGGGGCGCACCGCCATAGTATCCTCCATATGAGCTTGTATATAACGGCTCATATATGGCGATATATCTGCAGTCAATTGGCTGTCCCCCGGCCGGCGCGCGACATCGGCAGGTGGGTCATATCTCGGGGTGCCCCCGGGAAGCCGGCTCGACTTGGCGCCGGATGTCCGCATAATCGCCGTCTGCGACAACGATGTGGGACGCGGCCGATGGATGCGTGGTGGCAGTGCGAAGTCCCCTACCCTTATGTGCCGCGCGAGGTATTGGCGACGGCGGAGTCGGTGCGCGGCTCGCTGCCCAACCGTTATTGCGACCCGCGCGTCGCCGCCGATTTGTTCGAGGAGGTGATCGACGAGTTTCTGTTGTGCGACGACCTCGGCATGAACGTCTTGGCGATCGAGCATCACAGCGGCATCAATTCGCTGCTCGGCGCCAACCCGATGCTGGTCTCGATCCTGGCGCGGCAGACCAAAAAGGTGCGCATCCTCTCGCTCGGCACGCTGGTGTCGCTGCGCCCCGACCCGGTGCGGGTCGCCGAGGAATATGCCACCGCCGACGTCATCTCGCGCGGCCGGCTCGATATCGGCTTCGTCAAATCGGGCGGCACCGAGATGCCGTCGGCCAATGCCAGCCCGGTCAGGAACGAGGAGCGCTATTGGGAGGCGATCGACCTGATCACCAAGGCGCTCTCCTCGCATGACGGCCCCTTCAGCTGGGAGGGCAAGCATTTCACCCACCGCCACGTCAACATCTGGCCGCGCCCCTGGCAGCAGCCGCACCCGCGCATGTGGTCGGCGACCGGCGACCCGAAAAGCGCCGCCGAGGTTGGCCGCCGCGGCATGCGGCACGTGCTGGTATTGCGCGGCGCCGAGGGCACCAAGCGGGCCTACCAGGCGCACCGCCAGGCGCGCCGCGACGCCGGGCTGCCGCCGGTGACGACCGATAATTTCGCCTATGCCGCCTTCGTCTATGTCGGCGACACCGAGGAGGAAGGCCGCCGGGTCGGCAGCAAGCTCCTGTGGTTTCTCAACACCAGCCTCAAATCGGCGCCGCAGCATTCGCGCTTCATGCCCGGCACGGCGCCGCCCGAGGCCGCCCCGCAGATTTACCGCGACAATCCTCGGCCAAACGGCGGCGGCCCCAATCTGACCAATGCCGAGAAGGGCGTCGCCCCCTCGGCGCAGCAGAACGCGCGGCGCCTGATGTCGTTGGGGGTCGAGGAGGCGATGGCGATGGGCATCCTCTTCGTCGGCAACCCGGACAGCGTCTACGGCCAGATCATGGAGTTCTACGACAAGGTCGGCGGCTTCGGGCATATCAGCCTGGTTGGCCGCTCCGGCTTCATGACCCACCGCGAATCGGAAAAAGGCATCCGTCTCTTCTCGCAGGAAGTCCTGCCCCGCCTGAAGGAAGTGAAGCCGGTCGAGGCGGTATAACCCTCCCCGCCATCTCGGCTGAGGTGGGGTGAGGCGCTTGCTGCTCCGGCGGTGCGTCCCTATAAGTTCGGGCTCATGCGGGAACATGCGTTCGCCCACCGGCATCTGCTCGGCATCGAGGGGCTGAGCCGGGAGGATATCGAGCATGTGCTCGACCTCGCCGACACCTATGTCGAACTCTCCCGGCAGGCCGAGAAGAAGACCGCGCGGCTGCGCGGCCGCACGCTGATCAACTGCTTCTTCGAAAATTCGACGCGCACCCGAACTTCGTTCGAGGTCGCCGGCAAAAGATTGGGCGCCGACGTCATCAACATGGCGGTCGCGGTCTCCTCGATGAGGAAGGGCGAGACCCTCATCGACACCGCGATGACCCTGAACGCGATGCACCCCGACGTGCTCGTCGTGCGCCACCCGGAATCGGGGGCGGTGCAGCTCTTGTCGGAAAAGGTCGATTGCGCCGTCATCAACGCCGGCGACGGCAGCCACGAGCACCCGACGCAAGCCCTCTTGGACGCGCTGACGATCCGCCGCCGCAAGGGCCGGCTCCAGGGCCTCACCGTCGCGATCTGCGGCGATGTGCTGCATAGCCGGGTCGCCCGCTCCAATATTGCGCTCCTCAACGTGATGGGGGCGCGGGTGCGGGTCGTGGCGCCGCGCACGCTGTTGCCCACCGCGATCGAGCATCTCGGGGTCGAGGTGTTCCACGACATGGAAAGCGGCCTCCGGGACGTCGACATCGTGATGATGCTGCGGCTGCAGATGGAGCGGATGCACGGCTCCTTCGTGCCCTCGACCCGCGAATACTTCCATTTCTTCGGGCTCGATTACGCCAAGCTGAAGCTCGCCCGGCCCGACGCCCTGATCATGCATCCCGGGCCAATGAACCGCGGCGTCGAGATCGGCAGCGAGGTCGCCGACGACATCGACAGGAGCCTCATTCGCCAGCAGGTCGAGATGGGGGTCGCGGTGCGCATGGCCTGCCTCGAGATCCTCGCCGGCGAGCGCGGCAACAACCCGCCGGCGCAGTAGAAATCGCGGCGATGTCTGTGTTGGCGCGTGCCCCCACCCCAACCCTCCCCCGCTTGCGGGGGAGGGGGTGTATGGAGCGTGTCGGCGCGGCGCTGCCCTCCCCCGCAGGCGGGGGAGGGCCAGGGTGGGGGTCGTCGGCATGACGGCCCGGCGCCTCTATCGCAACGCGCGCCTGCTCGACCCCGAGAGCGGGCTCGACGCGCCGGGCGATCTCTTCGTCGAGGGCGACCGCATCGCGGCGCTCGGCCCCAAGGCGGGCGAGGGCTGCGGCGAGGGCGTCGAGATCGTCGACCTCGCCGGGCTGTGCCTGGCGCCGGGCCTCCTCGACATGCGCGTCCAGCTGCGCGAGCCCGGCGCCGAGCACATGGAATCGATCGAGAGCGGCGGCCAGGCGGCGGCTGCCGGCGGGGTCACGACGATGGTGGCGCTGCCCAATACCGAGCCGCCGGTCGACGATGTGTCGGTCGTCGAGTTTGTCGCCCGCCGGGCCCGCGAGGTGAAGCTAGCCAAGGTCCACACCTACGCCGCCGCGACCAAGGGCCTGAAGGGCCGCGAATTGACCGAGATCGGCCTCCTCGCGGCGAGCGGCGCGCTCGGCTTTACCGACGGCGTCACGGCGGTGGCCGACGCGCTTGTGATGCGCCGCCTCCTCTCCTATGCGCGCAGCTTCGACCAATTGGTGATCCAACACCCCGAGGAGCCGAGCCTCGGCGGCGCCGGCGAAGTCACCGAGGGCGAGATCGCGACCCGCCTTGGCCTCGCCGGGGTGACGCCCTTGGCCGAAGTGATCATGGTCGAGCGCGATCTGCGCCTCGTCGAATTGACCGGCGCGCGCTACCACGCGGCGCACCTCTCGACCGCCGCGGCGATCGCCGCGATCCGCCGCGCCAAGGCGGCCGGGCTGCCGGTGACGTGCGACACCGCGCCGCCTTATTTCGCGCTCAACGAGACCGCGATCGGCGATTACCGTACCTTCGCCAAACTGTCGCCGCCCTTACGCAGCGAAGCCGATCGCCAGGCTGTCGTCGCGGGGCTCGCCGACGGCACGATCGACGCGATCGCCAGCGATCACGCGCCGTGGGACCAGGATTCGAAACGCCTGCCGTTCAGCTCGGCCTCCTGCGGCATCGTCGGGCTGGAGACGCTGCTGCCGCTGTCATTGGAGCTCTACCACAACCGCCACCTCTCGCTCCTCGCGGTGCTGCGCCTGCTGACCGCGGGTCCGGCCGGCATCCTCCGGCTAGGCGTCGGCCGGTTGCAGCCCGGCGCGCCGGCCGATCTCGTGGTGTTCGACCCCGACGCGGTGTGGCGCATCCGAACCGACGATTTCCGCTCGAAATCGAAGAACGCGCCGTTCGACGGCCGCCCGGTCGCGGGCCGCGTCGAGCGCACGATCGTCGACGGCCGCGAGATTTTTCGGCGGCAGGGATGAGCGCGATGCCGTCCGGCTTTGCCCCCACCCTGCCCTCCCCCGCTTGCGGGGGAGGGTTAAGGAGATGCGCCGCCGACCGCGCCCGGGTTTCCCCCTCCCCCGGAAGCGGGGGAGGGTTGGGGTGGGGGCCGGCGCCGCGATGACCGCGATCCTCGCCGCCGCGACCGTCGGCTACCTGCTCGGTTCGATCCCGTTCGGCCTCCTCCTCACCCGAGCGGCCGGGCTTGGCGACATCAGGCGGATCGGCTCCGGCAATATCGGCGCCACCAACGTGCTGCGCACCGGCAGCAAGGCGCTGGCCGCGCTGACCCTCGCCTTCGATGTCGCGAAGGGCGTCGCGGCGGTGCTGATCGCGGCACTCTGGGGAAGGGACCCGGCTCTGGCGGCCGGCGGCGCGGTAGTCATCGGCCACATGTTCCCGGTGTGGCTCGGCTTTCGCGGCGGCAAGGGGGTGGCGACGGCGTTCGGCGTCCTCCTCGCGCTGGCCTGGCCGGTGGCGCTGCTCGCCGCGCTGCTGTGGCTCGCGACCGCGGCGCTCTGCCGCTATTCCTCGTTGGCCGCGCTGGTCGCCGCGGTGGCGGCGGCGGCGCTCGGTGCCTGGCTCGCCGAGCCGGCGCGCGCGCTCCTGATTGCCGGCATCGCGCTCCTCGTCATCCTGCGCCACCATGAAAACATCCGGCGCCTCGCCGCCGGCACCGAAAGCCGCATCTCGTTCGGCAAAGGCTGACCCGTTCCCAAACAACCAGATGGCCGCGCGCGAACTCGAACCGCAGGAACGCCTCGACTGGCTGCGCCTTTCGCGCAGCGAGAGCGTCGGGCCGGTCACCTTCTATGCGCTGCTGCGCCGCTTCGGTTCGGCCGCGGCCGCGCTCGACGCGCTGCCGCGCCTGTCGCGTCCGGTCAGGCCGATGACCCGCGCCGACGCCGCCGCCGAGCTCGCCGCGATCGAGCGCCTCGGCGGCCGCATGCTGTGCTGGGGTGAGCCCGCTTACCCTTCCATCCTCGCCGCGCTCGACGACGCCCCGCCGGCGCTCACCGTGCTCGGTCGGGCGGAAATGCTCCTGGCGCCGATGGTCGCGGTGGTCGGCGCGCGCAATGCCTCGGCCAATGGCCGCCGGCTCGCCCGCGACCTCGCGAGCGGGCTGGGCGAAGCCGGCATCGTCGTCGTTTCCGGCATGGCGCGCGGGATCGACGCGGCGGCGCATCTGGGGGCGCTGGAGACCGGCTCGGTCGCGGTCGTCGCCGGCGGCGCCGACATCGTCTATCCGGAAGAGAATCGCGGGCTTTACGACGCTCTTGCCCGCGACGGCGCGATCGTCGCCGAATTGCCGCTCGGCACCGAGCCGCAGGCCCGCCATTTCCCGCGCCGCAACCGCATCATCTCGGGGCTGGCGCTGGGCGTCGCGGTGGTCGAGGCGGCGGCCAAATCGGGTTCGCTGATCACCGCCCGCTACGCCTTGGAGCAGGGCCGCGAGGTTTTCGCGGTGCCCGGCTCGCCGCTCGACCCGCGCTGCCGCGGCACCAACGATCTGTTGCGCAGCGGCGCGACCCTGACCGAAACCGCCGACGACATCATCACGCAGCTCGGGCCGCTGTTGCGCGGGCATCCGCCGCCCCAGCCGCCGGCTGCACGCCAGCCGCCGCTGCCGCTGCTGCGGCCGGCGCCGCGGGCGGCGATGCCGGTCGCGGCAGCGCCGGAGAGCGAGGAGGCTGGGCTCGAGCTGATCGTCGAAAAGCTGAGCCCGACCCCGGTCGCGGTTGACGAACTGGTGCGCCAGTGCCAATTGTCTGCCGCGGCCGTCGCCACCCTCCTGCTCGAATTGGAACTCGCCGGCCGCATCGAGCGTCATCCCGGCAATCTTGTGTCGCTCCGCTAAACCCCTTTAGCGCAGCCTTTTTGCTTGAAGGCGTGCATGTACGTCGTCGTCGTCGAATCGCCTGCCAAGGCGAAGACCATCAATAAATACCTCGGTCGCGACTACAAGGTCGTGGCGAGCTATGGCCATGTCCGCGACCTGCCGGCCAAGGACGGCTCTGTGCTGCCCGATTCCGATTTCGCGATGTCGTGGGAGGTCGACGGCAAGTCCGAAAAGCACATGAAGGAGATCGCTGCGGCGATGAAGGGCGCCGACCGGCTCTATCTCGCCACCGACCCCGACCGCGAGGGCGAGGCGATCTCCTGGCACGTGCGCGAGGTACTGAAGGCGCGCCACCTGTTGAAGAAGGACGTCGACGTAAAGCGCGTCGTCTTCAACGAGGTGACGCGCAACGCCGTGCTCGAAGCGTTCCGCAAGCCACGCGAGATCGACGACGAGCTGGTCGAGGCCTATCTCGCGCGCCGCGCGCTCGATTACCTTGTCGGCTTCACGCTGTCGCCGGTGTTGTGGCGCAAATTGCCGGGCAGCCGCTCGGCAGGCCGGGTGCAGTCGGTCGCGCTGCGCCTCATCTGCGAGCGCGAAGCCGAGATCGAAGCCTTCAAGGCGCGCGAATACTGGACGATCGAGGTCGAGTTCCAGACCGAGGCGGGCGACAGCTTCACCGCGCATCTGTCGCATCTCGACGGCAAACGACTCGACCGCTTCGCACTCGACAGCGAGGCGAAAGCGCGCGCCGCCGCCGACGCGATCCTCAAGGCGGCCGGATTTTCGGTCGCCTCGGTCGAGCACCGAGAGGTGCGGCGCAACCCGTTCCCGCCCTTCACCACCTCGACCTTGCAGCAGGAGGCCTCGCGCAAGCTCGGCTTCGGCGCGAGCCGCACGATGTCCTTGGCGCAGCGCCTCTATGAGGGCATCGACCTCGACGGCGACACGGTCGGGCTTATCACCTACATGCGCACCGACGGCGTCGCGATCGCCGCCGAGGCGATCGCCGCGGCGCGCCAGCTGATCGGCGGCGAGTTCGGCGCGCGTTACGTGCCGGGCGAACCACGCGTCTACCGCAGCCCGGCGAAGAACGCGCAGGAGGCGCACGAGGCGATCCGCCCGACCGACCTCGCGCGCCGCCCGGCCGATGTCGCGCGCCACCTCGACCACGACCAGCGCCGCCTCTACGAGCTGATCTGGAAGCGCACCGTGGCGAGCCAGATGGCCTCGGCCGTGCTCGACCAGGTCGCCGTCGACATCGCCGACCCGAGCGGCAAGATTCGCCTGCACGCGACGGGCTCGGTCGTGGTGTTCGACGGGTTTTTGAAGCTCTATCAGGAAGACCGCGACGATGCGGCCGACGAAGAGGGCGAGGGCCGGCGGCTGCCGGCGATGCGCGAGAACGAGCGCCTGGCGCGCGGCGCCGTCACCCCCAACCAGCATTTCACCCAGCCGCCGCCGCGCTACAGCGAGGCGAGCCTTGTGAAAAAACTCGAGGAACTCGGCATCGGCCGGCCCTCGACCTACGCCTCGATCATCCAGGTGCTGCAGGACCGCGACTATGTGCGGCTCGACAAGCGGCGCTTTGTGCCGGAGGACCGCGGCCGCCTCGTCACCGCGTTCCTCACCAGCTTTTTCGAGCGCTACGTCGAATACAATTTCACCGCCGATTTGGAAAACCAGCTCGACGAGGTATCGGGCGGCCGGGTCGACTGGAAGGAACTCCTGCGCAATTTCTGGCGCGATTTCTCAGTTTCGATCGACGGCACCAAGGATCTGACGATCAAGGCGGTGCTGGAAGCGCTCGACAGCGAACTCGGGCGCCATTTCTTTCCGGACGACGGTTCCGGACGCGACGCGCGGCTGTGCCCCGGCTGCGGCGCCGGCCGGCTGTCGTTGAAGCTGGGCCGCTTCGGCGCCTTTGTCGGCTGCTCCAACTACCCCGAATGCCGCTACACCCGGGCCTTCGGGATCGACGCCGAGGGCGAGACCGGCGGCACCGATACGGTGCTCGGCAAGGACCCGGCGAGCGGCTACAGCGTTGCGGTGAAAAAGGGGCCTTACGGCCACTACCTGCAGCTCGGCGAAGCGGAAAACGGCGCCAAGCCGAAGCGCGTCGCGCTGCCGCGCGGGCTGAAGCCGACCGACGTCGACCTCGACACCGCGCTGCGTCTCCTGGCCTTGCCGCGCGAGATCGGCCGCCACCCGGAAACCGGCGAGCCGATCACCGCCGGGATCGGCCGGTTCGGCGCCTACATCAAGCACGGCGCGTCGTTTGCTTCGCTCGCCGCCGATGACGATGTGCTGGGAATCGGCCTCAACCGCGCCGTAACGCTGCTTGCCGAGGCGAAAAGCGGCGGACGGCGCGGGCCGCAGTTGCTGCGCGAAGTCGGGGCCCACCCCGACGGCGGCACGATCGGCCTCTATCGCGGCCGCTACGGCCCCTATGTCAGCCATGACGGGGTCATCGCCTCGCTGCCCAAGGGCGCCGACCCGGACAGCTTTGCGCTCGAGCGCGCGGTCGAGCTGATCGCCGTCCAGCGCGCCAAGGGCAAAGGCAAGGCGCGCCGGCCTGTCCGCAAGGCCGCGGCCGCTCGCCCCGCCAATGGTGCGGCGAAGGCGGCGCCGCGCGCGGCGGCCAGGCGCCCGGCCAGCGCCGCTAAAGCCACCTCAGGCACCCGGGGAAAGCCCGCCGCCACCCGGGCAAAACCGGCGGCAAAGCGCGCCGCTAAGCCGGCGCGCCGCCCGTCAGCCGCCTCATGAGCGGCCGCCACATGGGACGTCTTCCCGGCGCAGGCCGGGACCCATTTCTCCACCTGCGAGGCGGTTGAACGATGGATCCCGGCCTGCGCCGGGAAGACGTCTTTTCTTTTTCTTCTCTTATCTATTCCCCCGATCGGGTGCGTTAAGCGTGGCACGCCGGTTCAGCCCCCCTCCCCGCACCGCCCGCGGCGGCAACCGCAAGGTCGCCGCCGGTAAAGGGCTGCCCGAGATCATCCCGATCGAGCGCTGCGGCAGCGATGCCGACGGCTTTCCCCTGGCACGCCCGCTCGGCCAGTCGGGCGACGGCGAGATTCCGGGCTTTCGCCTCATCGGCACGGCCGGCGAGGAACTCGCGGTCGGCGAGCGCGCCCTGGCCCGGCTGGTACGCCGCGAGTCGGGCGAGATCGACGCCCAGATCATCCGCCGGCTCGACGATGCGGCGGCGAGCCGCGTCGTCGGGGTCTTTCGCCGCACCCATGACGGCGGCGTGATCGTCGCCGCCGACCGCCGCGACAAGAGCGAATACCGGGTGCTCGGCCATGACGCGGCCGGGCTCGGCGATGAGGAGCTGGTCGTCGCCGAGACGCTGCCGTCGCGTCAGTTCGGCAAGCGCGCCCGCATCATCGAGCGGCTCGGGGCGGCCGACGCGCCGGGCGCGATCAGCCGGATGATGATCGCCAGCTTTGATATTCCCGCCGAGTTCCCGCCACCCGCGCTGGCCGAAGCGGCGGCGGCGCGGCCGCTGGGCGCGACCGACGCGGCAGGCCGGGCCGATCTGCGCCATTTGGCGCTGGTCACGATCGACGACAGCGACGCCCGCGACTTCGACGATGCGGTGTGGGCCGAACCGGCCGACGATCCGGCCAGCCCGGGGGACAGTCCGGAGGGCTGGCACATCGTCGTCGCGATCGCCGATGTCGCGCATTACGTGACCCCCGGCGGCGCGCTCGACCGCGAGGCGGCGCGGCGCGGCAACTCGGTCTATTTCCCCGACCGCGTCGTGCCAATGCTGCCGGAGGCGCTGTCCAACGAGCTGTGCTCCCTGAAGCCGGGCGAGGACCGCCCGTGCCTGGCGGCGCATCTGTGGATCGACGCCGCCGGCCGCAAACTGCGCCACCGCTTCGAGCGCGCCGTGATGCGCTCGGCGGCGCGGCTGACTTACGATCGCATCCAGGCCGCGCGGGACGGCGCGGGCGACCCCGATGCGCTGGCGCCCGAGCGTCTTGCCGCGCTCTACGGCGCCTTTGCCGCGCTCGAGCGGGCGAAGCGGGCGCGCGGCGCGCTGTTGCTCGACCTCGCCGAGCACCGCGTCGTGCTCGACGCAGAGCGCCAACCGGTCGCGGTGGTGCCGCGGGTCCGGCTCGATAGCCACCGGCTGATCGAGGAATTCATGATCCTCGCCAATGTCGCGGCGGCCGAGGAGCTGGAAGGGCGGCAGCGCGCCTGCCTCTACCGCGTGCACGACCAGCCCGACCCGGAGAAGCTCGCGGCGCTGCGCGATTTCCTCGCCGAAATGGGCATCCCCGGCCTCGCCCTCGCCAAGGGCCAGGTGATCCGCCCCGAACTCTTCAACCGCATCCTGACGCGCGCCGCCGGTACTAAGGAGGCCGCGCTCGTCAACGAACTGGTGCTGCGCGCCCAGGCGCAGGCCGCCTACAGCCCGAACAATCTCGGCCATTTCGGCCTGGCGCTGCCGCGCTATGCGCATTTTACCTCGCCGATCCGCCGTTACGCCGATCTCGTCGTGCACCGCGCGCTGCTCGGCGAAGGCGCGCGCGCCGCCGAGGGCGGCTTGGAGGAAATCGCGCAGCACATCTCGGCGACCGAGCGGCGCGCCGCCTCGGCCGAACGCGCCGCGCTCGACCGCTATCGCGCGCGGCTGCTCGGCGGCGCGATCGGCACCCTCTTCGAGGCGCGCATCACCGGGGTCGCCGCGTTCGGCTTGTTCGTCGGCCTGCCCGAGAGCGGCACCGACGGGCTGGTGCCGATATCGACCCTGCCCTCCGACTATTACGACCACGACGCGCGGCGCCACCGGTTGGTCGGGCGTCGCAGCGGCCGTGTCTTCGCGCTCGGCGACGCGGTGCGCGTCAAGCTCGCCGAGGCCGATCCGGTCGGCGGCCGGCTGATCTTCCGGCTCGACGTCGACGCCGCGGCGCAAGCGCCGACGCTGCCGCCGCGCGGCCGCGGGCATCCGTACCGCCGGCGCCGCTGAGGGCCGCTTACGCCGCGATGGCGATGCCCGGTTGCCTGCCGGCGCGCCTCCCTCTAATGTGAACGCCGTTCGAGGAATGCCGCCGAGCCGGCCACCATCGAACGGATCGCCTGACTGTCCCCCGGTATCAGAGGGCGCACTGGCGAATGAACAGGGAGGAACGAGTGGTGTCGCATCGCGCACTGCGCTCTTCGCGGAATGCCGTCACCGCCGCTCGGGCGGGCCTTGCGCTGGCCCTCCTTGCGCTGGCGGCCTGCGCCGGACAGCAAACGGCGGCGATCGGTCCCGAGGGCAAGCTTTTCGCGCGCGGGCTTGGCGACATCTCCGATCTTTACATCCAGCCGATTTCGAGCCGGCGTCTGGCGCTGGCCGGGATGGCGCGGCTGTCGCGGCTGGACAGCCAGATCGTCGTCAGCGACAGCCTCGGCAACCGCTTCGCCGACTCGCTGAGCCTCGGCTATGGCGGGCGCGACATCAACTTCTTCGCGGCGCCGGCCGACAACGACGCCCGAGGCTGGGGCGCCCTGGTCGACACCGTCGTCGCCGCCGCGAAACAGGCCTCGCCGCGCCTCGCCGCCCTGCCGCAGGAAGCGATCGACACCGCCGTCTTCACCGGCATAAGCAGCGCGCTCGACCGTTTCTCGCACTACGCGCCGCCGGAGCAGGCGCGCGACCTGCGCGCCGCGCGCAACGGCTTTGGCGGCATCGGGGTGACGGTCGATACGGTCGACAATGCCTACCGGGTTACCGCGGTCACGCCGCACAGCCCGGCCGAAATCGCCGGCATCCAGCCGGAAGACCAGATCGTCTCGATCGATGGCGTCGCCACCGCCGGCTGCCCGCATCATGAAGTCGTCGACCGGCTGCGCGGTCCGATCGGCAGCGCCGTGCAGGTCAAGGTTCTGCACCCCGGCACCGGGCAGCCGCGCGACGTCCGGCTGCAGCGCGACTACGTCGTGCTGCCGACCGTCACCCCGTCGCGCGACGGCAACATCGCGATCTTCCAGATCGCCAGCTTTAACCGCAGCACGACGCAGCGCCTCGCCAAGGACCTCGCCGACGCCGAGCGCCAGGCGGGCGGGCGGCTTGCCGGCATCGTGCTCGACCTGCGCGGCAATCCGGGCGGCCTGCTCGACCAGGCGGCGAGCCTCTCCGATCTCTTCATCCGCAAGGGGCCGATCGTCTCGACCACCGGGCGTCATCCGGCCAGCCGGCAGTATTTCGCGGCGGCCGGAGATGCCGTCACGCCGCAGCTGCCGATCGTCGTGCTGGTCAACGGCGGGTCGGCTTCGGCGGCCGAGATCGTCGCGGCGGCGCTGCAGGATGCCGGACGCGCCGTCGTGATCGGCAGCTCGTCCTATGGCAAGGGCACCGTGCAAACGGTGCTGCGCCTGCCCAACGACGGCGAATTTACCGTCACCTGGGCGCGGCTCATCGCGCCCTCGGGCTATCTGTTGCAGGGGCACGGCGTGGTGCCGACGGTGTGCACCGCGAGCCTGCCGAGTGGCGCCGGCGGACCCCCAGGCGGGCCGCAGCAGATTACTGCCGCACCGAGCGTCGTGCCGGCGTCGAGCCCGCGCGCCGCGCTCGACGACGCGGGCTGGGCTGAGCTGCGCCGCGCCTGTCCGCCGAGCCACGCCCGCCCGGCGATCGATCTGCAACTGGCCGAGCGCCTGCTGGCGAGCCCGGAACTCTACAGCGCGGCCCTCCATGCCCTGCCGGCGGCGCCGCAGCTCGCGCAGAACGCGGTCTCGCCCGCGCCTTGACACGAAGCGGGTGCGCGCTATCTTGAGCCGGACGCTGAATTCAACCTCGCGAGGCCGCCGATGGCGAAGACCAACACAGTTCTGATCAAGCTGGTCAGCAGCGCCGATACGGGGTTTTTCTACGTCACCAAGAAAAACCCGCGGACCAAGACCAACAAGCTCGAATTGAAGAAATTCGACCCGGTCGCGCGCAAGCACGTCATCTTCAAGGAAGCGAAAATAAAGTAGCGGCTGAGCGGGCGCCGCCGACCCGGCGGGTCAGGACGCCAGCGACAGCGGCGCGTCCGAGGTCGCGGCGTCCAGGGCAGGCAACGTGGTAACCCGGTTGCGGCCGGCGTTCTTCGCGATATAGAGCGCGTCATCGGCGCGCTTCATCAGGGCGTCCAGCGTGTCCCTATCGTCGGCCACCGCGACGCCGACGCTGACGGTGACCGCCAAATCGCCGCCGGTTCCCGGGATGTCGAACGGCACATCGCCGACCGCGGCGCGCAAGCGCTCGGCGACGACGAGTGCGCCGGCGAGGTTGGTCTCCGGCATCACGACGACGAACTCCTCGCCGCCGAAGCGGCCGACGAGGTCGACGCTGCGCAGCTGGCGCAGCGCCCGGGCGGCGAGTTCGCGCAGCACCGCGTCCCCGACCGGATGGCCATGCCGGTCGTTGACCTGCTTGAAATGATCGATGTCGAAGATCATCAGCGCGATGTCGGAGCTGCCTTCCGAATTGCGCGCCAGGAGCTCGCTCAGATGCGCCAGCACATAGCGGCGGTTGTAGAGGCCGGTCAGTTCGTCGGTCAGCGCCAACGACAGGCCGCGCTGATAATTCTGCCGCAGCCTGTCCTGCAGGCGCTTGCGGCGGATCTGGGTGCGCACCCGGGCCAACAGTTCGTTCCGGTCGACCGGGCGAATCAGATAGTCGTTGGCGCCGAGGTCAAGCCCCTTGGCGAGCCGCGGCAATTCGCCGTCATCGGCCATCAACAGGATCGGCAACTGCCGCCAAGCCTCGGTCGCGCGCCACTGCGAGACCAGCCGTAAGGGGTCGCCGTCCGGCATCGACAGGCTGGCGATCACCAGCTCGACCGACTCGTCGAGCATCGACTGCGCCTCGGCGCAGGTCGTCGCGCGCAGCACCGAGGCGGCAACCGGAGTCAGCACGTCGATCAGCCGAGCGGCGGCAAAGCCCTGCTCGTCGACCAGCAGAATCCGCGCGGCCGCGACATCGGCGGAAAGTGCGCTTTCCACATCGGCGGTGCCGAATAGGCCGCAGACATCCTCACGCAGCCGCAGTTCGTCCATCATCCGCTTCAGCCGCACCAGCGAGCGCACCCGCGCGAACAGCGAGATGTCGTTGACCGGCTTCGTCAGGAAATCGTCGGCGCCCGCCTCCAGCCCGCGCAGCCGGTCGGCGACGTCCGACAGCGCCGTCACCATCACCACCGGGATGTCGGTCGTGCGCGCGTTGGCCTTCAGGCGGCGGCACACCTCAAAGCCATCCATCCGCGGCATCATCACGTCGAGCAGGATGATGTCGGGCACTTCGGCGTCCGCCATCTCCAGCGCGCGCGGACCGTTCTGGGCGCTCAGCACCTCGAAATACTCGCTGGCCAGCTTGGCTTCGAGCAGCTTGATGTTGAGATCGACGTCGTCAACCACCAGGACGCGCGCGGTCATAGCCGGATCATACCCTCATCACGGTAGGTAGCGCTCGACGGTCCGCATGAAACCCACCACCGAAATCGGCTTGGCGATATAGGCCTCGCAGCCGCCATCGCGGATTTTCTGTTCGTCGCCCTTCATCGCGAACGCCGTCACCGCGATGACCGGAATCGCCCGCAGGTCATCGTCCTCCTTGAGCCATTTGGTAACCTCGAGGCCGGAGACTTCGGGCAGCTGGATGTCCATCAGGATCAAATCCGGCCGATACTGGCGCGCCATCCGCAGCGCCTCCACCCCGTCCTTGGTCTGCAGCGTGCGATACCCGTGGGCTTCGAGCAAATCGTTGAACAGCTTCATGTTGAGATCGTTGTCTTCGACGATCAACACCTTTCGCGTCTTGTGGTCAACCGTACCGACGTTCCCGTCCATTGCGTTCAAACCTCTCCACGCCCGGCGCCAAGATCGCGGATACCCAGGCCATCGCGGCACCTCCGGGCGCGGGATGCGAGCCGGCGCGTCGCGATCTAACGGCTCAACGTTGTAAGCAAGTTGGTTTAAGAATTAGTAACCGTTCGGCAACACGCGACGTCATTAGCGGGCCTGGAAGCGCGGAAGAGGATGAGCCCAGCCTTTCGCATCGGCGTCGACCTCGGCGGCAGCAAGATCGAAGCCGCCGCGCTCGACCCCGAAGGCGCGATTTGCGCCCGCCGCCGGCGCGCCACGCCGGCCGGCGATTACCGCGGCACGATAGCGGCGATCGGCGAGCTCGTCGCGGCGCTCGAAAGCGAGATCGGCGGGCGCACGACGGTCGGCATCGGCATCCCCGGCACGATCGTCGGCGCCACCGGCCTGGTCAAAAACGCCAACTCGACCTGGCTCAACCAGCGGCCGCTCGGCCGCGACGTCGAAAGGGCGCTCGGCCGCCCGGTGCGCTTCGCCAACGACGCCAATTGCTTTGCGCTGTCGGAAGCGAGCGACGGCGCGGCGGCGGGCTGTCGCAGCGTCTTCGGGGTCATCCTCGGCACCGGGGTCGGCGGCGGCATCGTGATCGACGGCCGCCTCCTCGTCGGGGCCAACGCGATCGCCGGCGAATGGGGCCACAACCCGCTGCCGGCGCCGCGCCCGGACGAATTGCCGGGGCCGGCCTGCTATTGCGGCCGCGCGGGCTGCATCGAGACCTTTCTCTCCGGACCGGGGCTCGCCCTCGACCACCGCCACCACAACGGCGAGGACCTCGCCGGCCCGCAGATCGCCGCCCGGGCCGCGGCCGGCGACCCGGCTTGCGGCGCGACGCTCGAGCGCTACGCCGATCGGCTGGCGCGCGCCCTCGCTGGAATCATTAATGTGCTCGACCCCGAGGCGATCGTGCTTGGCGGCGGCCTCTCCGCCCTCACCTACCTTTATGACGCGGTGCCGCGCCGCTGGGGCCGCCACATCCTGTCCGACACGATCCTGACGCGCCTGTTGCCGCCGCTTCACGGCGACGCGAGCGGGGTGCGCGGCGCGGCCTGGCTGTGGCCGGCGGCTGCGGCGGGATGACCCACGTCCTGTGCCGCGACTGCGCCGCGCTTGCCACAGCGCCGAGCGTGCCGCCGCGCTGCGCCGAATGCGGCTCACCGCGGCTCGTCGCGCACGACGAATTGGCCGCGCTGGCGATCGCCCACCTCGATTGCGACGCCTTCTACGCGACGGTCGAAAAGCGCGACCGGCCGGAGCTCGCCGAGCTGCCGGTTATCGTCGGCGGCGGCGCGCGCGGCGTCGTGCTCGCCTGCTGCTACGTCGCGCGGGTCTACGGGGTGCGCTCGGCGATGCCGATGTTCAAGGCGCTGGCGCTGTGCCCCGACGCGGTGGTCATCCGCCCCGACATGGCGAAATACCGCGAGGTCGGCCGCGCGGTGCGGGTCGAGATGCGGCGCCTGACGCCGCTCGTCGAGCCGCTGTCGATCGACGAAGCCTTTCTCGATTTGAGCGGCACCGAGGCGCTGCACGGCGCGCTGCCGGCGCAGCT
>DATGFP010000139.1:0-14744 GCA_035309005.1 Allostellaceae bacterium | reverse complement strand
GCTCGATCTTGATGACGTTGGCGCCCGATTTCGCCAGCAGCAAGGTCGCGTAGGGCCCCTGAAAGATCTGCCCGAAATCAATGACGGTGATGCCTTCAAGCGGCAGGCCCAATGGGAGGTACTCAGTCGTTTCCGGGGCCGGAGACATGGAACGGGGGTTTCCTCGCTGCGCGTCGTGTGGAATTCTGCGCAGGCGCGGTTCGCGCGCGCAAGACGAAGCGCTACCGGGCGCCGCCGTTTTGTCGCAAGAGTTTCGGCAGGATCGACCGGTTGCGCCTTATCGCTATCGCCACGTCCTCGACGGTTCCCCGCGATGCCGAGCTTAAAAAGACTCATCGCCGTGCTCGCGGCCTTCATCCTGCTGGCGGGCTGCGCATCGGTCGAGACCGGAAGCTTTAACGCGCCGGCCCGCGTCAGTCTGACCCGGGTCGGCTTTCAGCAGCTTCCCGGCTGGTCGGGCGACGCGGTCGCCGCGGCGATCCCGGCCTTTGTCAAATCGTGCCAGCGGATGGCGGCGGGCCCGGACGACTATCCGCTCGATGCCGCCACCGGCACCGGCGATTTCGGCCGGCTGCGGGATTGGCGGCCGCTCTGCGCGGCTGCGGCGCGGGTGCCGCCGGGCGACGACGGGGCGGCGCGGCAATTCTTCGAGGCGAATTTTGTCCCGGCCCTGGTCGGCGCCAAGGACATAAAGGGCGCGAGCGACGGTCTCTTTACCGGCTATTGGGAGGTCGAGCTCGACGGCTCGCTGCGCCCCCAGGGCCGGTACCAGACGCCGGTCTACCGCAAGCCCGCCGATCTCGCCGGTCAGCCGTATCTCGACCGCGCCGCGATCGAGACCGGCGCGCCGCAGGGCAGGGGGCTCGAGGTCGTCTGGCTGCAAAGCCCGGACGATCTGCTGGTGCTGCAGACCCAGGGTTCGGGCCGCATTCATCTGGCCGATGGCGGCATGATGCGGCTTGTCTACGACGCCAACAACAATCGCCCGGTGGTCAGCGTCTATCAGCTGCTGAAGGATTCAGGGGCCATTCCGCCAGCTCAGTTCAACGAAGCGGCGGTGCGCGCCTGGATGCGCGACAACCCCGACAAGGCCGCCGCGATCCGCCGCAAGAACCCGTCTTACGTTTTCTTCCGCAGGCTCAACGGCGATGGGCCGGTGGGTTTTGAGGGCGCGGTGCTGACCCCCGAGCGCAGCCTCGCGATCGACCATCGTTTTCTGCCGCTCGGCGCGCCGATCTGGCTCGCGGCGAGCGGCAAGTATCGCCCGGTCGCGCTCAACCGGCTCGTTGTCGCCCAGGACACCGGCGACGGCATCGACGGTCCGCTACGTGGCGATTTCTACTGGGGCAGCGGCGTTGGAGCAGCGGCGCGCGGCGCCGATTTCTATGCCGGCGGGCAGTACTGGGTGCTGCTGCCAAGGACCGTCGCGGCCCGGAACTAGTCCCGAACTAAATCGCCTCAACCCCCAGCGGCTTTTTGCGCAGGAAATCGAAATCGCAGCCGCGGTCGGCCTGCAGCACCTGGTTGCGGTAGAGCCGGGCGTAGCCGCGCTCGGGCACCGGCGGCGGCGTTACCGGGCGGCGCGCCAGCTCCTCGTCCGGCACCAGCAGGTCGATGCGCCGGCCTTCGACCGACAACCGGATGCGGTCGCCGTTGCGCACCTTGGCGAGCGGGCCGCCCGACGCCGCGTCCGGGGTCACGTGCAGCACGATAGAGCCATAGGCGGTGCCGCTCATCCTGGCGTCGGAAATGCGCACCATGTCCTTGACCCCGGCGCGCGCCAGCTTTTGCGGGATCGGCAGATACCCGGCCTCGGGCATCCCCGACGGCGACAGCGGCCCGGCGTTCTGCAGCACCAGGAAATCGTCGGGCGTGACATCGAGGCCGGGGTCGTCGATCCGCGCCGACAAATCCTCGAGCGAGTTGAAGACGACCGCGCGCCCTTCGCGCTCGAACAGCTTGGGGTCGGCGGCCGAGCGTTTGAAGATCGCGCCTTTTGGCGCCAGCGAGCCGAACAGCGCGACCAGCCCGCCATAGGGCAGCAGCGGCTCGGCGAGCGGCTTCACCACGTCGCGGTCGACCGGGCCGGCCGGCGCCGCCAGGCGTTCGCCGAGCGTCTCGCCGGCGACCGTCTGGCAATCGAGATGCAGCATCGGCTGCAATTCGCGCAGCACCGCGCCGATCCCGCCGGCCGCGAACAAATCCTCCATGTAATGCGGGCCGGTCGGCTTCAGATCGACCAGCACCGGCGTCGTATCGCTGATCTCGTTGAGGCGCGGCAGCGAGATGTCGACGCCGGCGCGGCCCGCTACCGCGGTCAAATGCACCACCGCGTTGGTCGAACCGCCGATCGCCATCAACACGCGCAGCGCGTTCTCGACCGATTTCTCGGTGACGATGCGGTCCGGCGTCAGCTTGTCGGCGGCGAGGCGCATCGCGGCGCGCCCGGTCGCTTCGGCGGCGCGCAGCCGGTCGGCGTGCACCGCCGGGATCGCCGCGCTGCCCGGCAGGATCATGCCGAGCGCCTCGGCGATCGAGGCCATCGTGCTCGCGGTGCCCATGACCGCGCAGGTGCCCGCCGTGGTCGCGAGGTTGCCCTCGACCTCACTGATCTCGGCGGGCGTCACCTCGCCGGCGCGGAATTTCGCCCAGAAGCGCCGGCAATCGGTGCAGGCGCCCAACCGCTCACCGTGCCAGCGCGACGTCATCATCGGCCCGGCGACCAGGCCGATCGCCGGGCGGTTGGCGGAGAGCGCGCCCATCAATTGCGCCGGCACGGTCTTGTCGCAGCCGCCGACCAGGACGACCGCGTCCATCGGCTGGGCGCGGATCATCTCCTCGGTGTCGATCGCCATCAGATTGCGGAACATGAGACTCGTCGGGCTGAGGAAGACTTCGCCCAAGGAGATCGTCGGGAACACCAGCGGCAGGCCGCCCGCCGCCAATACGCCGCGCTTCACCGCATCGATCAGTTCGGGGAAATGGCGGTGGCAATTATTAAAGCCGGAGCGCGTGTCGGCGATGCCGATCACCGGCCGCGCCAGCATCTCGGTCGAATAGCCCATCGAGCGGGCGAACGAGCGCCGCAGGTAGAGCGCGAAATCGGGATCGCCGTAATTGGTCAGCCCCGACGACAAGCCAAAGGGGGCGGTTCCGGCCGGTTCGGTCATCAGGGCGCCTCTCTGAATTTGCCAGCCGCCCTAACTAGCCGCGCCGGCCGCCCGACGGCAAGGGCGTATCGGGCAATGTGTCGGTCGGGCAATCAATGGCCGTTCGGTTTGTTGATGGGGGATGACCCATCCCCAGATGCTGATGCTGGCGATCCTCGCCGGCACGATCGTCCTCTTTGTCACCAACCGCATGCGCTACGATTTGGCGGCGCTGCTCGGGCTGATGGCCGCGGTCTTCGCCGGCATCGTGCCGGCCGAGCGGGCGTTTTCCGGCTTTGCCAACCCGGTGCTGCCGCTGATCGCCGCGGC
Source organism: Allostellaceae bacterium (assembly GCA_035309005.1). Lineage (GTDB taxonomy): Bacteria > Pseudomonadota > Alphaproteobacteria > ATCC43930 > CGMCC-115725 > DATARH01. The sequence goes on along the minus strand of DATGFP010000139.1, from coordinate 11,265 downwards.
GCTGGTGGTCGGCGCCGCGATCGGCCAGTCGGGGGCGATCGAAATCCTCTTGCGCTGGCTGCAGCCGGTGCTGCGCCGGCGGCAGCTGCAGGTCGGCATCCTGGTCGCCTGCGTCGCGGTATTGTCGGCCTTCATGAAAAACGTCGGCGCGCTGGCGATCTTCCTGCCGGCCGCGATGCAGGTGGCGCGGCGCAGCGGGCGGCCGCCGTCGGAATTCCTGATGCCGCTGTCGTTCGCCTCGCTCCTCGGCGGCTCGGTGACGCTGATCGGCACCTCGCCCAATTTGTTGATCTCGAGCGTCCGGCAAGACCTCGTCGGGGCGCCGTTCCGGATGTTCGACTTCACCCCGGTCGGCGCCGGCTTGGCGCTGTGCGGCGTCCTATTCCTGACGGTCGGCTGGCGGCTGATCCCGCGCGGCCGGCATAACGCGGCCGCCGAGCTCGCCGTCGCGGTCGACGACTACGCGAGCGAACTCAAGATCGGCGCGCGCTCGGCCTTTATCGGGCGCACGGTCGGCCACATCGAGGAATTGTCGGGCGGCGCGGTCGCGGTATCGGCGATCATCCGCGGCGCCGGGCGGCGCTACGTCCCGGGCTCGAACTGGCCGCTCCTTGCCGAGGACGTGCTGGTCGTCGAAGCGGAGCCGCAGGCGCTCGAACAGCTGGCGCGCGACGGCAACCTCGAAGTGGTCGGCGGCGAGGAGCCGCCGCCGAGCGAGGCGCCCGCCACCGCGGTCGAGGCGCACGGCCCCAAGCCCGGCGACGCGCGGCCGCGCGAACACCTTGAGACCGTCGAAGCCGTCGTCAGCCCGGATTCGGCGCTGATCGGGCGCTCGGCCGCCGAGCTGCATTTGCGCGAGCTTTACGGCGTCAACGTGCTCGCGATCAGCCGGCGCGGCGAGCGCAACCGCACCCGCCTGCGCCGGGTGCGCTTCCAGCTCGGCGACGTCATCGTGTTTCAGGGCTATCCCGAGGCGATCTACGACACGCTGGCGGCGCTCGGCTGCCTGCCGTTGGCCGAGCGCCGGCTAAAGCTCGGGCGGCCGCGCCGGCTCGCCCTGCCGCTGGCGATCCTCGCCGCCGCGATGCTCGCCAGCGGCTTCGAGCTGGTGCCGGCGGCGATCGCCTTCCTCACCGCCGCGCTGGCGGTCGTCGCCCTGGGGCTGCTGCCGGCCCGGGAGGCCTATGCGCCCATCGACTGGCCGATCCTGATTATGATCGGCGCGCTGATCCCGGTCGGCGAGGCGGTGTCGCAGACCGGCACCGCCGGCCTCCTCGCCGACGGCTTGGCGCATCTGGCCGCGGTCTTGCCGGCGTGGGGCATGCTGGGGCTGGTGCTCCTCGCCGGCATGCTGATAACCCCGGTGCTGCACCATGCGCCGGCGGTACTGGTGATGGGGCCGATCGCCGCCAGCCTGGCGCAAAAGCTCGGCTGTCATGTCGACCCCTTTCTGATGGCCGTCGCGGTCGGCGCCGGCTCCGATTTCCTCTCGCCGGTCGGCCATCAATGCAACACGCTGGTCATGGGACCGGGGGGCTATCGCTTTGCCGATTATTGGCATTTGGGGCTGCCGCTGTCGGCGCTGGTGCTCGCACTCGGCGTTCCATTGATCGTGATCTTCTGGCCGCTACATTGAGGTTGGGAATTTCCGCCTTTTATTCGCGTTGACGGAAGGACGGGCAGGCGCCCGCAGGCATGGCGCCGAGCCGAACAACATAGGTGAGTAGCATGGCAAAGCCGAAGAGGGGCCGCTCGACGGCGGCAATCGACGACCATGTCGGAGCGCGCATCCGTGAGCGCCGCATCATGCTCGGCCTGACCCAGCAGCAGCTCGCCGAGATGATCGGCGTGACCTACCAGCAGGCGCACAAATACGAGCGCGGCATCAACCGCGTCTCGGCCGGGCGGCTCTACGAGATCGCCCGCGTGCTCAACGCGCCCGTGACCTACTTCTACGACGGGATCGGCGAGGAGACGCCGCGCCCGGCGCCGCCGCCGCATCAGCGCATGCTATTGGAGATCGCCCGCAACTTCGCCGAGATCCACAACGAGAAGCACCAGGAAGCCTTCAGCCAGCTCGCCCGCGCCCTGGCCGGGCATTAACCCAGCAGCAGCAAGATCAAACGTCATTCCCGCGAAAGGCGGGAATCCAGGCTCGCTGATTTACCGCTTCCCTGGACCCCCGCTTGCGCGGGGGTGACGACAGGCGGGGGCGCGCGCACAAAACAGTCAGGTGCGGTAGCTGGGGTCGAGCCGGTCGCACAGGCGCAGCAGCGCCGGCCATTCGCGCTGGCCTTGCAGGCGCGGCATGTTGCCGGCGAACTGCGCCGCCTGGCGCTCGCAGGTGTCGGGCGAGGGCACCACCATCGTCGCACCGCCGGCGACCGCCGCCTGGATTTTCAGCTGCGCCTCGGCCGAGCGCTCGAAGTGATAGGTCAGCGAGAACGCCTCGGCGATATTGCGGCCGGTCGCCAAGAGGCCGTGGTTGCGCAATACCAGCACCGGATGGTCGCCGATCGAATGCTGCATCCGCTCGCGCTCGTCCATGTCGAGCGAGACGCCCTCGTAATCGTGGTAGCCGAGCCGGTTATAAAAGCGCATCGCCCATTGCGACAGCGGCAAGAGGCCCTCTTCGAGAGCGCCGACCGCGATATCGGCTTCGGTATGGGTGTGGACGACGCATTGCACGTCGGGCCGGCCGAGATAGATCCCGCCATGGATCACGACGCCGGCGTTGATCGGCTCGTATTCCGAGGGCTCGATCAGGTGGCCGTCGTCGATGTCGACCTTCAACAGGTTCGACGCGGTGATCTCGTCGAACATCAGCCCCGATGGGTTGATCAGCATCTGGTCGGGATGCCCCGGCACGCGCGCCGAATTATGCGTCAGCACGAGGTCGTCCCAGCCGAAATGCGCGATCAGCCGATAGCACGCCGCGAGATCGACCCTGACCGCCCACTCCTCCGGCCCGATATGCGCCGGCCGCTCCGCCAGCCGCGTTTCAAGTGCGTCCATTTTCCGCTCCCTTCGTAGGATGGGCTGAGCATACGCGAAGCCCATCGCCCCGCCGGCATGCAATTATCGATGGGTTTCGCTGCGCTCAACCCATCCTACCCATTGCAGCGACGGTTGATCGCGACAGTCAGCCAGACGGCTCGCGAGGCTTCAGCGCCGCCGCGACCGCAAGCCAGAATTCGTATTCTCCTACATGGCGCTGCGAAAGCGCATCCGCCGCCAACTTCTCCGCGCGGGCAAATGCCTCCCTGCCGTGCCGCTGCGTCAGTTCATGTGCCTCACGACTTACTGCGATGTAGTCAATGATCTGATTCCTGGGGGTCATCCTCGTGACCGGGATACCAAGCGCTCGATAATTCGTCATGGCCGGGCTTGTCCCGGCCATCCACGCGGATCCCCGGGACAAACCCGGGAATGACGGTGAAGGCGGCGCAGAATCGGTTACGCCGGCGCGAACATCGGGACTGGGGGGCCGCCTTCGCTGGGTTTGAAGACGAGGCGGACGGCCTGGCCGATCTTGATCTGGTCGAGGTCGCAATCGACGATGTTGGTCATCATCGTCGGGCCTTCCGCCAAGGTCACATAAGCGATCGCGTAGGGCACCGGGGCGCGGCGCATCACGCTATAGGTGTAGATCGTGCCGCGCCCGGAGGCTTCGGCCCACTCGGTCTTGTCGCTGAAGCAGAACGGGCAGTGGCCCCGCGGGTAGAAATGCGCTTCGCCGCAGGCGGTGCATTTCTTGAAGAGCAGCTTGCCCTCGGCCGCCGCGTCCCAGAAATGCTGGGTCTCGAGGTTGACCGGCGGCGCGGCGATCTTGCGGTCTTGTGCTTGCGCCATCCCCCTCACTCCCGTTCCATGATGACGGTGCCGGCGGCGTGGCGGGTGCCGAGCGAGCCGCCGGTGCCGTGCGCGATTGCCAGGTCGCAGTTCTTCACCTGGACGGCCGGGTGCGCCTCGCCGCGCAATTGCCGCACCGCCTCCAATACCTTGGTCAGGCCGCCGCGGTTCGACGGGTGGTTGTTGCACAGGCCCCCGCCATCGGTGTTGAACGGCAATTTCCCGACCCCCGAGATCAGGTTGCCGTCCGAGACAAAGCGGCCGCCCTGCCCTTTCTCGCAGAAGCCGAGATCTTCCAACTGCATCACGACGGTGATCGTGAAGCTGTCGTAGATCGAGGCGTATTTGATGTCGGCGGGGGTGACGCCAGCTTCGGCGAAGGCCGGCGGCCCCGACCACACCGCGCCCGAATAGGTCAAATCGATCTTGCCGCCCATCTGGTGCTTGGGCGCTTCGCCGGCGCCGATCACCTTGACCAGCGGCCGCTTCAGGCTCTTGGCGATCTCAGGGCTGGCCATGATGATCGCGCCGCCGCCGTCGCTGATGACGCAGCAATCCAAGCGGTGCAGCGGGTCGGCGATCATCGGCGAATTGACCACCTCCTCGACCGTCACGACGTCGCGCAGCATCGCGTGCGGGTTGTATTGCGCGTGGTGCGAGGCGGCGACCTTGACCCAGGCGAGCTGTTCGCTCGTCGTACCGTACTGGTACATGTGGCGCATCGCGCACATCGCGTACATGTTGGCGGTGGCCGGCGCGAACGGCAGCTCGAACCCGGATTCCGGCATCGGCACGCCGGGCGCGCGCGGCGCCGTGCCGGTCGCCATGCCCTCGGCGCGCGGCCGCCCCGCCAGCGTGATCAGCGCGATCGAGCACTTGCCGAGCGCGATCGCCTCGGCGGCGTGGCCGACCTGCAGGAGGTAGGACGAGCCGCCGACATCGGTCGAATCGATGTGGCGCGTCTTCAGCCCGAGATAATCGGCGGCCGACAATTGCCCGAGGCCCGGCGTGTCGCCGGCGGCGCAGAAATAGCCGTCGATGTCGTTTTTGGTGAGCCCGGCATCGGCGAGCGCGCCGGCGGCGCACTCGGCATGCAGCTGCATCACGGTTTTGTCGGTCGCAAGGCGCGTCGGGTGCTCGTAGATCCCGACAATATAGGCTTGGCCTTTGATGCTCATCGCGGGCGGATCCTCCCCAGGCTTGGCCGAATCGAGTTGCGGGCGCGATGGGATACCGATCGCCCTCGCCGGTCAATCCCGGATTGCGCCGGGCCGACTTCCGCCTCGGGGATGCCGCCCGGCGCCGGCGGATAATATAAGGACCCCGGGCGTCGGTGCGATGTCCGAGGTTTTGAACAACGCCAGTGAGGGGAACAGTATGGTTCGTAAACTGCCGATCGCCGCCGCCGCATTGCTGCTCGCCAGCGTCGCCGGCATCGCCCTTGGGTCGGCGCCGGCGCAGGCCCAGTGGCGGCCGCAATTGGAGCGGCTGCATGTGTTGTGCAATCAGGGCTACCGGCCGGCCTGCATCCGCTTCGGCTTCATCCTCGGAGCGAACCAGGGCCGCACGGCCGAATGGCGACGCGAGCACCCGAACTGGTGGTGGTGGCAGCCCTGGGTCCGCTAGCCAGCGGTCCAGCTCATTCCTCCTTCGTCACCCCCGCGAAAGCGAAAGCGGGGATCCAGAGCGAGCGGCAGGTCGCTTGCCCCTGGATTCCCGCGTGCGCGGGAATGACGATTGAATTTGGTCGAGTAGCGCTCTGGAGGCGCATCACCCCGGCGCTTCGGCGCCGGTGATCGCGGCGATTTCGGCGGGGCTGTAGCCGAGTTCGCCGAGGATGGCGGCGCTGTGCTCGCCGAGGCGCGGCGGCGGCAGGCGCAATTCGCCCGGCGTCGCGGCGAAGCTCGTCGGGATCGCCGTCGTCACGGTCGGCCCCTCGGAGGGGTGCTCGACCGGGTGGAAAAAGCCGGTGTCGCGCAGGTAGGGGTCGGCGAGCAGCCCATCGAGGTCGTTGACCCCGCCGTTCGGCACGTCGAATTGGTCGAGCCGCGCCCGCCACGCCGCGGTGGTGCGGCGGCGCATGCGCTCGGCGAGGAGGGTATAGAGTTCGTCGATATGGGCGGTGCGGCCGGCGATCGTCGCGAAGCGCGGGTCCTCGGCGAGATCGGCGCGCTCGATCGCGGCGAAGAGGTTGCGCCACTGCCGGTCGGTCGTCGCGAGCAGGCAGACATGCCCGTCGAGCGTCGCATAGGGCCGGCGGTAGGGGGTGAACATGCGCGGGTAGCCGAGCCCCTTCTCCGGCTCGGCCAAGACGCCGTGCCACAGATGGTCGACGAGGTTGAAGGCGACCATCGTCTCCAGCATCGGCACGTGAACTTCCTGGCCCCGGCCGCTGCGCTCGCGCGCGAAGAGCGCCATGCCGATGGCGGAAGCAAGCGCGTGGCCGCAAATCTTGTCGGAGACCGCCATCGGCAGGTAGCGCGGCGCGCCGTCGACGCCGGCGTTGATCGCGGCCATGCCGCTCTCGCCCTGGATCACATCGTCGAAGGCGGCGCGGTCGCGATAGGGGCCGTCCGCGCGGTAGCCGCTCGCCCAGGCATAGACGATGCGCGGGCTGGCCGCCGCTATAGCGCGATAATCGATGCCGAGGCGCGCCGCCGCGCCCGGCCGCATGTTGTGGACAAACACGTCGGCCGTCGCGGCGAGGCGCAGCAGCGCGGCCAGCGCCTGCGGCCGCTTCAAATCCAGCACCAGGCTTTTCTTGTTGCGGTTGATGTTGAGGAAATAGGCGCCCATGCCGGGATGACGCGCCGGCCCGAGGCCGCGCACCGGGTCGCCCTCCGGCGGCTCGATTTTGATCACCTCGGCGCCCATGTCGCCGAGGATCTGCGTCGCCACCGGCCCCAAGACGACGCTCGTCAGATCGACAACCCGGATCCCCGCGAGCGGTCCCGCCATCATGGCTCTCCCATCATCCGCGCCGCCTCTCTCTCCCTGTCGTCATGCCCGCTTCCGGCGGCGATGGCGAGTGCGATTGAGCAGCGGGCGAATTCTCCGCATAGTCCGCTGGTGATCCTGCTCAAACAGATGAGTCCCTTCCCTCATTCGTCACCCCCGCGCAAGCGGGGGACCAGGAGCGGCAGGCACAACGCTCGCCGCCCTGGATGCCCGCTTGCGCGGGCATGACGGAACCAAATGTTGGAGGCTTCCCACTCGCGTGCCGGCAGAGGAGAGAACAGCGATGGCCGAATACGATCTGGTGATCCGCAACGGCACGGTGGCGACCGCCGCCGACACGGTGCGCTGCGACGTCGGCGTGCGCGACGGCGTCGTCGTCACCCTCGGCCAGGGCCTCGCGGCGGGCGCGCGCGATATCGACGCCACCGGCCGCCTCGTATTGCCGGGCGCGATCGACAGCCATTGCCATATCGAGCAGATGTCGTCGGCCGGGGTTCTGTGCGCCGACGATTTCTACAGCGCCACGGTGTCGGCGGCGTTCGGCGGCACGACCACCGTGATCCCGTTCGCCGCGCAGCACCGCGGCCAGTCCCTGCGCCAAATCGTCACCGACTACCACGCGGCGGCCGGCCCCAAGGCGGTGATCGACTACGCCTTTCACCTGATCATCACCGACCCGACCGAGCAGGTGCTGGGGCAGGAACTGCCGGCGCTGATCCGTGACGGCTACACCTCGTTCAAGGTCTACATGACCTACGACCTCTTGCGCCTCGACGACCGCCAGATGCTCGACATCATGGCCCTGGCGCGCCGCGAGGGCGCCTTCATGATGGTGCACGCCGAAAACCACGACATGATTTCGTGGCTCGCCGACCGGCTCCTGGCGCATGGCCTCTCGCAGCCGCGCTACCACGCGGTCGCCCACACGCGGATCGCCGAGGGCGAGGCGACCAACCGCGCGGTCGCGCTCGCGGAACTCCTCGACGTCCCGGTGCTGATCGTCCACGTCTCGGCCCCCGAGGCGATCGACGTCATTCGCGACGCGCAAACCAAGGGCCTCAAGATCTACGGCGAGACCTGCCCGCAATACCTTTTCCTCACCGCCGAAGACATCGGCATGGACCTCGAAGGGACAAAGTTCTGCTGCAGCCCGCCGCCGCGCGACGCGGCCGGACAGGAAGCGGTGTGGCGCGGCTTGCAAAACGGCACCTTCAGCGTCCTCTCGTCCGACCACGCGCCCTACCGCTACGACGCAAGCGGCAAATTGCCCCACGGCGACAAAACCACCTTCAAGGACACCGCCAACGGCGTCCCCGGCATCGAATTGCGCGTGCCGCTACTGTTTTCCGAGGGCGTCGGCAAGGGCCGCATCGACCTCAACCGCTTTGTCGCGCTGACCGCGACCAACCACGCCAGGCTCTACGGTCTCTACCCGAAAAAGGGCACGATCGCGATCGGCAGCGACGCCGATATCGCGATCTGGGACCCCGCGAAGGAAGTGACAATCGCGCACGCGATGCTGCACGACAACGTCGGCTACACCCCCTACGAAGGCCGCCACATTAAGGGCTGGCCGGTGACGATCATCTCGCGCGGCCGCGTCATCATCGACGACGGCCGCCTCCAGGCCGAGCGCGGCAGCGGCCACTTCCTCCCCTGCGCCCTCTCCGACTTCGCCAAACCCCTCGGCCGCGCAACCCCCGAACTCGCGTTCGTGGCGGAGAGGGGCGGCGCGGTGGTGTGACAACTGATAGAAACCCATCAGCCGTCGGTGGCCGTTTCGCACTTCCTTGGCGCGGAGGACCTCATCAGAGCATGCCGCCACCGGTGGCAGTTAGGGCAGAGCAATTCGAAATCGGCCATCGTTGTGAGCCGCTCGCCTCCGGCTAGAGGGTCCCGGTGATGGACGTCCATCAATGATCGTGGCTCCACACCTGTCCCGGCAGCACGTAGGACCGGATCGAAATCGCAGCCACGTCCGTCACAGCTTAACGTTCCAGCTTTCTGTCGTTGCATCGCAAAACGGTGTGCGAGTTGCACGGCCCGCGAGAGTGCATTAACCCAGCGCTCTCGTGGCTGACCTTCGAGCGCGCCAGCGTTCGAGAAATCCTCATCGATGGCCTTACGGATGTCGCCACTGGTATCGACCAATTCGGATTTGGCGTCGTCTTGGGCCATGTCTATCCCGGCCCTCTGGTAAATTTCACTCCGTGGCGCTCGAAGTCTCCAATATCCGCGCCTAACTCGTTCAAATAATTCGGGATGAACTGTCCTCGCTGTTCGGCGATGGGTCTCATACGACTTCGTCTCAGGACAATAAAGTTCCATTGTATAAGTTGCCGTTTGACCAGGAGTTTTGCCTTTAATTAAGCCGTCCTCTTTCTGCATCATCTCCGTAGCGTCTCTTATGATATCCCTATAGCGACCGGTTTCCGGAAACTCGGGGAAAGCGGCGATTACCTTGGGCAGCCAGATGCTATCGGCCATATTTTACTCCTGCTCTGCCGTGTTTATCTATTTGCCTATACAAAGATCGTGTAGTCCGACTCAGCAAGCGTAGGGCGGAAAAGCGCAGCGCCTTCCGCCAATCACGAAGCGGGGCGGCGGGTGGCGGAAGGCGCTGCGCTTTTCCGCCCTACGGCTCGGCGATCAGCCCGGGTTGCTCGGTTCCGCTGCGAAACCGCTATCCTCGGGGGGATCGTACGGCTCGACGGAATAATGGAATTTGTCGGGTTCCGGTGCGAACCCCAGAATTTTCCCGATTTTTTGCGTCTGCTTCTGGTCCAACGGGTATTCGCCCAAGCCGTCGTGTTGCGGCTGGAAGCCGGCAATCTTTTTCACCTTCGCCAGCACGCTCGGCGGCACGACGAGGCTGCCCTTCATCCGCTCGGTCATTCGGTCGTAGGTGACAACGCGGTAGATCATGGTCACGGCTCCACGGAGCGCGTCGGATCGGCCGGGCTCACTTGCCTTCCGTCCCAGGGGTCGAACTCGCCGAGATGCCTTCGGCCCGACGGATCATACACCTCGACCGTGTCGTGCAAACGGTCGTGCTCGATGATCCGCCCGTCCGCGGTTTTCCAGCGGCTGCGGCGGCCGCCGCCGGGGCGCGGCGTCTTTGCTCGAACCTTTTGCGCATCGGGAAAGCCGGGCAGCCTGTCGCCGGCCGGAAACGGCCGCCTGACGCGGCCCGTTCCGCTCTCCGCCATGGTCCCTCCCGCTTTCCCGCGCGCTTCGTAATTGACATTTTGGCATTGTTGTGATAGGATGACAAATAGTGCGTTTGGCGAAAGGCGTTGTGTGTCGCTGTTAATTGCGCTTGGGTTTGCCGGAAGGGTGAGGGTTTCTGCGGGTTTGGCGCAGGGCTGGCTGTAAATCCGCTGTAAAAACAGCAAAATCGACCCGAGGCGCGCGGATCGGGCGCGGTTTTCGCGGTTCGGTTTTGCTGATATCTAACGGGGGCGCCCCCGAGGGAGAACCGCGATGTCCCGCACGCTGCGCGCCGCCGTGGCGCAATTGGGCCCCATTCACCGCGCCGACAGCCGCGCGGCGGTCGTCACGCGCCTGTGCGCGCTGCTGCGCGAGGCGCACGGCGGCGGAGCGCGGTTTGTGGTCTTTCCGGAACTGGCGCTGACAAATTTTTTTCCGCGCTGGTGGATGGAGGACCGGGAGGAAATCGACCGCTGGTTCGAGCGCGAGATGCCGAACGCCGCGACGCGGCCGCTGTTCGACCTCGCGAAGGAACTCGGGGTCGGGTTCTACCTCGGCTATGCCGAGTTGACAGAGGAGCGCGGCGAGGCGCGGCATTACAACACGGCGATCCTGGTCGATCCCGCGGGCAACATCATCGGGCGCTACCGGAAAATCCACCTGCCCGGCCATTCCGAGCATCTGCCGCAGGCGCCGTTTCAGCATTTGGAAAAGCGCTATTTCGATGTCGGCAACGAGGGGTTTCGGGTGTGGCGGATGCAGGACGCGGTGATCGGCATGTGCATCTGCAACGACCGGCGCTGGCCGGAAACCTACCGGGTCATGGGGCTGCAGGGGGTGGAGATAATCGCGCTCGGCTACAACACGCCCTTAGAAAACATCCACCACCGCGAGCCCGAGCATTTGCGGATGTTTCACCACCTCTTGTCGTTGCAGGCCGGCGCCTACCAGAACGCCGCCTGGGTGCTGGCGGCGGCGAAATGCGGCGCCGAGGACGGGTTCGGCATGATCGGCGGCTCGACGATCGTCGCGCCGACCGGCGAGATCGCCGCGCTGGCGCAGACCGAGGAAGACGAGGTCATTTCCGTGAACATGGATTTGGAACTCGGCGCGTATCTGCGCCGCACGGTCTTCGCCTTCGAGAAGCACCGCCGCATCGAGCATTACGGCCTGATCACCAGCCGCACCGGCGCCAGGACGGAGGTGTAGGTCTGGTTCCTCCCCCGCAATGCGGGGGAGGTGGCG
>DATGFP010000138.1:0-7805 GCA_035309005.1 Allostellaceae bacterium | reverse complement strand
AATGCGGATATTCTGTACCTTTGTCTCCTCCGTGTCGCCATGGTGAATCCTGGAGGGTGTCGGTATGCAGACCAGCAAGTCCCGCTATGGCGTCGGCGCGTCGCTGTTGCGCAGGGAGGATGACCGGCATTTGCGCGGGCGCGGCGAGTTTGTCGCGGACATCAGGCTCCCGGGCACGCAGGAGGTGGTGTTTCTGCGCAGTCCGCATGCGCATGCCCGCATTCGCGCGATAACCGTGCCGCCCGAGGCACGCGGGCGCGTCTTCACCGCCGCCGATCTGCCGCGGATGCAGGCGGTCCGGGTGGTGACGCAGGCAACGGGGGCCAAGTCGCCGCCGTGGCCGCCGCTGGCGACCGACAAGGCGCGCTATGTCGGGGAAGCGATCGCCGCCTGCGTCGCGCCGACCCGCGCCCTGGCGGAAGACCTCGCGGCCAGCGTCACGGTCGATTACGAAGTGCTCGACGCGGTCGTCAACGCGCCGGCCGCGCTGCGCGGCGGCGGCGCGCTGGTGCACGAATACTGGGGCGACAACCTCTATCTCGAGCGCGGCATCGACGTGGGCGACATCGCGGCGGCCGCGCGCGACGCCGACATCGTCGTCAGCCGCGAATACCGGATGAACCGGCAATCGGGATCGCCGATGGAGGGCCGCGCCGTGCTCGCGACGCGCGACCACCGGCTCGACGAAATCGTGATTTACGCCTCGACCCAGACGCCGCATACGGTGCGCGTCGCGCTGGGTGAGATCCTCGGGGTCGAGGAGCGCCGCATCCGCGTTGTCGCGCCCGATGTCGGCGGCGGGTTCGGGCCGAAGGCGCGGCTCTACCCGGAAGAGATCATCCTCGCCGCGCTCGCGCTTGAACTCGACCACCCGGTGCGCTGGATCGAGGACAGGAACGAGCATTTGCTGACCGCCGCGCACACCCGCGACCACCACTACAAGCTGACCGCCTACGCCGACCGGCGGGGGAAAATTCTCGGCATCGACACCGAGATCATCGTCGACGCCGGCGCCTATGGGCTGTGGCCGCAGGGGCCCTACCAGGAAGCCAACATGGCGGCCCGCACGCTGCCCGGCCCCTACACGATCGCCAACTACCGGGCGCGCTTCCTCACGGTCGCGACCAACAAGGCGCCATTAGGTCCCTATCGCGGCGTCGGGCGGCCGGGCGCCTGCTTCGCGATCGAGCGGACGATCGACGAGGTGGCGCGCGCGGTCGGCCGCGACCCGGCCGAGGTGCGCATCGAGAACATGATCGCGCCGGCGGCGATGCCCTACACCTCGGTCACCGACATGCGCTACGACACCGGCGATTATCCGGCGAGCGTGCGCCTCTGCGCCGAACTCGTGGGCTTGCCGCAGATCCGCGAGCGGCAGCGGCGGGGCGAGCCCGATGGGCGGCTGATCGGCGTCGGCTTTGCCAGCTTCACCGAGCAGACCGCGCACGGCGCCGCCGAATTTGCTTCGCGCGGCGCCGCGATCATCCCCGGCTTCGAGAGCTGCACCGCGCGGGTGCTCACCGACGGCAGCCTCGTCCTGATGGTCGGCATCCAGTCGCACGGCCAGGGGCTTGAGACCGCGCTGTCGCAGGTCGCCTACCAGGAGCTGGGGATCAACCCGGCGCACATCTCGGTGCGCCACGGTGATACGGAGAGTACCGCCTTCGGGTTCGGCACCTTCGCTTCGCGCAGCATGGTAATGTCGGGCGGCGCCGTGGCGCGCGCCAGCCGCATGCTGCGCGCCAAGATCGAGCAGATCGCCGCGCACCTCCTGCAATGCGAGCCGGGCGCGGTGCATTGCGCCGAGGGCATGGTGGTCGGGCCGCAGGGCCGCTCGGTGGCGATCGGCGAAATCGCCAAGGTCGCGCATCTGCGAATGCACGAATTGCCGCCCGGGGTCGAGCCGCTGCTCGACGCGACAGCGACCTACGAGCCCGGGATCTCGACCGGCGTCTTCTCCTACGCGACGCACGGCGCGGTCGTCGCGGTCGATCCCGAGACGGGCGCGGTCGAACTTCTCGATTTCGCGGTCGCCGAGGATTGCGGGACGATGGTCAACCCGATGCTGGTCGAGGGCCAGATCAGGGGCGGTGTCGCGCAGGGCATCGGCACCGCGCTATACGAAGAAATTCCCTACGACGCGCAGGGCCAGCCGCTCGCCGCGACGCTGCTCGATTATCACCTCCCGGGCGCCTTCGAATTGCCGCCTATTAAGATCGGCCATCTGCACAACCCGGCGAGCGCGACCGAATACGGCATGAAGGGCATGGGGGAGGGCGGCGCCGTGGCGCCGCCGGCGGCGGTCGCCAACGCGGTGCGCGACGCGCTCGCCTCGCTCGGCGCTGAAGTCAACGAGACGCCGATCACCGCGCCGCGCGTGCTGGCGGCGATCCGTAGGCGGCGGAGCGCTTGACCGCATGGACACGGCGATCGAAACGCTGATCGACGGCCGGCCGTTCGCCTGGCGGGCCGAAGGCGAATTTGCCTGGGGCGAGGGGCCGGCCTTGTGCCGGCTCGACCGCGACCCGTTGCTGCCCGGCCTCGGCGCCCTGGGGTTCCGCGTCGTCGATCTGCCGGCGGGCTGCGCCGACGAACTGGCCGACCGCACCGCCGCGCTGCTCGGCTGCGCGCGGGCCGAGCTGGCGGAATCCTATCACCGCCAGGTCGACGAGGCGGGGCATCTGGCGACCATCGAGAAAACCCGGGAGTTGCGCTTTCGCGACCTCGCCATTGCGCCGCAGCCGATGATCGAGGGGTTCGCCGCGGCGCTCGGGGTGCGCCTGTCGCCCAACGTGCCGGTGCTCGGCCACGACCACGTGATCCTGCGGCTCAACCGTCCGGGGTCGAGCGACTACAACCCGCCGCATCGCGATGGCGCGCTGGCGATCTGGGCGAATACGCTCAATGTGTGGATCCCGATCGCCGGGGTCGACGGGCGCACCAGCCTGCCGGTCGTGCCGGGCTCGCACCGGATCGCCGAAAGCGAGTGCTGGCAGACCGAGCCGGGCGGCGCCGCGATCGGCGGCCGGCCTTATCGGGTGCCGGCGATCGCCTGGCTGCGCGCCGGCCCGCTGCAAATGGTGCGCGCCGCCGTAGCGTTCGGCCAGGCGCTGCTCTTCACGCCCTACCTCATCCACGGGCTGGCGGTGAACCGCAGCGACCACACGCGTATCGCGCTGGAGCTGCGCCTCGGTGTCACGGGTTCGTAGGCAGCGCCGGTCAGTCGCGCTCGGCGAGGGCGCTCTCGATGCCGCGCGCCACCGCGAGGAGGCGGCGGTCGGCGCCATGCTCGCCGACCACCATCAGCCCGACGGGCGCCTTTCCGGGCGGCTGGATCGGGATGGTCGCGGCGCAGCGGTCGAGAAAGTTGATCGCCGAGGGATTGCGCAGGATGAGGGCGTTGAGCCGGCGGTAATCCTCGTCGCGGGCGAAGGCGGCGACCGGCGGCGCGGTGATCGCGACGGTCGGCAGCAATAGCGCGTCGAAGCCGGCGGTGCGGCGAGCGAGCCGCGCGATCAGGTCGGCGCGCGCCGCGCAGAGCTCGATGTATTCGACCGCACTCATGCCGGCGGCGCGTTCGATGCGGCCGCGCACGCGGGGGTCGTATTCGACGCCGCGTCGCGCCATGAGCGCCTTGTGCCAGGCATAGGCTTCGATTGGCGCAAAGCCGCCGGCGGCGTTGATCGCCGGGATCTCGTCGAGTTCGGCGAGCGGCAGGTCGACCAGCCGGGCGCCGGCTTGCGACAGCCATGTGCAGGCGGCTTCGAAAGTGCCTGCCACCTCGGGGGCGAGGCCGTCGAGCAGGTAGCATCGCGGCACGGCGAGCCGCATTCCCTCGATCGGGAAGGATGGCGGCGTCTCCGGCGGTTCGCCGGCCATCACCGCGTCGGCGATCGCGCAGCAGGCGATGCTGTTGGCCAAGGGGCCGATCGAATCGAGCGTCGTCGATAAGGGGATCGCGCCGTCGCGCGAGATGCGCTTTTGCGTCGGCTTGAAGCCGGCCAGGCCGCAGAGCGCGGCCGGGATGCGCACCGAGCCGCCGGTGTCGCTGCCGATCGCGACGATTGCCTGGCCGTCGGCGACCGAGACCGCGGCGCCCGAGGAGGAGCCGCCGGGGATCAGGCTGCGGTCGTGCGGATTGCCCGGAGTCCCGAAATGCGGGTTGATGCCGACCCCGGAAAAGGCGAACTCGGTCATGTTGGTGCGGCCGATCAAGACCGCCCCGGCGGCGCGCAGCCGCGCCACGACCGGCGCATCGCGCACGGCCGGTGGCCGGTCGTCGAGCGCCTTCGAGCCGGCCAGCGTTACGTCGCCGGCGACGTCGAAGAGGTCCTTGATCGACACCGGCAGGCCTGCGAGGGGCGACGCGACATAGCCCGCGAGCTGCAGCCGGTCCTGGGCGTCGGCCGCCGCCCGCGCGTTGTCGGCATAGACCTTGATAAAGCTGCGGGCTCCTTCCCCGGCGGCGTCGGCGATCCGCGCCAGCGCCAATTCGACGAGGGCGCGGCTGGAGGTGCGCCCGGCGGCGAGATCGGCGGCGAGGCTCAATACGCTCGGCTGCTGTTGGGGCATGATGACCTCCGCTATCTGATCTCGCCGATCGCCGGCATCCGCAAGAGGCCGGGGTTGTGCGCGATCGCCTCGACGCTGGCGGCCAGCGACGCGAGACCCTCGGCGAACGCCCGCGCCGCCGACGGCGAGGCGGCGTCGCCCTCCTCGTCGCGCCCGGCGAAGCGGTCGTAAAGCCGCTCGATCGTGCTTTTGGGGCGGGGAAAGACCGCGAGTTTGAAGGGCTTGTCGGCCGGGAGCTTCGCCGCCGCGACGGCGAGCCGCAGCGCCACCTCGTAACCGCCTAGCGCGTCGACCAGGCCCTTGGCCTTCGCTTCCTCGCCGGTCCACACGCGGCCCTTGGCGACCGCCTCGACCGCGTCGGCCGTTAGGTGGCGGCCGGATGCAACGCGCGCCTTGAAGCCGGCATAGAAATTGTTGAGAAAGGCGTCGAGGTGCTGCCGTCCCGCGGGCGAGAAATCCGCCCAGGGGCTGAACATGCCGGCGTTGGCGCCGCGCTGCGCCGCATCCGCGGTGACGCCGAGCTTGTGCATCAGATCGGTGACGACGAACTTGCCCGCCAGGACGCCGATCGAGCCGGTCAAGGTCGCCGGCTCGGCGACGATCTTGTCGGCCGGCGCGGCGATGTAATAGCCGCCCGAGCCGGCAACGTCGCCCATCGAGACGATGACCGGCTTGCCGAGGCGGCGGGCCTCCACGACCTCGCGCCAGATCGTCTCCGAGGCGACGGCCGAGCCGCCCGGGCTGTCGATGCGGAAGAGGATCGCGCGGACCTCCTTGTCGCGCGCCGCCTGGCGGAAGGCGCGCGCGAGCCGGCCGGCGCTGAGTTCGCTGTCGCCGAAGAGCGGGTTCGCCGGGCTGCTCCCTTGGGTGACGAGCCCGGTGCCGTAGATCAGCGCGATCGTCGGGCCGCTGCGGTGCGGCCGTCCGGCGCGTGCGAGATAGCGCGTCAGCGACACGAAGCGGGCGCCGGTCCCGGCGCGGCGGCGCGCCTCGGCGCCGGCCTCGTCGAGATAGCCGATGCGGTCGACGAGCCCCAGCGTCTTCGCCTCGTCGGCGACGAACGGGCCGCGGTCGATCAGCGCCGCGACCTGGTCCGGCGTGAGCTTGCGGTCGGCGGCGATGCCGGCGGCGACCTGGGTCGCGCTCGAACCCAGCAGATCCTCGACCTCCTCGCGCTGCGGCGCGGTCATCGCGGTCTCGGTAAAGAGGTTCGTCGCGGTCTTGTATTCCTCGCGATGAGCGAAGCTCGGCAGCACGCCGAGCTTGTCGAGCGCGCCGCGCAGAAACGGCTGGTCGCTGCGCAGCCCGATCAGCCCGACCGCGCCCAGCGGCTGCAGCCAGATCTGGTCGAAGGCGGCGGCGAGGTAATAGGGGCGGGTGCCCGGCCCGAACTCGCCGAAGCTGGTGGCGAAGGCGATCGCGAACTTGCCCTTGGCGCGGAACGCGTGGATCGCGTCGCGCACCTCCTGGCAGGTGGCGAGCGCGAGATTGTCGGCCCCGAGGCTGACGTAGATGCCCTTGACCCGCGGGTCGCCGCCGGCGCGCTCGAGCGCATCGAGAAAGTCGCGCAGCGTCTGCTTCTGCGGCGACCAGAGGCGCGACAGCGCATCCTGGCTCGGGCCCTCGGCCAGGCTGCGGTTGAGGTCGGCCTCCAGCACGATCCGTTGCGGCAGGCTCGGCCGGCTCGGCGCGAGCCGCCAGGCCAGTGCGCCTAGCCCAATGATCGCGAGCACCACGAGGATGCCGATTGTCGCAAAGAGGCCGAGAAAGAAGCGGCGCATCTGGGTCGTGTCTCCTGGAAGTGAGTTCCGCCGCCGGCGATCTTAGCGTTGCGGCGCGCCGCGCGCGAACCGTTCAAGATCGGGCGCGGCAGTGCTACAAAGAGGGCCAGCAGAGGAGGACCGAGATGGACGACAAGACCCGCACCGAACTCGAAGCCGCGACGTACCGCGCGCTCGTCGCGCATCTGCGCGAGCGCACCGACGTGCAGAACATCGACCTGATGAACCTCGCCGGTTTCTGCCGCAATTGCCTGTCGAAATGGTATCGCGCGGCGGCCCAAGAGCAGGGCGTCGCGCTGAGCGATCCGGAGGCGCGCGAGATCGTCTACGGCATGCCGTACGACGAGTATCGCAAAAAGTATCAGACGGAGGCGAGCCCCGAGCAGAAGGCCGCCTTCGCCGCCTCGCAGCACCAACACTGAGGCGCGCATGCCCGACGTGGGGGGAATCGCCGGCGACCGGCTCAAAAGTTTTGTCGAGCGGATCGAGCGCCTGGAAGAGGAGCGCAAGGCGCTCTCGAACGACATCAAGGAGGTCTATGCCGAGGCCAAGGGGACCGGGTTCGACACCAAGATCATGCGCCAGGTGATCCGCCTGCGCCGCATGGACAAGGACGACCTCGACGAGCAGGAAACGCTGCTGCAGATCTACCGCCGCGCCCTCGGCATGCTCCCGGCGGAATAGCGCGGCTGCGTGACGCACGGCGAGCGCCCTGACCCGGAGCGGTCAGGGCGGGCAGATGCGGCGACGCGGCGATCCCGGCCGGAAAAGCTATTCCGCCGCCCGCGCCGGCGCGCTGCAATGGCGGCGCAACGCGGCGACCAGCGCGTCGGCTTCTTCCGCGGTCGCGTCGAAGCGGCAGACGAAGCGGGCGAGGGTGGCGCTGCGCCGGTAGAACTGGAAGCCGTCGCGCTCCAGCGCGTCCATCGCCGCGCCGGGCAGTTCGAGAAAAATCTCGTTGGCCTCGACCGGGGCGACGAGGCGCAGCCCCGGCAGCCCGGCAAGCCCCGCGGCGATGCGCGCGGCGATCGCGTTTGCCGCCGCCGCCATGCTCAGCCACAGCCCGTCCTCGACATAGGCGATGAGCTGCGCCGAGGCGAAGCGCATCTTCGACCACACCTGGCCGGCGCGGCGCAGCTGCACCGCCAGCGCGTCGGCCAGTTCCGGCGCGAACACCACGATCGCGTCGCACAGCGCGCCGCCGTTCTTGGTTGCGCCGAACGACAGGATGTCGATGCCGGCGCGCCAGCTCAGCGCGGCCGGGGTGCAGCCGAGCCGCGCCAGCGCGTTGGCGAAGCGGGCGCCGTCCATGTGCACCTTGAGGCCGCGGCCGCGGGCGATGCCGGCGAGCGCGGCGACCTCGTCGCACGTATAGACGCCGCCGAGATCGGTCGCCTGGGTCAGGCTCACCGCCGCCGGGACGCCGCGGTGGAGCTGGCCCGGCTGCACCGC
>DATGFP010000137.1:0-5552 GCA_035309005.1 Allostellaceae bacterium | reverse complement strand
GACCTGCCGGCCGCGCTCGGCGACGCGCTCGCCCGGTTGCCGTCGAACGATGCGCTGCTCGCCGAGGCGATCGGCGCGAGCCCGACCGTGCTTGGGCTCGCCCCCAGCAACGAAGCGGAAGCCAAATCCGCCGGGCCGCTGCGCCTGACCCCGATATTGGAGAGTGGCGTCGATCCGCGGCGGTTCCTGCCGAGCTACCCGGCGCTGCTGCACGATCTGCCGGGGCTCGCCGCCAAGGCCAGCGGCAGCGGGGTCATCGGCGCCGCCGCCGACCGCGACGGGGTGACCCGCCGGGTGCCGCTGGTCGCGGCCGCGGCGGGCGACCTCGTCCCCTCCTTCGGGCTCGAGGTGCTGCGCGTCGCGGCCGGGCTGCGGCGGGTCACGCTGAGCGCCGGGCGGCGCGGCGTCGAGCGCGTCGAGCTCGGCCCGCTGGCGCTGCCGACCGATCCCCGGGGCAGCGCCATCCTGCATTTCGCGCCGCGCCAGGCCCGCTTCATTTCGGCGGCCGATCTGCTCGACGGCAGGGCCGATCCGGCGATGATGCAGGGGGGCATCGTGCTGCTCGGCGTCACCGGTCTCGGCGCGGTCGACGTCAAGGCGACGCCGCTCGGGCCGATGCAAGGGATCGAAATCCACGCCCAGCTCGTCGAATCGATGCTGTTCGGCCAGCTGCTGCGCGGCCCGCCCGGCGGAATCTGGACGGGGCTCGCGCTGGTGCTGGCGGCCGGCCTCGTGCCGATCCTGCTGCTGCGCTACCAGCGCCCCGCCTTCGCCGGCGGCATCAGCGCGGGCGTCGCCCTCGGGCTGCTCGGCGGCGAATTCGCCGCTCTCAAATTCGCCGGCCTCCTGGTCGACGCCACCTTCCCGGTAGTGGCCGAGATGCTGACCCTCGCGGCGATGCTCGGCGGCCAGCTGCGCGCGGCGCAGATCGCCCGCCGGCGCTTGGCGGCCGAACTGCAGCACGAGCGCGAACTCAAAGCCCGGCTGGACGGCGAGCTGGCGGCGGCGCGCTCCCTTCAGATGGGGCTGCTGCCGCGGCGCTTTCCGGTTTTCCCCGGGCGTCGCGACATCGACATCCACGCCCATATCGAACCGGCGCGCACGGTCGGCGGCGACCTCTACGATTTCATGCTGCTCGACCCCAACCGGCTGTTTTTCCTCATTGCCGACGTCTCGGGCAAAGGCATCCCGGCGGCGCTCTTCATGGCGATGACCCGCGAAGTCGTGCACGACGCGGTGCTGCGCTACGGCTCGGCGCTCGACCGTGTGCTGGCGGCGGCCAACGAGCGGGTCGCGGCGGCCAGCGCCGACATGGCGCGCGAAGGCGGCGACATGATGTTCGTCACCGCGGTCGCCGGCACCCTCGATCTCACCACCGGCGCCCTCGCCTATGCCAGCGCCGGGCACGACCTGCCGTTCGTCCTGGCGCCCGGCGCCCGGCCGCGGCAGCTGGCGAGCGAGGGCGGGCCGCCGCTCGGCGCGCTCGACGATTTCGCCTTCCCGATCGACCACGACCGGCTCGACCCCGGCGCCGTGCTGCTGCTCTATACCGACGGCGTCAGCGAAGCCGAAAACCGCGAGCGGCAGTTCTATACCGTGGCTCGGCTCGCCGCTTCCCTCGCCGCCGCGCCGCCTTCCAGCGCCGAAGCGGTGATCGACGCGGTGCTCGGCGATCTGCGACGCTTTGTCGGCGGCGCCGAGCAGGCCGACGACATCGCCCTCATCGCGCTGCGCCGGGTGCCGCTCAGCGAACCGTGATCTCGACCCGGCGGTTACGCGGCTCGGGGACGCCGCGCCGCGCCGGCACCAAGGGCTCCAAATCGCCGCGCCCGGCGACCGTGATGGCGCCCGGCTTGAAGCCGTCGTTATAGAGCGCGTCGCGGATCGTTTCGGCCCGCGCCAGCGAGAGCTCCTGGTTGTAGCGGCCTTCGCCCAGCGCGTCGCTGTGGCCGACGATCTGCACCTCGTAGACCGCGCGGCGCCGCAAATCGTCGTAGAGCGTCGAATAGCGCGCCGCCGATTCCGCGGTCAGCCGGTCGCTGCCCAGTTCGTAGAAAAAGCGGAAATGTCGCGGCAGCACCGGCCGCGCCGCGAAGGCCGCGGCGAAGATGCTGCCGACCTCGTTTTGGTCGACCTGGGCGGCCGCCCCGCTGCCGTTGCGCAGTTCCTCGGCGGCGAGCGGCTTGTCGAGCGTCTGTTTATTCTTGCCGTCGTCGACGGTGATCGCGCCGACGCTGCCGTCGGCGTTGGGCAGCACGACAAACAGCGCCTGGCGCTGGCACCCCGCCAGCGCGATCAGCAGCCCCAGCGCCACGATGGGCGCTACCAGCAGCGGCCGGATCATTGCCGGTCGCCGGCGACCTCGACCGCGAAGGTCGTGCCGCGCACCCCGAGCAGCGCCGTCGGGGTCTTGATCTTCAAGGCGCCGGGCGATTTCTTGGTGATGTCGCCCGACACCACCGAGAGCGTGCCGCGGCGCAATTCGGCGAGCATCTCGTCGCCGCCGGCGTCGAAGCGGAACTTGTCGAGCGCCACCTCGCTGTTCGGCCCGGCCGAGAACACCGTATTGTCGATAAAGGTGATGCCGATCGAGCCGTGCTCGCCGGTCTCCACGACATCGGCGGCGTAGACCGGGTCGCCGAGCCGCGCCGGGACTTTCGCCCCCTGCCGCAGGATCGCCGCTTCGCCGCTCGCGGTCTTGACCTGGCCGATGCGCGGCCCCTCCGCCGCGGCCCAGGCCGCTGAAATCGCCGAAGCGGCAACCGCGAGCAGCGCGGCGCTCGCCAGGGTCAATAATGTGCGGCTCATCGCTCTGCGCCCGATAGTCCGACTGCGCCATCCCGTAGCACAATACCGGTCGCCAAACCACCCACCGCATGCGCCCCCAAGTTGAACCGGGCGACAGCGCCGCCCTCCGGTGAGACAACCTTCGGTAGAGCCCATTTCGCCCCGTTTGCTGCTTCTGCAGCGGATTTACAGCAAACTCACCCGCCTGGGTTGTAGCACGCGAGAATATTACAGCAATTCCAATGCCTTGCGCGCCACCGCCTGGCACATTCGCGCGGCGTTTGCAGCCAAACCTGCAGCCAGGCTGCGCGCGATCTGCACTCTCAGCGACCCTATCACGCGAATGTGGCGAATTTACCGCCGCCCCATGCGCCCGGCCCGAAATTGCCGAGGTTACGGTTGCCGGGCGGGCGGGGGCGGCTCATCATGGGCGGCAAAAGCCTGACCCGCGCGGAGGGATCGCCCGATGGCCCTTGCCAGCCAATCTCCTGCCAGCCAAAGCCCTGCCAGCCCAAGCCTGGCGGCCAATCTGCCGCCCGATGTGCAGCGCGAGATGCTGCGGCGGATGCTGACGATCCGCCGCTTCGAGGAGCGCGCCTCCTCTGATTACCTCGCCGGCAAGATCTATGGCGTCGTGCACTGCTATATCGGCGAGGAGGCGGTGGCGACGGGCGTCTGCAGCGCGCTCGCTCCCGGCGACCGCATCATCTCGACCCATCGCGGCCACGGCCACTGCATCGCCAAGGGCGCCGATCTCAACCGCATGATGGCCGAGCTCTACGGCCGCCAGACCGGCTATTGCAAGGGCAAGGGCGGCTCGATGCACATCGCCGATTTCGGCATCGGCATGCTCGGCGCCAACGGCATCGTCGCCGGCGGCATCGCGATCGTCACCGGCGCCGGCCTCGCGGCGCAGATGGAGGGGAAAGGCGGGGTCGCGGTGTCGTTTTTCGGCGACGGCGCGTCAAATGCGGGGCCCTTCCACGAATGCCTCAACATCGCCGCGACGTGGAAGCTGCCGATGCTTTACGTGTGCGAAAACAACATGTACGCCGCCAACACCGCGGCCGCCGCGACGCATGCCCTCTCCGATGTCGCGGCGCGCGCGGCGGGCTACGGCATCCCGGGGGTCGTCGTCGACGGCAACGACATCTTCGCGGTCTATCAGGCGGCCAACCGCGCGGTCGAGCGGGCGCGCCGCGGCGAGGGGCCGAGCCTCATCGAATGCAAGACCTACCGCTGGCGCGGCCACACCGAGCGCCGCGGCCAGGCGGATTCCCGCGACCAGGCCGAGGTCGCGTCATGGCAGGGCCGGGACCCGATCGCCCGGCTCGAACGCCAGCTGCGCGAGCAGGGCGACCTCGACGATCACGCGCTGCAGGCGATGGAGCGCGGCATCCAGGACGCGCTCGAAGCCGCCGTCGCCTTCGCCGAAGCCAGCCCCTTCCCCTTGCCCGAGCACGCCACCGACGACGTGTTCGCGACGTGAGACGCCAATTCAAATGGACGCGTGGAAGCTGCATCGATGCCTTGCGTCCTTCGAGACGCGCCCTTTGGGCGCTCCTCAGGATGACGTTTCTCTCTTAATGGCATCAATAACCGACGTCATCCTGAGGAGGCCGCAAAGCGGCCGTCTCGAAGGACGCACCGCGCGTAACCAGCGAGGACCGGACGATGCGAGAGCTGACGTATAACGAGGCCGCGCTCGAGGCGATCGCCGAGGAGATGCGGCGCGACCCGAAGATTTTTTATATGTCGACCGACGCGCTGCCGCCGCTGCTGGGTGAGTTCGGGCCGCAGCGCATCCGCGCGACGCCGATCACCGAGGCGGCGCTGACCGGCATGGCGATCGGCGCGGCGGGCTCGGGCTTTCGCCCGATCGTCGACTGGCGGCAGGTCACGTTCTGCTTTGTCGCGATGGACCAGATCGTCAACCAGGCCGCCAAGATCCACTACATGTTCGGCGGCCAGGTGAGCTTTCCGATCCTCTTTCGCGCGGCGGTCGGCGGCGGCGGCCTCGTTGCGGCGCAGCACTCGCAGTCGCCCTATTCGATGTTCATGAATGTCGCCGGGCTGAAGATGTTTCTGCCCTCGACCCCCTACGACATGAAGGGGCTCCTCAAAACCGCGATCCGCGACAACAACCCGGTCATCTCGTTCGAGTCGAGCCGGCTGATGGGCTTGAAGGGGCCGGTGCCCGAGGAGGATTACACGATCCCCTTCGGCCAGGCCGATGTGAAGCGCGCGGGCAGCGACGTGACCGTCGTCGCGCTGGCCTGGCTGGTGCACGAGGCGCTGGCGGCGGCCGAGGCCCTGGAGAAAGAGGGCATATCGGTCGAGATCGTCGATCCGAGGACGCTGGTGCCGCTGGATAGCGAGACGATCCGCGCTTCGGTGCGGAAAACCGGGCGGCTTGTGATCGCCGACGAAGCGGGGCCGACCGCCGGGTTTTCGGCCGAGATCGCCGCCATCGTCACCGAGGATGCTGCGACCTTCGCGCGCCTCCAGGCGCCGGTGAAGCGGGTGTGCGCGCTGCAGGTGCCGATCCCCTATAGCCCGGTCCTCGAAAACCACGTCTTCCCGGACCGCAACCGCATCGCCGCCGGGGTTCGCGAAGTGCTCGCCGGCCAGCGTTCCGCGGCGGCGTGAGGATGGCGATGGCCGCTGCGATCGTCGTCGCCGACAGCATCACCCGGGTGGCGCCCGAGGAGGCCAGGGGCGCGGTCATCGTCAACGCGTCGCACGGCGGGGTTTATGCCGCCTAC
>DATGFP010000136.1:0-6057 GCA_035309005.1 Allostellaceae bacterium | reverse complement strand
CGATCTCGACATCGCTCTCGGCGACCCGGCGCAGCTTGTGGCCGAATTCGGTGACGATCAGTTCGGCGGTGTCGGCGTCGATCACCTGGTTGATCGTCGCCATGACGCCCATGCGCATCAAGGATTTGATGACGTCGGCGGCGCGCTCGGCCATGCGGTTGGCGAGTTCCTGGATGGTGATCGTCTCGGGAATGACGACCTCGCGGACGATCTTGGTCTGCTCCTGCTGGAGCAAGCGCTGGCGCTCGCGCTCGCGGGCGCGGCGGACCGAAGCCAGGCTGCGCATGCGCTCGCCGGCTTCGTCGTCGAGCGCGCGCGTCACGGTCAGCTTGCCGCGGCGGCGCTGCTCGTCGCGCCGGACCGGTGCGGCCGGGCGCTTCAACTCCGGGCGGCGGCCCGGGCGGAACGCGCTCGCCGGCTCCTCTTCCTCCTCGGCCGGCATCTTGCCGGCGGCGGTCAGCGCCGCGACCTTGGCGGCGGCCGCCTTGCCGGCCCGCTCGGCCACCTCGCGCCGCGATTCCTCTTCCTTGCGCCGCGCCTCCTCTTCTTCGGTGCGCTTTTTCGCGTCTTCCTCGGAGCGCTTGCGGGATTCTTCGTCCTCGGTGCGGCGGCGCGCGTCTTCTTCGACCCGGCGCTGCGCCTCTTCGACCGCGCGCTCCTCTTCCTCGCGGCGGCGGTCCGCCTCGGCGAGCGCGGCCCGGCGCCGCGTATCGTCGTCGGCCTTGCGGGCGTCCTGCAAGGCGCGCACCCGGCCGGCGCGCTCCTCCTCGGTCAGGGCGCGCGGCAGGGTCACCGGCCGGCGCACCGGCTCGACGCTGGGCTCCGGCTGGGCGCGCACGACAACCGGCCCGGCCGGCTCGGCGCGGCCCGGCTCGGCCGGCGCGCCCGGCGCGATCACGCGCTTTTTGCGGACTTCGACCGTCACCGCCTTCGAGCGGCCGTGGGAGAAGCTCTGGCGCACCTGGCCGGTCTCGATCGGTCGGCGCAGCCCGAGGGTCCCGGCGGTACGCAGGGTCAGCGGCCGCTTCTGCTCTTGCTCGTTGGCTTCTTGCTCGTTGGCTTCAGTCATCCGCTTGGGCACCACCATCCTGCATTGCCGGCCGCGCCGGCGCCAAATCCATCGCCTGATCGCTCGCCGCGGCGCGCAGGCCGGCCAGCCGCGACAGGTCAAGCATCAGCCGGCGGCACAGCGGCCCGCCGGCAACCACCGCGTGCACGATCCGCTCGCGGCCGAACGCGGCGCCGAGTTCGGCCGCCGTCAACACGCCGACCACCGGCACGCCGTGCCCGAGCGCCGCGAGCTTGCCGCGCCCACCGGCGGCGCCGTCGAGCGCGCACAGCAACAAGCCGCTGCCGCCCCGGCGCACCGCCTCGCGCACCCGTTCAAACCCGGCGACCGCGAGACCGGCGCGGCGGGCAAGCCCGAGCGAATCGCAACAGCGCCGCGCCAGCAGGCCCTCGACGCGGTCGGCCAGCTCGGCCGGCGCCGACACCGAGCGCCGCGCGGCGCGCGCGAAAAGCCGCTTCGCCACCGCGCGCTCCACTATATCGCGGCGCGGGGTTAACCACAAACCCCGTCCGGGCAGGCGCGCCGCGACATCGGGCACGATCTGCCCGTCCGGACCGACGACAAAGCGCAGCAGCTGGGCGCGGTCGCGGACCTCGCCGGTGACGAGGCAGCGGCGCTGCGGCGACGGGTCGGCCGCGGTCGGCTCGGCCGGCGCCGGGGCGGGGTGGGGAATAGGCGTCGCGCTTACTCCTGCCCCGCCGCCGGGGCCTCGTCCGCGAACCAATGCGCCCGGGCCGCCATGACCAGCGCGTTGGCGTCGTCGAGGTCGAGCTTGATGCCGCCTTTTTCGGGCGCGGCGAGCATCTCGACAAGCTCGTCGCCGGCGAGCCCGGCAAAATCGTCGAGGGTTTTGATGTCGTTCTCGGCGAGCGTCACCAGCATGCCGGGGCTCAGGCCCTCGAGCGCCACCAGATCGTCCTCGACCCCGAGCTCGCGGTAGCGCTTTTCGAATTCGCGGTCGCGCCGCTCGAGCGCCGTGCGCGCCCGCTCCTGCAGCTCGGTCGCGACGTCCACGTCAAACCCCTCGATCTCGGCCAAATCGTCGACCGGCACGAACGCGACTTCCTCGAGCGAGCCGAACCCCTCGGTAACCAGCAGGTGGGCGATCACGTCGTCGATGTCGAGCGCGTCGATGAACATCTGGCTGCGGCTGCGGAATTCCTCGGTGCGGCGCTCCGATTCCTCGGCCTCGGTCAGGATGTCGATGTCCCAGCCGGTCAGTTGCGAGGCGAGCCGCACGTTCTGGCCGCGCCGCCCGATCGCGAGCGACAGCTGGTCGTCGGGCACGACCACCTCGATGCGGCGCTGCTCCTCGTCCATCACCACCTTCGACACTTCGGCCGGGGCGAGCGCATTGACGACGAAGGTCGCGGGGTCGGTCGACCACGGGATGATGTCGATCTTCTCGCCCTGCAATTCGCCGACCACTGCCTGCACCCGGCTGCCGCGCATGCCGACGCAGGCGCCCACGGGGTCGATGCCGCTGTCGCGTGAGATGACCGCGATCTTGGCGCGGCTGCCGGGGTCGCGCGCCACCGCCTTGATCTCGATGATGCCGTCGTAGATCTCCGGCACCTCCTGGGCGAACAATTTCGCCATGAATTGCGGATGGGTGCGCGACAGGAAGATCTGCGGCCCGCGGGTTTCGGCGCGCACGTCGTAGATGTAGGCGCGCACCCGCTCGCCCTGGCGGAAGCTCTCGCGCGGCAGGAGTTCGTCGCGCCGCAGCATCGCCTCCGCGCGCCCCAGATCAACGACGACGTTGCCGAATTCGACCCGCTTCACGAGGCCGTTGACGATCTCGGTGATGCGGTCCTTGAACTCGGCGTACTGGCGCTGGCGCTCGGCGTCGCGCACCTTCTGGACGATGACCTGCTTGGCGGTCTGCGCCGCGATCCGGCCGAAATCGATCGGCGGCAGCGGATCGGTGATGAAATCGCCAACTTCCGCCTCGGGGTTGAGGCGCTGCGCCGCGGCGATCGGCATCTGCGTCGCCTCGTTCTCGACCGTGTCGACGACCTCGCGGAAGCGCAGCAGGCGAATTTCGCCGTTGCGCCGGTCGATCTCGGCGCGGATGTCGTATTCCTGGCCGTATTTCGAGCGGCCGGCCTTCTGGATCGCCTGCTCCATCGCCTCAAGCACTTCGTCCTTGTCGATGCCCTTGTCGCGGGCAACCGTATCGGCGACCTGCAGGAGCTCGGGGCGGGCGTAGGTGGCGGTGCTCTCCATGGGATCCCCGTGCGTTCAATGGTTCTGTTCAGGTTTGCGCTGGGCCTGCGCCAGGAGGTCGTCGGTCAGCACGAGCTTGGCGCGGGCGATCGCGGCCAATGGCAGGCGGGCTTCGCCGCCGTCCCCGGCCAGGCGCACCCAGTCGCCGGCGCGTCCGAGGAGCCGTCCCCGGTAGCGCTTGCGGCCGTCGAGCGGCGCGCTCAGATCGATCCGCGCCTCGAACCCGGCGAAGCGGTCGTAATCTTCCGGCCGGGTCAGCGGACGGTCGATCCCGGGCGAGCTGACTTCGAGCGTATAGGCGCCGGCGATCGGGTCGGCGACATCGAGCAAGGCGGAGACCGAGCGGCTTATGTCGGCGCAATCGTCGACCGTCATCGCCGCCTCGTCGCGCCGCTCGGCCATGACCTGCAGCGTCGGCCGCTGCCCGTTGGTCAGCGCCACCCGCACGATGCGGTAGCCCATCGCTTCCAGCGACGGCTCGACGATGCGGGCAATCTCGTTCGTGTCGATCGGCAACCGCTTCCTATCCCGACGAAAACCGCGCGGCGCAAACACGAACCAGCGCCGCGCAAACAAGCCGCACAAACAAAAAGTGGGCCGTCGGGCCCACTCCAACAACCGGCCCGGCAAACCTTATCGCATCGCCGAAGCCTATGGGACTTTTGCTGGCATATATAGGGAAGTCGGGGCGCCTGGCAAGCCGCGAAGCGCGATCCCGCGCGGTCACGGCAGGATGTCGATCGGCGTTCCGTCGGGGACGGCATCCCAAATCTTGACGATCGCGGCGTTGCCGACCGCGATGCAGCCGTCGGTCCAATCGCGATACCAGCGCGGCGGATCGAACGGGCCGTAATCGCGCGGCAGGCCGTGGATGAAAATGGCGCCGCCCGGTTCGACGTGCAGCGCGCCGGCCCGCGCGCGGTCGCGCGCGTCGGGATAGGAGACGTGGAGCTCGCGGGTGTAGCGCGTCGCGGCCGAACGCCGGTCGATGACGTAGCGGCCCTCCGGGGTGCGACCATCGCCCTGCTGCCGCTTCGCGCCCTGCGGATGCTCGCCGAGCGCGATCGGGAAGGTTTCCACAACCTGGCCGCGGCGCAGCAGTTCGAGCAGGCGTCGCTGCTTGAAGACGACGATGCGGTCGGCGCGCAGCGGCGGCGCCGGCACCGGCCGGGTCACGGCGGCCGGCGGCGGCGGTGGCGACGCGCCGAAGAGCCCCGGGAATAGGCCGGCAAGCATCTGGCAGCCGCTCGTCAACGACACGGTCGCGATCGCGCCGACGAGCGCGAGCCGGCGGCGGGGCAAACGAGCTATCAATTCGCGTCGGCCCGCCACGGCTGCCGCCGGAAGCGCAGAAACGCCGGGGCGCGCCCGGCGGCGCGGGCTTTTTCCTCGTAGCGCGTCGCCGGCCAATCGAGCGGGCGCTGGCGCCAATCGGCCGGGCCGCGCGCCAGCCACACGAAATCCGGATGCGCCGTCAGGTGGTCGAGAATCCACACCAGATAATCGCGGTCGTCGGTCGCGAGGCGCAATTCGGCGCCCGGCTGCATCAGCAGGGCGAGGCGGTCGAGCGTCGCCGGCGCGACGAGACGGCGCTTGTGGTGGCGGCGCTTCGGCCAGGGGTCGGGAAAGAGGATGAACACCCGCGCGAGCGAGGCGGGCGCCAGGCTGTCGAGCAGGAGGCGCGCGTCGTCGGCGAAAATGCGGATGTTGTCGAGGCCGCGCCGGGCGATCTCGCCGACCAGGCGGGCGACGCCGTTCTCGAACACCTCGCAGCCGATAAACCCGGTGTCGGGGTGGCGCTCGGCCTGTTCGGCGAGATGCTCGCCCCCGCCAAAGCCGATCTCAAGCCAGATGTGCGAGGGCGGCGGCGAAAACAGGGTTCGCGGGTCGAGCGCCCCCGATGGCGGCAACGCGATCGCCAGCCGCGGCAGCAAGCTCGACCTCAGCTGCTCGCGCCCGTGGCGCAGTGGCCTGCCGCGGCGCCGGCCGTAGATCCGGCGCGGCGGCAAAGGCGCTTCAGTCACCGCCACAGCACCAACTCGGCATTCCGGGGCGGCGCGACGCGCCGAACCCGGAACCCAAGAACACAGCGGAATGGCGGCATCGCACAACCCTCGGGCCTGCCTTCCGTGTTCATGGGTTCCGGGTTCCGGCGTCGCCGGCCCCGGAATGACAGTCCCGGAGAGTACGACTAAAACGCGCGGCGCAGTTCGTCCACCAGGTCGATCCGCTCCCACGAAAAGCCGCCGTCCGGCTCGGGCGGCCGGCCGAAATGGCCATAGGCGGCGGTGCGCGCGTAAATCGGCTTATTGAGCCCCAGATGGGTGCGGATACCGCGCGGCGACAAATCCATCAGCTCCTGCAGAACGCGCGACAGCTTGGCCTCGTCGACCTGGGCGGTGCCGTCGGTCTCGACGTAGACCGAGAGCGGCTTGGCGATGCCGATCGCATAAGCGACCTGGATCGTGCAGCGCTCGGCGAGCCCGGCGGCGACGACGTTCTTCGCCAGATAGCGCGCGGCGTAAGCGGCCGAGCGGTCGACCTTGGTCGGATCCTTGCCGGAGAACGCGCCGCCGCCATGCGGCGCCGCGCCGCCATAGGTGTCGACGATGATCTTGCGTCCGGTCAGGCCGCAATCGCCGTCCGGGCCGCCGATTACGAAACGGCCGGTCGGATTGACGTAGAAATGGTCTTCGTCGCACATCCAGCCTTCCGGCAGGACATTGACAACGTGCGGCCGGATGATCTCGCGCACCTCT
>DATGFP010000135.1:0-45985 GCA_035309005.1 Allostellaceae bacterium | reverse complement strand
TTGCGGCGCTCGCGCCAGGCCTGGTGCGCCTCCTTCTTGTCCTCGGTCAATTCCAGCGCCATGAAGCGGTAGAGGTCGGCGTTGGCGGCTTCGCGCAACGACCCGTCCATGCCGAAGGCGACCGCCTCCTTGGCGAGCCGGGCGGCGAGCGGCGGCAGCGCCGCGACATGCTCGGCGACTTCCATCGCGCGCCCCATCAGGTCGGCGTGCGGCACCAGCCACTGCGCGAGGCCGATGCGGTGGGCTTCCTCGGCCTTCAGCGGAAAGCCCATCGCCAGCTTCATCGCCTCGCCGCGGCCGACCCAGCGCGCGAGGCGCACCGTGCCGCCCTGCGCCGGCAGAATCCCGAGCGAGACCTGCGTCAGCCGCCATTCGGCGCGCTCGGAGGCGACGATCAGGTCGCAGCAATAGGTCACGATGCAGCCGATCCCGATCGCATAGCCATTGACCGCGGCAATGAGCGGCTTGGCGAAATCGGAGAGGAGGTTCATCGCCTGGTGGCGGCGGCGCTTCGGCAAGGCTTCGATCGCGTCGGCGATCGAGGCGCTGGTGTGAGTTTTCGGGTCCTTGATGTTGGCGCCGGCGCTGAAGGCGCCGCCGGCTTCGTCGCCGGTCAGGACGACGGCGCGGATCTCGGGGTCGTCCTCGAGCCGCGGCAGCAATTCCTTCAGGCCGTCATTATAGTCCTCGCCCCAGGCGTTCCTCGCCTGCGGCCGCGACAGGGTCAAGACCGCAACGGCACCGCGTTTCTCATAGAGCAACGGCATCGGCTCCTCCTGTCGCTCGCCCTGGCTCCACTATAGGGCCACGGCCCGCCCCGCCGACAAAATTCCCTGCGAGCAGGGAAAATTTCGATTTTTTCTCCGTTATCTCATTGAGTAATAATGTTTCCCCAAAAATAGGAGGGAACTCGAGCAGGGAAACCTCGATCCAGCGGCAGGGGAATATTGTCCACGAGCAGGGAACCAGCAGGGAATTTCGTCCCCGCATGATCGCATCGTATTAATCGCGCAATAACCAGCCAATCATATCGGCGCCGGGCGCGAAAATGCAAGCCCCCGCCAATCGGGCCGTGTTGAGCGCATGGCTGCTTCTCCCACGTGGTAAAAAGAGTCACAAACGGCCTATTTGATCAATGAGTGTAGCAAGACTGCCGAGCAAATCATCATAGGTCAAAATGGAAATTCGTCCGCTAAAAACCCCCTTTAACTGCCGTAGGTGTGCGGTGTCGTAACCGGCATCCCGTCCTGCAATGACAACTCCACGGATGTTACCTACTGTCGTTGGCTCTATCCTCATCTCGGTGAGACAAGATATTCGGTGATCGTCAACTACCTGAAGCCAATTCTGGACTTGGTTTACCGCATGCGTGAGCGGTGCGGCGTGATCGCCATTCTGTCTCAGCAGGCGCATGTTCGCGGGCTCAATTTCGATCAGGACAAGCTCGCGCTGCGGGCTGAGCACCCCGAAATCCGCTACATAGCGCGTCAGTAAGGGTGGTTTGAAAAGGATGCGTTCCGCTGGAAATTGTTGCAACAGAATCGGGTTCTCCTCGATGAATTTCTGGAGGACTTCTTCTCTTGGATTCGAGCTGATAAGATGAACGAACTCTGTACGTAAATTATCTAACGTGGATTTCTCATACAATGGGATAATGCTGGTAGACTGATCGACAACTTGCCTTATACCGAGCAAGCCAAATAGGTTATTTCTCATAGCACGCAGATCGAATTCAACCTTTCTGCAGTCGCAATGAAACGAGTCAGGAAGATCATTGTACCATATGTATCCTTCTGCCTCGATGCCAGTGGTTTTTTCCAACGCAGCATAAGCACCGATCCCCTTATTACATTCATTGCACGATAACTTGATTCGTACGGCCTTGGCCGCTCTGGGATCAGTTTTGATCGCTGCAACACGCTCCGATGTTAGAGGAGTTGGATCAACCTCCCCGGAATAGAACGCTCCGACGGTCCTCTCAGAACCATCCGGCAGCTCCTGGCAGATGTCGTAGCGCCCGGGTCGGGGAAGCGTCAACGGGCTGGGCGGCTTGAACGGGAGCACTGCGGTTGTCCACGTCTCGTCCAATTGCAGCATCAACAACGAACCCCTGCCGCCGGTCAATGGGGGGACGGGATTTGCCTCGCGAGATAGTCCGACGTTCACAAAGCCTAGTTGCTCTCCGCTCTCGGATCGGATCTTAATGCGAATATCTGGCCCTGAAGACAAATGGCGCAAAGCAAAGACAAGATTGACATCGCTTAACACAGCGGGATGGAAATAAAAAAGAATGATATTTTTTAAGCCAATGATATTCCATTTCAATAACTCGGTGTTGCCGTCGCGCAAATTTGCCGCTCGCTCTGCAATGCCGAGGAACACAAGCTCCGGTATTTCTTGGTCTGAATCCATTGGCTGTACGAACTCGACCGCTAAATGACTCCGTCGCGCTTCAGGTCGGCAATCTCGTTCTCCGCGAGGCCGAGCCAGCCGCCGTAGATTTCGGCGTTGTGCTGGCCGAGTTTCGGGCTCGGCAGGGTCTCCACCGGGTCGGCGCCGTGCACAAGCAGCGGCGTCGTCGGCACCGTCAGCGGGCCGATCTCGTCGTGCACGATGTCGGCGAGAAAGCCGCGCTCGTGCATGTGCACATCGTGCATGACCTCGCCGACGTCGCGCACCGGCGCCAGCGGGATGCGGTGCCGCCGAGCGATCGAGAAAATTTCCATCTTGCCGAGCGTGCCAGTCCAGCCGGCGATCAGCGCGTCGGTTTCCTCGCGGTGCTTGACGCGGGCCGCGTTGTTCAGAAAGCGCGGGTCGTCGCGCAGTTCCTCGCGGCCCATCGCCTTGAGGAGGCTGTGCCAATGCTCTTCGACCGCGAGGTTCATCGCGACGTAGCCGTCGGTGGTCGGGTAGACGTTGATCGGCACGCGGCCGTGGCTCGAATTGCCGGTGCGCGGCGGCACCTCGCCGCTCTGCCAATAGGCTTCCAGCTGCGAGGTCAGCGTCGCATAGGCGGCCTCCTGCATCGCGACCTCGACGAGGCGGCCGACCCCGGTGCGCTCGCGCTCGAAGAGGGCGGTCAGCGTCGCGGCGTAAAGGTGGATGCCGCTGAGGAAATCGACGACCGCCGGCCCGGCCTTGAGCGGCGGCCCCTCGGGGGAGCCGGTAACGCTGATCAGGCCGCCCATCGCCTGCACGGTCAGGTCCATCGCCAGATTGTCGCGGTCGGGGCCGGAGAGGCCATAGCCGGTGCCCGAGGCGTAGACGAGGCGCGGGTTGATTTCGTGCAGGACGCTCCAGCCGACGCCGAGCCGGTCCATCACGCCCGGCGCGAAATTCTCCAGCAGCACGTCGGCCTTCTTCGCCATGCTGAACAGAAGCTCGCGGCCGCGCGCGTGCTTCAAGTTGAGGGTGATCGCGCGCTTGTTGCCGTTGAGCATCGCGATCGGGAAGGTCGTGCTCTTGCCAGGCGGCGCGCGGCGGCGCAACGGCTCACCCTGCGGCGGCTCGATCTTGATGACATCGGCGCCGGCCTTCGCCATCAGCATCGTCGCGTAGGGACCCTGATAGACCTGCCCGAAATCGAGCACGGTGATGCCGTCGAGCGGCCGGTTGGCGCCGGGTTGCTTGTCGGCCGTCATTTAAGCGCCTCTCCCGCACTGCGGGAGAGGGAGGGGCCCGCCGCACAACGGCGGGAGGGTGAGGGTGGTGCGGGCGGCGACACCCTCACCCGGCTCCCCGCGGGTCAAGCCCGCGGGTTCGCCACCCTCTCCCGCAGTGCGGGAGAGGGGCTTGCGGCTCAGCTTGCGCACTGTCACCGCCCCTTGAAGCCCT
This sequence comes from Allostellaceae bacterium, assembly GCA_035309005.1. Taxonomy (GTDB): domain Bacteria; phylum Pseudomonadota; class Alphaproteobacteria; order ATCC43930; family CGMCC-115725; genus DATARH01. The sequence goes on along the minus strand of DATGFP010000135.1, from coordinate 42,151 downwards.
TGGGCGGGCGCTTTTCGGCGAAGGCGCGGGCGGCCTCCTGGAAATCCTCGGAGAGGTAGAGGCGGAAGGGCTCGGCGATGAATTGCGCCTCGCGGGTCAAGCGCTGCATGTACCAGCGCCGGGTCCGCACCGTCGTGCGCACCGAGAGGGGCGGGTTTTTCGCCACCTGCGCCGCCAGTTCGCGCGCCACCTCGAGGTGCTGGCCCTCGGGCGCCAGGCGGTTGATAAGCCCGGCATCGAAGGCTTCCTCGGCGGTGAAGAAGCGCCCGGTTAGCGCCACCTCGTCGCCGAACGCGCCGGCGCTGCGATATTGAAACAAGGCCCAGTAGCGCGAGGCGCCGAGGCCGCGCCCGGTCTCGGTCAATTGGAAGCGGGTGCCGGCGGCGGCGACGATCAGGTCGCATTCCAGCGTCAGCCCGAGCGCGAGGCCCAGCACATAGCCGTGCACCGCGGCGATGACCGGCTTCCAGTTGACAGCGCGGGTCAGGAGGTCGGCCGAATTGGTGCCCCAGCCTTGCGGGCCGCCGAGCTTCTCGAATTCATCGCGGCTGCGCAATTGGCGCTGGCGCACATCGGCGCCCGATGAGAAGGCGCGGCCCTTGCCGTTGAGGATCACGACCTCGGCGTCGGGATCGAGGTCGAACCGGCGCAACGCCTCGGCGAGCTGCGCCACGACCTCGTCGCTGACCGCGTTCAATTTGTCGGGCCGGTTGATCGTGATCGTCGCGATTCTGTCGGCGCAGGAATATTCGACGAGGTTGTGGATGTCCGCCGCCACCGCTGCCTCCCGCAAGCTGCCACCGAGGCAGCTTGCGGGGCAGGGCGGGGGCTGTCAACGGGCGGCCCTCGCGGGCCGCCGGGGCTGTCAACGGCGGCACGCCAAGACCGGCGTCTCCGCGTCAGACGACGTGGAACAGGTAGAGCAGAATAATAATCGGGATCGGGATCCAGATCGCCCAGAGCAAAACGGCTCGCATGGCGGCCTCCGATCTTGCGCCGTGCGCGCTTTATTTCTTGCCGATGATTTCGCGCGCCGCATCCTTGGCCTTGCCGACCGCGCTGCGGACGTGCCCCTCGGCGTTCTCGGCCCGGCCTTCCGCCTCCATGTGGCGATTGCCGGTGAGCTGGCCGGCCTTTTCCTTGATCGTGCCGGTCGCCTTCTTGACGCCGCCGACGATGCGTTGCTTGTCCATCGCAATCCTCCGGTAAATAACGGGTCCGTAGCTGTCAACAAGCACGCGGCAGCGCGCGTTCCCCCATTTAAGAATAGCCGATAAGAAAGGAATGGCGGGGAACGCCGGTCGCCCCGCCGTGTTCGTGTGTTTTTTCTTTAAGAGGAGCCGCCGGTCGGCAAGATTTCGCGTAATTTATAGCGCTGAATCTTGCCGGTGGCGGTTTTCGGCAAGGCATCGCGGAACTCGATCCAGCGCGGATATTTCCACACCCCGATCCGCTCCTTGACGTGGTTTTGCAAGGCTGCGGTCAGCGCCGCATCGCCCGGCGGCGCGCTCTCTTGCAGCACGACGAAGGCGCGCGGCTTGATCAGCCCGTCCTCGTCGGGATGCCCGACGACCGCCGCTTCAAGCACCGCCTTGTGGCCGCTCAGCGCTTCCTCGACCTCGAACGGCGACACCCAGATGCCGCCGACCTTCAGCATGTCGTCGCTGCGCCCGCAATAGCGGTAATAGCCTTGCTCGTCGCGGGTGTAGGTGTCGCCGGTATGGGTCCACTCGCCGCGGAACGTATGCCGCGATTTGGCCCGCTGGTTCCAGTAGCCGTCGCCGGCCGAAGGGCCGCGCACCACGAGTTCGCCGGGCTCGCCGTCGGCGACCTCGCCGCCCGCTTCGAGGATGCGCAGATCGTAGCCCGGCACCGCCTTGCCGGTGGTGCCGTAGCGGATGTCGTCCGGCCGGTTCGACAGAAAGATGTGCAGCATCTCGGTCGAGCCGATGCCGTCGAGGATGTCGACCCCGACGCGCTCGCGCCAGTGCACCCCGATATGCTCGGGCAACGGCTCCCCGGCCGAGATCGCGCGGCGCAGCCGGTCGGAGCCGGCACCGAGCGCCAATTCGGGGTGCGCCAGCAGCGCGGCGTAGAGCGTCGGCACGCCGGCGAAGATCGTCGGGCGGTAGCGCCGCATCGTCGCCAGCGCGGCGTCCGGAGTCGGGCGGTCGGGGTAGAGCACTGCGGCGGCGCCGGCGGCCAGCGGAAACGTCATCGAATTGCCGAGCCCGTAGGCAAAAAACAGTTTTGCCACCGAGAACATCAGATCGTCGGGCCGGATGCCGAGCACCTGCGCGCCATAGGTGTCAGCCGTCGCCTTGAGCGAGGCATGGACGTGCTTGACGCCCTTCGGGTTGCCGGTCGAGCCCGACGAATAGAGCCAGAACGCGACCTCGTCGGGCGAGCATTCGGCCGGCTCGGCATCCGCCGCGGAATCGCCGAGGAAATCGGCGTAGTCGCCGCCGCCATAGTCGGGCGTGCTGACGACGACGCGCCGCAGCCCGAGGCCATCGACGACCGGAAGCAGCGGCGCGAGCAGCGGCACCGAGACGAAAAGCGCCGCGGCGCGGCTGTCCTCCAGGATGTAGCCGGTGATCTCGGGCGGCAGCAGCGTGTTGATCGGCACCGGCACCACGCCGGCGCGCAAGGCGCCCCAGAACGCGACCGGGAAATCGACCGTGTCGAGCATCACCAGCGCGACGCGCTGCTCGCGCTCGACGCCCGCGGCGCGCAAGCCGGCGGCAAAGCGCGCCGAAGACTGCGCCAGCTCGGCATAGCTCAGGCTGCGCCACGGATCGACAAAAGCCAGCCGATCCCCCCTCCCCTCGCGCACATGCCGGTCGACGAAATAATCGACCGCATTGCCGTTGCCCTCGGTCATCGCCCGTTCCTTCCTTCGTCACCTTGCGAAAGCGGGTCCAGAAGCGGCGCGCATGACCTGCGCTGCCGCGGATGCGCGCTTTCGCGGGCACGACGCAAGGGAACCAAGTATTGGAGTCTATCCACTACTTGGTCGCGTTTTGTGCAAGTGGCTACGGACCTGCGCTAAAACCAGCTCGCCGTATTTGGGATTCCCATGCTGCGGGGCTTTCTCGTCACAGTACTCGGGATCCATGAAGCCATCGTCCATAGGGCCGGCCAATGGATAAGGCAGAAGGGAGACCGCTCCTCCCAGTTCTTGTACGATCTGTTGGAGGGAGCTGTATTGCTGCCTGAAGAATTCGCGCCAGGCGTCGCCGGCGTAAGGGCCGAATCGCGTGTTTAGAAACCACGAAGGATTAGCGAGCAGCGTTCTGCTTGGAGCCGGCAGCGGTTGCAACACGACTGGCTTGCTACAAGGGAGCCGATTTCTCCTCGGGCGTGTCAATTTCCAGTGACCTCCTCCGCAATGGGTGTTCCTGGTCCTGCCACGTTTCGTCGTATCGCGCTGTTCCACGCACTCGCGCTTTCGCCGACCCGGTCTCCATCTGAATGTCCTTAAATCCTGACGCTATAAGCCATTCACGTAGGCATGCCATGTTGGGCACGAACCAATTGGAGTGATCGCCAGCATAGGCATTACCGTGCGTGAAGTATGTGACGGGCACGTCGCGCAGGGCCTCGAAATGGTCTCTCATCCCCGCCAGTCGGGGGTCCTTATTAGGATCCGCACCGTCGATAATCTCGCCACCGAAGTAGAGTAATCCGTCCTTTTTCAACACAGACCGGATGGCGCGAAGGGCGAGAAGTGGCTCGCGCAGATGGTAGTACACGCCCCAGAACCACACGATATCGAATGTCCCGACCGCCGGACTTAGGTCGTAGACCGACATCGTGCGATGCTCGGCAGGCCGTGGTGCCAGCTGATTGGCGATACCGAAGCCGGTGTTGTCGGGAGGCTGGACGTCGATCGCCAGAACTGAGGCACCACGGCGAAGGAATTCGAATGTATAAGCTCCGTCGGCGGCCCCAATATCGATGACCCGCTTGGCCTCTAAGCCTTGAGGAATTCCGCTTGCGGTGAGCACCCACCCAGCATTGATCCTGGCTCTGCCTGGTGACCAGATACCCGGCGCTATCTCAAAACTGTGATACCAGCGACGCGACGCGATCAGTTTCTGGATTTCATTGTCCATGAGCATGCACCGGCTGGTTGTCGTATCAAATTAAGCCGCATTGAAAAAGGCTGACAATGAGGAAATGCTGATCGACGCCATGCCCATGGGATCGACGTCCCTTTCGAGGCTTGCCGGGCCCAAAGCGGTGATTCTCTCGATCCGCTGCTGGAGCTGCGCCAATTCGGTATGATCCGGGAAACGCTCCAAGCCGTCTTCGAGAACCGCGCTCGCTTCGGCGGTGCGCCCGAGAGACAGCAACGCCTCAACGCTGCGAACACACTTTGCTGCCGCGAGCCTCGCCATTGGCGGCGCGTAATCTGCCTGGTCCATCTCGGCCCTTTCCCCGATCCCGGCGCTCATTATAACCGACATTCGCCCGCTTACGGGTGAGTTCGTGGGGCTCGAAGCGTCGAGAGTAGCGCCGTTTGCGCACCCGGAAAACCTCTGTCGGCCAAATCGCCCGGCTGGCGTCGCGGCCCTGGGGCGCCTATCTTAGGGCGATGCAGCCATTGTTCGTTGCCGAGCGGCCGCCGAGCGACATCGAGAGGCCGTTCCGGCTCTATTCCGAGTTCCAGCCGGCCGGCGACCAGCCGCAGGCGATCGACGAATTGTGCGAGGGCCTCGCGCGCGGCGAGCGCGACCAGGTGCTGCTCGGGGTCACCGGCAGCGGAAAAACCTTCACGATGGCGCATGTCATCGCGCGCACCGGGCGGCCGGCGATCGTCTTGGCGCCGAACAAGACGCTGGCGGCGCAGCTCTACGGCGAGATGAAGAGCTTTTTCCCGGAGAACGCGGTCGAATATTTCGTCTCCTATTACGATTATTACCAGCCGGAAGCCTACGTCCCGCGCACCGACACCTATGTCGAGAAGGAATCCTCGCTCAACGAGCAGATCGACCGGATGCGCCACTCGGCGACCCGCGCGATCCTCGAGCGCCGCGACGTCGTCGTCGTCGCCAGCGTCTCGTGCATCTACGGCATCGGCTCGGTCGAGACCTATTCGCAGATGACCGAGACGATCGAGGTCGGCGGCCGGGTCAACCGCACCAAGCTGCTGGGAAAATTCGTCGAATTGCAATACCGCCGCAACGACCACAATTTCTTCCGCGGCAGCTTCCGGGTGCGCGGCGACACGATCGAAATCTTCCCGGCACATTACGAGGACCGCGCCTGGCGGATCTCCTTGTTCGGCGACGAGGTCGAGGCGATCCACGAGATCGACCCGTTGACCGGCGAAAAGACCGCCGCGCTGCACCAGGTAAAAATCTACGCCAACAGCCATTACGTGACGCCGCGCCCGACCCTCTTGCAGGCAATCGAGCAGATCAAGCGCGACCTCAAGATCCGCCTCGAGGAACTGCACCGCGGCGGAAGGCTATTGGAGGCGCAGCGGCTCGAACAGCGCACCACTTACGATGTCGAGATGATCGAGGCGACCGGGTCCTGCGCGGGCATCGAAAACTATTCGCGCTATCTCACGGGCCGCGCCCCGGGCCAGCCGCCGCCGACCTTTTTCGAATTCATGTCGCGCGACGCCCTGGTATTCGTCGACGAGAGCCACGTCACGGTGCCGCAGCTGGGAGGCATGTTCGGCGGCGACTGGACGCGCAAGACCTGCCTCGCCGAATACGGCTTCCGGCTGCCGTCGTGCACCGACAACCGGCCCTTGAAATTCGAGGAATGGGACGAATACCGCGGCCCAACGGTGTTTGTCTCGGCGACCCCGGGGCGGTGGGAGATGGAGCGCGCCGGCGGCGTCTTCGTCGAGCAGATCGTGCGCCCGACGGGCCTGGTCGACCCGCCGACGATCATCCGCCCGATCGAAAACCAGGTCGACGACCTGATGGCCGAGTGCCGCGACGCCGCCGCCCGGGGCATGCGCGTGCTGGTCACCACCCTGACCAAGAAGATGGCGGAAGCCTTGACCGAATTCCTGCACGAAGCCGGCATTCGGGTGCGCTACCTGCATTCCGACGTCGACACGATCGAGCGCATCGAGATCATCCGCGATCTGCGATTGGGCGTGATCGACGTGCTGATCGGCATCAATTTGTTGCGCGAGGGGCTCGACATCCCGGAATGCGCGCTTGTCGCGGTGCTCGACGCCGACAAGGAGGGCTTTCTGCGCTCGCGCACTTCGCTGATCCAGACAATCGGCCGCGCCGCCCGCCACATCGACGGCCGCGCGATCCTCTACGCCGACCACATGACCGACAGCCTCAAGGCGGCGATCGACGAGACCGACCGCAGGCGCGAGAAGCAGCAGGTCTACAACGCGGCGCACGGCATCACCCCGGAAAGCATCCGCCACGGCATCGCCGACATCCTGCAGAGCGTCTACGAGCAGGACCACGTCACGGTCGGGCTCGGCGAGAGCGACGCGGCGCACTACCAGGGCAAGGATCTGAAGGCGGTCATCGCCGACCTCGACAAGCGCATGCGCGCCGCCGCCGGCGATCTCGAATTCGAGGAGGCGGCGCGGCTGCGCGACGAGATCCGCCGGCTCGAACAGGCCGAGCTCGGCCTCGCCGACGCCACCGCGGCGAACGGCACGCGCGGCCGCTCGACCCTGGGCCGCGCCGGCATGTCGGCGCGCGAGGCGGTGCGCGCCAAGGTCCGCGCCCGCGGCAAATCCCGCGGCCAGCAGCGCCGTGCCCGCGCCTGAAACGATGCCGCCAGACGAGCTGACCGGCGCCTTCCCCACGCTGCCGGTGCCGCAGGCGGCGCTGGTCACCGGCGGGGCGCGGCGCATCGGCCGCGCCTTGGTGCGGAGCCTCGCGGACGCCGGCTTCGCGGTGGCGGTCCACCATCACCGCTCGCAGGCGGAAGCGGAGGCGCTGGTCGCCGAGATCGCGCAGGCCGGCGGCAAGGCGGTCGCGCTCGCCGCCGATCTCGCCGACGAGGCGGCGGTCGCGGCGCTGCTGCCGCGGGCGGCGGCGGCGCTCGGGCCGATCGGAATCCTGGTCAACAACGCCTCGGTCTTCGGCAACGACACGCTCGCAACGGCGACCCGCGAGAGCTGGGACTTGCACCACGCGGTCAACCTGCGGGCGCCATTTGTGCTGATCCAGGAGTTCGCCGCCCTGCTGCCGGCCGATGCCGGCGGCGTCGTGGTCAACCTGCTCGACGAGCGGGTGTGGAACCTGACGCCCTATTTCACCTCCTACACGCTGACCAAATCGGCCTTGTGGACGCTGACCCGCACGCTGGCGCTGGCGCTGGCGCCGCGCATCCGGGTCAACGGCATCGGCCCCGGCCCGACCATGCCGAGCCCACGCCAGAGCCCCGAGCAGTTCGCCGAGCGCTGCCGCGCGATGCCGTTGCGGCGCGGCACCAGCCCGGGCGAGATCGCCGCGGCGCTGCGCTTCATCCTGGCGGCGCCGGCGATGACCGGCCAGATGATCGCGCTGGACGGCGGCGAGCACCTCGGCTGGGCGCAATCGGGCGCGGCACCGGTGGTTGAATAGCGCGGCCCGGCCTCGACGGTATGCCCGTGGCGAAATGCCTCAATCTTAAGCGTGGGATAGCCCGGATTTTGGCCAGCCGACCTAAGTTGTGCACAGCAGGTGTGGCCGATCTGTGACGGCCCGGGCGCGTATTGCGGTCGGCTTTTGTTACCATTGGTTTACGCTTGACAGGGAAAATCACCAATAAAATCAATGATACGAGGTATTTGCCTAAGTTTTAGGCAATGCTGTAAGTGCGACAGTTTGGTTGATCTCAGGTTCGCCCGACCCAAGCTTTTCTACAGATTTATCCCCAGGGTTGGTGGATATGCCGCGAAGGCCTCGAATTAGGGATGACGATTCAGTCGGTTGAGCCGAAGACACGCCGCCGCCGCGGCAAACCGGCGCCGCTCGACCCGCGCCGCAGCCCGGCGGCGCTGGCCAGCGGTCTGGTGGCCGCCGCGGCGCCGAGCGCGCCCGCGCCCGAAACCGCGTTGCCTGAAACCGCGGGCGGTGTCGCCGCCGGCGTTGCGGTGTTGCGCGCGGCGCTGCGCAGCGTCCCGGCGAGCCCCGGCGTCTACCGCATGCTCGACCGCAAGGGCGACGCGGTCTATGTCGGCAAGGCGCGCAACCTGAAGAGCCGGGTGCAGAATTACACCCACCCGGCCGGGCTCTCGAACCGCCTGCGCCGCATGGTGGCCGAGACCGCCAGCTTCGAGATCGTCGTGACCGCGACCGAAGCTGAGGCGCTGCTTCTCGAATGCAACCTGATCAAGCGGCTGATGCCGCGCTACAACGTGCTGCTACGCGACGACAAGTCGTTTCCGTTCATCCACCTGACCGCCGGTCACGATTTTCCGCAGCTGGCCAAGTTCCGCGGCGCGCGCGACAAGCCCGGCGCCTATTTCGGCCCGTTCGCCTCGGCCGGCGCGGTCAACCGCACGCTGGTCGCGCTGCAGAAGGCGTTTCTGCTGCGCTCGTGCTCGGACAGCGTCTTCAACAACCGCACCCGCCCCTGCCTGCTCTATCAGATCAAGCGATGCAGCGCGCCGTGCGTCGGCCGCATCGCCGGCGCCGACTACGCCGGGCTGATGGAGCAGGCGACGACATTCCTCTCGGGCCGCAGCCACGACATCCAACAGCGCCTCGCGGCGGAGATGGACCGGGCGGCCGAGGCGCTCGACTTCGAGGCCGCCGCGCTGATCCGCGACCGCATCCGCGCCTTGTCCTTGGTGCAGGGCCACCAGGACATTCACGTCGCCGGCATCACCGACGCCGACGTCATCGCCGCCTACCAGGCCGGCGGCCACACCTGCGTCCAGGTGTTCTTTTTCCGCGGCGGCCACAACTGGGGCAACCGCGCCTATTTCCCGAGCCACGACCGCGCCCTGGCGGTCGAGGAGGTGCTGACCAGCTTTGTCGGCCAGTTTTACGACAACCGGCCGACGCCGCCTTTGGTGCTGCTGAGCCATCAGCTCAGCGAGCAGTCGCTGGTCGCCGAGGCGCTGTCGCTGCATGGCGGGCGCGTCACGTTGGCGGTGCCGCAGCGCGGCGACAAGAAAAAGCTGGTCGAGCGCATCGCCGCGGCGGCGCGCGAGGCGCTGGGCCGCCGCCTCGCCGAAAGCACCTCGCAGCGCCAGCTGCTGGACGGCGTCGCGGCGACGTTCGGCCTCGACGCCCCGCCGAGCCGCATCGAGGTCTACGACAACAGCCACATCCAGGGCAGCAACGCGGTCGGCGCGATGATCGTCGCCGGCCCCGACGGGCTGATCAAAAACGCCTACCGCAAGTTCACCATCCGGGGGCTTAAGCCGGATGACGGCGATGCCGGGGCGTCCGAAACCCCGGCCCCAACCCCCACCCCAGCCCTCCCCCGCCTGCGGGGGAGGGGGCAGCCTGAAGCTGGCGTGGAGATTTCCCCGCTTCACCCTCCCCCGCTTGCGGGGGAGGGCGGGGTGGGGGTTGCTTCCGCGCCGCTACCGCCTGCCGCCGGCGGCGACGACTATGCGATGATGCGCGAGGTGTTTCGCCGGCGCTTTGGCCGCGCCCTCAAGGAGGACCCCGAGCGCGAGCGCGGCCTGTGGCCTGATCTCGTGCTGATCGACGGCGGACAGGGCCAATTGAGCGCGGTCGAGGAAGCCTTCGCCGAACTCGGCGTCGAGGATGTCGCGCTCGTCGCGATCGCCAAGGGGCCCGACCGCAATGCCGGCCGCGAGCGCTTTTTCATGCCCGGCCGGCCGCCCTTTTCGCTCGAGCCGCGCGATCCGGTGCTCTATTTCCTCCAGCGGCTGCGCGACGAGGCGCACCGCTTTGTGATCGGGGCGCACCGGGCGAAGCGCACCAAGGCGCTGGGCCAGTCGCCGCTCGACGAGATCGCCGGCATCGGCGCCCGCCGCAAGCACGCGCTGTTGCGCCATTTCGGCTCGGCCCGCTCGGTGGCGCGCGCCGGGCTCGCCGAGATCGAGCGGGTCGGCGGCATCAGCAAGGCAATCGCGAAAAAGGTTTATGACCACTTTCATCCCGACGGCTAAGATGCCGGCTCCCGCCCACTCTCGACCGCCCCGCTGGAGGGAAGCGTGCCGTTGACCAGCCTTCCCAATCTGTTGACGTTGTCGCGGATCCTGGTGATCCCGTTGGTGGTCGCGAGCTTTTACATCAATGGCGACTACGCGCGGTGGTTTGCCTGCGCGCTGTTTTCCGCGGCCGGGTTGACCGATTGGCTCGACGGGCACATGGCGCGCCGCTGGGAGCAGCAATCCGAGTTCGGGCGCTTTCTCGACCCGATCGCCGACAAGCTGCTGGTCGCCGCGACGCTTCTGATGCTGACCGCTTTTCACCGGCTGTCGCCTGAGGCTGTGCTGCCGGCCCTGGTGATCCTGTGCCGCGAAATCCTGGTGTCGGGCCTGCGCGAGTATCTCGCCGAGCTGCGGGTCGGCCTGCCGGTGTCGCGGCTGGCGAAATGGAAGACCGGGATCCAGATGGTGGCGATCGGGTTTCTGATCGTCGGCAATGCCGGGCCGGGCTTCCTGCCGGTCGAGGGCATCGGCGAAATCCTGCTGTGGATCGCCGCGCTCTTGACGCTGGTGACCGGCTACGACTACCTGCGCGCCGGGCTGGCGCACATGGCCCAGGCGGCGCCGCCGCGCCACGGCAAGCCGCAGCACCTGACCTAGTGCTTGCGCCCATGCGTGCGCCCATGCTTGCGCCACGGGTCGACACCGCCTAAGTGACGACCAGGGTGGCCGCGATGCGCATTCTTGGTCTCGCCGGCTGGAGCGGCAGCGGCAAGACGACGCTGCTGACCGGGCTCATTCCCGAACTGGTGGCGCAGGGCCTTACGGTATCGACGATCAAGCATGCCCATCATGAATTCGACATCGACAAGCCGGGCAAGGATTCCTGGCGCCACCGCGAGGCCGGCGCCGACGAGGTCATGGTCGCCTCGGCGCGGCGTTGGGCGCTGATGGGCGAGCTGCGCGGCGCCCCCGAGCCGACGCTCGACGAGTTGGTGGCGCGGATGCGGCCGGTCGATCTCCTACTGGTCGAAGGCTTTAAGCGGCATCGCCATGCCAAGATCGAGGTGCACCGGCCGGCGCTCGGCAAGCCGCTGATCTATCCCGAGGATCCCGATGTGATCGCGATCGCTGCCGACGAAGCGCTGGCGGCGTCGCTGCCGCTGCTGCCGCTCGGCGATCCGGGCGCGGTCGCCCGCTTCATCCTCGACCATTTCGAGGCCGCGTCATGGCGCAGCTGAGCGACGATTGCTTTGCCTTCGGCGGCACACTGCTCGGCCTCGACGCGGCGCTGGCGCTGATCGAGGCGCGCATCGCGCCGGTGGTCGAGGCCGAATCGGTGCCGCTGTCGGCCGCCGCCGGGCGCACCCTGGCGCGCGATCTGGTCGCCGCGATCGATGTGCCACCGCACGCCAACAGCGCCGTCGACGGGTTCGCATTCGCCCATGCCGACCTCTCGCCCGCTGGCGAGAGCGTGCTGCCGGTCGGCGGGCGCGCCGCCGCCGGCCACCCGCTCGGCCGCGCCGTGCGCCCGGGCGAAGCGATCCGCATCTTCACCGGCGCGGCGATGCCCGAGGGCGCCGACACGGTGATGATGCAAGAGGATTGCGTCGTCGAGGGCGAGCGGGTCCGCCTGCAGCCGGGGATCAAAAAGGGCGCCAATCGCCGCCACGCCGGCGAGGACGTCGCGCGGGGCTGCGTCGCGCTGGCGGCCGGGCGGCGGCTCGGGCCGGCCGAGCTCGGGCTCGCGGCGGCGTTGGGCAACGCTGCGCTGCCGGTCTACCGTCCGCTGCGCGCGGCGCTGTTGTCGACCGGCGACGAAGTGTGCGAGCCCGGCGCGACGCTGCCGCCCGGCGCGATCTACGACGCCAACCGCGTCATGCTCGCCTCGCTGCTGCGCGGCCTCGGGTGCGTCGTCAGCGATCTCGGCATCCGGCCGGACCGCGCCGCCTCGCTCGCCGAGACGCTGAAAGCCGCGGCCGCCGGGCACGATCTGATCGTCACGTCGGGCGGGGTTTCGACCGGCGAAGAAGACCACGTCCGCGCGGCCATCGAGAAACTTGGGCGGCTCGATTTCTGGCGGCTGGCGATCAAGCCCGGGCGCCCGGTCGCGCTCGGCCAGATCAGATCAACTCACGGTGGGGGCGTGCCGCTGGTCGGCCTGCCGGGCAACCCGGTCGCCGCCGCGCTGACCTTCGCGATCCTGGCGCGACCCCTGATCCTGCGCCTCGCCGGCGCGGCGATGGCGCCGCCCCTGACTTTTCCGGTCGAATCCGGCTTCGCCTACCGCAAGAAACCGGGCCGCCGCGAATATTTGCGCGCCAGCCTCGGGCGCGAGGGCGGCCGCGCGATCGCCCGCCGCTACCCGAAGGACGGCGCCGGCATCCTGTCGTCGATCGTGCAATCCGACGGCTTCGCGATCCTCGATGAAAGCCTCGCCGACATCGCGCCGGGCGCCCGCCTGGATTTCCTGCCGTTCTCCGAGGTGTTCGGCCGGTGAGGCTGCTTTATTTCGCCTGGCTGCGGGCGCGCATCGGCCATGCCGAGGAGGACCTTGCGCTGCCGCCAGAGGTGCGCGACGTCGCGGGGCTGCTCGCCTGGCTGCGCGCTCGCGAGGGCCGCTATGGCGAGGCGCTGCGCGATCTCTCGGTGGTTCGGGTCGCGGTCAACCAGGAATATGTCGGGCTCGACCACCCGCTGCGCGACGGCGACGAGGTCGCCCTCTTTCCGCCGGTCACCGGAGGCTGAGCGATGATCCGGGTGCAGCGCGAGGATTTCGATGTCGGACGCGAACTGCAGGAGCTCGCCGCCGGCGACCATACGATCGGCGGGGTCGCGAGCTTTATCGGGCTGGTGCGCGATATGGGCCAAGTCTCGGCGCTGACGCTCGAACACTACCCTGGCATGACCGAGAAAAAACTGGCCGAGATCGAGGCCGAGGCGAACCGCCGCTGGCCCCTGTCCGCGTCCTTGGTCATCCACCGCTACGGCAGGCTCGAACCGGGCGAGCGCATCGTATTGGTCGCGACCGCCTCGCCGCATCGCGAGGCGGCGCTGGCCGCCTGCCATTTCCTGATCGACTGGCTGAAGACCGACGCACCGTTCTGGAAGAGCGAGGCGACGCCGGAGGGCGAGCGCTGGGTCGCGGCGCGCGCCGAGGACGACAAGGCGACCCGCCGCTGGCGCGGCGAGTGAGGGAGCGTGCCGCAATCTGCGGTGTTAAAATAGGCTGAGACAAACCACCATCGAAGGGACAGATGATCAAGTCTAAGGAAACCACTTTTGCCGATCGCCAGAGCGCCGCGGCGGCCGCCAAGAAGGCCGCGCTGGAGCGGCACCGCGCGCTGACCAGCGACCCGGGTTTCGCCGAACGCCAAGCGGCGCGGCAGGCCGTCGCCGCGGCGCGCGATGCGCGAATTGCCGAGCGCAAAGCCGCCCGGCTGGCGCAACAAGCGCGTGAAGCCGCCGCGAAGGCGGCCGAGGAAGCCGCCGCCGAGGCGGCCCGCGCCGCCGCAGCCGAGGCGGAACGGGTGCGTCGCGAGGCCGAAGCCGAGGAAAAAGCCGCCCGCGAGCTCGCGCTGGAAGCCGAGAAGCAGGCGGCGCGCGACGCCCGCTACGCCGCCCGCAAGGCCAAGAAGCGCAAAGGCCGCTAGCGCCGCCGCCAGCCCCGGCCGCGCCTCACTTCAGCGCGGAGAAGCTGGTCGGCTGCAGGAACGAATTGACCACCTTGGCGACGATCGGGCCGTTGCGCTCGGTCTCGGCGCGCGCCGCGTGCCATTCGGGGTCGGCCTGGAAGGCGTTCCACTTTTTCTCGCGGTCGGCCAGCGAATCGAACTTGAGCAGGTAATAGAGCGCCTGGTTCGATTCGCCGACCAGCACGGTCCAGAACCCGGCCTGTTCGATATGATATTTCTGCCAGATCTTCAGGGTGATCGTGTCGAACCGCTTTAATAGATCGGGCAGGCGGCCGGGGACGCAGTGATAGACGCGCAATTCGTAGATCATCTTGTGGCTCCTATTGCTATTTGACCGCCGAAAAGCTGGTCGGCGTCAGGAACGAATTGCTGATCGAGGCAACGATCGGGCCGGCTTCCTCGGTCTTGGCGCGGGCCGTGAGCCATTCCGGGTCGGCGCCGAACTTGGCCATCTTGGCTTCGCGCTCGGCCAGCGACTCCCATTTGAGGAAATAGGTCAAATCCTGGTTGGATTCGCCAACCAGCGTGGTCCAGAAGCCGGCCTGGTGGATCGCGTGCTTCTCCCACAGCTTCAGGGTGATCGTGTCGAAGCGCTTGACCAGATCCGGCAGGCGGCCTGGAACGCAGTGATAGACGCGCAATTCGTAAATCATCGGGGCTCTCCTTGGGGGTTAGGGCGGGCCTAGCATGCGGCCCGGATCGAGATGCGGCAAGCGCAGATGCGGCGCCTTGAGGGCCGCTCCGGGCGCGACCACCTGAAGTGGATGAAGCGATGCGTCCTCGACGGCTCGCGTCTGGCCGATGCGGCCGCGGTCTGCCGTCAGCTTGGCGGCGCCTTCGGGTTTCCCGGCGACAATCCCGACGCGCTGGCCGAGGCCCTCGGCGCCTACCGCGGCGAGCCGGTCGCGGTCGTCTGGCGCCATGCGGCGGGGTCGGCCGAGCGGCTCGGGCCGCGCTTTGCCGAGATTGTCGCGGTGCTGCAGCGCGCCGCGGCCGAGGGCGTGCTGACCCTCGAACTCGCCTAGAGCCGGCCGGCCGCCCAGGCGGCGGCGTCGAACAGCGCCTCGTCGCGGAAGCGTGGGCCGACCAGTTGCACGCCGAGCGGCAGGCCCGCCGGACCGGTCCCGGCCGGCAAGGTGACGCAGGGCGTCCACGCCAGGGTCCAGATCGAATTAAAGCTCGGGTCGCCGGTCGAGCCGAACCCGATTGGGGCTTCTCCGGCGGCGCTCGGGGTCAACAGCACATCGACTTCGGCGAAGATGTCGTCGAGGTGGCGGCGGAAGGCTTCGGCCTTCTCCAGCGCCTCGACATAGGCAGGAAGCGGCAATTCGCGCCCGGGCGTCAGCACGGTGTCGCGCAGCACCTGGCTGACGAGGGCGTTGTGCTCCTCATATTCGTAGGCGTAGTTGCGCGCCGCCTCGTAATTGAAGATGCGGCGGTGGTGCTCGAGGATGTCGGCGAATTCGGGCGCGAACGAGACTTCGCTGAGCCGCGCGCCGGATGCCGCGAGCCGCGTGGCGCTCATCTCAATCAGCGCCTGCGTCGCCGGGTCGGCGCGCTCCCAGGCCGGCGTGCGGCAGAGGCCGATGCGCGGCGCCGCGGCGGCGTGGTCGATCGCGTGGCGCGGCGCCGCGAGGAGCGCGGCCCGCAACGGCGGCAAATCGTCGACTTCGCGGCAGATGATGCCGAGCGTGTCGAGGTTGTGGCATTGCAGCTTGATGCCGCTGCGCGAGAATTCGCCGAAGCTCGGCTTGTAGCCGACGACGCTGCAAAACGCCGCCGGCCGGATGACCGAGCCGCCGGTTTGCGTGCCGAGCGCGGCAGGCACCTGGAAATCGGCGACCGCGGCGGCCGAGCCGCTCGACGAGCCGCCCGGCGTGTGCCCGGGATTGTGCGGGTTGATTGTGGCGCCGGGGAAGCGGTTGGCGAATTCGGTCGTCACCGTCTTGCCCATCATCGTCGCGCCTGCCATCCGCAACAGCGCGACGCAGGCGGCGTCGGCAAAGGGCCGGTTGCCCGCGTAGATCGGCGAACCGTGCCCGGTCGGCATGTCGGCGGTGTCGATGATGTCCTTGACCCCGACCGGCAGCCCGGCGAGGAGGCCCGGCCGGCCAGCGAGGTCGGCCGCGCGCGCCTGCGCCAGCGCGGCCTCGGGATCGAGCCAGATCCACGCCTTGATGCCGGCGCGCTCCTCGGCGCGGTCGAGGCAGGCGCGCATCAGCGCCTCGGCGGTAAGCTCGCCGGCGGCGAGCTGCGCGATCGCGGCGGCGGCCGAAAGACGGTTCGGCGCGGTCATTGGCGTGCCCCCAGATGGCGCTCGACCCAGAGGCCGATTTCGAGCAGCCGAGCGTCATCGTAGCACCGGCCGACCAGCTGGATGCCGACCGGCAGCCCCTGCGGCCCGACGCCGGCCGGCAGCGTCAGACACGGCATGTGCAGCATCGTCCACAGGCTGTTGAAGATCGCGTCACCGGTCGAGGCGAGCGTCTTCGGCGCCTCGCCGGGCGCCGGCAGGGTGAGGATCGCATCGAACCCGCCGGCCCATTCCTGCGCCGCCCTGCGCATCCCTTCGGCCGCCAGCCAGGCGGCGCGGAAATCTTCGAGGCTGAGGCGGCGGCCGGCGGCGATGCGGCCGTCCTGCAACAGGTCGGCGCTGAGTAGCGCCGCGTGGCGCTGCAGCTCCGGGGCGTGGTTGCGCGGCGCCTCATAGGCGCTGTGACGCCGCTGTATCTCAGAGATGTCGGCGCATTCCGGCGGCAATTCGCTGTCGACGATGTCGGCGCCGGCGGCCCGCAGCCGGCCCGCCGCGTCTTCCAGCATCGCCTTGCCCTCGGGCTGGGCGCGCTCCCAGTGCATCGTGCGGCAGAGCGCGAGGCGCGGCGGGCGCGGCGGCATTTGCGGCGCTGCGTAGGTGATCCCCATCAGCGCGGCGCGGAACAGTGCGATATCCTCGACCGAGCGCGCCATCGCGCCGACCGTGTCGAGGCTGTCGGTGTTCATGTGCATGCCGGCCGGCGGGACGAGGCCGTAGCTCGGCTTCAACCCGACGACGCCGCAGAACGCCGCCGGCCTGATGACCGAGCCGCCGGTCTGCGTGCCGATCGCCAGCGGCACCATGAAATCGGCGACCGCGGCGGCCGAGCCGCTCGACGAGCCGCCCGGGCTGTGCCCCGGGTTGTGCGGGTTAGAGGTCGGGCCGGGGTGGCGGTTGGCGAATTCGGTCGTCACGGTCTTGCCGAGGAGGATCGCGCCCTGGGCGCGCGGCAGCGCCACGGCGCTGGCGTCGAAGCTCGGGCGGCAGCCGGTATAGATCGGCGAGCCGTAACCCGCCGGCATCTTGGCGGTGTCGAAGATGTCCTTGATGCCGAACGGCACGCCCTTGAGGATGCCGCGCCGGCCGTCGCGGTCGCACATCCGCGCCGCGGCCGACGCCTGTTCGGGATCGAGATGGGCCCAGGCGCGCACCACCCCGTCGCGCTCCCGGATGCGGTCGAGGCAGCTGCGCACCACCGTCTCGGCGGTGAGTTCGCCATTCGCCACGAGGCGCGCCAGCGTCGTCGCCGCCAGGCGATGGGGCTCGGTATTCGGCATCGGCAGCGCTCCGTCAGACGCGGACGGCGCTATCTAAGCAGGCTTCGCTACGCGATATCCAGCCCGAGATCGAGGATCGGGGCGCTGTGGGTGATCCAGCCGGAGGAAATCAGGTCGACCCCGGCGGCGGCGATCGCCGGGGCGGTCTCGCGGGTGATGCGGCCGGAGGCTTCGGTGACGGCGCGCCCCGCCACCATCTGGACGGCGCGGCGCAGCGTCGGCGGGTCCATGTTGTCGAGGAGGACCGCGTCGACGCCGTGCTCCAACGCTTCGGCCAGCTGGTCGAGCGTGTCGACTTCGAGTTCGATCTTGACGAGATGCCCGGCATGGGCGCGGGCGCGGGCCAGCGCCTCGCCGACGCCGCCGGCGAGCGCGACGTGGTTGTCCTTGATCAGCATCGCATCGTCGAGGCCGAAGCGGTGGTTGGCGCCGCCGCCCAGGCGCACCGCCTCCTTTTCGAGGATGCGCAGCAGGGGCGTCGTCTTGCGGGTGCAGACGATCTTGGCCTTGGTGCCGGCGATCGCGTCGGCCAGCGCGCGGGTCGCGGTGGCGACGCCGGAAAGCCGGCAGAGGAGGTTGAGCGCGGTGCGCTCGGCGGCCAATACCGGGCGCGCCCGACCGGTGGTGCGGGCGACCGCCTGGCCGCGCTCGACGCGCGCGCCGTCGGCGCAGAGGCGCTGCAGCGCGAGGCCGGGGTCGAGCAGCTCGAACGCGAGGAGCGCGGCATCGAGCCCGGCCAGGACGCCCGGCTGGCGCGCCACGATCACCGCGTCGATCGGCGCGTCGGGCGCGACGACGGCGTCGGTCGTGATGTCGCCGGCCCGCCCGAGATCCTCGAGGAGCGCGGCGCGGACGATCGGCTCGACCAGCAGACGAATCATCGTTTCAGCCTCGAATTCGTTGTGCCGCTTCTCCTTTGGCACGGTGTCGTGCGTCCTTCGAGACGCGCCCTGTTGGGGCGCTCCTCAGGATGACGAAAATCCGAATGTATCAAAGCCATAACGTCGTCCTGAGGAGGCCGCGAAGCGGCCGTCTCGAAGGACGCTCGAACATCCGGCATTCAGCCGATCGCCAGCATGCGCTCGACGGCGCGGCGCGCCTTGTCGGCGATGTCGGGCGCGACGGTCACCTCGTGTGTCATGGTTTCGAGCGCGTGGCGGATGTTTTTCAGCGTGATCCGCTTCATGTGCGGGCAGAGGTTGCACGGCCGCACGAAATCCAGCTCGGGGTATTGCAGCGCGACGTTGTCGCTCATCGAGCACTCGGTCAGCAGAACGACGCGGGCCGGCCGCTTCTGCCCGACATAATCCGCCATCGCCGCGGTCGAGCCGGCGAAATCGGCCTGCGCGACGACCTCGGGCGGGCATTCCGGATGCGCCAGCACGATAATGCCGGGGTGGGTTGCCCGCAGGTCGCGGATGTCGTCCGGGGTGAAGCGCTCGTGGACCTCGCAATGGCCCTTCCAGGCGATGATCTCGACGTTGGTCTGGGCCGCGATGTTGCGCGCCAGGTATTCGTCGGGGAGCATGATGACCTTGGGCACGCTCAGCCCCTCGACGATCTTGCGGGCGTTGCCCGAGGTGCAGCAGATGTCGCTCTCGGCCTTCACCGCGGCGGACGTATTGACGTAGGTGACGATCGGCACGCCCGGATGGTGCGCCCGCATCAGGCGGACATCCTCGGCGGTGATCGAGGCGGCGAGCGAGCAGCCGGCTTCGAGGTCGGGGATCAGCACGGTTTTCTCGGGGTTGAGGAGCTTGGCGGTCTCGGCCATGAAATGCACCCCGGCCAGCACGATGACCGCGGCCGAAGTGCGCGCCGCCTCGCGGGCCAGCGCGAGAGAGTCGCCGACGATGTCGCCGACCGTGTGGAAGATGTCGGGGGTCTGGTAGTTGTGCGCCAGGATGACCGCGTTGCGCTGGCGCTTCAGCTTGAGGATCGCGGCGATGTCCTCGGCGAGGAGCGGCCATTCGATCGGCGGCACGTGGCGCTCGACGCGGGCGTAGAGCTCGGGCAGCGGCAGCGGGCGCGCGGTGCGTGGGGTGACGGTCTCAAGCACGTAAAACCCTCCTATTATGCTCTATTTGAGCATTTACCTGGCCTGAAAAAGCCGGACGATATTGCCGCCCGGCCATTTGCTTATGCTGAAGTAGAGAATAAGGCCGAAACGCCTGGCGTCAACCCCCCTGCCGACGCGCCGGCGCGACCCTGCCGCGCGTTTTGCTCAGACCCCGGTCGCTCAGACCCCGGGCGCTCAAACTCCGGCCGCGGCGCGCCTTCCCGCGCGCAGGCGCAGCCCGGGCGCCGGGCGTTCGAGCAGCACGTCGCGGCGAAAGCGCACGAGGCGGGCCGGCCGGCCGCCGGTCGCCGCGCTGATCTCGCCGGTTTCCTCGACGAGGCCCTGCTGCTCGACCAGCCGGCGGAAATTCTGCTTGTGCAGGCGCACGCCGGCCAGCGCCTCGACGGTGCGTTGCAACTGCAATAGCGTGAAGGCGGGCGGCATCAGCTCGAACACCACCGGGCGGTATTTGATCTTGCCGCGCAGCCGGCCGATCGCGGTCGCCAAGATGCGGCGGTGGTCGAGCGCCATCGCCACCCCGGTCAAATGCTCGGGGGCAAGCCCGCCAATGAGCGCGGCCGGGCGGTCGCGCGCCGCCTCGGCAACGAGGCCGGCTTCGTAGAGCAGCTCGTAGCGCTCCAGCACCAGTTCCTCGTTCCACGTCGCGCCGGAGAGGCCGAAGGCGAGGCCGAGGCGTTCCTCGCGCAGCCGGCGCTCGGCGTCGCTGCCGGCGGTCGCCGCCCAGGAGCCGAGCCCGGCCTCGAGCGGCGCCAGCAAGGGCGAGCGGCCCTGCCGCCAATCCTCCCACGGGAAATAGCGGTACCAGCTGTGCCACTCGGCCTCCGCCGCCCCGGCCGGGCGCACCTCACGCACCAGCGCCAGATAGGCGACGACCAGCGCCGGCAGCGCCAATGCCGCTTCGCCGGCGATGCGGTCGCGGTCGCCGAAGGTATAGAGCTGCTCGACATAGCCGAGGCGCTGGCTGGTCTGCCGCTCGACCCAGGTGCGCAAGCCGATCTCCAGCGTGCGGTGCTCGGGTTCGAGCGGGCCCGCCGGGAGCGCTTCCGCCGCCTCGCGCGCGACCCCCGGCAGCCGGATCGTCAGGACGCGCGGATCCTGGTCGCTCGCCGCGACGATGACCGCCGAGAGCCCGATCGACACGGCCGCGCTGCCGGTCGCGGCAGCTTCGGCAATGCCGGGTTGCAGAGGGGCGGCGCGCGATCGAGGCATCTAGCCGGCCGTGATGTGGCTCCGAAAGGTCAGCGGGTCGCCGATAAAGGGGATCGGCTCGAAGCTGCCGCCGGTGCCGCGCACGATGATCGTGCCATAGCCGAGGATGCGCCCGAGGATCGATTGGTCGACCCCGACCGTCTCGACCTTCGAGCGGTTCATCTCCATCGTGTGGCGCTGGAAGATGCCGGTCTTGAAGATGACGCGGCGGTCGGTCACCGCGAGTTCGGTGGTCGCGCGCCGGATCAGGGCGCTCAAGGCCGCGATCAGCGCCACGACGCCGAGCAGGACGCCCAGCGCCTCGATCGCGAGCTCGATATTCGCGTCAAAGCGGGCCGCGGCGACCAGCACCACGACGGCCAGGATCGCCAGCACGATGGCGCGGAGGAAAACCAGCCAATGCAGGCTGGTGGCGTAAACCACCGTCTCGCCCGGCTGCAGCACCTGCTCGACATATTTCATGGCATCGGTCCGCCGCCGCGACAGACGCGCTCGTCACAAATCATTATGCGATCCTCGCGCCTCGATTGAAGGGGCATTGTGATGCGACCGACGAACCGGGTCAAAGATTGCGCGGTCGGCGTGTCCACCGTCAGGCGCCGCGGCGCGCGAAGTCGATGCGCGGGTCGATCAGCATGTAGGTCAGGTCGCTGACCAGCTTCAGCACCAGCCCGATCAGCGTGAACATGTAGAGCGTGCCGAACATGATCGGGTAGTCGCGGTTGATCGCCGCGTCGAAGCCGAGGAGGCCGAGCCCGTTCAGCGAGAAGATCACCTCGATCAGCAGGGAGCCGGTAAAGAGGATGCCGATCAGCGCCGACGGAAACCCGGCGACCACCAGCAGCATCGCGTTGCGGAACACATGGCCGTAGAGGACGCGCCGCTCGGTCAGGCCCTTGGCGCGCGCGGTCAGCACATACTGCTTGTTCACTTCGTCGAGAAAGCAGTTCTTGGTCAGCATCGTCAGGGTCGCGAAGCCGCCGATCACCAGCGCGCTGATCGGCAGCACCATGTGCCAGAGATAGTCGAGAATGCGGTGCGGCCAATCGAGCGCGGCCCAATTGTCGCTGACAAGGCCGCGCAGCGGAAAGATCGACAGGTAGCTGCCGCCGGCGAACAGCACGATCAGCAGCACCGCGAAGAGAAAGCTCGGCACCGCATAGCCGAAGATGATGACGGCGCTGGTCCACACATCGAAGCGGCTGCCGTCGCGCACCGCCTTCCTGATGCCGAGCGGGATCGAGACCAGATAGGTGATCAGCGTCGTCCACGCGCCGATCGAGATCGATACCGGCAGCTTCTGCAGGATCAGATGAATGACGCTTTGATCCTGGAAATAGCTGCTGCCGAGATTGAACGTCGCGTAGTTCTTGATCATCAGGATGAAGCGTTCGAGCGGCGGCTTGTCAAAGCCGTACTGCTTTTCGAGCGACTTGATGAAAGCGGGGTCGAGGCCGCGCGCGCCGCGGTAGCGGCTCTCGCCGCCACCGGAGGCCGACGCCGCCGGGGTCTTGATTTCGCCGCCGTCGCCGGTGACCCGGGCGGTCGCCGAGATGTCGGTGCCCTTGATCTTGGCGATCATCTGCTCGACCGGGCCGCCCGGCGCCGCCTGCACGATGACGAAATTGACCACCATGATCGCGAAGAGGGTCGGGATCATCAACAGGACGCGGCGAATCGCGTAGGCGATCATCGGCCCGCCGCCCGAGCGGCGCCACGCCGCATCACTTTGTCACCGCGTCCTTTGGCGCCGCGCCCTTCTGCGCCTCGATCTTTTGCTCGGCCTGCGGGTCGACCCACCAGGTGTCGAGGCCGATGCCGTATTTCGGCGAGATCTCGGGCCGGCGAAACTTGTTCCAGTACGCCACCCAGAACGCGGTGTTGTGGAAATTCGGAATGACGTAGTAGCCGTATTGCAACACCCGGTCGAGCGCCCGGGTGTGCGCGACGAGGCTGGCGCGATCGGGCGCGTCGATCAGCTCTTCGGTCAGTTGGTCGATGACCGGGCTCTTGATGCCGAGGAGGTTGCGGCTACCCTGCTGGTCGGCCGCCTTGGAACCCCAATACTCGCGCTGCTCGTTGCCGGGCGACAGCGACTGGCCGAACACGACGACCGTCATGTCGTAGTCGAAGGTTTCCATGCGCCGTTCGTATTGCGCGGTATCGACGGTGCGCACCCGGGCGGTGATGCCGATGCGCTTCAGATTGTCGGCAAACGGCAGCACGATGCGCTCCATCTGCGGATCGTTGAGCAAGAGCTCGAAGACGAAGGGCTGGCCTGTCTTGTCGTTGACCAGCTTCTCGTCCTTGAAGCTCCAGCCGGCCTCCTTCAATAGCTTGATCGCCTGGCGCAAGCCGTCGCGGATGGTGAACTTGGCGTCGTATTTCGGCGGGTCGTATTCCTTGGTGAAAACGTCGTCCGGGATCTTGCCGCGGAACGGCTCGAGGATCTTCAGTTCTTCGCCCTGCGGCACGCCGGTCGCGGCCAATTCGGAATTGTCGAAATAGCTGCGGGTGCGCGCGTAGAGGCCATAGAACAGGTTGGCGTTCGACCACTCGAAGTCGAAGGCGTAGGCCAGCGCCTGGCGTACCCTCGGGTCCTGGAACAACGGCCGGCGCAGATTGTAGCCGAAGCCCTGCATGCCGCTCGGCAGCTGGTTGGGGATCGCCTCCTTCTTGATCAGGCCCTGGCGCAGGGCCGGGCTGTCATAGCCGGTGGCCCAGGCCTTCGACGAATTCTCGCGGCGGATGTCGTACTGCCCGGCCTTGAAGGCTTCCAGCGCCACCGTCCCGTCGCGGTAATAGTCGTAGCGGATGGTGTCGACGTTCTGCCGGCCCTTGTTGACCGGCAGATCGGCGCCCCAATAATCGGCGACGCGCTGATAGGTGATCGATCGGCCGGGTTCGACCGATTTGATCTTGTAGGGGCCGCTGCCGAGCGGCGGGTCGAGCGTCGTCTTGGTGAAATCGTGGGTCGACCAGTATTTCTTGGACAGCACCGGCATCTCGCCGAGAATGACCGGCAATTCCCGGTTGTTCGCGGTCTTGAAGGTAAAGCGGACGCCGCGTTCGCCCTCCGGCGCGACCCGGCTGACGTCGCCGTAATACGAGCGGTACATCGGCTGGCCCTGGTCGCGCAGCGTGTCGAAGGTCCACACCACATCGTCGGGGGTGATCGGGGAACCGTCGGCAAAGCGCGCCTCCTTGCGCAGCGTGTAGAGGACCGAGAGCTTGTCGGCGGCGAGCGCAGCGCTTTCGGCGATGAGGCCATATTCGCTGCCGGGCTCATCTTCCGACTGGCGCATCAGCGTGTCGAAAACCTGGCCGATGCCGGCCGCCGGGACGCCCTTGATGATGAAGGGGTTGAGCGTGTCGAAGGTGCCGATCGCCGCGAACTTCATCGAGCCGCCCTTCGGGGCGTCCGGGTTGGCGTAGGCGAAATGCGTGAAATCGGCCGGGTATTTGAGTTCGCCGAAGAGCGACAGGCCGTAGCTGCCGCCCGCCGCCAGCGCGACGCCGCCACAGAGCGCGGCGGCCCCGAAGACCACACCAAACAGCCTGCGCATCATGCCTCCGGGAACGCGGTCGTCAGGTCGCTAACAACGCCAGCGCGGCTTCGTGCGCGCGCCGGTCTCCGGCGACGACGACCCGCCCGTCCGAGGCGAGCGTCAAGGGCGCCCCCCGCCAATCGGTCGCGACCCCGCCGGCGCCCTCGACGATCGGCGACATCGCGCTGAAATCGTAGGGTTTCAGGCTGGCCTCGATCACCAGATCAATAAGCCCGAGCGCCACGAGGCCGTAGGCGTAGCAGTCGGCGCCGTAGCGCACCAGCTTGGCGGCGGCCGCGACGCGCGCGAACGAATCGGCATCGCCGCCGCGGAACATGTCGGGGCTGGTGGCGAACACGGTTGCCGTCGCGAGCGCGGGACACGCACGGCAGCGGATAGCGGCGCCGTTGAACGTGGTCGGACGCCGCTGCGCACCGATCCAGCGCTCGCGCGAGATCGGCTGGTCGATGATCCCGAGCAGCGGATGCCCGTGATGGGTGAGGGCAATCAGCGTGCCGAACAGGGGCACGCCGCTGATAAAGGATTTGGTGCCGTCGATCGGATCGAGCACCCAGACGAATTCGGCGCCCGCGCGCTCGGGGCCGAATTCCTCGCCGATGATGCCGTGGTCCGGAAAGCGCGCCGCGATCAGTTGCCGCATCGCGCTCTCGGCGGCGCGGTCGGCCGCGGTCACGGGCGACAGGTCGGGCTTGTCGTCGACAATCAGCAGCGGACGGCGGAAATAGGGGCGAATCGCCTCGCCCGCCACGTCGGCAAGCTCGCTCGCGAGCCCCAGAAACCGATCGAGATCGACCACCTTCCTCCTATTTCAGGCCCCTATTTCAGGCTTTGGAGATAGGCGATCACGTCGGCGCGGTCCTGCACCTTTTCCAGGCCGGGGAAGGCCATCTTGGTGCCCTTGGCGAAATCCTGCGGACCATGCAGCCAGATGTTGAGTTCGTCCGGGTTCCACTTTTCCTTGTTGTCGGCGGCGAGCGCCGGCGAGAACTGGTAGCCTGGCACGGTCGCGATGTTTTCTTGCAGGACGCCGAACAGGTTGGGGCCGATCTTGTTGGGCCCGCCCTTGCCGAAGGTGTGGCAGGTCAGGCAGACCTTGGCGAGTTGCTCGCCGCGCTTCGGATCGGCCTTGGCCATCGCCGGCTCGATCGGATCGAGCTTGGGCGCCGCGGCGGCGGCACTCTCGACGGGCTTCGCGCCGGCTTCGGCGCCGGGCGGCACATAGACCAGTTTCTCCAGATGCGTCGGCGCGACGATCTTGCTCGCCAGAATGCCCGTGACCATCGCGATGATCATCGCGGTCAGCACCGATGCAATGATCTTGTTCCATTCGAAAGAATGCATCGGGGTCCTTTTGCGTTAGCTCCCGGATTGCGCGGGGCACAATCCTGCCCCTACCGCGGCGTGGGCGGCAGAAAATCGGATTCCCGCCGCCAACTCAAACGAAATTATCGCGCTTTCGGGCGGCGATCGAACCGGGCATGTTGTCGCTGCCTGTCCGCTGCCATGAGAGCCCGAGACCGCAGTGCCCGCCGACCGCGCGATCGCCAACCCGATCATCATAATTCCCGCGCGGCTCGCCGCGACGCGGCTGCCCAATAAGCCGCTCGCCGAGATCGCCGGCGTGCCGCTGATCGTGCATGTCTGGCGCCGCGCGGTCGCCGCCGAGCTGGGGCCGGTCGTCGTCGCGTGCGGCGACGCGCCGATCGCCGAAGCCATCGAGCGCGCCGGGGGGCGGGCGGTCCTGACCGACCCCGCGTTGCCGACCGGCTCGGATCGCATCCACGCGGCGATCTGCCGCCTCGATCCGCAGCGCGCCCACGACGCGGTGGTCAACGTCCAGGGCGACATGCCGATGATCGACCCGTCGGCGATCCGCGTCGCGCTCGAGGGGCTGGCCGAGCCCGACACCGATATCGCCACCTTGGCCGCCGAAATCGCCGACCCGGCGATGCTGCACGAAGAGAGCGTCAACAAGGTGGTCGCCGGGTTCGCCGACCCTGCTCGCCCGGCGCGCGCGCTCTATTTCTCGAAGGCGGCGGTGCCGTGGGGCGAGGGGCCGCATTACGAGCATATCGGCCTCTACGCCTATCGGCGCGAAGCGCTCGAGCGGTTCGTGACCTTGCCGCGCGGCGTCCTCGAACGGCGCGAGCGGCTCGAGCAGCTGCGCGCGCTCGAAGCCGGCATGCGCATCTCGGTCAGCCTGATCGACGCCGCCCGCCTCGGCGTGCAGGTCGACACCCCCGCCGACCTCGCCCGCGCCCGGGCTTTGATGCGGAGTTAGAACTTCAGTAACATGACGTCATTCCCGCGAAAGCGGGAATCCAGGTGCAAATGGCTCGTCGCCCGCCCTGGACCCCCGCGTTTGCGGGGGTGACGCTTTCTTTTGGGGCTGTCGCTTGGAAATGACAAAAAGATCGGACCCGGAGCACACGATCGCCTTCCAGGGCGCGCCCGGCGCCTATTCCGACCTCGCCTGCCGGCGCGTCTTCCCGGCGATGACGACGCTGCCGTGCGCCGCCTTCGAGGACGCCTTCGCGGCGGTGCGCGAGGGCGAAGCCGCGCTCGCGATGCTGCCGATCGAGAATTCGGTCGCCGGCCGGGTCGCCGACATCCACCATCTGATGCCGGATTCGGGCCTCTTCATCATCGGCGAGCATTTCGAGCCGGTACACCACCATCTCCTGGCGCTGCCCGGCGCCGGGCTCGATCGCATCCGCACCGTCCGCAGCCATGTCCACGCCTTGTCGCAATGCCGCAGCTTCATCCGCGCGCGAGGGTTGCAGCCGGTGGTGCGCGCCGACACCGCGGGCAGCGCCGCCGAAATCAAGGAATTGGGCGACCCGACGATCGCGGCGATCGCCTCCGAGCTGGCCGGCGAGATCTACGGCCTCACCTCGCTGGCGCGGAACATCGAGGACGCCGAGCACAACACGACCCGTTTTCTGGTGATGTCGCGCGAGGCGAGATGGCCGGCGCCCGCCACCTCGTCGGTGACCACCTTCGTCTTCAACGTCCGCAACGTGCCGGCGGCGCTCTATAAGGCCTTGGGTGGCTTCGCGACCAACGGCGTCAACATGACCAAGCTCGAGAGCTACATGGTCGGCGGGCGCTTCGCGGCGACCCAGTTCTATGCCGATGTCGAGGGCCACCCCGAGGACCGGCCGCTGACGCTGGCGCTGGAGGAGCTCGAATTCTTCTCGACCGAGGTCAAGATCCTCGGCGTCTACCCGGCCCACCCGCTGCGCAGCAGCCTGCGCGAGGCGAGCCGCGCCGCGACCTGAGCGCCGGGCGCCGCTTCCGGCCGCTGTGCAAGCACGATGACCGAACGCATCGCCACCCGCCTTTACCTCGCCGACCGGCTCGCCGCCGGCGCCGCCGTCGCGCTCGATGCGGCGCAGACCCACCGTTTGCGCCATGTGCTGCGGCTAGCGCCCGGGGCCGCGGTGGCGGCCTTCAACGAAGCGGCGGGGGAGTGGCTGTGCCGCCTGGCCGAACCGGCGCGCGGCCGCGCCAGCCTTGCGGTCGAGCGCTGCCTGCGGGCGCCGCAGCCCGAGGCCGATCTGTGGCTGCTGTTCGCCCCGATCCGGCGGTTCCGGCTCGACTGGCTGGTTGAGAAGGCGACCGAGCTTGGGGTCGCCGCGCTGCTGCCGGTGCGCACCGCGCGCACCCAACCGGAGCGGCTCAACCGCGAGCGCCTGCGGGCGCTGGCGATCGCCGCCGCCGAGCAGTGCGAGCGGTTGTCGGTGCCGCAGATCCGCGAACCCGCGCCGCTCGAGCAGCTGATCGCCCAATGGCCGGCCTCGCGGCGGCTGGTGCTGTGCGACGAAACCGGCGGCGGCACCCCGATCGCCGCGGCGCTCGCCGGGGTTGCGCCGGGAGCGCCGGCGGCGGTGCTGGTCGGCCCCGAGGGCGGCTTCACCGAAAGGGAGCTTGACGCTCTCGGCAAACTCCCCATTGTTAATCGCGTCGGGCTCGGCCCGAGGGTGCTGCGCGCCGAGACCGCCGCTCTAGCCGTGCTGGCGGTTTTTCAGGCGATCGCCGGTGACGGGCGCGGCGTCCGGCCGCGCTGACGCGGTCCGCCCCTTCATCTGCCTGGAGGTCCCTTAGCCGCATGTCTGGGCCGTCGAGCGTGGCAGGACCGCCGATCACCGACAAGCGGCAGCTGGTCGAGTATCATCAGTCGGGCAACAAGCCGCCTGCCCTGTGGCGGGTCGGCACCGAACACGAGAAGTTTGTCTTCCGCCACGCCGATCTGCGCCGCGTCCCCTATGAGGGGCCGGACGGCATCGGCGCGCTGCTCCAGGGGATGACCCGCTTCGGCTGGAAGCCGGTCCTCGAAAAAGGCAACGTCATCGCGCTCTCAAACGACGCGCGCTGTTCGATCACCCTCGAACCGGGCGGGCAGTTCGAATTGAGCGGCGCACCGCTCGAAACCATCCACCAGACCTGCGAGGAGGTGCACGAGCACCTGCGCCAGGTGCGCGAGATCTGCGACGAATTGGGGCTCGGCATGATCGGGCTCGGCTTCGACCCGAAATCGCGGCGCGACGAGGTGCCGTTCATGCCCAAGGGCCGCTACCGCATCATGCGCGACTACATGCCGAAGAAAGGCCGGCTCGGCCTCGACATGATGCTGCGCACGTGCACCGTGCAGGCCAACCTCGACTACCAGAGCGAAGCCGACATGGTGAAGAAGTTCCGCGCCAGCCTCGCGCTGCAGCCGGTCGCGGTCGCGCTGTTCGCCAATTCCCCGTTCGTCGAGGGCCGCCCCTCGGGCTATCTGAGCTATCGCAGCCTGGTCTGGACCGATACCGACCCCGACCGCTGCGGCACCCTGCCCTTCGTCTTCGAGGATGGCTTCGGCTTCGAGCGCTACGTCGACTACCTGCTCGACATGCCGATGTACTTCGTCTACCGCGACGGCACTTACATCGACGCGAGCGGCCAATCCTTCCGCGACTTCATGGCCGGCCGGCTGCCGGCGCTGCCTGGTGAACTGCCGCTGATCGCCGACTGGGCCGACCACGCGACGACCGCCTTCCCCGAAGTCCGGCTCAAGACCTATCTCGAAATGCGCGGCGCCGACGGCGGCCCGTGGCGCCAGCTGTGCGCCCTGCCGGCGTTATGGGTGGGCCTCCTCTATGACGAGACAGCGCTCGATGCGGCCTGCGGCCTCGTCGCCGACTGGACGGCACAGGAGCGCGAGGCGATGCGCCGCGACGTGCCGCGGCTCGGCCTCGACACGCCGCACCGCAGCCGTACGCTGCGCGAAATCGGGCTGGAAATGCTCGAAATCGCGCGCGACGGGTTGCAGCGCCGCGCCCGCCGCGACGCCTGCGGCGAAAACGAGGCGCATTTCCTCGACGCCCTCTTCGCGATCGCCCGCTCGGGCCGCACCGCGGCCGAGGAGTTGCTGGCGCTCTACGGCACAAGCTGGGCCGGCGATGTCGCCCGAGTCTACGACGAATTCTCGTATTAGGCGCTACCCCGGGGCGCCGTGTAAGGGAGCGCCAAGCCGGCGCGGCGGGGCGGTGACCGAAAGCCCGTCGCCGAGCTGCATCGCGCGCCACCCCGAGGGATCGGCCAGCGCCGCCGCCGGCGCCCGGCCAGAGAGCGACATCCAGCGCTCGCGGTCCCATGAGGTCATCGCAACCTCGGCCCTGAGCCGCATTCCCGGCGCCGGCGGCGCGATGCCGAGCGCCGACCACGGGATCACCATCTCGGCGGTGATGCGCGGCTGGTCGGCCCCAAAATAGACCGCCTCGGCGCCCGGCACCGGGCTGCACCCCGAGCGGATCGCGGCGTCCGCGGCGCCGGCGCACAGCCGCGCCTGCATCTCCGGGTAATCGTGCAGCTTGGTGCGCGGCGGGATGAAGAACAGCGTGAAGCGGCGCGGCCCCCCTGCCTGCCCGATGGCGCCGGCATCGACCCCGAGCTCCAGCCGGTAGGCCTCGCCGAGCGGGAAGGCGCCGTCATAGGCCAAGAGATCGAGGTCGAAATAATCCTGGCCGACCGTCGCGACCTGCAGCCCGCTGTTGCTCCACGACAGGTAGACTTCGCCGAAATCGACCGCGCCCGGTGAGGGGGTGAGCGCCGGGAGGAGGCTCGCCGGCTTCGGCCAGCCCGACAGCGAGCGCGCCGCGACCGCGATCGCCGCATGCGGCACGACGATCGGGCCGCCGACGCCCGCCTCACGGGGCGCGGCTGCGGCGGCATGGACCGCCGGCGCCGCGCGGTTGGCGGCGGCGAGCGCCGCGGTCAGCCGCCGGTAGGGCCGGTCGGCGACGTCGACAAGGCCGAAATCGTAGTTCTCGCCATCCTCCCGCCCGTTCTTCGGCTGGTCGTAATACTGGAACCACTGCGAACCGACGATCGCCGGGATGCGGGCGAAATTGGCGGTCGCCGCGGCGGCGCCCTTAGCGCGCTCGGCCTGGGTGTCGACCGTCATCAGATGCCCGTTATTGGTGTTGCCGGTGCGGTTTTCTCGGGATGCGAAAAACCATTCGCTGACGAGGACCGGCTTGCCGCCCGACAGTTTTTCCAGCCCGTCGAAGAAATAGCGCGCGATCCAGCCGTCGCCGGAATCGACGTTGTAGTTCATCGCGATCGCATCGACGTGGGGGCCCATCGCTCGGACCGCCGCCGGGTCGTAGTAGATCGGCAGCCGGTCGCCGAAATAAAGTGCGTCGGGGTCGGCGGCGTGGATCGCCCGGGCGGCCAGCGCGTAATAATGCTCGGCGAGGATCCCGGTCCACTGCCGCACCACCGCGATGCCCTGGCCGCCCGGGCGCATGTGGGTCATCTCGCGGCTGGCGAGCAGGGCCGCCCATGAGGCGACCCCGGGGGGCGGCGCGAAATCCGCGGTGAAGCGCCGCCAGTCGTCGTCGTAGTGCTGCCGCAGCACCGCGACCCAGCGCTGTTTCGTAAAGGAGCTGGCCGGCTTCTGCGAATAGAAGACAAACAGCGCGCCAGCCCACCAGCCGACCTCGTTATCGGAAAAATAGCCGATCCGGTAGGGCGAGCCGCGATAGGGCGCGACGAGCTTGCGGGCGAGCGCGGTCATGCGCCCCGGCATGTCGGGCGCGAATGGATCGAACCAGTGGAATTTGGCGTTGCGGCCGAGTTCGAGGTCGATCACCGACGGCAGGCGCAGCTGTTGCGGCGGCAAACTCCAGCCGCCGGCGCTGTTGAAGCCCCACGCGGCCAGCCGGTTGCGGGTGTCGGCGCTCCACGCCGCCAGCGTCGGCGCGGATTTCTGCCACTCGTAGCCCTGGTAGGCGGCCCCGAGCTTCGCGTGCTCGCCGTTGCCGCCGTCGAGGACGTTGACGCCGAGACTGTAGAACCGGTCGCCGCAAGGGGTCTTGAGCCAGGCGACGCCGCCTTCGCGGGCCAGCGACCAGCGGCTCGACGGCGCGCGGTCGAAGTCGCAGGCCCGCGCCGTGGCCAGCGGCAGGGCGACAAGCAACGCACCCAGCAGGAGCCGCGCCGCGAGCGAGGCCACCCCATGCCGCTGCAGCGCCAGCCTCGCCCCCGGCTGATTAGCGGTGCGAGGCGGCAGGCGCATTCGTTGACGCGGGCGCGGGCCGCGGCGGCGTCAGGCCGCGGTGCCGCCGACCGTGAGCCCGTCCATCCGCAGGGTCGGCTGGCCGACCCCGACCGGCACCCCCTGCCCGTCCTTGCCGCAGGTGCCGACGCCGTCGTCGAGCTGCAAATCGTTGCCGATCATCGTGACCTTGGTCATCGCGTCGGGACCGTTGCCGATGAGGGTCGCGCCCTTGACCGCCGGGCCCACCTTGCCGTCCTCGATCAGGTAGGCCTCGGAAGCGGAAAAGACGAACTTGCCGGAGGTGATGTCGACGCTGCCGCCGCCGAAATTGACCGCGTAAAGGCCGCGCTTGACCGAACGCAAGATCTCCTGCGGGTCGCGCTCGCCGGCCAGCATGTAGGTATTGGTCATGCGCGGCATCGGGGCGTGCGCGAAACTCTCGCGCCGGCCGTTGCCGGTCGCCGCTGCGCCCATCAGCCGCGCGTTCATGCGGTCCTGCATGTAGCCCTTGAGGATGCCGTCCTCGATCAAGACGTTGTAGGCCGAGGGGGTGCCCTCGTCGTCGATCGTCAAGGAGCCGCGCCGGTCGGGCAAGGTCCCGTCATCGACGACGGTCACGCCCTTCGAGGCGACCTGCTCGCCGACCCGGCCGGAAAATGTCGAGGTTTTCTTGCGGTTGAAATCGCCTTCGAGCCCGTGCCCGACCGCCTCGTGCAGCATGACGCCGGGCCAGCCAGGCCCCAGCACGACGGTCATCTCGCCGGCCGGCGCCGGCACCGAGCCGAGATTGGTCAGCGCCTGGCGCAGCGCCTCGTCGACCTGCGCCTTCCAGTGCGCGGGATCGAGATAATATTCATAGCTGACCCGCCCGCCGGCGCCGTGCGAGCCGGTTTCCATGCGGTCCCCCTCGCCGACCACGATCGAGACGTTGAGGCGCACCAAGGGGCGGATGTCGGCCGCCTGGCGACCGTCCGGGCGCAGGATCTGCACCGCCTGCCATACGCCCGACAGCGAGGTCATGACCTGGCGCACCCGCGGGTCGCGCGAGCGGGCATAGGCGTCGATCTCGGCGAGGAGCCGGGTCTTCGCGGCCAGATCGACCGCGCCGAGCGGGTTCATCTCGGTGTAGAGGGCGCGGTTGGTGCCGGGCGGCGGATCGGCAAACGTGCCGGGGTGGCCGCTGGCGACCGCACGCACCGCCGCCGCGGCGCGCCGCAGCGCCCCTTCCGACAGTTCGGAGGCATGCGCGTAGCCGGCAGCTTCGCCCGAGACGGCGCGCAAGCCGAAGCCCTGGGTCGTGTCGAACGAGGCGCTCTTGATCCGCCCGTCGTCGAGCGCGACGCTCTCCGACTGGCTGTACTCGAGGAAGAGTTCGCCGTCATCCATGCCGGCGAGCGCCTCGCCGACGATCCGCTCGACCCGGCCGGGATCGAGGCCGGTGCGCTCGAAAAACAAGTCGTTGGTTACGGCGAGATTGGTCATGCCTCGGCTCCGCGGTCGCGTCTGAGCCCAATATGGGCCTCTTCGCCCGCCGCCGGAAGGTTCAAGGCGGCGCGGCCCAACGGCGCAGCGCCGCCGCGATGCATTGGAAGACCGCGCTCCAGTCGTCGCGCCGGTCCTGGCGGAACAGCCGCGCGCTCGGATACCACGGGCAATCCGGCCGGTCGACCTGCCAGCGCCAGTCCGGCACGTCCTTCAGAGCGAGCCATACCGGCCTCCCGAGGGCGCCGGCCAAATGCGCGACGGCGCTGTCGCTGGTGATGACGAGATCGAGCTGCATCATCACCGCGGCGGTATCGAGAAACCCGTCGGGACCGGCGTCGAATGCGTCGCCGAGGCTCTCGACCTCGAGCCCCGGCGGCGGATCTGCCAGCTGCTCGACGCCCCAATGCTTCTGCAGGCTGATCAGCCGCACGCCGGCGATCCCAGCGAGCGGCGCAAACGCCGCCAGCGAGATCGAACGCCCGAGGTCGATGCGGCGCCGCGGGTCGCCTTGCCAGGCGATGCCGACCCGCACCGCGCCGGGCGGCAGCCGCCGCCCCCAGCTTTCGACGCGCGCCGGGTCGGCGGCGAGGTAGGGGATGTCGCCGGCAAGCTGCGCCTCGCCCAACCCGCACACATGGGGCACGCTCATCAGCGGCAGCTGGCAATCGAAATCCGGCAGCGCGTCACCATCGCTCAACACCGCCGCCACCCCGGGAAGCGAGCGCAACAGCGCGCGGAGCGCCGGCTGGACCGCCAGCAGCACGGTCGCGCCGCGGGAAGCGAGGAGCGGCGCGAAGCGGGCGAACTGGATCGTGTCGCCGAGGCCCTGTTCGGCGTAGAGCAGCAGCCGCTTGCCGCGCAGATCGCCACCCTGCCATTCCGGCGCGTCGAAGGCTCTGGCGACCCAGCTTCCGAGCCGCCGCCGCCACTCGTATTCCCGCCAGCCCTCGGCGAAGCGCCCATGCAGCAGCAGCAGCAAGCCGCGGTTGTGATGGCAATCGGCATAGTGCGGCTCGATCGACAGCGCCTTGTCGAAGCTCGCCAGCGCTTCCTCCTGCCGCCGCAAGGCGCTGAGCACGACGCCGCGGTTCGACAGGGCCGGCGCGTAACCGGGGTTGATCGCCAGCGCCCGGTCATAGCTCGCCAGCGCCTCCTCGAAGCGCCGCGTGTCGTAGAGCGCATTGCCACGGTTCGACCATGCCTCGGGATAGAGCGGCTGCAGCGCCAACGCCCGGTCGTAATTCGCCAGCGCCTCGTCGTGCCGCAGCAGCCCGCGCAGCGCGTTGCCGCGGTTCGACCACGCCTCGGGAAAGTCGGACCGCGACGCCAGGGCCCGGTCAAGGCAAGCAAGCGCCTCGGCGAAGCGCCCGAGTTCGCCGAGGACGACGCTGCGGTTGGAGAGCGCCTGGGGGTCGTCCGGGCGCAGCCGCAGCGCCCGATCGAAAGCCTCCAGCGCCGCCTCGCGCTGGCAGATGCGGGCTGCGATTACGGCCAAGAGATGCTGGGCGTCGAAATAATCGGCGTCGGCCGCGATCGCGCCCCGCGCGAGGCGCTCCGCTTCGGCGATATCGCCGCGCCCATAGGCGGCCAACGCCGCCTGCGTCATGGCAGCCGCGTCGATGGCTCCGATCGCGGCGGCTTCGCGGCCGCTTGCCGGCGCTGTCTGGTTCGCCAGTTTGGCGAGCTCTGCGGCGACGCGGTCGAGCACGTCGGCCCAGTCGCCGAGGCGCGGCTGGCGAAACAGCCGCGCCGTCGGGTACCACGGGCTGTCGTCGCGCCCGCGCAGCCAGCGCCAATCGGGCGCATAGGGGATCAGCACCCAGACCGGCCGGCCGAGCGCACCCGCGAGATGCGCGACGGAAGTATCGGCGGTGATCACGAGATCGAGGTTGGCGACGATGGCGGCGGTATCGGCGAAGTCCGCTATCAGCGGCGACAGATCGTGCAGCCGAGACTTGTCGGCCTCGGTGATGTCCCGGCTGCGCTCGCCGACCTGCAACGAATAGAAGTCGACCCCAGGGAGCGCCAGGAGATCGCCGAAAGCGGCGAGCGCCAGCGAGCGCCGCCGGTCGTTCTGGTGCCCGGGCGTGCCGGCCCAGACCAGCCCGACCTTGAGCCGCGGCCCGGCGAGGCGCCGCCGCCATTCCTCGGTCGCCGCCGGGTCTGCCTGCAGCGAAGGCGTCGCCGCCGGGATGCTGTCGAGCTGCGTCGCCAGCAGACGCGGCAGGCTGAGGAGCGGGATGTAGGCATCGATCGGCGGCAGCTCGGCGCCGCGCGGCACCACCCGGCACTGCGGGAAATTGGCCTGCATCAGCCGCAGCAGGCTCGGCTGCACCTCGAACACCAGTTCGGCGACGCGCTCGCGGATCAGGCCGAGATAGCGACAGAAGTTCAGCGTGTCGCCCTGACCCTGCTCCGACCATACGAGCAGGGTCTTGCCGGGCAGCCTCTCGCCCTCCCAGCGGGGCCACGCAAAATTGTGGCCGCGCAGGCTGGTGCGCCATTCGTATTCGTCCCAGCCCGCGGTCAATTTGCCGTCGACTAGCAGGGCGAGCGCCTTGTTGTTGTGCGCGTCGGCATAGTTCGCATCGAGCGCCAGCGCCCGGTCGTAGCAGGCGATCGCCTCGTCGAGCCGGCCCTGCTGATAAAAGGCGTTGCCGCGGTTGCTGTGCGCCTGCGGCAGGTTCGGCGCCAGCACCAGCGCGCGGTCGTAGTTGTCGATGGCCTCGGCGAAGCGGTCCTGGTCGACCAATGCGACCCCGAGATTGACCAGCGCCTCGGCGAAATGCGGCCGCAGCACCAGGGCCTGCTCAAAGCACGCCGCCGCCGCCGCCGGCTCGCGGGCCTCGACCAGGGCCGCCCCGAGGTTGTTGTGCGCCTCGGGCAGAAGCGGCGCCAGTTCGATCGCGCGGCGGTAGGCCACGACCGCCTCCGCAAGGTTGCCCTGCGCCCTGAGCACGTCGCCAAGCCCGGTATGGGCGGCGGCGAACTCGGGGTCGATGGCCAGCGCGCGCCGGCAGGCGTCAAGCGCCGCCGCGCTATCGCCCGCTTCCTGCAACGCGCCGGCGAGGTTGACCCAGGCCGAGGCGAAATCCGGCCGGACCTGAAGCGCGCGTTCGAACGCCGCCGCCGCCTCGCGCGGTTGGCCACGGGCCAACAGCGCCAGACCGAGATTGTCGCAGGCTTCGGCGTAGTTCGGGTTGAGGTTGAGGGCGTGCTCGAAGGCGGCCATCGCCTCGTTGTGCTGCCCCTGGTCGCGCAGCGCATTGCCCAGGTTGTTGTAGGCCTCGGGGAAATCCGGCTTGAGCTCGATCGCCCGGCGGTAAGCGGCGACCGCCTCTTCCAGCCGCCCCTGGCGCCGCAGTAGGATGCCGAGGTTGCTGTGGACGTCGGCGCTGTCCGGCCGCAGCCGCAGCGCATCCTGCCAGGCGGCCGCCGCCTCGCCGAGCTGGCCCGCCGCAACGAAGGTGTTGCCGAGGCTGGTCAGCGTCTCGGCATCCTCGGGCTCCAGCCGCAGGGCCGTCTGGTAGGCGGCGATCGCGGCCTCGGTTTGGCCGATCCCGTGCAGCGACTTGGCGAGCTGGCGCTGCGCGTCGGCGAGCCCGGGTTCCAGCGCGATCGCCTGGCGAAAGGCCGCAATTGCGGCCTCGATCTTGCCCTGCGCGCGCAGCACCACGCCGAAATTGCTGTGCGCCTCGGCATGGTCCGGCCGCAGCCGGACGACCTCCCGCAGCGCGGCTTCGGCCGCCACCAGATCGCCTCGGCGAAACGCGATCGCCGAGCGATAGAACAACGCGAGCGCGTTGTTGGGCTGGGCGGCAAGCACCTGGCGCACGAGCCGGGCCGCCGGCTCGACCCGGCCGGCGTGCAGCTCGCGTTCGATGCGGCGCAGCGATCGCGCGATCATCGGGCGCCGCCGAAGCCGCGGATTTGCGGCGCTGCGGCGGCTTGCCGCAAGGAATGCGAGCAGGCCCGAGCGGGTTGTCGGCCCGAGCGGGTTTGGTGTAGGGTCGGCCCGATCCGACGCTGCCGCCGAGGCACGCATCCGGTTGCTATCGCTCGCAGATCGAGCGTTGAGCAACCCCGCACGATCCCGATCGGATAGGGGGGCTCCGAACGGCGGTCTCGGGTCGCCGGCCGGGGGCCTTGGCCGGGTCGGCTGGTGTCGCTCGAGAGGGGCGGTGGGCGCATGGGTAGCTTTACGCGATCAGTGATGAGGCTGCATGCGGCGGCGACAGGCGGCCGGGCATCGTGGGCCGGCGCGGCGCTGGCGAGCCTGCCGACGCTCGCCTGGGCCGACCAGCCGCGGCCGTGGGAACTCGGCATGCAGGCCTCGGCGACCCCGGTGCATGACAGGATCACCGAATTTCATAACGAACTCCTAATCATCATTTTCGTGATTTCGGTCATCGTGCTCGGCCTCTTGCTGTACGTGATGGTGCGCTTCCGTCACAGCCGCAACCCGGTGCCGACCCGCACCTCGCACAACGCGCTGATCGAGATCCTGTGGACCGTCATCCCGGTGCTCGTTCTAGTCGCGATCGCGATCCCGTCGTTCAAGCTGATGTATTACATGGACCGGGTACCAAAGGCCGACATGACGATCAAGGTCACCGGCAACCAATGGTACTGGTCCTACGCCTACCCCGACCAGAAGATCGCCTTCGACAGCAACATCATTGCGGACAAGGACCTGAAGCCGGGGGACTTGCGCCTGCTCACCGTCGACAACCCGCTGGTCGTGCCGGTCGGGGCGACGGTGCGGGTGCAGATCACCGGCGTCCCCGACGGGGTCATTCACAGCTGGTACGTCCCCTCTTTCGGGGTCCAGGAATATGCCGTGCCCGGCCGGCTCAACGAATCGTGGTTCCGCGTCGAGCACGCCGGCACCTATTACGGCCAGTGCAACCAGATCTGCGGCATCAACCATTCCCACATGCCGATCGAGGTCGTCGCGCTGGCGAAGCCCGAATTCGACAAGTGGCTTGGCGACGCAAAGAAGAAGTTTGCCGCCGCCGCCCCCGACGACGGCGCGCCGCCGCAGCGTCCGGCGCTGGTCGCCGCGACGGCGGGCGACGGCTTGCCGGCCCGGGCCGGCAACTGACAGGGAAGAGGTCTCGCGATGGCTTACCACGACGCAACCGCCGGCGGCGACCACGCGGCGCACGATCATCGGCCGGGCTTCTTCACCCGCTGGCTGTTCTCGACCAATCACAAGGACATCGGAACGCTCTACATCTGCTTCGCGATCTTCGCGTCGGTGCTGGCCGGCGCGCTGTCGGTGGTGATGCGGGCGCAGCTGATGCATCCCGGCAATACGCTCATTACCGACGACCAGGTCTACAACGTGATCATCACCGCGCACGGCTTGATCATGGTGTTTTTCGTGGTCATGCCGGCGACCTTCGGCGGCTTCGGCAACTGGTTCGTGCCGCTGATGATCGGCGCCCCGGACATGGCCTTTCCGCGGATGAACAACGTCAGCTTCTGGCTCCTCGTCCCGTCGTTCCTGCTGCTGCTGCTGTCGACCCAGTTCGGCGCCGGCGACGGCGTCAACGGCGCCGGCGCCGGGGTCGGCTGGACGATCTACGTGCCGCTTTCCGGCTCGCAGCCCTCCGGCCATCCGGGGCCGGCCATCGACATGGCGATCTTCGCGCTGCATCTGGCCGGCGCCTCGTCGATCATGAGTTCGATCAACTTCATCACGACGATCTTCAACATGCGCGCGCCGGGCATGACGCTGCACCGCATGCCGCTCTTCGTGTGGTCGATCCTGGTGACCGCGTTCCTGCTGCTGCTGGCGCTGCCGGTGCTGGCCGGCGCGATCACAATGCTCTTAACCGACCGCAATTTCGGCACGACGTTTTTCAACCCGGCGGGCGGCGGCGACCCGCTCCTCTTCCTGCACTTGTTCTGGTTCTTCGGGCACCCCGAGGTCTACATCATGATCCTGCCGGGGTTCGGCATGGTCTCGCAGATTGTCTCGACCTTCTCCAAAAAGCCGGTGTTCGGCTATCTCGGCATGGCCTACGCGATGGTCTCGATCGGCGCGATCGGGTTCGTCGTCTGGGCGCACCACATGTTCACCACCGGCATCAACGTCGACACCCGCGCCTACTTCACCGCCGCGACGATGGTCATCGCGGTGCCGACCGGGGTGAAGATCTTTTCCTGGGTCGCCACGATGTGGGGCGGCTCGCTCGAGTTCAAGACGCCGATGCTATGGGCGATCGGCTTCATCTTCCTGTTCACGGTCGGCGGCGTGACCGGCGTCGTTTTGGCCAATGCCGGCGTCGATTTTGCCCTGCACAACACCTATTACGTCGTTGCCCACTTTCATTACGTGCTGTCGCTGGGGGCGGTGTTCTCGCTGTTCGCCGGGTTTTATTACTGGTTCGGCAAGATGTCGGGCTACCAGTACAACGAGACCTTCGGCAAGATCCATTTCTGGACCACTTTCATCGGCGTCAATCTGTGCTTCTTCCCGCAGCATTTCCTCGGGCTCGCCGGCATGCCGCGCCGCATCCCGGACTATCCCGATGCCTACGCCGGATGGAACTTCGTGTCATCGATCGGCGCCTTCATTTCCTACGCTGCGACCCTGTTTTTCGTCTTCATCGTGTTCGAGGCGTTCTGGGCCAAGCGCCGGGTCGGCGCCAATTACTGGGGCGAGGGGGCGACGACGCTCGAATGGTCGGTATCCTCGCCGCCGCCGTTCCACAGCTATGACGAGCCGCCGGTGATCGCGCCGGCGACGCATTAGATTCCGCTGCCCGGGACGTGTGGATAGCCAGGTGAGCGAACTCCCGACGAGCGTGCTGGCGCCCTACGCGGGCGCGGCGGTCGGCGATTACGTGCAGATCCTCAAGCCCAGGGTCATGTCGCTCGTCGTCTTCACCGGCTTTGTCGGGCTCGTCGTCGCCCCGGGGCACCTGCACCCGGTGCTGGCCGCGGTCGCGGTGCTGTGCATCGCGGTCGGCGCCGGCGCCTCTGGCGCCATCAACATGTGGTATGACCGCGATATCGATGCGGTGATGCGGCGGACCGCGTCGCGGCCGCTGCCGGCCGGCCGCATGATGGCGGGCGAGGCGCTCGGCTTTGGCGTCGTGCTGGCGGTCTTCGCCGTCGCGGTGATGGGGCTTGCGGTCAACTGGGTGGCCGCCGAGCTGCTGGCGCTGACCGTCGCCTTCTATGTCTTCGTCTATACGATGTGGCTGAAGCGCCGCACCCCGCAGAACATCGTGATCGGCGGCGCCGCCGGCGCCTTGCCGCCGCTGATTGGCTGGGCCGCGGTGACCGGCGATGTCGGCTGGGGCGCGGTTGCGTTGTTCGCGATCATCTTTTTCTGGACCCCGCCGCATTTCTGGGCCTTGTCGCTCTACCGCGCCGGCGAATATGAAGCCGCCGGGGTGCCGATGCTGCCGGTCGTCGCCGGCGCGCGCGAGACCAAGCGCCAGATGCTGCTCTATACGCTGATGCTGTGGCCGGCGACGCTGGCGCCGTGGCTGCTCGGGATCGCCGGGCCGCTTTACGCGGTTTGCGCCGGCGGGCTCAGCCTCGTATTTACCGGCGCCGCGCTGCGGGTATGGCGCGAGCGCGGCGACGGCGGCGAGCGCCAGGCCCGGCAGATGTTCGCCTTCTCGCTCCTCTACCTCTTTCTGATCTTCACCGCGCTCTTGGCCGATCACCTCGGCGGAGGCGCGTGGTGAGCGCAGCCGCCCATGCCATAGGGGAACGGCCGATGGACGAGCGCGAGCGGCGGATGCGCGCGCGCAACCGCGCCCTTCTCGTCGTGCTGCTGGCGCTGGTCGCGCTGTTCTACGTCATTGCGATCGTGCGCATCAGCGGCGGCTAGGCACGAATTTCGAGCGAAGGTGGCGCACAGAGATGACCGATATCCACGCCGACGGCCACGCCGACCTCCACGGGCACGCTGACACGCATGGCGACGCGCACGGGCACGGCGCGCCGAAGCACCCCTATCACCTCGTCGATCCGAGCCCGTGGCCGATTGTCGGGGCGATTTCGGCCGGTTTGCTGGCCACCGGCGGCCTCGTCTACATGCATGGCGGCCACAGCTGGCCGCTGTTGATCATCGGGTTCCTCTGCGTCCTCGCGACGATGGCGGTGTGGTGGCGCGACGTCATTCGCGAGGCGACCT
The DNA here is from genome assembly GCA_035309005.1 of Allostellaceae bacterium. GTDB lineage: Bacteria > Pseudomonadota > Alphaproteobacteria > ATCC43930 > CGMCC-115725 > DATARH01. Next base: position 755 of record DATGFP010000135.1, on the reverse strand, counting down.
TCGAGGGCCACCACAACCCGGTCGTGCAGCTCGGCATGCGCTACGGCATGGCCCTCTTCATCGCCTCCGAGGTGATGTTCTTTTCGGCGTTCTTCTGGGCCTTCTTCTCCTCCAGCCTGTTCCCGGTCGGCGGCGTATGGCCGCCCCAGGGCATCCACCCGTTCGACCCGTTCGAGTTTCCGTTTCTCAACACCCTCATCCTGCTGCTGTCGGGCACCACGGTGACCTGGGCGCATCACTCGCTGCTCGAAGGCAACCAGAGGGGCCTGATCCAGGGCCTGATCGTAACCGTTCTGCTCGGCCTCTCTTTCACCTCGGTCCAGGCCTACGAATACAGCCACGCGGCGTTCCACTTCACCGGCGGCATCTACCCCTCGACCTTCTTCATGGCGACCGGGTTTCATGGCTTTCACGTCATCATCGGCACGACCTTTCTCGCCGTCTGCCTGTGGCGCGCGATACGCGGCGATTTCAAGCCGGACCATCATTTCGGCCTGGAGGCGGCCGCCTGGTATTGGCATTTCGTCGACGTGGTGTGGCTCTTCCTGTTCGTCTGCATCTATTGGTGGGGCATGGGAAGCGCCATCCCCGAGGGCGTCGCCGGCTGAGCCGCGTTAGGGTCGAAACCCAATCAGACGATTGACGCAAGGAAGGAGGCGTGATTCAAGCTGGAAACTTCGGGAGCTTGGATCATGGCGGGGGAATTCTGGCTCGACGATCGGCAGTGGACGGCGATCGAACCGCTGTTGCCGAAG
>DATGFP010000134.1:0-31995 GCA_035309005.1 Allostellaceae bacterium | reverse complement strand
CGCCAAGCTGGCCTACGCCGACCGCGAGGCATGGTACGGCGACCCCGATTTTGTCGGCGTGCCGATGGCGACGCTGCTGTCCCCGGCTTACAACGACGCGCGGCGCAAGCTCGTGGGCGAACAGGCATCGCTTGAGCTGCGGCCTGGCCGCCCGGACGGGCGCGATCCGTACATCCCGCTCGGCGGCACCGCCGGCGCAACGGCCGCCGGGGTGGGCGAGCCGACTGTCGGGCGGATCGGTGGGATCGGCGAGCCGACCACCAGCGAATTGGGCGTCGTCGCCGGCGATACCTGCCATCTCGACATCATCGACCGCTGGGGCAACATGGTGTCGGCGACGCCGTCGGGCGGCTGGCTGCAATCATCGCCGGTCATCCCGGAACTCGGCTTCTGCCTCGGCACGCGGCTGCAGATTTCCTGGCTCGACGAGCGCTCGGCCTCGGCCCTGGCTCCCGGCAAGCGGCCCCGCAGCACGCTCTCGCCGACGCTCGCGCTGAAGGAGGGCGAACCCTTCATGGCATTCGGCACGCCGGGCGGCGACGGGCAGGACCAATGGTCGACGCAGCTTTTCCTGCACCATGTGCATCACGCGATGAATTTGCAGGAGGCGATCGACTGCCCGGAATTCAACAACGACCACGCGCCCTCCTCGTTCTACCCGCGCACCGCCAACCCCGGCGGCCTCACGCTGGAGGGCCGCTTCCCGGAAAAAACGCTGCGCGCCCTGGCCGAGCGCGGCCACAAGGTGCGGATGGGCGACACCTGGTCGGGCGGCCGCCTCACCGCCTGCGCCCGCGAGGAAACCCCCGAAGGCACGATCCTCAAGGCCGGCGCTAACCCGCGCGGCATGCAGACCTACGCGGTCGGCCGGTAACTTTCGTCCAGATCCGTCATCCCGGCGCAGGCCGGGACCTATCGACCAAACGCTCGTCAGCGGCTCAGTGGGTCCCGGCCTGCGCCGGTATGACGGATCTTATTGAGGATGACGGATAAAGATTTTGGCGTTAATCCGCCGGCGTCCTGATGGCCGCGCGCGCCAGCGCGTCGGCGCGCTCGTTCTCGGGGTGACCGGCGTGGCCGCGCACCCAGTGCCATTCGATGTCGTGCGGCGCGGCGGCGGCTTCGAGGCGCTGCCACAGATCGACGTTTTTGACAGGCTTCTTGTCGGCGGTCTTCCAGCCGCGCGCCTTCCACGCCGAGAGCCACCGGGTGATGCCGTCGCGCAGATACTGGCTGTCGGTATAGAGGGCGACACGGCATGGCCGCTTCAAGGCCTCGAGCCCGGCGATCGCCGCCATCATTTCCATGCGGTTGTTGGTGGTCGGCGCCTCGCCGCCGGACAATTCCTTTTCGACCTCGCCGTAGCGCAGGATCGTCCCCCAGCCGCCCGGGCCGGGGTTGCCGCTGCACGCCCCGTCGGTGAAGATCTCGATGTCAGGCATCGATGCCGTAGGCGGCGGGCCCCGCGATGCCACGGTGAAAGCGCAGTTTCCTCAGATACTCTATCGGGTCCTTCGGGCGCACCAGCGCGCCCTGGGTCTGGTTCAGCCAGTCGTAGAGGCGGGTCAAGAGGAAGCGCAGCGCACTGCCGCGCGCCAGGAGCGGGAGAGCCGCCAGTTCGCCCGCCGCGAGCGGCCGCGCGGCGCAATAGTTGCGCACGAGAAGGCGCGCCTTTGTCACGTTGAAGCTCAGATCCGGCTCGAAGCACCAGGCGTTGAGGCAGATCGCGACGTCGTAGGCGAGAAAATCGGTGCAGGCGAAATAGAAGTCGATCAGCCCCGACAGCTCGTGATCGCGGAAGAACACGTTGTCGGGAAAGAGATCGGCGTGAATGACGCCCTGCGGCAAATCGTGCGGCCAGGCGGCTTCGAGCGACAGCAATTCGTCGCCGAGCTCCGCGGCGAGCCCCGGCTGCACCTCGTCGGCGCGCTCGCGGCTGCCGTCGTAGAGCCGTCGCCACCCGGCCGGGCCCAGATCGTTGGGCCGCGCCATCTCGAACGAGGCGCCGGCCAGATGCAGCCGCGCCAGCGCCGCGCCAAGCGCCGCGCAGTGCGACGGATCGATGCGGCGCGGCCACATGCCGTTGAGAAACGACACAATGGCGGCCGGGCGGCCGCACAATTCGCGCAATGCCTCGCCGTCCCTCGCCCTGACCGGGGTCGGCGCGGCGACGCCGTGATGCGCCAGATGGTCCATCAACCCGATGAAAAACGGCAGATCGGCGCGCGCCACCCGCTTTTCATAAAGCGTCAGGATGAAATTGCCGCGCTCGGTGGTCAGCAGAAAGTTCGAGTTTTCGACGCCTTCGGCGATGCCCTTGCACGACAGCACCTCGCCCAGATCGTAGAGCGCGGTGAACCCGCGCAATTCGTCGTCGCCGATCTCGGTATAGACCGCCATGCCTCAGACTTGTCCTTCGCGCGCGAGCCCGTTCACCGCGTGGCAAGCCGGCTTGTGCCCCAGGCGCGCCTCGCCTAAAGTCGCGCCAATCCGTTGCGCTAGGGGACAGTAGCAAGGCCAACACGGGGGCAGAAGCATGGAAGCAGCGATACCGGCGCAAAAGGCGCCCTATAATGTCACGGTCGAGGAAGGCAAGCGCTACTTCTGGTGCGCCTGCGGCCGCAGCGCCCAACAACCCTATTGCGACGGCTCGCACAAGGCCGTCGGCCTCGCCCCGATCGCCTTCACCGCCGAGAAGAGCGGCCCCGTCTACCTGTGCGGCTGCAAGGCGACCGGCCGCCAGCCCTTCTGCGACGGCACGCACAAGAACCTCTGATCGCCCGGTAGGTCGGATTGCGCTACGGATCGAGCTGCCCGCGGCGCTGGTATGCTGTTGCGCGCGCTCTGGCGGCGTGCAGCTTCGCTGCGCTTGCCGGATGCAGCACGCTTGCCTCGCTGAACCCACTCGGCTCTTCCGCCGGGTCGAGCGGACCGACGCCGGCGGCCTGCCCTAGCGCGGTCATCCTGCAGGCGTTGCGCCAGACCGCAATGTTCGCGCCCGGCGCGAAGCCGCAACCGGTGGGGGTCGCGTTCTATGGCATTCTCGATGACGTCAGCAGCCACTGCGAGCGCAGCGGCGACGTGGTGCGCGTGTCGCTCGATATCGTCATCATCGGTGAGCGGGGCCCCTCGGCGCGCGGCGGGACCGGCGTCGACCTGCAATATTTCGTCGCGGTAACCGGACCCAACCAGGCGATCCTCAGCAAGCGGTCGCTGCCCGTCCACATCGAGGTTCCCGCGGAAGCGCGGCGCGCCGGGGTTACCGACCATGTCGAAGAGACGATCCCGCTCGCCGGCCGCGCCCCGGGCGATCTCAGCATCGTTCTCGGCTTTCAGCAAAGTCCCGACGTGGTTGATTTCTATCGCCACTTCCGCGGCCGCTAGCGGCAAGCTGCGGAACGGCTGGCTTCCACCGGGCGGCGGTGCTAAAGAGGCGGCTGCCGTATGCACGCCCGCAGGAGAGATCGCCCCGGCCCGACCGGCCCGGGCGACGCCGAAGGAGCAACCGCCCCGGAAACTCTCAGGCAGAAGGACTGCGGGCGGAAGGGCGCTCTGGAAAGCGGCGGCCGAGCCCTGAGGGCTCGCCGCTCACCGAAGGAGTAAGCCGCAACGCTCCCGGTAGGGTGTGGTTGCGGTGAATCTCTCAGGGTCCACGACAGAGGGGGCATCTCCCGGACGCAGCCTGCGTCCGCGCCGGTGGAGGTGCGCCCTGTGTCTGTCCCCGAAGCGGCGCCGTTGCGGCACACCCCGCTTTATGAGCTGCACCGCGCCAAGGGCGCTCGCATGGTGGCCTTCGCCGGCTATGAGATGCCAGTGCAGTACCCGACGGGGATCATCGCCGAGCACCTCCACACGCGCGCCAAGGCCGGCCTTTTCGATGTGTCGCATATGGGCCAAATCCGGCTGCGCGGCGACGCCGCGGCGAGCGCGCTGGAAGCGCTTGTCCCCGGCGACCTGCAGAGCCTGGCGGCGGGCCGCATGCGCTACACGCTGCTGCTCGACGAGAGGGGCGGCATCCTCGACGATCTGATCGCGACGCGCACCGATGACGGGTTGACGCTCGTCGTCAACGCGGCGCGCAAGGAAGCCGACCTCGCCCACCTCACCGCGCGGCTCGACCCGGGCGTCGCGATCGTGCCGCGTTTCGAGCGCGCTCTCTTGGCGTTGCAAGGCCCGGCGGCGGCCGCGGTGCTGGCGCGCTTCGTCGCGGGGATCGAGCGGCTGCCCTTTATGAGCGCGGCCGAAGCCAGGATCGCCGGCGCGCCGTGCGGCATGACCCGCTCGGGCTACACCGGCGAGGACGGGTTTGAATTGTCGCTTGCCGCCGAACATGCCGTCGCGGTCGCCGAAGCGCTGCTGGACCAGCCGGAGGTGGCGCCGATCGGTCTCGGCGCCCGCGACACGTTGCGCCTCGAAGCCGGGCTCTGCCTCTGGGGCCACGACATCGACGAGACCACCACCCCGGTCGAAGCCGGGCTCGCCTGGACCATCGCCAAGCGGCGCCGCGCCGAAGGCAACTTCCCCGGCGCGCCGACGATTTTGCGCCAGCTCGCCGACGGCCCCGGCCGCCGGCGCGTCGGCATCCGCCCGGACGGCCGCGCCCCGGCGCGCGAGGACGCCGCGATCCTCGATCCGGCCGGCAAAGCGGTCGGCCGGGTTACCAGCGGCGGCTTCGGCCCGTCCCTCGGCGCGCCGATCGCGATGGGCTATGTCGAGACTGCCCACGCCGCACTGGGCAGCGCGCTGGCGCTGGTCGTGCGCGAGGTACCGCGCCCGGCGCGGGTGGCCGCGCTGCCCTTCGTCCCGGCCCGCTATTACCGCGGCTGAGCACCGCGCCCCATCAGGAGGAAACCCGATGAGCCTCACCCGCTACACCAAGGACCACGAATGGGTCCGCCTGGACGGCGACACCGCGGTGATCGGCATCACCGATTACGCGCAGGAGCAGCTGGGCGACGTCGTCTACGTCGAATTGCCGGAGATCGGCCGCGCGGTCGAACAGGGCAAGGAAGCGGCGGTCGTCGAATCGGCGAAGGCGGCCAGCGAAGTCTACGCCCCGGTCTCGGGCGAGGTCGTCGCGGTCAACGACGCGCTTCTCGGCGAACCGGCCAAGGTCAACGCCGACGCGATGGGCGAGGGCTGGTTCATCAAGCTGCGCCTTGCCGACCCGAAGCAGTTCGAGGCGCTGATGGACGAGGCGGCCTATCAGGCCTTCATCGCCGAGGAGCAGCATTGATGCGCTACCTGCCGCTGACCGACGCCGACCGCCGCGACATGCTGGCCTCGATCGGGGTGGCCTCGATCGAGGCGCTGTTTGCCGATGTGCCCGAGGCGGCGCGGCACCCCGGCCTCCTCGACCTGCCGCGCGCGATGGGCGAATTGGAGGTCGAGCGCCGCCTCGCCGCGATGGCCGCGAAGAATTTGAACGCCGGCGCGGCGCCGTGCTTTCTCGGCGGCGGTGCCTACCGCCATCACGTCCCGGCGGCGGTCGACCACCTGATCCAGCGCGGCGAGTTCCTGACCTCATATACGCCCTACCAGCCGGAGCTGGCGCAGGGCACGCTGCAATACCTGTTCGAGTTCCAGACCCAGGTCGCGCTGCTGACCGGCATGGAGGTCGCCAACGCCTCGCTCTATGACGGCGCGACATCGTGCGCCGAGGCCGTCGCGATGGCGCATCGCGTCACCCGCCGCAACCGCACCGTGCTGTCCGGCGGGCTGCACCCTCAGTATCGCGCGGTGTGCGAGACCTACGGTCAGTTCGCCGGCGTCGAGCTGCTGGCACAGGATGCGGCGCCCGGCGGCGGCGAAGACCTCGCGGCGCTGATCGACGGCGAGACCGCCTGCGTCGTCGTGCAGAACCCCGATTTCTGGGGCGAGATCCGCGATTATTCGGCGCTGGCAGAGCGCTGCCATGCCGCGGGCGCGCTGCTGGTCGTCGTCGTTACCGAGATGCTGTCGCTGGGCCTGATCCTGCCGCCCGGTGAGATGGGCGCCGACATCGTCGCCGCCGAAGGGCAGTCCTTTGGCAACGCGCTCAATTTCGGCGGCCCCTATCTCGGCCTCTTCGCCAGCCGCGAAAAGTTCGTCCGGCAGATGCCGGGGCGCCTTGTCGGCCAGACGATCGACGCCGAGGGCGCGCGCGGCTGGGTTCTGACGCTCGCGACGCGCGAGCAGCATATCCGGCGCGAGAAGGCGACCAGCAACATCTGCACCAATTCCGGGCTGTGCGCGCTCGCCTTCACGATCCACCTGGCGCTGCTTGGCGAAGCGGGCCTCGGGCGCCTTGCCCGCTTGAACCATGCGACCGCAGTCGCCGCCGCCGAGCGGCTGGCCGCGATCCCCGGCGTCGCGCTGGTCAACGAGCGCTTTTTCAACGAGTTCACTGTACGGCTGCCCAGCCCAGCGGCGCCGATCGTCGAGGCGCTGGCCGCACAGGGCATCCTCGCCGGCGTCCCGGTCAGCCGGCTTTATCCCGGGCGGGTCGAGCTTGCCGACCTGCTGCTGGTCGCGGCGACCGAGATGGTGATGCCGCAGGACATCGACTGCCTCGCCGCCGCGCTCCAGGAGGTGCTGCGATGAGCCCGCCGACAATCAGCGGCAATCGTGGGCTCCAGATCGAGGAGCCGCTTCTCTTCGAGCAGGATTCGCCCGGCCATTGCGGCGTCGATCTGCCCGAGCCCGAGCCGTTCCGCGAGCGGCTGGGCGGCCTCGAGCGCCGGGGGCCGATCGGCCTGCCGGGGCTCAGCGAGCCACAGATCGTGCGCCACTTCACCCGCCTCTCGCAAAAGAACTATGCGATCGACAGCGGCCTCTATCCGCTCGGGTCGTGCACGATGAAGCACAATCCGCGGCTCAACGAAAAGCTAGCGCGCCTTCCCGGCTTCGCCGACCTGCACCCGCTGCAGCCGGTGGCGAGCGTGCAGGGCGCGCTCGAACTGATCGATATGACGGCACATTGGCTGAAGGTGCTGACCGGCATGCCGGCGATCGCGATGTCGCCGGCCGCCGGCGCGCACGGCGAACTGTGCGGCATCATGGCGATCCGCGCCGCGCTCGAAGCGCGCGGCGACCGGCGGCTGCGCCTGCTGGTGCCTGAATCGGCGCACGGCACCAACCCGGCGACCGCCGCGACCTGCGGCTATGCGGTCGAGGCGATCCCGGCCAATTCGCGCGGCCGGGTCGATCTCGCCGCGCTCAAGGCGCAGCTCGACGGCGGCGTCGCCGCGCTGATGCTGACCAACCCCAACACCTGCGGCCTTTTCGAGGACGAGATCCTCGAAATCGCCGCTGCGGTGCACGGTGCGGGCGCCTTCTTCTACTGCGACGGCGCCAATTTCAACGCGCTGGTCGGGCGGGTGCGGCCGGGCGACCTCGGCATCGACGCCTTGCACATGAACCTGCACAAGACGTTCTCGACCCCACACGGCGGCGGCGGGCCGGGCAGCGGCCCGGTCGCGCTGGCGGCGGAGCTGGCGCCCTACGCGCCAGTGCCGTGGATTGTGCACGGCAAGGACGGCTTCGCGCTGGTCGAGCACGCCGAAGCGCCGGCGGCGCACTCGATCGGCCGGCTCAAGGGCTTTCACGGCCAGATCGGCATGTTCGTGCGGGCGCTCGCCTACATGATGAGCCACGGCAGTGACGGGCTGCGCCAGATCGCCGAGGACGCCGTCCTCAACGCCAACTACCTGCGGGCAAGGCTCAGCGACGTGCTGACCCTCTCATTCCCCGGCGCCTGCATGCACGAGGTGCTGTTCGACGACGGTTTCCTCAAGGATACCGGGGTGACGACGCTCGATTTCGCCAAGGCGCTGATCGACGAGGGCTTTCACCCGATGACGATGTATTTCCCGCTGGTCGTGCACGGCGCGCTTCTGATCGAGCCGACCGAGAGCGAAAGCAAGGCCTCGCTCGACCAGTTCATCGCGGTGCTGCGCGGCCTTGCCGAGCGCGCCCAATCGATCAAGACGGGGGCCGGCGACGCCGCGCATTTCCGTGCGGCGCCGAGCCTCACGCCGCGCCGCCGGCTCGACGAAACCGAAGCGGCGCGCCACCCGGTATTGCGCTGGCGCCCGACGCCGCTGCAGCAGCAGGCGGCCGAGTAGCGGGGTGGCCTTCAGCGCGGGTTGGCGCTCGGCTCGTTGAGGCCCGGGAGCCCGGGCAGCCCCTGCACCGGCCGGCCGCGGCGCCCCGGTGGCGGCACGCCTTCGAGCGGCGTCGTCCCGGGCGCCGGGAGCGTTTCCGGCATGGCCAGCGGCGACGGCCCGCCGGGGATCGTGCATTTGTCGTTGGGGCCGCCTTCGACGCCGGACGGGATAGCGCCGACCCCCGCTTCAGCCGACGCACTCGATGGCGCGTCCGAGCGCGCGGGTGCCGGCGCGACGGGTGGCAGCGTGGCGGGCGGGGTCTTGGCCGCGCCGGGCGTGCTGGAAGGCAGGCTCGACGACGGCGCCGCCCCCAAGCCGACGAGCGGCTCGCTCATCGGGCGCCGCGCCTCAATTGGCGCCGCCCCGGCCGGCCCCACCAGCCCCTCGATTTGCGCGTTAGTCAGCTTGATGCGGTAGAACTTGTCGTAAAACTCGCAGGTCGTCGCGCGCAGATCGTCCTGCGTCGCGTCCGGATAAAGCAGCTTTGACAGCCAGTAGAGCCCGATCAGCCGGTTGATCCCCGAGGGGTCCTCGATCCAGCCATAGGGGCTGGTCGGCTCGAGATACACATGCTGGCTGCGCACCGCCGCGAGCCGCCGCCAACCGGGGTTGCGCCGCAGCGCGTCGTAGAAGCTGCGGCGCTCGGCTATGATGATCTCTGGGTTCCACGCCGCGAGTTGCGCCGGACTCACCGCCGCCTCGCCGCCGCGGCCGAGCGCCGCCGCGACGTTGATGGCGCCGGCTTCCTCGATCGCCTCGCCGGCCGGCGAGCCGGGCAGCGCCGTCGTCAGGCCGTTGGCGCCGAGCGCGTAATAGACCCGCGGCCGGGTGTCAGCGGCCGCGATCAGCAGGCGGCCGCGCAATCCGGCGATCGCGTGCTCGGCGTAGAGGCCAAGATCGTCGGCCCGCTCGTTGACCCCGAGGAGCAGCCCGAGCGAGCGCAGCATCGCCGGCATACGGGCGAAGCTGTCGTCGACCAGGACATAGGGAATGCCGCTCAGCTGCTGCACCTGGTCGGCGAAGGCGGCGCGCTCGGGGGTGACCGGACCGGCGTCGAGGATCAGATCGGCACCCACCTGCCGAGCCGTCGCGGCCATGCTCGCCGGCGTCGAGCGCAGGCCCCATTCGAGCACCGGCCGGCGCGCCGGGCGCAGCAGCATCGGCCGCGCGCTGAGCCCCGCCAGCTTCTGCGGCGCCAGCGCAAACGTCAGCACCTCGGCATTGCGCTCGGCGGGCAGGACGCGCTCGACGACCGGCGGCAAGGTGACCCGCCGCCGGGCGGCGTCGACGAATTCGCGCGCCAACGCCGGCGCCGCGGACAATAGCGCGGCCGCGGAGGCGAGCAGCAGGGCGAGGCCCCAGCGCTGCCGACGAGATAGGCCAACGGACGAGCGATGCGGCATCCTCTGCTCTCAATCTGGCCGTGAATTCCGGCGCCGGACTATAACCGCGGCGATCCTGCCGGCAACCCGCCGGCGGCACAAGCCGCCGCAGGCGACCGCCCGCAAAAACCGTATGCCGGGCCTCTTGGCTGGCCGATAATGCGCCTCTCAATGCGGCGGAGCGCGCCATGAAAATCGACAGCATCGAGGCCATCCCGATAGAGATCCCGCTGAAGAAGGTGTTCAGCGGCAGCGGCTACCGGGTGGCCAGCCGCAACACGATCGTCACCCGCATCCGCACCTCGGGCGGCCTGGCGAGCGAGGTCTACAACGGCGACAACCGGGCGCATGGCGGCGACATCGCGCGAATCATCATGGACGAGCTGGCGCCGCTGCTGCTCGGCCGGGACGCCCGGCATATCGAACGGCTGTGGGCCGAGATGTTTCAGCTCACCGTGCCAAACCGCGACCGCAAAGAGGTGATGGAGGCGATCGCCTGCGTCGATACCGCGCTATGGGACCTCCTCGGTAAGTCGCTCGGCGCGCCGGTTGCCACGCTCCTCGGCGGGTTTGCCGAGCGGTTGCCGATCATCGCGATCGCCGCCTACTACGAAGACGGCAAGACGCTGGCCGATCTCGGGCGCGAGATGGCCTGGCTGCGCGAAAGGGGGATGGCCGGCTGCAAGGTCAAGGTCGGCGGCCTCTCGGCCGAGGCGGACGCGGCCCGCGTCGCCGCCTGCCGCGACGGCGGCGGCGCGGATTTCATCATCGCGGTCGACGCGAATCGCGGCTGGCCGGTCGGCGAGGCGGTCAAGTTCGCCCGCCTCATCGAGCGCTACGACATCCGCTGGTTCGAGGAACCCTGTCACTGGTACGACGACGCCGCCGGCATGGCCGAGGTGCGCCGCCGCACGACGATCCCGATCAATGCCGGGCAGAGCGAGATTTCGAGCCACGGAGTGCGGCGGTTGATCGCGGCCGAGGCGGTCGACCTCGTCAATTTCGACGCCTCGGAGGGAGGCGGCGTCACCGAGTGGCGGCGCGCCGCCGGAATGTGCGCGGTGCACGGCATCGAAATGGCGCATCACGAGGAGCCGCAAATCGCGGCCCACCTGCTGGCGGCGGTGCCGCACGGCACCTACGTCGAATGCTTCCCCGACCCCGAGCGCGACCCGCTATGGGCGAGCTTCATCAAAAACCGCGCGCCGATCGCGCACGGCATGATCGACGTTCCACGCGGCCCAGGCTTTGGGCTCGAGCTCGACTGGGACCTCGTCGCCCGCTGCCGGCTCGACCGCTAGCCGGCCGACCGAAACCCCGGGCGGCGGCGACCTCAGGCGGCTTCGGGCTTGTCCTTCGGCCGGATGTAGGCCTGCGCCGCGTGCTTGGCGCAATAGGGCTTGCCGCCGATCGGCGCGGTTCCGCAGAAGTGGAAATCCTCGTCGCCCGGATGGCCGATCGGCCACATGCAGACCGCGCCGTTGAAGTCGAACACGTTGCGGCGCGGCGGCGGCTTTTCGGTGACCACCCGCGGCACCAGCCCGATCCGGTGGACCTTGCCGATCACCGCATTCTTGGTGACGCCGATGCGGCGGCCGATCTCGGCCGTCGTCACCCCCTCTTCCCACAATTTGGTGAGCATTTCGATGCGTTCCGGAGTCCATGTCGGCTCGACGCGCGCGGGCGCGCAAGCTTCCTCACTCGGCTCCAGAGTCCAGGCCCCATCCATCCTCGTTCCCCCGTATACGGTGGCTGGGCTCACAGCCTCCACAAGATAGAGTAGCACTCTTGTGGCTCGGCGCCAACCAGTATCTACATGTTGTGGCCAGTCGGGGGAAAACCGCCACGCCGGTACGTCATCACCTTCGAGAAGTAAGCGAGCGAGCGCTCCGCAGGGGTGAAGCCGGGCTTGACCAATTCGTTAAGGTCCTCGGTCAAGTAACTCTGATAGTATGGCTCATGAAAGGCAAAAGGGAAATAGTCTAGGAGCGCGTCGTAATCGGGCTCGTCGCCGGTCTGCAAGGAGTCGACCAAAATCAGCGTGCCGCCGGGCCGCAAAACCCGGCGGATCTCGCGCACGACCGCGCGGCGAACCCGCGCCGGCAGTTCGTGCATCAGGTAGACGCAGCACACGATATCGAACTCTGCGGCGCCAAACGGCATTGCCTCGGCGGCCGCCTCGACCAGCGCGACCCGCGACCAATCGGCGAGCCGCCGCCGCGCCACCGCGAGATAGGGCGCCGACAGGTCGAGCCCGGTCACCGCGAGGCGTGGGTGATTGCGCTTGACCTCGCGCAGGAAGGCGCCGGTGCCGCAGCCGATGTCGAGCAGCCGCGCCGTCGCCGCCCCGCCCGCGTGCCGCCGCAATGCCGCGCGCAACGGCACCAACCCCTGGCGGCGCATCGCTGCGGCGCCGCCACCGAACAGCACCTCCACCTGATGGTCGTAGCGCTCGGCCGAGGCCTCGCTCAAATAGCCGTCGCTCTGGAAGTGGAATTTGCGGCGGTAATAGGCGGGATAATGCGGCGCCTCGGCAGCATCGAGCAGCGCCGCCGCGGCGCCGCCGTGACGGCGCTGTTCGACCGCGCGCAGATCGGCAAAGAAGTCGAGGGCGCGGCGCAGCGCCTCGAGCGGGCCGCCGCGCCAGTCCTCGGGCGCGGCATAGAGCCCAGAGGCGACGCTGCGCCAATCGGCTTCGACCAGGCGCCAAAGGTCGGCGAGCAGGCGCCGCCGGTCGGGCATCTCGCGGCCGGCCAATTCTGGCGGCGCCGGCACCGGGCGGCTGAGCCGCGCCGCCAGCAGCTTCTGGCCAAAGAACCAGCCGATTCGCGCCGCCTGTGCCGTCTCGAAGGCGAATTTGTCGAAAGCGAATTTGTCGAAGGTGTCTGGCATCGCCCAGCGAGGTATGGCGTGCCGGCGGGTTTGCCAAGGGGGCACGCCCGGCGATAAACAGGCGGCAGCATCAGCAGGGAGCGGATCGGCCATGCCGCGGTTTCACACTCTCGACGATCTCGACGTCGCCGGCAAACGCGTGCTGCTGCGCGCCGACCTCAACGTTCCGGTCAAGGACGGCAAGGTCACCGACGCGACCCGCATCGAGCGCCTCGCGCCGACCATCGCGGCGCTCGTCGAGCGTGGCGCCAAGGTGGTGGTGATGTCGCATTTCGGCCGCCCAAAAGGTCCCGACCCCTCCCAATCGCTGCGCCCGCTGGTCGCGCCGTTGTCGCGCGCGATCGGCGGCCGCAAGGTGCATTTTGCCGCCGATTGTGTCGGCCCCGAGGCGGAGAGCGTGGTGCGCGCGCTGCGCCCGGGCGAGGTCGCGCTTCTGGAGAATTTGCGCTTTCACCCCGAGGAAGAAAAAAACGACCCCGATTTCGCGCGCCGGCTGGCGGCGCTCGGCGATCTTTATGTCGACGACGCATTCTCGGCGGCGCATCGGGCGCATGCCTCGATCGCCGCATTGGCGCATCTCTTGCCGAGCGCCGCCGGCAAATTGATGCAGGCCGAATTGGAGGCGCTCGGCGCCGCCTTGGAAAACCCGCAGCTGCCGGTCATCGCATTGGTCGGCGGCGCCAAGGTCTCGACCAAGCTCGATTTGCTCAAATTCATCATCGGCAAGGTGGGTCGCCTAGCGATCGGTGGCGCGATGGCCAACACCTTCCTGTTCGCGCAGGGCCGCCCGGTCGGGCGTTCTCTGTGCGAGCGCGACCTCGCCGACAACGCCCGCGCGATCCTGGCGGAGGCGGCGAAGTGCGGCTGCGAGATCATCCTGCCGGAGGACGCGGTGACCGCCGAAAAGCTCGAAGCCGGCGCGCTGACCCGCACCGTCGGCATCGATGCGGTACCGGCGACCGCGATGATCCTCGACATCGGCCCGTGGAGCGTCGCGCGCCTCGGGGCGGCGCTGGACGCCTCGCGCACCCTGGTGTGGAACGGGCCCTTGGGCGCCTTCGAGACGCCGCCCTTCGACCGCGGCACAGTCGCGATCGCCAAGAAAATCGCCGAACTGACCCGCGCCGGCCGCCTGATGAGCGTCGCCGGCGGCGGCGACACGGTCGCCGCCCTGCACGCCGCCGGCGTGATCGACGATCTCAGCTACGTCTCGACCGCCGGCGGCGCCTTCCTCGAATGGCTCGAAGGCCGCGAACTCCCGGGGGTAGCGGCGCTTACATCGGAATAGTTGACTCCCAGCCTCCAAGCCGAGCGCAAATAAGAAAACGCCCCGATCCGGGGCGTTTTCCGTTGTGGTTGGGCTCCCGCGCGCGGGAGCCTTGGCGCGGTTAGGCGGCGTGGAGGAGGTCGAGGTATTCCTCGTAGACCGCCATGTTCTTACCGAACGAGATCGCCGCGGCCTGGGCGCCGCAGACGAGGTGCATCCAGCGCCACTGTTCGCGCGTCGCGTAATATTCCTCGACGATCGACTGGTGGTGCTTGAAGGCGTGCATCTCGGTGAAATTGTCGTGGCAGACGATTTCGGCGAGACAGGCGATGAAGGCCTGCGGATCGTAGCCGCACTTCATATACTGCGTCGCCAGGTTGACCGTGTGCTTGACCTCGGGCACCGCGCGCATCATCCCGAGGTTGCTGACCTGGGACCAGTCGGTCGGCGGCTGGTTGTAGACGCTGTCTTTGATCGCATCGAGCAATTCCTGCTGCGAGCGCGCCGGCAAGGCGGCAACCGCCTTCATGTCGGGTTGCGGCGGCGGCTCCATGCGGCCGGCGGTCGAGCGGATCTCCGGCCCGGTGTGCCAGGTCAACAGCAGCAGCAGCTTGTTGCGCCGGCTCAAGCCTTCCTGCCGCAGCAGGTAGCGCCGCAGATTGATGCTGGTGTGGAGGTGGACGTCCATCGGATTGCCGCCGAGCGAGCGCATGAAGAGCGCGGCCGCCCCGATCGACATCGCCTCGCCGGCGCCTTCCATCGACAGCCCGGCGACCAGAGCCTCGGACACCAGCACCGGAATTTCGGCGAAGCTGTCGACGCAGCCGATGGTCTCCCCGAGCTTGCCGATCGCCGCCGTCTCGTCGTCGCCGGAGCGCTGGCGCAGGATGCGGTTCAGGAGATCATGCTTGGTGATCAGATCCTCGATCGCGACCAGCGGCGAACCCATCGGGTTGGGCGGCGCGACCGGGTTGCGCGTCACAAAGCGCACCGCCGGCCGCATCAGCTTGGGCAGGTACTCCTTGTCGAGGACGCCCTCCTCGAAGGCGCGCCACAGCGTGCCGGGGAACATGAAGTAGTGGTCGTCGTGGTAGTTTTTCGGGATCGCCGCGCTCATCAGGAGGTCGAACGCCTCGATCGGCGGCGCGTTCTGCCACAGCCACTGGAAGAGATGATCCGACTTGTTCCACTCGCCGCGGCCGACCGCGGTCCAGAACGCTTCCTTGGTCGCCTCGACGCCGCCAGCGTCCTCCGGCTCGAATTCGAGGAGCTGGTAGGGCCCCATCGCCGGATGGTTGATGTGCTTGTTGGACAGCGCGACGTGCTGCACCACCGGCACGAACTTGTCTTCACCCTCGAGCCGGTTGATCAGGTGCGTCAGCGCGTAGAGACCGGCCAACGGGTGCAGCGGCCCGCCGTGATGGCCGGGCGGCATCTCGGTCGAGCGGGTCACCGCCAGGGCCGACGCCGTCAGCATGTCGCGCGTCGACACCCCGGCCCGCAGCTTCTCCAGCGTGCGGTCGACAATCTCGTCGGGCGAGGTTTCCTCGATGAACTGCACCAGCGGTTCGATCGCGGCGGGGTATTGAACGCGTTGCGGCATCGGCATGATGATTTCCTCCTTGAGTGCGGGTCTTGAGTGTCGGCCTGAGTGTCGGTTTGAGTGCGGTTCCTCGGGTTCAGTGGTTGGCGTGCCAGTAGCTGTTGCGCAGGACGCGGCCGGGCAGTGCGCCGGTGTGCTTCTTGTCTTCGAGCAGCACTTGGCCGTTGACGATCGTGTACGAGACGCCTTCCGAGGTCTCCTTGATGCGCCAGCCGCCGGCCGGGAAATCGTGCACGACCTCTTCCTTGCCGCATTTCACGGTGGCCGGATCGAAGATCACGATGTCGGCCGCCATGCCGGGGCGCAGCAGGCCGCGGTCGTAGAGGCCGAAGGTCGAGGCAGAGTCGAAGGTCAAGCGACGCACCGCCTGCTCCAGCGTCATCACCTGCTTCTCGCGCACCCATTCGCCGAGCAGCTTGGTCAAATAGCCGTAGCCGCCGTGGAACTGGACGTGCGCGCCGCCGTCGCCGAGCCCGATCACCGCGTTGGGATGCGTCAGGATCTTGGTCAATGCCGCGTCGTCGATGTTGTTCTCGGCCTGCAGCAGGCGGGTTTCGAGCTTCTCCTCGACCACCAGGTCGAGCAGGGCATCGATGACCCGCTTGCCCTGCTTCTCGGCGATCTCGCCCACTGACTTGAACTGCATCCATTTGTTCTTTTCGAGCGCCGGCTCGTTGACCCAGATGTAGTTCCACCAGGTCTTCGAGATGCCGACCGCGCCGTCCGGCTTGTTGACGACGGCTTCCTCGTGCAGCTTGGCGCGGATCTCGGGGTCGGCGTAGAGACGCAGCTTTTCCTCGTCCGACATCAACAGGATCGGGTGCCAAGTCGGCAGGCCGCGGAACACCTGCGTGTTCTTCATCGTAAAGTCTTGCGTCACCCGGTTCGGGCTGCACATCGGGTAGGCGCGGATGCCCAGGGCGGCGGTCTCCTCGATCCGCGCCATGTGCTCGATCCACTCGGTCGGACGGCGCATCGTCTGCGACAGCGAGTTGTAGACGACGGTGCGGCCGGTCGCCTCGGCGAGGCGCCGCATCATGCCGTCCTTCAATTCGACATACTGGCCGCCGCCGGCCTGGATCGTGCCGGTCGCCATGTCGCGCAGCACGTCGGCCAGCGCGAAGATCTCGGCTTCATCG
The DNA here is from genome assembly GCA_035309005.1 of Allostellaceae bacterium. Lineage (GTDB taxonomy): Bacteria > Pseudomonadota > Alphaproteobacteria > ATCC43930 > CGMCC-115725 > DATARH01. The sequence continues at coordinate 15,565 of DATGFP010000134.1, read as the reverse complement.
GCCCACAATGCCGGAATATGGACGCCCTGCGGGTCGAAATGGCCCTTTTCGCGCGACACCGAGAGACCGAGCGCGCCGGCCCGCATGCCATCGCGCACCACGTCCTGCATCGCCTTCACCTGCGCCTCGGTGGCGCCCGGCTTCTGGCAATCGTCGCCCATCACGTAGTGCCGCACCGCGGTGTGGCCGATCAGATTGCCGACATTGATGCCGAGGTTGCTGTCGAGCTGCTCGATGTATTGCGGGATCGTCTCCCAATCGAACTCGACGGTTCGCAGCACCTCCATCGGAATCGCTTCGACATAGGAGAGAAACTCGGCGAGCCGCTCCTCGGTGCCCTTTCTGACCGGCGCCAGCGACAGCGAGCAGTTGCCGAAGATGACACTGGTCGCGCCGTGCTCGGGCGAGAAGGTGCACAGCGGGTCCCAGGTGACCTGCGCGTCGTAATGGCAATGATTGTCGATAAAGCCGGGGGCGACGGCGCGGCCATCCGCGTCGATCGTCTTCTGCGCCGGGCTGGAGAGCTTGCCGATCTCGACGATCTTGCCATCCTTGACCCCGACATCGCCGCGAAAAGCGGGCAGTCCCGAGCCGTCGACGACGAGGCCGTTCTTGATTACGAGATCATAGGCCATGCGCATCCTCCAGGTCCCCGGCAACGCCGGGCCATGCATGCACTGTACCACGCAAATCCGCGGCGACGCGCGCTTTCGCCGCATAGGTCAGCCCCGAGCCATGCAAAAACAGGACCCTCCAGCCGCCGCCGCGACGCGTTGGGGGGCGTCGTCTGGCGAGATGCGCCGTAATGCGATGTGCCCATTTCGTATGCAATGACATCACCGAAACTTGAGTAATGCGGCGCAGAGGGGCGTGTCAGCTGCACCGAACTTATGCTTAATTCAAATATGTAACGCAGATTACTGACACCCGCTGCCCCGCTTGAGCCTCAGCCCCTCTCCCGCGCCGCGGGAGAGGGTGGCCGACGCGAAAGCGGCGGCCGGGTGAGGGCGCTTCAACCGACAGAGCCTCGCCCGCGACGCCCCCTCACCCTGCCCTCTCCCCCGGTGGGGGCGAGGGTTTATTGTTGGTTCCCCATGATGATCGTGCCGCTGGCGGCGAACATGCCGCCGACGCCGTGGCATACGCTGATTTTGGCGCCCGGCACCTGGGCCGGGGCGCTGCCGCGCATCTGGCGCACGCTCTCCTGCAGGGCGTACATGCCGTACATGCCGGAATGCATGTAGGAGAGGCCGCCGCCGTTGGTGTTAAGCGGCAATTTTCCGCCCGGCCGCGTATTGCCGGCGCCGATGAAGGAAGCCGCCTCGCCCTTCGCGCAGAAGCCGAGGTCTTCGAGGCCGTAGATCGGCAAGTGCGCGAAGGCGTCGTAGATCATCAGGTGGTCGACGTCCTTGTGTGCGATGCCCGATTCCTCGAAGGCCTTGGCGCCGGCGACGCGGAACGCGCGGGACGAGGTAAAATCCTCCATCTGGCTGACCATCGGCGTCTCGACCGATTCGCCGGTGCCGAGCAGGTAGACCGGCTTTGTCGGAAAATCGCGCGCCCTCTCGGCCGTCGTCAGGATGAGGGCGCCGCCGCCGTCGGTGACGAGGCAGCACATCAGGAGGCGGAACGGGTAGGCGATCATCCGCGACGCCAGCACATCCTCGACGGTGACCGGGTCCTTAAAGGTGGCGCGCGGGTTTTTCGCGGCCCATTCGCGCTGCACCACCGCGACCGTCGCGAGCTCTTCCTCGGTGATGCCGTAGGTTTTCATGTAGCGCAGCACCGGGATCGTGAAGAGGGTCGGCGGCCCCATCGGCCCATACGGCAATTCGAACTGGCCGGCGAGGCTGCCCGGCGACACCGCCGGGCGCGAGCGCGCGATGCCGGAGCGGCCGCTCTCGCCGTGGGTGATGAGGACCGTCTTGCAGAGGCCGCTTTCAAGTGCGGCGGCGGCGTGGCGCACGTGGATCATGAACGAGCAGCCGCCAACCGCGGTGCCGTCGACCCAGTTCGGCGTGATGCCGAGGTAATGCGCGATCGTCACCGGGGTCTCGCCGGCAGTCGCGATGCCGTCGATGTCCTTTGGCGAGAGTCCGCAGTCCCGCATCGCGTTGAGCGCGGCGTCGGCGTGGAGGCCGATCTGCGACAAATTGGTGATGCGGCCCAATTCCGTCGTCTCGGCGGCGCCGACGATGGCGATCGATTTCGGTTTCATGGCCTTTAGCCTTTCGCCGGTTAGCTTTTAGAGGGCCGGAACAGGGGGAGCGTGATCTCGTCGTCGATCTTCTCGAAAGCGACTTCGAGCTTCATGTCGAGTTGGAGGGCCTCGGGGGTCTGCGGGCACTCGACGATGTTCGTCATCATCCGCGGCCCCTCGTCGAGTTCGACGACCGCGATCGCGTAGGGCGGCGTGAAGCCCGGCACCGGCCGGTGATGGATCACGTAGCTGTAGAGCCGGCCCCGGCCGGTCGCCTTGAACACGCTGACCTCGCGCGCCGCGCAATGCGGGCAGAACGGCCGCGGCGGGAAATAGGCCTTGCGGCAGGCGTTGCAACGCTGCAGCCGCAATTCGCCCGCGCGCGTGCCTTCCCAGAAATGCATGGTCTCGGGCGTCGGCTGCGGCCGCGCGCGTTGTCCCTCCGGCATGGCGAAATTCCCCAGGTTGATGCGGAATCAAGGTTGCTGCCGGCGCTCCTTTACGGCAAACGGAATCTGCACTCTCACCGGAGGCGCCGATGATCACCCCCGCCTATGTCCGAACGATGGCCGCCTACAACGCCGCGATGAACCGTCGTCTCTACGATGCCGCGGGCCGCCTCAGCGAAGCCGAGCGACGGCTGGACCGCGGCGCCTTCTGGCACTCGATCCACGGCACGCTGGTGCACATCCTATGGGGCGATGCGCAGTGGATGAGCCGCTTCGACGCCTGGGAGCGGCCCCGAACGCCGATCAAGGAGAGCGACCATTTCATCGAGGAATGGCCGGCATTGTGCGCCCGGCGCGAAACCGCCGATTCCGACATCACGCGCTGGACCGAAAAGGTCGACGACGATTGGCTCAACGCCGATCTCACCTGGTTCAGCGGCGCCGCCGGGCGCGAGGTCAGCGCCCCGAAGCGCCTCCTGGTGACGCATTTCTTCAACCACCAGACGCACCACCGCGGCCAGGCGCACGCGCTCATCACCGCCGCCGGCGAAGCGACCGACGACACCGATCTCTTCCTGGTCGTGCCGCAGATGCTCGCGTAAAGAAGGTCAAGTCCGGGTATGAAGCGGTTCTAGAAGACCCCAGATATTGGTGCGCTTCGCCCGGGCGTCGTTAAACCGTCATCGATCGGCGATAGGGTCGCGGCATCACCGCGAGGGGAACGCCGTGATCGACCGAGAGCAGACCAGGACCGCCGTGCAGTATCGCGCCTTTCACGCGACGATGACGCATCTCGCCGCGGCAGGCCGGCGGATGCGCCGCCGTCGTGACAAGCACGCCAAGCGCAAATCGCTGTTGCGGATGTTGCTTCCCGGCCGCTCCACTGCCGAGGATGCGGTGCCGGATCCGGTGAGGGTGGCGATATTGGCGATCGACACCGTCGCCGGCGCGACGATGCGCGCTTCCTTCACCGGCACCGAAGTGCATGTCGCCGCGCCCGACGAAGCAACCGCATCGATCTTGCGGGCGGCGCTGGCCGAAACCGCCCGAACCCGCGTCACCGACCGCCTGATCCGCGTTACTGTTGCATAGCGGCGGCCCGATCGCCTGTTGGCGGGGTGCCACTTGGCGCAGCAGGCGGGAGCAGGCGAATGAGCAAGACGCGGCGCGAGCATGACAGCCTCGGACCGGTCGATGTCCCGGCCGACCGCTTGTGGGGGGCGCAGACCCAGCGTTCCCTGGAGAATTTTCCGATCGGGCGCGGCCGCTTTGTGTGGAGCCGGCCGGTAATCCGGGCCCTGGGCCGCGTCAAGCAGGCGGCAGCGCGCGCCAATGCGATGCTCGGCCAGTTGCCGGAAGACAAGGCCGAGCTGATCGTCCGCGCCGCCGGCGAGGTCATCAACGGCGACCATGACGGCGAATTTCCGCTGGTCGTGTTCCAGACCGGCTCGGGCACGCAGACCAATATGAACGCCAACGAGGTCATCGCCCGCCGCGCCGGCCAGCTGGGCGGCGGCACCGCCATTCACCCCAACGACGACGTCAACCGCAGCCAGTCGTCAAACGACGCCTTTCCGGCGGTCATGCACATCGCCGCGGTCGAGGCGATCGCCGGCGGGCTGCTCCCTGCCCTCGCCGGGTTGCGCGCGGCGCTCGACGAGCGCGACCGGGTGTTGGCGGATATCGTCATCATCGGGCGGACGCACCTGATGGACGCGACGCCACTGACGCTCGGGCAGCTCTTCTCGGGCTGGACCGCGCAGCTCGACCAGGCCGCGGCAACGATCGCGGCGTCGCTCGATGGGCTCTACGAATTGCCGCTCGGCGGCACCGCGGTCGGCACCGGGCTCAATGCGCCGCCGCGCTTTGGCGCGCTCGCCACCGAACTGATCGCCGCGGAGAGCGGCCACCCGTTTCGCCCGGCGGCCAATCTCTTCGCGCTCGGCTCGGCGCACGACGCGATGGTGACCGCGAGCGGCGCGCTGCGCACCCTCGCGGTGGCGCTCTTCAAGATCGCCAACGACATCCGCTGGTACGCGAGCGGCCCGCGCGCCGGCTTGGGCGAACTCGTGCTGCCGGAAAACGAGCCGGGCTCCTCGATCATGCCGGGCAAGGTCAACCCGACCCAGTGCGAGGCCTTGACCCAGGTCGCGGCGCAGGTGTTCGGCAACGACCACGCGGTCGCCTTCGCCGGCAGCCAGGGCAATTTCCAGCTCAACGCCTATAAGCCGGTCATCCTTCACAACCTATTGGAGTCGGCGGAGCTGCTGGCCGAAGCCTGCCGCTCGTTCGGCGCGCGCTGCGTCGCCGGCATCACCGCCGACGCGAGCCGCATCCGCGCGCATCTCGAAGGCTCGCTGATGCTGGTCACCGCGCTGTCGCCGCATATCGGATACGAGAAATCGGCCGAGATCGCGCGCCTCGCCGAGCGCGAGGGGCTCGGCCTGCGCGCGGCGGCGATCCGCCTCGGCTATCTCAGCGACGCCGAGTTCGACGCCTGGGTCAAGCCCGAGGCGATGACCGGGCCGACGCCCGAGAAGGGATGATGCGGCGCCGGGCTGTGCTAGGCTGCGGGCGCCTATAGGGAGGAAAGCGATGAGTCTGACGCTCGATGAAGCCAACCGAATCCTGCGCGCCACGCTGGCGAAAGCGCAGGAGCTCAACATCAAGATCAGCGCCGCGGTATGCGACGCCGGCGGCCGCCTCGTCGCGTTCCAGCGCATGGACAACGCGATCTGGGCCAGCGCGTACGGCAGCCAGGGCAAGGCCGTCGCCTCGGCGGCGTTCGGCCGGGCCAGCGGCGAATTGAGCGCCCGCGCCGACCAGCCGACGCCGCGCGGCATCGCGGCGGCCGAGGGCGGCCACATGATCTTGGGCCAAGGCGCGGTGCCGATCATCCGCGGCGGTATCGTGATCGGCGCCTGCGGCGTCGGCGGCGGCACCTCGCAGGAGGACGAAGACTGCGCCCGCGCCGGGGTCGCGCAGCTCTAACTCGGCTTCACGCTGCGGGATCGACCGGTGGGAGCCGCCTTGGCGCGCGCCGCGATCATCGCCGCGGGGAGTTCGGCCGGCGCGGTCTTGGCGCCGTAACGGCACAGATCGGCGACGACGCAGGCGGGGCAATCGGGCTTCCTCGCCTTGCACACATAGCGGCCGTGCAGGATCAGCCAGTGGTGAGCGCCGAGCTTGTATTTCGCCGGGGTCGCCGCCTCGAGCCCCTGCTCGACCGCGAGCGGCGTCTTGCCTGGCGCGAGGCCCGTGCGGTTGCCGACCCGGAAGATGTGGGTATCGACCGCGATGGTCGGCTCGCCGAACGCGACGTTGAGCACGACATTGGCGGTCTTGCGCCCGACCCCGGGCAGCGTTTCGAGCGCTGCGCGGTCCTTCGGCACGCTGCCGCCATACTGCTCCACCAGCAACCGCGACAGCGCGACGACGTTCTTCGCCTTGGTGCGAAAGAGCCCGATCGTGCGGATGAACTGGGCCACCCGTTCTTCCCCGAGCGCCAGCATCTTCTGCGGCGTGTCGGCGGCGGCGAACAGCGCCGGTGTCGCCTTGTTGACCCCGACATCGGTCGCCTGCGCCGACAGCACGACCGCGACGAGGAGGGTGAACGGGTTGATGAATTCGAGTTCGGTCCGCGGGATCGGCCGGCTCGCCGACAGCCGGCGGTAGAACTCCGCGGCCTCGCGTTTGGAGAACGGGCGCATGCCGCCAGCGACGCGCGGCGGCAATGGCGCCTACCCGGACGGCCTAGGCCCGGACGGCGACGCCTTTCTCTTCGAACAGCTGCTTCAATTCGCCGGTCTCGAACATCTCGCGGACGATGTCGCAGCCGCCGACGAACTCACCCTTGACGTAGAGCTGCGGGATCGTCGGCCAGTTCGAGAATTCCTTGATCCCCTGGCGCACCGACGGATCGGCGAGCACGTCGATGCCTTTGAACTTGATCCCCAAATGGCTGAGGATCTGAACCACCGCGGCCGAGAAGCCGCATTGCGGAAAGACCGGGCTGCCTTTCATGAAAAGCACGACCGGGGCCTCGCCGAGCTGCTGGCGGATGCGATCCTGAAGGGTGACGTCCATGTGCGTTGGTCCTCGACTGCGGTTTGGGTGATCCGACTTCAATCTTCGGGGGCGCTGGTCTGCAAGGCCAGCGCATGCAGTTCATTGCCCATCCGGCCGCGCAGCGCCTGATACACCAGCTGATGCTGCTGCACCCGGCTTTTGCCGCGGAAGGCGCCGGAGACGACATGGGCCGCGTAATGGTCGCCGTCGCCGCGCAGATCCTCGATCGAGACCAGGGCGTCGGGCAGGCTCTCCTTGATCAGCCGCTCGATCGTCGCCGCGTCCATCGCCATCAGCGGTTCCTTCGCCTCAGCCCTGCGCCGCCATGTAGGCCGGCAGCCAAGCCTCGTTCGCGGCCGTCAATTCCGCGACCGATATGGCACCGGCGCCGGGGAGTGTCAACGCGGCCCCGCCGACCGTGGCGATCCGCCGGGCCGGCACGCCCCGCGCCGCGGCCGCGCCAAGGACCCCGGCGGGATCGGCGGTCTCGATCAGGTAGCGCGCCTGGTCCTCGCCAAACAGCCAGGCGTGCGCCGGCAGGCCGCCCGGCGCCGCGTCAAGCGCCGCGCCGCGCCCGCCGGCCATCGCCATCTCGGCCAGCGCGACGAGGAGGCCGCCGTCGGAGATGTCGTGGCAGGCGGCGACGTGCCCAGCCTCGATCAGGCCGCGCACGAAATCGCCGTTCCGGCGCTCGGCGGCGAGATCGACCGGCGGCGGCGGGCCGGCCTCGCGCCCCTCGATCTCGCGCAGATAGAGCGAGGCGCCGAGATGGCCGCCGTTGGATTTGTCGGTGTCGCCGACCAGGATCAGCGCGTTGCCTTCCGCCTTCAGCGCGAGATCGACCGCGCGCCGCGCGTCGGCGATGAGGCCGACCCCGCCGATCACCGGCGCCGGCAGGATCGCGCTGCCGCTCGTCTCGTTGTAGAGCGAGACGTTGCCCGAAACGACCGGGTAGTCGAGCGCCACGCATGCTTCGCGCATGCCCTCGATGACGCCGACGAACTCGCCCATGATCTCGGGCTTTTCCGGGTTGCCGAAATTCATGTTGTCGGTCAGCGCCAAGGGCGTGGCGCCGACCGCGGTCAAGTTGCGCCAGCTTTCGGCCACCGCCTGCATGCCACCGCGGACCGGATCGGCGCGGCAATAGCGCGGCGTCGAATCGGTCTTCAGCGCCAGCGCCTTGCCGCTCTCGCCGATACGGATGACCGCCGCGTCGCCGCCCGGCCGCTTCACCGTATTGCCCTGGACGAGGTGATCGTACTGCTCCCAGATCCAGCGCTTCGAGGCGAGGTCCGGGGAGGCGAGGAGCCGCATCAGGCAGTGCAGCGGGTCGCGCGCCGGCAGGCCGGCGGGGTCGATCTCGGCTTCGGGGTCGCGCCGCACCCAGGGGCGCTCGTAAAGCGGCGCCTCGCTAACCAGCGGCCCGACCGGGATCTCGGCCGCCACTTCGCCATGCATGCGCAAGACGAGGCGCCCCGTCTCGGTGACCCGGCCGATCACCGCGAAATCCAGTTCCCATTTGTCGAAGACCCGGCGCGCCTCGGCTTCGCTGCCCGGCGCCAGGATCATCAGCATCCGCTCCTGGCTTTCGCTCAGCATGATCTCGTAGGGCGTCATACCCGCCTCGCGCACCGGCACAAGGTCGAGGTCGAGCGCGATGCCGAGCCCGCCCTTGCCGGCCATCTCGACCGCCGAGGAGGTTAGGCCGGCCGCTCCCATGTCCTGGATCGCGACGATCGCATCGCCCTGCATCAATTCGAGGCAGGCTTCGATCAGCAATTTCTCGGTGAACGGGTCGCCGACCTGCACGGTCGGCCGCTTCTCGGCGCTGTTGTCGGCGAACTCGGCCGAGGCCATCGTCGCGCCGTGGATGCCGTCGCGCCCGGTCTTGGCGCCGACATAAATGACGAGGTTGCCCGGCCCGGCGGCGGCCGAATAGAAGATGCGGTCGGCGGGCGCGAGGCCGACGCACATCGCGTTGACCAGGATGTTGCCGTTATAGGCGGCATGAAAGGTGCACTCGCCGCCGACCGTCGGCACCCCGACGCAATTGCCGTAGCCGCCAATGCCGCCGACGACGCCCGCGACGAGATGACGGGTCTTCGGGTGGTCCGGGCTGCCGAAGCGCAGCGAATTCAGCATCGCGACGGGGCGCGCGCCCATCGTGAAAACATCGCGCAATATGCCGCCGACCCCGGTAGCGGCGCCCTGGTAGGGTTCGATGAACGAGGGGTGATTGTGGCTCTCGATCTTGAAGACGACCGCCTCGCCGTCACCGATATCGACCACACCAGCGTTCTCGCCCGGCCCGCAGATGACGCGCGGCCCCGCGGTCGGCAGCGTCCTCAGCCAGATTTTCGAGGATTTGTACGAGCAATGCTCGCTCCACATCGCCGAGAAGATGCCGAGCTCCGTCAGGTTCGGGGTGCGCCCCAGAATGGCGCAGGCGCGCGCGAACTCGTCCGCGCTCAGCCCGTGCTCCGCCGCCAGCGCCGCGGTGACGTTGGAGCCCATCACCAAGTTGGCCTTTGTGGGTCCCAACCTAGCGTGCTTCGAGACGCGCCCTTCAGGCGCTCCTCAGCATGACGATCTAGTGCAGGTTGCATTGAGACAGGACGTCATCCTGAGGAGCGCTGCGGAGCAGCGCGTCTCGAAGGACGCGGCGCCGTTGCGCCTCGACCCGAGAGCAGCGGAAGAGCAGCAAAATCGCCGCGAATCAAGGCCTCCTTCTTTTCCCTGCGCCATCCCTTGACCTGGCGTTCGGCTGTGGCTGCGTCGTCGAGCCGTTCGAAATGTTGATGGAAGACCAGCTCAACCGGTCGTCGAAGCGCCGTATAGCCGCCGAAGGCGCCGGCCTGATGCTCCGCAAGTCGCTTCTCGACCCCGGCAACGGTCGTTCCGACATAATAAGAGTCATCGGCGCACCGGAGAATGTACAAATCCGCGCTCATGGCATCTGAAGCCGGTCCAGTCACTGCAGCGCGCCGACGAGGCCAGCGAAAAACGCTTGGCCGTCGGTGCCGCCCAATAGCGGGTCGGTGGCGTTTTCGGGGTGCGGCATCAGCCCGAGGACCGTGCGCCCCTCGTTGAAGATTCCGGCGATGGCGCGGGCCGAGCCGTTGAAATTGTCGGAATCGGTGATCTCTCCCGCCGGGCCGCAATAGCGGAATGCGACGCGCCCCTCGCCCTCCAGCCGGTCGAGTGTCGCGGGGTCGGCGGTGTAGCCGCCGTCGTGGTGCGCCACCGGCACCCGGATCGTCTGGCCGGCCGCGTAGCCGCAGGTGAAGATCGTTTGGCTGTTCTCGACCCGCAGGTGGATGTCCTTGCAGGTGAAGGCGAGCGAGCGGTTGGGCAATAGCGCCCCCGGCAGGAGGCCCGCTTCGGTCAGGATCTGGAAGCCGTTGCAGATGCCGAGGACCGGGGTCCCACGCGCGGCGCGGGCCTTGACCTCGCGCATGATCGGCGAATGCGCCGCCATCGCGCCGCAGCGCAGATAATCGCCATAGGCAAAGCCGCCCGGCAGCACGATCAAATCGGCTTCGGGCAGCGCCGCCTCGCGGTGCCAGACCCGCCGCGGCTCATGGCCGCTCGCGAGCTTCCAGGCGCGGCAGAAATCGTGCTCGCGGTTGGAGCCGGGGAAGATGATGACGGCAGCGTGCATCGGCCGGACAAAGGGCGGCAACGCCCGTCACATACGCCGCGCCGGCGGGGCGTTCAAGCCACGGTTCAAGCCACGGTTCGAGCCGGGGCGTCGGGGCGGCTTCGCAAGCAGGGCGCGGCGCTTATTTCGGCGGCATGAACCAGACGATCGTGCTCGCGGCGCCGAGGAAAATCAGCGCATGCGCGCCGCAGGCCGGCTGCAGAAAGCTGAGATAGAGAAAGAACACGCCGAGGCTGCCGAAGATCAGCGAAAAGGCGGTCAACGCCATTTGCAGCAATGCGATCGCCAGCAACGCAAATCTCCTCGAGGTCCTGCTGGCGAATGAACGCCGCGGGCCATCACGAAGTTGCGCAGCTCGCCTCCGGGTCCGACTTGGCGGCGCCACGGACAGGATCGGGATCGGGGGCGTCGAACGGCTTGCCTTCGCCGGGGTCGCCGCCGACGATGCTCACCCCTGAGAGAATCGGCGCCTGATCGGGGTCGCGCCCGGCGGCGATCGAGCCGCCGCTCACACTCTCGCCGCGCTCCGGCCAGATGAAGTGAAAATCCGCGATGCGCCGCCCGGTGCCGCCCGGCACGTAGATCGCCGCCGACAGGCGGAAGCTGTGCCCGGCGATCGCCGCGCCGACCGCCTCACCGCTGTCGTTCCAGATCGCCGGTGCGCCGGCGAGCCAGGCGTTGAGCGCCTTGGTGTCGTCATGCCGGCCGTCGCCCCACAGCACGATTTCGGCCGCGACGCAGTGCTGCGAGGACGCTGCGACGGCCGTCAGCGGCGCGGTCGCGAGCATGCAGATGAGGAGCGCCCGCGCGAGCGCCTCAGCCGATCTCGATCGCATAATTCTCGATGACCGGGTTGGCGAGCAGCTGCCGGCACATGTCCTCGACCCGGGCGCGCGCCGCGGCGGGGTCGGTGTCGGCGAGCTCGAGCTCGATCAGCTTGCCCTGGCGAACCTCGCCAATTCCGGCGAAGCCCAGCCCCTGCAGCGCGTTGCCGATCGCCTTACCCTGCGGATCGAGCACGCCCTCTTTCAGGCTGATATGGATGCGCGCCTTCACGTCTGCTCTTGCCCCCTAGCGCGTTTATTGCATCGTCTTCGGCGCCTTGAAATCGCCGGGGCCGCCATCGGGCAGGATGCCGAGCCGGCGCGCCACCTCCTGGTAGCCCTCCTCGACCCGGCCGAGATCCTCGCGGAAGCGGTCCTTGTCCATCTTCTCGTTGGTCCGCGCGTCCCACAGCCGGCAACTGTCGGGGCTGATCTCGTCGGCGATCACGATGCGGGTTTCCTCGTCATTGTAAAGCCGGCCGAATTCCAGCTTGAAATCGATGAGCCGGATGCCGATCCCGAGAAAAAAGCCGGTCAGGAAGTCGTTGACCCGGAGTGCGACCTGGGTGATCTCGTCGAGCTCGCGCGCGCTCGCCCAGGCGAACGCGGTGATGTGCTCCTCGGACACCAGCGGATTGCCGAGCTCGGCCTTCTTGAAATAATACTCGATGATCGAGCGCGGCAGCGCGGTGCCCTCGGCGATCCCGAGCCGCTTGGCGAGCGGCCCGGCGGCGACGTTGCACACCGCGACCTCGAGCGGGATCATCTCGACTTCGCGCACCAGCTGCTCGCGCATGTTGAGGCGGCGCACGAAATGCGTCGGGATGCCGATCTCGGCCAGCCGCAGCATCAGGAATTCGCTGATCCGGTTGTTGAGGACGCCCTTGCCGACGATGGTGCCGTGTTTCTGGCCGGGCTTCTGATCGTCGAAGGCGCTGACGTCGTCCTTGAAATGCTGCACCAGGGTGCCCGGCTCGGGGCCCTGGAACAGCACCTTGCCCTTGCCTTCGTAGATCTGCCGGCGGCGGGTCATGCGAGTTCTGCGCAAAGGTGATCGGCGCGGCCAGATATGGGCATTGCCGCGGGCGCCGGCAATGTCGGCTGGCCGGGTCGCCTAACCTGCCGCGACGGTGCCCCAGGGCACGGGCTCCGGCAGCCATTGGGCGTAGCGGAAGAGGGGGCCGCGCTCGCGCGAGGGCTCGGCCGGCAGCGCGACGAGGGCGCTCGACAGCGTCGCGAAGCCGCGGCCGGTGCGAAAGCGCAGCGCCGCCTCGGGCGGCAGGCCCGAGGGCGCCGTGTCGTCGCCGAGCAGGTCCTGCCAAGCGGTCCACTCGTCGCGGTCGGGGTCGGGCGGCGCGGCGGCGAGAAACCGCGGCCGGGCGAGCGCCAGGCGGGGTGTCGCCAGATCGTCGAGATCGCCGGCGGCGATCACCGCCAGCCCCTCGCCCAGCGGCTCGACCGCGATCGGGCCAACGCCGCTATGGCGCAGCCAGAAGGCGTCGCGGTTGTCGGCGACGATCAGGTTGAAGCTGCGATAGGCGTTGGGGTCGAGGTCGGCCAAGGCAGCGGCGGCGGCGACCGCGTCGGCATGGTCGAGCGCCTCCAGCACCAGTTCGCCGCGCGAGCGCAGCCCTACTTCCGGCCCGAGCGAGCCCTGGCGGTTCAGAACCGCGGCGGCGACGCCCCAATCGTTGACCCCGAGCCACGAGCCGCCGGCCAGCACGTCGAGACCGGCGACGATCTCGGCGCGGTCCGGCCAATGCCGGCCGGGCGGCTTGGCCGGCCGCGCGATCATCTCGTCGCGGTTGGCGCCAATGACCACCGGCCAAGCGTGCGCCGGCCGGCGCAGGATCACCAGGGTGCACATCGGGTAGTGTCCTAATTTGATTCAGCGACGGCATAAGGGGGCGCTCCGTCAGCTAAGGTGTTGTCAGGTCGTGGCCGCATTTTGAGCAAATTCGGCGAGCGAATATGCGAAGAAATTTCCCTCGGTTTGCCTGTAAACGTTGTTTGCAGCGTGGACATCTCACGATCCAATCAATGTAGACCCATGTGAGTATCCCCGTGCCGATTAGCATCGGTGACTTGCTAAACAGCAGGCCGACAATCGCTAGAACATTCAGCGCCCAAGCAAAATGGTAGCGGTCTAGGACGGGCATCTACCCTCCCAACGGAAGCCAGCCGAATTCACGCCAGCGATGGAAGCCGGGGTGAGCGATCGGCTATGGTCGCTCGACGAATTGGTTGAGCGCACGTCAAATTAGGACACTACCGCACATCGTCGTCCCCACCCGCGCGGCGTCGGGCTGTGGTATTGTCGCGGCAATGCGACACGGGAAGCGAGGATCATGACCACCTTCGATGGACGCGAAAAGGATTTCGAAGCTCGCTTCAAGCACGACGAGGAGCTGCGCTTCAAGGTGACGGCGCGCCGCAACCGGCTGTTGGGCCTATGGGCGGCGGAGCGCATGGGGCTGACGGGGGACGCCGCGGAAGCCTATGCCAAGGAGATCGTCGAGGCCGAATTCGGCGGCGGCGATCACCGTGTCATCGACAAGCTCGTCGCCGATCTCGCCGCCAAGGGCCAGGCCTGCACGCCGGCGCAGATCCGTTTCGAGCTCGACCATTTCGGCGAGCGCGCCAAGCAACAGATCATGAAGGAATAAAGCCCGGCTCCCCGACTGGCGTCACGGCAGCAGCACCGCGGCGCCCTCCAGCGCGCCCTGCCGCAGGTCGGCGAGGGCGCGGTTCGCCTCGGCGAGCGGATAGCCTTGCGTCGTCGTGCGGATCCCGGCCGCGGGCGCCAGCGCGAGAAATTCCTCGGCGTCGCGGCGCGTCAAATTGGCGACCGAGCGCAGGATGCGTTCCTCCCACAAGAGCCGGTAGGGAAAGGCCGGGATGTCGCTCATGTGGATGCCGCCGCAGACGACGCTGCCGCCCTTCTTGGTCGCCGCCAGCGCGGCCGGCACCAGCCCGCCGACCGGGGCGAAGATGAGCGCCGCGTCGAGCTTGTCGGGCGGCGCCTCGTCGGAGCCGCCGGCCCATGCGGCGCCGAGGCGGCGCGCGAAATCCTGCGCCGCCCGGTCGCCCGGCCGGGTGAAGGCGAAGACCCGCCGTCCCTGGTGGCGCGCCAGCTGCGCCACGATGTGGGCCGCCGCGCCAAAGCCGTAGAGGCCGACCCGCTCGCCCTCGCCGGCCAGCTTCAGCGTGCGGTAGCCGATGAGGCCGGCGCACAGCAGCGGCGCCGCCGCGACATCGGCGAAGAGGGGGTCGAGCGCAAAGCAATAGCGCTGGTCGGCGACGGTCAGCTCGGCGTAGCCGCCGTCGATCTGGTAGCCGGTGAAGCGGGCGCGGTCGCACAGATTCTCCCGCCCGCCGCGACAGTATTCGCACTCCCCGCAGGTCCAGCCGAGCCACGGCACGCCGACCCGCTCGCCGACCGCGAAGCGCTCGGCCCCGGGGCCGCGCTCGACGACCCGGCCGACGATCTCGTGGCCCGGAATCAGCGGCAGTTTCGGATCGGGCAATTCGCCGTCGACGACGTGCAGATCGGTGCGGCAGACGGCGCAGGCATGCACCTGGATCAACAGCTGCCCCGGCCCGGGCCGCGGCGCCGGAAGTTGGGCGGCGACGAGAGGCTGCCCGATCGCGGTCAGCACTTGTGCGCGCATCTGTCGGCCCCCGAATCCGGCGCCCTCGCGCCATTCCGCCGCGGCGCCGGGGCGCAGTATAGCGCGCGGCCGGGTGCCATCGCATAAAGGGGCTTGGCAGGCCGGCCAAATTCCGCATCCTCAGCGCAGCACGATGAGCCCCCGCCGCAACTTCCCGCCCCGCCAATCCCCGACCCGGGCGCCGCCCGTCGAGCCCAATTGATGCAGAGCCGGGCGGTGCAGAACCGGATGGACGAGCAGCACCTGCGCCGCCTCGTCGCGGAATATTTCGGCGCCGCCTCGCGGCTGCGCGTGCTGCGCCAGACGCCGGCCTTCGGGGCGCCGGTGTTCGTCGTCGATTTCGACCGGGGCGTGCGGCACTTCCGCACCTTCGGCTCGTTCGGTCCTTCGTTCGGCGCGCTCGACCCCGAGGCGCCGCAGGTCACCGAGCAGTCGAGCATGGATCTGCTTTACCCGGCGCATCTCGTCTTTCATTACGAGCGGCTGATGTCGCTTGCCTTCGCGCTGGTCGAGCGGCCGGTGACGGCGCTGCTGCTCGGGCTCGGCGGCGCCGCGATGTGGCGCTTCATGCGCGCCTATGTGCCGGAATGCGCGCCCATCCTGGTCGATGCCGACGAAGCGGTCGCGGCGCTCGCGCGGCGCTGGTTTTATCTCAGCCAGCCGGTGGTGATCGAGACCGCCGAGCGCTTTCT
>DATGFP010000133.1:0-11757 GCA_035309005.1 Allostellaceae bacterium | reverse complement strand
AACCATTTGATCAGGGTCGAAACCGGCGAGATGTAGCCGAGCCCCAGCCCGATCCCGCCGATGACGCCATAGCCGAGATAGACGACCCAGATATTGTGCAGCTGGACGCCGACGGCCGAGACGATAAAGCCGCTGCCGAAGCACAGCGCCGAGGCAAACATCGCCCGGCGCGGCCCGCCCTCCTCGACCCAGCGGCCCAGCACCGCGGCCGACGCACCGAGAAAGAAGATCGCGATGCTGAAGATCCAGCCCAATTCGGTCAATTTCCAATCGTCGGGCGCCGATTTGGCGATGCCGATCAGCCGGGTCATCGGCAGGTTGAAGACGCTGAAGGCGTAAGCCTGGCCGATGCATAAATGGATGCACAGCGCCGCCGGCGGGATCAGCCACCGGCTGTAGCCGGGTGGCGCGATGGTGTGCGCCTTGTCCAGGAACGAGACGGCCATCAAAGGTGCTCCTCTCCCCATGTGCTTGGCGCCTTATGGCGTCGCTTGGCGTCGATGGCACAGGCTAGAATCATCCCAAATTCTAGGCAAATCCTTTTCTGATGACTTATATCGCGGCGTTGCCGCGCGGGGTGCGGCGTGGCAGCATGCCGCGATGTCGCTCAGCGTCGATCTGCGCATTGTGGAATTGATGGCGGCGCGGCTGTGCCACGATTTGATCGGGCCGGTGGCGGCGATCGGCAACGGGGTCGAGCTGATGGCCGAGGAGGCGCCGGACTTTGTCGGCGAGGCGATCGCGCTGGTCGGCGACAGCGCGCGCAAGGCCAATAAGCGGCTGCAATTCTATCGCTTTGCCTATGGCTTCAGCGGCGGCGGCTTGACCGGGCCGCCGCCGCATGTGCTGGCGGTCGATTTCTTCGCGGAATCGGCGATCGTCTGCGATTACGGCGCGGCGGCGCGAATCCTGCCGCTCGACCAGCAGAAACTGGCCTGCGCGATGCTGGCCGTTGCCGGCGAGGCGCTGCCGCGCGGCGGGCGTCTGGCGCTCGAGGTCGAGGCGGCCGGGCAGGCGATCGGGCTGGCGGTCGAGGCGGTCGGCGAAGGACGCGGGCCGAGCCCAGAAATCCGCGCCGCGCTGCAGCTCGGCGTGCCGGTCGGCGAACTCAACTCGCGCGCGGTCGGCGGTTATTTTGCCGGGCTCCTGGGCGAGGCGCTCGGCTGGCGCCTCGACGTCGCCGACCGACCCGGCGGCTTTCGCCTCGCCGCCGCCGCGCGCTAGCCTCGTATCGGTTGCGCTTCAATTACCCCACAACCGTCATCCCGGCGCAGGCCGGGATCCATATTTCAGCTATCTCGATGGCAGATCGGTGGGTCCCGGCCTGCGCCGGGATGACGGACATGGGGCGCCGGCAAAACCTCGGATCGGGACGCTTGCCCTTCTGCGGCCTTCCTCTCAGGCGCGGCGCAGTTCGGGGGTGGCGGCCTCGGCCGGGTCGCGCAGCACATAGCCGCGGCCCCACACCGTCTCGATGTAGTGCTCGCCGCCGGTCGCCTGCGCCAGCTTCTTGCGCAGTTTGCAGACGAAAACGTCGATGATCTTGAGTTCCGGCTCGTCCATGCCGCCGTAGAGGTGGTTGAGGAACATCTCTTTCGTCAGCGTGGTGCCCTTGCGCAGGCTCAAAAGCTCGAGGATGCCGTATTCCTTGGCGGTCAGATGCAGCGGGTGATCGTCGACCGAAACGACCCGGCTGTCGAGGCTGATCACCAGTTTCCCGGTGCGGATCGTCGATTCGGAGTGCCCCTTCGAGCGCCGCACGATCGCCTGGATGCGGGCGATCAGCTCGCGCCGGTCGAAGGGCTTGGTCAGGAAATCGTCGGCGCCGAAGCCGAGCCCCTTGATCTTGGCGTCCATCTCGGCGAGGCCCGACAGGATCAGAATGGGGGTGCGCACCCGCGCTGCGCGCAGCCGCCGCAGCACCTCGTAGCCGTCGATGTCGGGCAGCATCAGATCGAGGATGATGATGTCGTAATCGTAGAGCTTGCCGATCTCGAGCCCGTCCTCGCCCAAATCGGTGGTGTCACAGATGAAACTCTCTTTCTTCAGCATCAATTCGATGCTCGCGGCCATCGCGGCGTCGTCTTCAACCAGCAAAACCCGCATTGCGATCCCTCCGCGCGAGGCGGGGCCGGCGTGGCCTGACCCCAACCATAATGTGAACGGGCATGTCGCCGTTAATAGGTATTAAGCGAGAGCGGTTAATAAATGTTTATCGTGAATGCGGCGGGGGGAGATAGCCCTCTGTGGGCTTAACGCCATTTTAGGGCTGTCGCGGCATCCTGCCGGTTCGCCGCCTCGGGTGAGCGCGGCGAGCGTGGGCGTTCGCGTGGCCAAACCGGTTGGCGGCGCGCCGTCCGGAGCTGGCGAATGAGCATGCTTGAAACGCAGCTGCGCCGGTGCCGCCGCGAGTGCACCGACCGGCGACGCTACCTCGCCCAACTCTCGCTCCTGGGCGAGCGGCTGCGGCTGGACGCGCGCCAGCTGCTGGCCGAAGTGCCCGACGGGGAAGGTGGCGGGGAAGGTGGCGGGGCCGGCGGCGAGGGCGCCGCGACCTCGCCGCCGTTGATCGAGCGCCACCGGAAGCTCGCGGGCTCGGTCGCCGAGATCGAGAGCCAGATCGCCGCCGCCGGCCGCGCGCTCGCCGTCGCCGAACAGGAGTTGCGCGCCCACGAACTGGCCTCGGCCCAGCGTGCCGGCAATTTTGGTTCAGCCGGTCGGCTGCACCGCCGCCGCATGCACCCGCCCGGCCGCCGCGCCTGAGCCGGCCGCCGGTTTCCTTCGCCGGCCGCCGCCGCTAAGCTGCGCCCGCGGCACCAGAGGCGAGGGAGGAGCGCGCCGGTCGATGAGCCTGCCCGGAAAAGAGTTTCAGCCCGCTGCCGCCGGCCCGCTCGATGGCGTGCGGGTCATTGATCTGTCGCGCCTCGTCGCCGGCAACGCGGTTTCGTCGCAACTCGCCGATTTCGGCGCCGAGGTTCTGAAGATCGAGGATCCGGCGAAGGGCGACCCGCTGCGCGCCTGGCAAACCGGCGGCGTCAGCGTCCACTGGAAGCTCTACGCCCGCAACAAGAAGAGCGTCGCCTTGAGCCTGCGCGAGGCGAGGGGCCGCGAACTGCTGCTCGACCTCGCCGCCTCCAGCGAGGTCTTGATCGAGAATTTTCGCCCGGGGACGCTGGAGAAATTCGGCCTCGGCCCACAGGTGCTGCATGCACGCAACCCGCGCCTCGTCATCGTGCGCGTCTCGGGCTGGGGGCAGGACGGCCCCTACCGCGACCGCCCCGGCTTCGGGACGCTGGTCGAGAGCATGTCGGGCTACGCCGCGCGCACCGGCTTTGCCGACCGCGAGCCGGTATTGCCGCCGACCGCGCTCGCCGACATGGTGGCCGGGCTCTACGGCGCCTTCGCGGTGATGGTGGCGCTGCGCGAGGTCGAGGTGGCCGGCGGCAACGGCCAGGTCATCGATCTTCCCCTCCTCGATCCCTTGTTCTCGTTCATCGCCACCGAGGCGCCGATCTACAACCTCACCGGCGCCATCCGGCCGCGCACCGGCAGCCGCTCGGAGACGACGAGCCCGCGCAACGTCTTCCGCACCAAGGACGGCCGCTATATCGGCATCTCGGCTTCGATCCAGGCGATGTCGGAGCGCCTCTTCCGCGCGATCGGCCACCCCGACATGCTTCTGGACCCGCGCTTTCGCAGCAACACCGACCGGGTGAAGAACGCCGCGGAATGCGAAGCGCCGATCGTCGACTTCATCGCCGCGCGCACCTTGGAGGAAAACATGGCGGTCTTCGCCACCGCCGAGGTCACCGCCGCGCCGGTCTACGACATCGACCAGTTTCTCGCCGACCCGCATGTGCGCGAGCGCGAGATCGTCGTCGAGGTGCGCGACGCGGAAATGGGCCGCATCGCGATGCACAACATCATCCCGCGCCTCAGCGAGACGCCCGGCCGCCTGCGCCTGCCGGCCCCCGCGCTCGGCGAGCACACCGCCGAAATCCTCGGCCAATTCGGCATCGCCCCCGCGACCCTCGAAGCCCTGGCGCGCGACGGCGTGATCGGGCTTGCCCCTCACCCCGCAACACCCCCACCCTAACTCTCCCCCGCCTGCGGGGGAGAGAATGAACGCGGCTCGATGCCGGCCTTTCTCCTCCCCCGCAAGCGGGGGAGGGTCGGAGCCACGCCCGCGGCGCCCTGTTGTCCGAGAGGAGTCCATGGAAACGAACAACCTGCCGGTGTGGCGCTCGATGCTGTTTGTGCCGGTGACGGCGCGGCGGTTTGTCGAGGGCGCGGCGCGGCGCGGCGCCGACGCGATCATCCTCGACCTGGAGGATGCCGTGGCGGCCTCGGAGAAAGACCGCGCCCGCACGCTGGTGCCCGAGGCGGCAAGCATCGTCTCGCAGGGCGGCGCCGATGTCGTCGTCCGCCTCAACCGGCCGCTGCGGATGACGGTGCGCGACCTCGAAGCGGTGATCGGCCCCGGGGTGCAGGCGGTGGCCTTGCCGAAAGCGGAAAGCGCGCAGCACGTCGAGCTCATCGCCGAAATGATCGACGAACTGGAGGCCGAGCGCGGCATGCCCGTTGGCACCACGAAGATGCTGGCGATGGTCGAGACCTGTTCGGCCTTCTTCCGCCTTGCCGAGATCGCGAAGGCCAGCCCCCGCCTCGTCGGCCTCAACCTCGGTGCCGAGGATTTCGCCACCGCCGCCGGCATGCTGCCGGAAGCCGAGGGCCTCTTCATGCCGAAGCAGATGTGCGTCTTCGCGGCGCGCGCCGCCGGCATCATGCCGTTGGGGTTTGTCGGCACGGTCGCCGATTTCAGCGACCTCGACGGCTTCCGCGAGACGGTGCGCCGCTCGCGCCGCATCGGCTTCATGGGTGCCAGCGTCATCCACCCGAGCCAGGTGCAGATCTTGAACGAGGAGTTCCGCGCCAGCGCCGCCGAGGTCGTGCATGCCGAGCGCGTCGTCGCCGCCTACGACACGGCCTTGGCCGAAGGGGTCGGCGCGGTCACGGTCGACGGCCGGATGATCGACGTGCCGATTGTCGAGCGCGCCAAAGCGCTCCTCGCGCGCGAAGCCGCGATCGCCGCGCTCGACGCAAAAAAGCGCGCCGCCGCCCCGCCGGTGTAAACGCTAGCGGGCCGGCCGATAGATTTTGGCGACGGCGTCGGCTTTTTTCATCGCTTCGACGCCTTGCGCCCCGCTCATCAGCTTGGTGGTCTTGCTGGCTTTCAGCGCGCCGCCGGCGGCGAGCGCCATCGCGATCGCCGACATGCTCGCATCGTCTGGCACGTCGGCGACGATCACGAGGTCGTATTCGCCGAAGCAATAAGCGCCGCAGACCAGCTTGCCGCCGACCGCCTCGCACGCCGCCTTGCCGACCACGTCGACCCGGTTTTGCGGGTTCTTCAATTGCGCCGCCCAGGACTCGGCCGTATAGGCAGCCTGATACAGGTAGAGCGACATGTCCGATCCTCCTCGCTGCTCCGCGCTCCGGTCTTCGGCCGGAGGCGCTGGCAGCGATTAGGCGACGGAATGGCGCGGCTGGCAAGCCGGTCGCGGTCACGCCAAGTAGCGCGCGGACTTGCGCCCGCGCGTCCCGCCGAAATCCCCGTCGCGAGAGGCCGCTACTCGGCCGCTTGCTTGGCCGGGGTCAGTTCGTAGAGGTCCATCCCCAGGCCGATCGACTCGTCCCAGCCGCGCTGGCGCACGTCGAACTGCACCGCATCGGGGCCGAGATATTTCAAGTTGACCG
This sequence comes from Allostellaceae bacterium, assembly GCA_035309005.1. Classification (GTDB taxonomy): domain Bacteria; phylum Pseudomonadota; class Alphaproteobacteria; order ATCC43930; family CGMCC-115725; genus DATARH01. Next base: position 6,000 of record DATGFP010000133.1, on the reverse strand, counting down.
AGTCGCTCGGCGGTCCGCCCGCTACCCGCTCGCGCATCTCGCGGGGCGTCATCGGCACCGGCGCGACGCCGGCCGCCTTCAACTCCGCCTCCTTGGCGACGACATCGTCGACCTGGAAGCCGATATGGTGGATGCCGCGCAGGTCGGAGGTTTGCCCCGGTCCCAGTTTCGGCGCTTCACCGTCGCCGTATTTCAGGATCGCGAAATAGATGTAGCCGTCGCTGAGCCACACGCCCTTTTCGCCGGTGGCCGACGGCCGGCGATAAAGCTCGGTCAGGCCGAAATGCTGCTTATAGAATTCCGCGGTCTTCACCGGGTCGTCGGTCACCAGCGCGATGTGCTTGATGCGAGCCATCCCTCACCTCCCTCAGTGCAGGTTTCAGCGCAAAACCGCTGGCTGCGTGTGTAGGCCGCCGCCGCCCGGACCGTCAAGAGCCGGCGTCGGCGAGCCGCCTCGGGCGATGGGAATTTCCGATTATTTTGCTTGACAATATCAATAAATTGCTGTATTGATAATCTCATGTTGTTGATGATCTTGCGCGCTGCCTGGCGCCGTCTGACGCGCGCCGCGAAGCCACGGCCGCAACTGAGGCTCCGGCCGCCGCGCCGATCCTGCCTGTTTTTTGCCAGTAGAAACAGGCCGAGGGGCGCGCCGCAGCGGCGGCCGATCACAATTGCGTCGCGGCGGCCCCGGGCGGCGCATTGGCGCTACGCTGCGGCGCGCAACGGTGGCAATCTAGGGGCAGCGGCGCCGGCCGGCCCAACGCCACGCGCCGCCGGCGGAGGGAGAGCACATGAGCGATCGGGGCGGGATGAACGGCGCTGAATGGCTGGCGCGGGCGCTGGCAAGCACCGGCATGAGCCATGTCTTCTTCGTCGAGTCGGTGATGCGCCGCACGCTATTGCAATTGAGCGATCTCGGGGTGACGCCGATCCTCGCCCATTCCGAGAAGGCGGCGGCCTATATGGCCGACGGCTACGCCCGGGTGCGCCGCCGCCCGGGCGTGTGCATGGCACAATCGGTCGGCGCCGCCAACCTCGCTTCCGGCTTGCAGGACCCTTGGCTCGGCCACAGCCCGGTCATTGCGATGACCGGCCACAAGGACGCGCGATTTCAGCACCGCAATTCCTACCAGGAGATCGCGCACGCGCCACTCTTCGCGGCGGTGACCAAGTTCTCGACGCCGGTCGAGGCGACGGGCGAACTGCCGCGGTTGCTGCGCCACGCCTGGCGCGCCGCACTGGCCGACCCGCCGCGCCCGACCCATCTCGATTTCAGCGGGCATCAGGCCGACAACATCGAACTCGGCCACACGAGCGAGCCGCCAGTCCTCGAAACCGAGGCGCGCTCGATCCCGGTGCACCGGCCGATGGCGAACGACCGCGACATCGAGCGCGCGGTGACGATGATGAGCGCGGCCCGCCGCATCGTCATCGTCGCCGGCGACGCCGCGGCGGCGTCGGATGCCGGCCCGGAAATTCTCCAATTGGCCGAGACGCTCGCCGCGCCGGTCGCGACGACGCTCGGGGCGCGCGGCATCATCCCGACCCGGCACCGCCTGTCGGTCGGGGTCGCCGGCAGCTATTCGGCGCCGCCCGCCAATCAGATCGTCAACGGCGCCGATCTGGTGATGTTCATCGGCTGTGACACCGGCGACCAGGTGACGCTCAACTGGACGGTGCCGGCGCGCGACGCGAAAATATTGCAGATCGACAGCGATCCATTGGAGATCGGCCGCTCCTATCCGAACACGACCGGTCTCGTCGGCGACCCGAAGACGACGCTGGCGCGGATCAATTTATTGATCGGCGCCCTGTCGCGCGATCCCGGCTATGCCAATGAAGCCGCCGGCATCATCACCCATTGGCGCTCCGGCATGGCCGCTCGGGTCGGCAGGAGTACCGCGCCGATCGCGGTCGAGCGGCTGTGCGCCGAAATCACCAACGCGCTGCCGCCTGACGGGGTCCTTGTCGCCGATACCGGCTATTCCGGAATCTGGACCGGGACGATGATCGATCTGAACGGCGCCACGCAAACCTATCTGCGCGCCGCCGGTTCGCTGGGCTGGGCGTTTCCCGCCTCGCTCGGCGCGAAATGCGCGGCCGGGGCGCGCAAGGTCGTGTGCTTCACCGGCGACGGCGGCTTTTATTACCACCTCGCCGAACTGGAATCGGCGCGGCGCTGTGGCATCGCCGTCACGGTCATCGTCAACAACAATTCCGGCTTCGGCCAGAACCTCACCGGGGTGCACCGGATCGCCGGCAACCGCCCGGGCCGCGGCGAGGAGTTGATCCGCTTCGGCCCGACCGATTTCACCGCGGTCGCCCAAAGCTTCGGGGTGCGCGGCATCCGCGTCACCGATCCGCAGCAGCTTGCGCCGGCGCTGCGCGACGCAATCGGCGGCAACGAGCCGGTCGTCGTCGATGTGGTCACCGATATCGAGCCGCGCGCGCCGGAGCCGTGGGTCCCGCCCCGGCTCGGCTGAGGGACGCCGCGCTCAGCCGTCGACGAACTCCGCCGCGGGCGCCTCGTGGGTGCGGTGGGTGCGGCCAGGCGGAACCCGCGGGCCGGCGGTCCTACTGTTGGCGAGGAGGTAGGTTGCCCGGTTGGTCGCGACGTTGAATTCGGGCAGGCCGCGGCGCGGGCTGAACTGGCGGCGCGCCAGGAGGCGCTCGGCGAGTTCGAGGTGATTGCCGATGTCGAAGAACTCGATGGCGTCCCGGTGGTACTCGGCGAATTCGAGAAAGGTATGAGTGCGCGAGGCGACGATTCGGCAGCCAAGTTCGAGCGCTTGCGAAATCGGCCCCGAGGACGATTGGCCGACTTCCAAGTAGGGAAAGACGACCGCGTCGCAGATCGCCATGCCGCGGAGAAAATCGGGCTCCGCCGGCGCGCCCATGAAGTGGAGGCGCGCCGACAGATCGCGCGGATGCGTCCCCAAGAGCTCGCGCACGGTTTCTTCCGCCGAGACGACCAGCTGCGGCGTGCGCTGGCCGTCCTCGCCGCTGAGCTCGCCATAGAGCGTCGCGCCGATATAGGCCTCGCCGAACAGCGAGGTTATGTAGGGATGTCGCGACTGGCGCTGCGCAATGTTCTGCGGATGGACGCCGCCGAAGATCAGCAGGTGATGGTTGTCCGGCAGATATTGCAGCGCCCGGATCGCGGTCCCGATGCCTTTGTATTCGTTGAGGAAGCCGAAAACGCCGATCAGCACCGCGTCGGCCGGCAGGTCGTCGAGCAGCGGAAAGTTGCGGCGGCAGGCGCTGCCGCGGATCGCCGCGACGGCGTCCGCATCGAGGTAGGCGAGCGGGTGATCGAAGACCTGCGTCACGGCATAGAAATGCTTGACGTCGAGCCGGTCGCGGCGGTTGTGGACAATGGCGCTGACCTGCTTGTAACCCTGCATCCGCCGCAGCTGCCGGGCGATGCCGTTCGACAGCAGGTGCGAGCGGCGAAATTCGGTGCGGATGCGGGCGGCGGTCTTGAACTGAAGTGTCGCCACCGCCTTGGCGAAGCCGATCATGTCGAAGGCCGGCGGCATTAGCAGCGAGTGAAATGTCACCGACAGTCGTGGCGCTGCTGCGGTAAGCCAGCAAAACCGGCGGTAGATGTCTTCGCCCTGGCGCCCCAGCGTGCCGTATTCGAGCTGCAGGTTGACCGCGTCGAACTGCCGAATGGCGCGGCAAATCTCTTTGATCCGGCGGTCGGCCAGCCGCCGGACGCGGCGGTGCGGGCTGCGCATCAGGTATTGGTTGAGGTCGAAGACGGTGATGTCAAAGACATCCTCCAGCTGCGCCCGCAACGCGGCGGTATAGGCGCCGATGCCGCACAGCTTGCTGCCGGTCGAAACAATCGCCAGCGTCTCGCGACGCGATGGCGGCGGGGCGGCTGCACCGCGCCGGTCGGGCTGCAGCGAGGTGGGGGTGCGGAATGCAGGCATCGCCATTGCTGCTGCCCTCTCTGTGAAGATGCGTTGCCGCGGCATGCGGGGGATCACGCGAGGTGGTCGCTGATCGAGCGCATCGCGAGACCCCCGATCCCCCAAACCGCGGAGGCAACGAGGGCGACGATCCCGAGCGCACGCCAGCGGCGGGGATAGAGTGGGTCTTCCGGCAGGCTCGGGGGAACGAAACTGGCGATGAAAACCTGCTGCCGATCGGCATTGGCGCGCGCCTGATCGAGCCCTTGCAGCGCGTGCTGGTAGGCGGCCTCGGCAAATTTCTGGTCGCTCTCGAGCTCCTCGTATGAGCCGAGAACATGCGACAGCGTGTCGGAGCGCGTCGGGGCCGCGCCGGTCATCTCGCGGGCCAGCGAGCGCTCCTGGGCTTCGAGCGCGCCGATCCGGGCGCGCAAGACTTTAACGGTGGGCGCGCTGTCATGCATGTAGGTTCGCAGCGTCGCCAGCTCGGCGTTCGCTTTGATCAATTCGCCGCGCAGCCGTGTCGCGAGCGTCCCCGTGGCCTGGGCAGTTTGCGCCGGATCGATCATGCCGGCCCGGTCGCGGAATTCGCGGATCTTGCCGAGCACCGATTTGAGCCGGGCTTCGGCCTGCGTCAGGTCGCTCTCGGCGCGGCCCAGCGCGTCGCGCCGCGCTCGCAGCGACAGATCGTTTGCCAGCTTCTCGCCGGCAGCGACGATCGCCTGCGCCAGGCGCAGCGCATCCTGCGGCGCGAACGCGCGCACCCGCACCGTGACGGTGCCGTTGGCCGAGTCATAAAACGGATCGACCTGGCGCTTCCAATACCGCACCAGTTCCTCGATCGAGGCCGACCGAGGCGGCCGAGCCCACCAATCAGCCGTGGGCGGTGCAAACAGTGTGCGCAAGTCGAGCGAGCGGTCGATCTCATCGACGATCGCCCGGCTGGTGATGTACTGCACGAGGATCTGCGCTTCCTGGGTCGCTGGAGACTGGGTCGCGGTGCCGGCGATCAGCGACAGTGGGTCGAGGCGCGGCGGGTCGGCGGTATTGAGGGTAAAACGGAACTCCGCGACGTACTGGTCGGCGGCGATCGCGAAATAATAAGCGGCGGCGACCGCCGCCGGGATCGCCACCACGATAATGAACGACAGGAGGCGCAGCGACGGGCGCAGGTGCGACAGCGCCAGATGCCCGACCGGCAGCATGACCGGACCGGTGAGCGCGACGAGCGTGCGCCGCGGGCTGATCGATGCGGGCGGGGGGGGAGCCGGCGCCGCCGCCACGGCGTGGGCATCCGCGTGCGACGCGGTGGGCGACAGCGGCCGGGCAACGGCCGTCGCCCGGCTCAGGCGTCGGCCGAGTGGCATGCGAATGGCTCGACCAGCATGCGCCGGTAGCGCTCGAAGGCGCTCGCGACATCGTCGAACAGCTGCAGTTGACCGTCCGCCAGAATGGCGCCGCGATCACAATATTGCTGGATCGTGTGGCTGTTGTGGGTTGCCAGGATGATGTCGGACGAGTTGAGGCGCTGGCGGAAGGCGGCGACGCATTTGCGGCGAAAGCGCTCGTCGCCGATCTCGGTGATCTCGTCGATAAGATAGACGTCGAAATCGATAGCCAGGCAGGTGCCGAAAGCCAGCCGTGCGCGCATCCCGGCCGAATACGTCTGCACCGGCATGTCGAAGTATTGGTCGAGTTCGGCGAATTCCTCGACAAAGCGGATCGTCGGACGCACCGCGGCGCCGTAGACGCGGGCGACGAAGGCGACGTTCTCGCGCCCGGACAGGGCGGGGTGAAAGGTGCCGCCGAAGCCGAGCGGGAAGGATACCCGGGCGGTGCGGCGTACGGTGCCGCGGTCCGGCATCTCGGAGCCGGCGAGCAGCCGGATCAGCGTCGACTTGCCGGCGCCGTTGGCGCCGAGGATGCCGAAATTGTGGCCGGCGGCGAATTCGACGCTGGCCTCCTCCAGCACCACCCGGCGCCCGGCGGTTGTCGCATAGGCTTTCGCCACCCGGTCGAGCGCGATCATTGCGGCATGCTGAGCCGGCGGCGCAGGCCGCGCTCCAGCCCCAATCCGACG
>DATGFP010000132.1:0-18005 GCA_035309005.1 Allostellaceae bacterium | reverse complement strand
CAACACATCGGCGAGAAAGACCGTGCCGTCCTCTTCGAGCGCCACCGGCCCGTCGACCGCGCCCCACGCGGTGCGCACCTCGAGCGTGAGGCCTTCGAGCGCGCGCGCCGGGCTGTCGTTGCGCAGCACGATCGCGTTGGGCGACAGCACCTCGCGCAGCGCCGCGATCAGCGGCCCCTCCAACCGGTCGATACCGGCGGTGTTGGCCTGCACCACCAGAACCTCGCCAAAACGGTCGACGACGAGCCCCGGCAACCCGTCCGCCTCGGCATGCACCAGCCGGTAATAAGGCCTCTCGTAGAGCGTCTCGCGCAGCTTTTTGGCGCGCTCCAGCTTGCGCGCGAAAAAGCGCTTGCCGATCTCGCGGCCGGAATCGCGGTCGAGGAGGCGCGCGGCGATCAGGGTGTGCGGATTGAACATCGCGACGCCGAACGGGCGCTCGTCGGCGCGGCGCAGCGTCACCAGCGTGCCGGGCGGCAGCGCCTTCGCCGCGGCGTCCATCGAAATTTCGTTGGAATAGAGCCACGGGTGGCCGCTCTCGGCGCGGCGGTGGCCGCCCGGCCGCAGCGTCACGACCGGCCGTCCGGCCGGATCGTCGGCCGCCTCGGCGCCCGTCGCCGGCGGCGCGAGGGTCGCGGTTTCCGACATGCTCATATTCCCCTGCCGCACCCGAGAGGATTGAGAGGTGGGTCCCACCCGGCGCCGCGACAACGTGCTATCGCGACGCGCCGCAATTGACACTTCCGGCCACCGCTGTGTAGCGTCCGGGCCGCACTGCCGATAGCAGCCTGCGCATTCCCTCCCCATATCGGGGAGACGGCCGGTCCGCGAGTTTCGCGCGCCGGCCCGGCAGCCATTGGGGGTATCGAGGGTTCCGTATGTTCGACAGCCTCAGCGACCGCCTCAACGACGTCTTCGACCGCCTGCGCCGGCGCGGCGCCCTCTCCGAAGACGATGTCGGCGCCGCGCTGCGCGAAATCCGCATCGCGCTCCTGGAAGCTGATGTCGCGCTGCCGGTGGTGCGCGATTTCGTCAACGCGGTGCGCGAGAAGGCGGTCGGCCAGGAGGTGCTGCGCTCGGTGACGCCGGGGCAGATGGTCGTCAAGATCGTCCACGACCACCTCGTCGAGATGCTCGGCGGCGGCGAGCCCAGGCGCGGCGCCGGCGGCGATGGCGGCATCGACCTCAACGCGACGCCGCCGGTCGCGGTCATGCTGGTCGGGCTGCAAGGCTCGGGCAAGACGACGACCGCGGCGAAAATCGCGCTGCGCCTCAAAAACCGCGAGCGCAAAAAGGTGCTGATGGCCTCGCTCGACGTGCAGCGCCCGGCGGCTCAGGAGCAGCTGGCGCAGCTCGGCCGCCAGGTCGGCGTCACCACCCTGCCGATCGTGCCGGGCGAGGGGCCGGTCGCGATCAGCCGGCGCGCGCTGCAAGTCGGGCGCAGCGAGGGCTACGACGTCGTGCTGCTCGACACCGCCGGGCGCCTTCACATCAACGAAGAACTGATGCTCGAGGTCGCGGCGGTGCGTGAGGCCGCACAGCCGCACCAGACGCTGCTCGTCGCCGACGCGATGACCGGGCAGGACGCGGTCAACGTCGCCAAGGCGTTCAGCGAGCGCGCCGCGATCACCGGCGTGGTGCTGACCCGGGTCGACGGCGACGCGCGCGGCGGCGCCGCGTTGTCGATGCGCGCGATTACGGGGAAGCCGATCGTGATGATCGGCACCGGCGAGAAGGTCGACGCGCTCGAAGCCTTTCACGCCGAGCGCATCGCCGGCCGCATCCTCGGCATGGGCGACGTCGTCAGCCTGGTCGAGAAGGCGGCCGAAACCGCCGACCAGGAGGACGCCGAAAAGCTCGCCGCCAAGCTGCAGAAGGGCAATTTCGACCTCGACGATCTGGCCGGGCAGTTGCGCCAGATCCGCCGCATGGGCGGGATGAGCGGCATGCTCGGCATGCTGCCCGGGGTCGGAAAAATCAAGAAGCAGATGGCCGACGCCAACATCGACGAGAGCATCATCAAGCGCCAGGAAGCGATCATCGGCTCGATGACCAAGGCCGAGCGGCGCAACCCGAAGCTCCTCAACGGCTCGCGCCGGCGGCGCATCGCATCGGGGTCCGGCACCTCGGTCCCCGACGTCAACCGCCTCCTGAAGCAGTATCAGGACATGGCCGGCATGATGAAAAAGATGCAGAAGCTCGGCCAGAAGGGCCTGATGCGGCACGGCCTCTCGGCATTGATGCCGCAAGGCTTCCGCCATTGATCGGTGCGCCACCCTCCCCTCACCCGCATTCCCGGCGAAAGCCGGGACCCACTTTTCCTCCGTTCGAGCGACCGATCGGTGGGTCCCGGCTTTCGCCGGGAATGCGGACTTGTAATGCGGCCCTTTTTCTACTGAGAGGTATCCCATGTCCCTGAAAATCCGGCTGGCGCGGGGCGGCGCCAAGAAGCGGCCGTTTTATTCGATCGTCGTCGCCGACGCGCGCAGCCCGCGCGACGGCCGCTTCATCGAAAAGCTCGGCACCTATAACCCGATGCTGGAGCGCAGCCACGCCGACCGCGTGACCTTGAAGGAAGAGCGCATCAAGCATTGGCTCGGCGTCGGCGCGCAGCCGACCGACCGGGTCGCGCGCTTTTTCGGCGACGCCGGCATCATCGCAAAGCCGGCGCTGCGCGAGACCCCGATGAAGTCGACCCCGAAAGCCAAGGCGCAGGAGCGCGCCAAGGCGGCCGAAGACGCCGCCGCCGCGGCCCGCGGCTGAGCTTTAGAAGATACCGAACGATGCCGCATGGGCATGCTGCGTCCTTCGAGGCCTCGCTGCGCGAGGCGCCTCAGGATGACGGAAATCCTCGATGGCATTGAAGACGGACATCATCCTGAGGAGCCCCCAAAGGGGGCGTCTCGAAGGACGCATTGCGCCGATCCAGCCTGCATGCGACCGCGTCTGCGTCGGGGTCGTCACCGGCCCGCATGGCGTGCGCGGCGCGGTGCGGCTGAAGAGCTTCACGGCCGAACCCGACGCAGTGGCGCGCTATGGCCCGCTCGAGGACGAGAGCGGCGAACGGCGCTTTGAGCTGCGCCTCATCGGCAGCGCCAAGGGCGTGGTGATCGCCAAAGTCGCCGGCATCGAGGACCGCGACCGCGCCGAGGCGCTGCGCGGTCTGCGGCTCTATCTCGCGCGCGCGGCGCTGCCGCCGCCGGGCGAGGAGGAATATTACCACGCCGATCTGATCGGCCTCGCGGTGGCGCTGGCCGACGGGACACCCATTGGCCGGGTGCGCGCGGTCCATGATTTCGGCGCCGGCGACACGCTGGAGATCGAGCGGGCCGAGGGTCCGCCGGTCCTGGTCCCCTTCACCCGCGCGATCGTGCCGATCGTCGACCTCGCCGCCGGCCGCCTGGTGCTCGACCCGCCGCCCGGCCTGATCGACGAGCCCACGCGGAAGCACCACGGGGACCCCCACCCTAACCCTCCCCCGCTTGCGGGGGAGGGGATGGCCCCGCATCCGCGTGACGCCCAGGCGGTTCCCGCTCCGCAGCATTCCCTCCCCCGCAAGCGGGGGAGGGTCAGGGTGGGGGTGGCGGCAGCTACAACGGATAGCTTGGAGCCGGCGAGATGAGCTGGCGCGCGACGGTCTTGACGATCTTTCCCGAGATGCTCCCCGGCCCGCTCGCCTATTCGCTTGCCGGCAAGGCGTTGGACGCAGGGATCTGGCGGCTCGAAACGGTGGACATCCGCGACTTCGCGCGCGATAAGCACCGCTCCGTCGACGACGCGCCGTTCGGCGGCGGCCCGGGGATGGTGATGCGGCCCGACGTGCTTGACGCGGCGATCGCCGGCGCCGGCGATGTGGGGCCGCTCCTCCTGTTGTCGCCGCGTGGGCTCCCGCTCGACCAGGAGCGCGTGCGGGCCTTGGCGGCGGGGCCGGGCGTGCGGCTCGTTTGCGGCCGCTTCGAGGGCATCGACGAGCGGGTCGTCGAGGCGCGCGGGATCGAGGAAGTCAGCCTCGGCGATTTCGTGCTGTCGGGCGGCGAGCCGGCGGCGATCGCGCTGCTCGACGCCTGCGTGCGGCTACTGCCCGGCGTCGTCGGCGGCGCCCTGACGCTGGCGGAGGAAAGTTTTGCCGCGGGCCTCCTCGAATACCCGCACTACACGCGGCCGCAGGTGTGGGATGGCCGCGCGGTGCCGGAGGTGCTGGTGTCGGGCGACCATGCGCGGATCGCCGCCTGGCGCCAGGCGGCGGCCGAACGATTGACGCGGCAGCGGCGGCCCGATTTGTGGCGCCGCCATGCCGCGATGAAAAGCGCCGCCGGGGCGGCCAACGAAGAGGTACAGCGATGAACATCCTGCAAGAGTTCGAAGCCGAGCAGGTCGCTAAATTGGTCGCCGAGCGGCCGGTGCCGCCGTTCCAGCCGGGCGATACCGTTAAGGTCAGCCTGCGCGTCGTCGAGGGCGAGCGCGAACGCATCCAGGCCTTCGAGGGCGTCTGCATCGCCCGAAAGAACGCCGGCATCAACTCGAACTTTACGCTGCGCAAGATCTCCTACGGCGAGGGCGTCGAACGCATCTTCCCGCTGCATTCGCCGCGCATCACCGCGATCGAGGTGGTGCGCCGCGGCGACGTGCGCCGCGCCAAGCTCTATTACCTGCGCGGCCGCCGCGGCAAATCGGCCCGCATCGCCGAGCGCGGCCGCGAGGACAACCGCCGCGAACGCATCGCGGCCGAAACCGAAGCCTGAGCTCGGCGCGCTTCATCGGGATTGCTGCGCTGCGCTCGCAATGACGGCACGGAGGTTGTCATTGCGAGAAGCGCAGCGACGAAGCAATCTCGTCGACAACGATTGATTCGGGAGCATCCCCAATGGCCGGACCGCGTACCCTGTTCGACAAGATCTGGGACAGCCACGTCATCGCCCCGCAGGGCGAGGGCACGTTCCTGATCTATATCGACCTCCACCTCATTCACGAGGTGACGACGCCGCAGGCCTTCGAGGGCCTGAAGCTCGCCGGCCGCAAGGTGCGCCGGCCGGACGCGACGATGGCGGTCAGCGACCACAACATCCCGACGACCAACCGCGCCGCCGGCATCGACGAGCCGGAATCGAAGCTGCAGGTCGATACCCTCGAGCGCAACGTCCGTGAATTTGGCGTCCCCTATTTCCCGATCGACAGCATCAACCAGGGCATCGTCCACATCATCGGCCCCGAGCAGGGCCTCTCGCAGCCCGGCATGACGATCGTCTGCGGCGACAGCCACACCGCGACGCACGGCGCGCTTGGCGCGCTCGCCTTCGGCATCGGCACCAGCGAAGTCGAGCACGTGCTGGCGACCCAGACGCTGATCCAGGCGCCGGCCAAGAACATGCTGATCGAGGTCAACGGCACGCTGGGCGCCGGGGTCAGCCCGAAGGACGTGATCCTCGCGATCATCGCCAAGATCGGCACCGCCGGCGGCACCGGCCACGTCTTCGAATATGCCGGCTCGACCTTCCGCAATATGTCGATGGAAGGCCGCATGACGGTGTGCAACATGTCAATCGAGGCGGGCGCGCGCGCGGGCCTCGTCGCGCCGGACGAGACCACCTTCGCCTACGTCAAGGGCCGCCCCTACGCGCCGAAGGGCGCCGCCTGGGACCAGGCGCTGGCCTACTGGCGCACCCTCCCCTCCGACCCCGGCGCAAAGTTCGACAAGGAAGCGCGCCTCGACGCCGCCGACATCGCGCCGCACGTCACCTGGGGCACCAACCCGCAGGACGCGCTGCCGATCACCGGAATGGTGCCCGACCCGCGCCAGGTCGACGACCCGCAGAAGCGCGCCGCGATGGAGCGCTCGCTCGAATACATGCAGCTGACGCCCAATACGCCGCTCGTCCAGATCCCGGTGCAGCGCGTCTTCATCGGTTCGTGCACCAACAGCCGCATCGAGGATCTGCGCGCCGCCGCGGCGATCGCCCGGGGCCGCAAGGTGGCTGACGGGGTGATGGCGTTCGTCGTCCCGGGCTCCGGCCTCGTCAAGCACCAGGCCGAACAGGAAGGGCTCGACCGCATCTTTTTGGAAGCCGGCTTCGAATGGCGCGAACCCGGCTGCTCCAACTGCATGTCGATGAACAACGACCGCGCCGAAAAGGGCGAGCGCATCGCCTCGACCTCGAACCGCAACTTCGAGGGCCGCCAGGGCCCCGGCGCCAAGACCCACCTGGTCGGCCCCGCCATGGCCGCCGCCGCCGCCGTTACGGGGCACCTCGCCGACGTGCGGCAGTTGGGGTGAGCATGTGCGTCGCGGAGGTGGTGAGAAGCCGCCGCTGCGGCGCATTCACGACACGATCTACGAACAGAACGGCGATGCTCGAAAGAGCCTTGAGTTTCACCGGACGAGATCAACGGAAGACATAGTGGAGTCGCTACGGCCCGGACCTCGTGCACGATCGCCGCTGATCGTCACGCGGGACGGGCGCGTCTTTCAGGGAAACACTCGCATCAAAGTGCTGGAAGAGCGAGGTTATCCAGTCAACGACCTGCCGAGGGAAATGCTGGAATGATCGAGCGGTCGAACCGCCTAGTCCTTCGGGGGGCGAAGGTTCAATACGCTAGCGGAAAGGTCGTCGCTCTCAGGCCATTCGACCTGGATGACGTGCTGGCGCGATACGCTCGGCTGCCCAACGAAGCGCGGCGCGCCTTCTTGAGCGTCTTTTCCCATAGTCTCACGGTCGATATGAGAGCGGCGCTGCTCGACCGTCCGATCTCCGATGCCGATGCGGCGCGGGCATGGCAGATTAATGAGTGGCTTCATCAACTAACAAGTTGCTTTCATCCGCAGTCTACTCGTGATGCGAGTGCGGAAGCGGAGCTGATCCGCGATATTGCGACGGTGTCATTCCGATACGGACTGGAAGCAGCTGTTGGCCGAGCCGTAGCGACGGCCGCTGGCGACACGATTGCGATCGGAGAGACTTTGAAAGGCCAGCCTGTAGGATGAGTGTCCGGTATCCTGTGCGCCAATCATTCGAGATCCTTGAGGGGTAACAATGGAAAAATTCACGCAGTTGACCGGGGTGGCGGCGCCGATGCCGATGCCGAACATCGATACGGACAAGATCTTCCCGGCGATCTTCCTGAAGACGATCAAGCGCACCGGTCTCGCCAAATGGTTGTTCCAGGAGATCCGCTTTCGCGCCGACGGCTCGGAGAACCCGGATTTCGTGTTGAACCAGGGGCCCTACCGCAACGCCCGGATCATCGTCGCCGGCGACAATTTCGGCTGCGGCTCGTCGCGCGAGCACGCGCCCTGGGCGCTCACTGATTTCGGCATCACCTGCGTCATCGCGCCCTCCTTTGCCGACATCTTCTACAACAACAGCTTCAAGAACGGCCTCCTGCCGATCGCGCTGCCCAAGGACATCGTCGACCAGCTGATGGAAGACGCCAAGAAGGGCGCCAACGCGGTGCTGACGATCGATCTGGAATCGCAAACGATCTCGCGGCCCGACGGCGAAAAGGTGCATTTCGAGATCGACCCGTTCCGCAAGCACTGCATGCTGAACGGCCTCGACGATATCGGCCTGACCGAACAGAAGGGCAGCGAGATCGCCACCTACGAAGAGCGCACGCGCGCCTCGCGGCCCTGGCTCTTCGGCATGACCGAAGCCGGCGGCTAATCCGTCAACGCCGCTAAAATCGCCATAATGCTGTGCCTGAATAGGATCTCGTGACCGAGCGCGCAGCGGCGACGCGCAAGGCGAGCTGGCTGTAAATCCGCTGCAGAAGCAGCAAAAAACGGTTCGGCCAGGGAGGCCGCGCCGGCACTATCGCGAGGGGAAGAACGCCAATGCAGGTCATGGACGCGATCACCGAGATCCTGAAGCGCGAGGGCATCTCGACCCTCTTCTGCTTCCCGACGACGCCGATCATCGAAGCCGCCGCGGCGGCCGGCATCCGCCCGGTGATCTGCCGCCAGGAGCGGGTCGGGGTCCACATGGCCGACGGCTGCTCGCGCATCATGAACGGCCGCCCGGCCGGCGTCTTTGCGATGCAATACGGGCCCGGCGCCGAAAACGCCTTCGCCGGCATCGCCTCGGCCTATTCGGATTCGACCCCGCTGTTGCTGTTGCCGCTCGGCCACCCGCGCGAGACGGCGCAGATGTTTCCGCTGTTCAATTCGACCCGCACCTACGCCAGCGTGACGAAGCAAGTCGAGCCGGTGAACATGCCCGAGCACGCGGTGCCGGCGATGCGGCGCGCCTTCAACGCGTTGAAAAACGGCCGCTCCGGCCCGGTCATGGTCGAGGTGCCGACCGATGTGATGACCGCCGAATTCCCCGGCAACGATGTGCATTACGAGACCGTGCGGCGCACCCGCTCGGCCGCCGACCCGCGCGACATCGAGGACGCCGCGAAGCGCTTGATCGACGCCAAATGCCCGATGATCATCGCCGGCCAGGGCGTCCTCTACGCCGAAGCCTGCGACGAACTATTGGCGCTCGCCGAACTCATCGACGCGCCGGTGATGACGACGACCGACGGCAAGAGCTCGTTCCCGGAAGACCACGCGCTGGCCCTGGGCTCCGGCGGCACGGTCTATACCGGCCACGGGCGGCATTTCCTCCACGCCAACGACATGATCCTGGCGGTCGGCACGTCTTTGACCAAGCACAACATCTCGACCCCGATCATTCCCGACGGTAAGCGCATCATTCAGGTGACCAACGATGCGCGCGACCTCAACAAGGCGCAGCCGACCGAGCTGCCGGTGCTGGCCGACGCCAAGCTCGCGCTGGCGCAGCTGATCGAGGCGGTCAAGGACCGGCTCGGCGGCAAGGCGCACATGACCGGCGCGCGCCCGACGATCGCGCGATTGAAGGCGGAGTGGCTGGGGCGCTGGGAAGCCAAGCTCAGGTCGACCGAGCGGCCGATCAACCCCTATTTCGTGATGTCGGAATTCATGCGCGTCGTCCCCTCGGAAGACGCGATCGTGACCCACGATTCCGGCAGCCCGCGCGACCAGCTGCTGCCGATGTACGTCGCGAAAAAGCCCCGCGGCTACATGGGCTGGGGCAAGTCGCACCAGCTCGGCACCGGCCTGGGCTTGGTGATCGGCGCCAAGGTCGCCGCGCCCGACAAGATGTGCGTCAACTTCATGGGCGATGCCGCTTTCGGCATGACCGGGCTCGATTTCGAGACCGCGGCGCGCTCCGGCATCCCGATCACCACGATCGTCCTCAACAATTCGACGATGGCGATCGAGACGCACGCGATGGCGTTCAGCCACGAGAAATACCGCACCCGCGACCTCGGCGGCAATTACGCCAATCTCGGCCGCGACCTCGGCGGCTGGAGCGAGCGGGTCGAGGATCCGGCCCAGGTCGGCCCGGCGATCCTGCGCGCCCGCAGGGCGAACGAGAACGGCGAAGCCGCGCTCCTCGAATTCATCACCAGCGCCGAAACCGCCTTCTCGCACCGCCGCGGCGCCGCGTAGTTCATTTCCCGCCATCCCGGCGCAGGCCGCGACCCATGGCGCAGCGGCTCAGCCGCCGCGGCGGGCGATGAAGTCGAGGGTGGCGCGGACGCTCGGCTCGGCGTGCGTGGCGGCGACGTGGTAGGAATTGCCCGGCAGCACGACGAGCTCGGACCCCTTGATGTGCTGCTGCCAGGCGCGCGTCGCCTCGACGCTCGCAAGCCCGCTCTCCTCGGTCGTGATGACGAGGGTCGGGCATTGGATCTTCGGCAGGTCGGCGCGGATGTCGGCGCAGGCGATCGTCCCCATGAAGCCGAGCTGCGTCGAGACCGCGGTGCGCCCCATGAACTTGCACCAGAATTCGAAACCCTCGGGCGGGAAGGCGCTGCCGAGCCGGTTGCCCATGTTCTGCCGCGCCCAGTATTCGACCCCGTGCGTCTCGAACATCGCGACAATCGCCGGGACGCTCTCCTTGGCGCCGGGGCGCAGCGGCGGCGGCGTGCCGACGAGGGTCAGGGTCTTGACCCGTTCCGGCCGGCGCGCCGCGAAGGCGCGCGCCACCGTGCCGCCGATCTTGGCGCCGACCAGGTGGAAGCGGTCGATGCCGAGATGATCCATCAGGAGGCAGAAATCCTCGACCAGCCGGTCGAGCGTCCAGGGATAGTCGCGCGGCATCGGGCTCGATTGACCAAAGCCGCGCATGTCCGGCCGCACCACGCGGTATTGCCGCGCCAGCGCTGGAACCCAGCCCCACCACGCAAGCCCGCTCTCGGCGTTACCGTGCAGCAAGAGGACCGTCTCCGGCTTCAGCCACGGGTCGGTGAAATCGTCGACCTCGTAATGCATGTCGAGGTCGGGCGACGGGCGGAAATTCGGCATGGCGTACTCCTGCTTCTGATTCCGTCACCCCCGCGCAAGCGGGGGTCCAGGGCAAGCGGCGGAGCGTCTCCCCTGGATTCCCGCGTCCGCGGGAATGACGGGAGAAAATTTATTCGCCAGTTTCCATCGGCAGCGACGGATCGTTCGACCATTCCGACATCGAGGCGTCGTAGAGCTTGACGTCGGGATGGCCGAGCATCGTCAGCACCAGCGCGTCGGAGCTCGCCGCGATGCCGCCGCCGCAATAGGTGATGACGCGCGGCTTGGCAAAGGCGCCAACCGCCTCGAACTTGGCGCGCAGCTGCGCGGCCGGCAGATAGGCGCCGGTCGCCGGATCGAGCAGCGCGGCGGCCGGCACGTTGGTGCTCTTGGCGATGCGCCCGACCCGGCCGTAGACCGTGCCGCCGGTGCCGGTGTGCTGCTGCGGCGAGAGCGCGTTGATGGTGCAGACCGCGCCATCGCCGATCGCCCCGAGCACCGCCTCCTTGCCAACCATCAGCTTGCGGTCCTCGCGCACGACGAAAGTCGCCGGCGGGCGCGGCCGCCCTGCCCCGCTCTCGACGGGCCGCCCCTCTCGCGCCCATTTCGGGAAGCCGCCGTTCAACACGGCGGCGCTGTCGAAGCCGTAATTGCGCAGCATCCACCACACCCGGCTCGCCCATTGCGGCGTCGTCGTGCTGTAGAGGATGACGCGGCTATCTTCGCCGACCCCGAAGCGGCCCATCGCCGCGGCAAATTCCGCCGCGCTCGGCAGCATGAAGCGCAAGCTCGGATGCGGCGCCGAAAGATCGGCCTGCAGGTCAATGAACTGCGCGCCCGGAATGTGGCCCTTCTCGAAATCCTCGCGTCCGGGCTTGACCGCGTAGCCGATATCTGGGTTTGGAATGAGATGAATGGTGCAGTCGAAGACGCGCAGCTGCGGATCATTCAGATGCGCCGCCAGCCAGTCGGTCTCGACCAGGAATTCGGGATGGGCAAAGCCCCCGGTTGCCGACCCAGTTGCCGCGCTCATGCTCGCCTCCGCTGTGGACGCCCGATCGTGCTCCCGCCGCGGCGCCGCAGGCAAGCGCGCCGTGCCGGGGCGCCGCGACCATGACGCTGCGGCTCAAAGCGACCGAGTATGGTGGGGATGCCGGGCCGCCGCTGGCGATCCTGCACGGGCTCTTCGGCTCGGGGCGCAACTGGGCGACGGTCGCCCAGCGCCTCGCGGCGAAGTGGCGGGTCATCGCGCTCGATCTGCGCAACCACGGCGCCTCGCCGTGGGCCGACGACATGGATTACGCGGAGATCGCCGAGGATGTGCGCGCGACGCTGCACGCGCTCGGCCATCCGCGGTTTGCCCTTCTCGGCCACAGCATGGGCGGCAAGACGGCGATGGTATTGGCGCTCGCGCATGGCGACGCGGTCGAGCGGCTCATCGTCGTCGACATCGCGCCGGTCGCCTACCAGCCGCACCATCTCGAGGAAATTCGCGCGATGCGGCGGCTCGACCTCGTCGGGCTGCGGCGCCGCGCCGAAGCCGATTCGCGGCTCGCGCCGGCGGTGCCCGACGCGGTCGAGCGCGCGTTTCTGCTGCAGAATTTGGTGTTCGAGGATCACGCGCCGCACTGGCGGCTCAACCTCGCGGCGATCGAGCGCGGCATGCCGGCGCTCGCCGGCTTCCCTACGCTGCCGGCGGGCGCCGCCTACCCTGGCCCGGCGTTGTTTATCGCCGGCGCCCGCTCCGACTACCTGCGGCCGGCGCACGCGCCGGCGATCCGGCGCCTTTTCCCGGCCGCGCGGGTGGCGCGCGTCGCCGCCGCCGGCCACTGGGTGCACGCCGAGCAGCCACAAGCCTTTCTCGAACTCGTCGAAGCCTTCCTGGCGGAGAGCGAACCCGCGCGCTAGCGCAGCAGCAGCGCCAGGGCGCTGAGGGTGGAGATCGTCAGCACGGCGTAGCGGGCGCGGCGCCGGTCGATGTGGCGGGCGAGAAAGGGGGCGACGGCGAGGCCGAACGGCACGCCCGCCAGGAGTTCGAGGCCGAGCTTGGCTTGCGTGAGGCCGAAGACGCCGCCGAGCGCGAGCGCCGCCAGCGAGATCAGGCTGCCGGCCGCGAAGAACGCGCACAGCGTCGCGCGCAAGCGCTCCGGCGGCTCGTGCTGCAGCACCAGCGCGATCGGCGGCCCCTGGACGCCGCACAGCGTGCCCAGGATGCCCGACGCCGTGCCGCCGAGCAGCAGCGCCAGCCGGGTCGCGCGGATCTGCAGCCCCGCCAGGCTCAGGGAGACCGCGCCGAGGATCAGGGCGGCAAACAGCCGGTAGAGATCGAGGCCGACCAGCAGAACCAACACCGCCGCGCCGAGCGCGCTGCCGGCCGCCAGCCCAAGCAGCCCGAGGCCGAGGACCCGGCGGTCGACCGCGAGGCGCTCGCGCCAGGCGACCGCCGCCGAGAGCACCATTACCGCGCACAGCGCCGGTCCCGGCACCAGCGCCGGGTCGAGCAGCGCCAACAGCGGCGCGGCGAAGAGCGCCATGCCCATGCCGGTCGCCGCTTGCAGCGCCGAACCGCTGGCGACGATCAGCAGGCAGAGGACGAAGCTGGCCGCGACCACCGGCGATGGTCAGGCGACCTCGAAGAGGCCGGCGGCGCCCATGCCGCCACCGATGCACATCGTGCAGACGACGAATTTGGCGCCGCGCCGCTTGCCCTCGATCAGCGCGTGGCCGACCATGCGTGCGCCCGACATGCCGTAGGGGTGGCCGATCGAGATCGCGCCGCCGTTGACGTTCAGCTTGTCGTGCGGGATTTGGAGGCGGTCGCGGCAATAGACGACCTGGCAGGCGAACGCCTCGTTCAGCTCCCACAGATCGATGTCGTCGATCTTGAGGCCGTGCTTTTCCAAGAGCTTCGGCACCGCGAAAACCGGGCCGATGCCCATCTCGTCGGGGGCGCAGCCGGCGACCGCGATGCCGCGGTAGATGCCGAGCGGGGCTAGGCCGCGGCGCGAGGCTTCGGCTTCCTCCATCAGCACGGCGGCCGAGGCGCCGTCCGACAATTGCGACGCATTGCCGGCGGTGATGAAGCGGCCCTCCCTGACGCGCTGCCCGTCCTTGAACACCGGCTTCAGCCCGGCCAGGCCTTCGAGGTTGGTGTCGGGCCGGTTGCCCTCGTCCTTGTCGAGGGTCACGGCGCGCTCCGATTTCTCGCCGGTGTTGCGGTCGGTCACCGACATCACCGAGGGCAGCGCCACGATCTCGTCATCGAAGCGGCCGGCCTGCTGCGCCGCGGCGGTGCGCTGCTGCGAACGCAGCGCGTATTCGTCCTGCGCCTCGCGCGAAATTTTGTAGCGCTCGGCGACGATTTCGGCGGTCTCGATCATCGTCATATAGAGGGCCGGGATGTGGGCCAACAGCTCGGGGTCGTCGCCCTTGGTGCGCACCATCTTGTCGCCCTGCACGAACGACACCGATTCGACGCCGCCGCCGACCGCGATCTGCATGCCGTCGTCGATGATCTCCTTGGCGGCCGTGGCGATCGCCATCATCCCCGAGGAGCACTGCCGGTCCAATGACATCGCCGGCACGCTGTCGGGCAGCCCGGCGCGCAAGGCGCTCTGGCGGGCGACGTTGAAGCCCTGCGCTCCCGCCTGGATCGCGGCGCCAATGATCACATCGTCGATCTCGGCCGGCGCGATGCCAGCGCGTTTGACCGCTTCGGCGATCGCATGTCCGGCCAGCGCCTGCGGCGTGGTTTCGTTGAAGGCGCCGCGAAAGGCTCGGCCGATCGGCGTGCGCGCGGTGGAAACGATGACGGCCTGGCGCATGGGCGTCCTCCCAAAGCAAGATGATGGTGGGCGCGACTGGGATTGAACCAGTGACCCCTGCCGTGTGAAGACAGTGCTCTCCCGCTGAGCTACGCGCCCGCCCGGGTTGCCGGTGCCGGGGAAACCCGCGGCATTTAGGAGGCCGCCCGGCGGGCTGTCAAGCCGGGGTGCTGGACGGAGGCGACTGCCTCTGCGACGATTGCCCGATGGGTTTCGCGGCCGAACGGCTACCTGCGATCGTCGGGCTCATGCTGCTGCTGGCGGGCTGGCCGACCGTGCCGGCGGGCGCCGTCGATCCGATCGTGACCCGCTTCGAGGTCTTCGGCTTTGCCGGCATCCGCGTGCTGACATTGCGCAGCCGCACCGATGAGATGGGCGAGCATTATGCCATCACCGCCGATTTCGCGACGGAGGGAATGGCAAGCGTCTTCGTCAACCTAGCGACGCACGCGCAGGTCCAAGGCCGGCTGGTGGGCGATTTGGCGCAGCCTGAATTATTCCGCAACGACAGCCGGCGCAACGGGTTCGAGCGCCACAGCCGGGTCGACTATCGCCCCGACGGCACGGTGATCGGCGGCTCGACCCCGCCGCTCTCCAACCCGATAACGCCGGCCGCGGCGCGGGGCACCGTCGACAATCTGACCGCTTATTTCCGGCTCGAGCGCCAGGTCGCGCGCACCGGCAGCTGCGCGCTGACCGAGCGCGTCTTCGACGGGCGCATCGGCTACGACCTCTCGTTCTCGGATATCGGGCCGACGGCGCTGGCGCCGGCCGGCGGCCAGAATTTCGCCGGCGCCGCGATCGCCTGCCACATGGTGCGCCGCGACTGGCCCGGCACTCCCGATTCCGACAAGAACGAAGGCGCCCGCTCGGGAACGATCTGGTATGCGAAGCTCTTGCCCGGCGATCTGATGGTGCCGGTGCGGATGCAGATGGACACCCAGCTCGGCACCGTCGACGGCTACCTCGCCAAGCTGCGCGGCCGCGGCGTCGACCGCGCGCTCATGGAGTGAGCCCGAGGCGCTCGAGGGCTGCCGGCAGCTCGGCGAAGCGGTCGAGCACCGCGACGGCTCCCAGCGTCGCCGGGTCGGTCCGCGCGTAGCCGTAGCGCATCATGACGAGCGGCACCGCCGCGGCGTGCGCCGCCGCTGCGTCGTTCTCGCTGTCGCCGATCATCGCGCTGCGCTCGGCGCTGCCGCCGAGCTCGCCGACGAGGCCGAACAGATGCCCGGGATCGGGCTTCCTGACCGGATAGCGGTCGCCGCCGGCGACCGCGTCGAACAGGTCGGCGAGGTCGAGCCCCGCCAGCACCGTCATCGCGGCATGCTGCAATTTATTGGTGCACACCGCGCTGCGGTAGCCGCGCCGGCGCAGCTCGACGAGGGTGTCGCGCACGCCGGGATAGGGCCGGGTCAGATTGACCGCGCTCGCTTCGTATAGCGCGACATAGCGCGGCAAGGCCGCTTGCGCCTCGGCCGGCGTGCCGCCGCGCGCCGCGAAGGCGCGGGCGACGAGGGCCGGCACGCCGTCGCCGACCATCGGCGCCACTTCGGCGCGCGACAGCGGGGGGTGGCCCCCCTCGCGCAACACCGCGTTGAGCGCGTTGGTCAGATCGGGAACGCTGTCGACCAAGGTGCCGTCGAGGTCGAACAGCAGAAGGAAATTCGCCATTGCCGCCACGTTTGCGCCGCGCCCGTCATACTCCGCAACAATCTGTGTGTTGGCAGAGTGACGCAGCGCGTGCAACCTTTTGCCAATGATCGCGTTTCGTTCGCTACGAGCCACATGATGAACCGATCCCGCTTCGCTGCCATCATCCTTGCCGCCGGCGAAGGCACCCGTCTCAACTCGGCGCGCCCTAAGGTGCTGCATGAGATCGCCGGCCAGCCGATGATTGCCCACGTGCTCGGCGCGCTGCGGCCGCTCGAACCGGTGGCGACGGTGGTCGTGCTTGGTCACGGCATGGATTCGCTCGCCGCCGCGGTGGCGCCGGCGACGACGGTGATCCAGTCCCCGCCGCGAGGCACCGGCGATGCGGTGCTCGCCGCCCGGTCGGCGCTTGCCGATTCGCTGGCGCAAGGGGGGATCGACGACGTCGTCGTGCTCTATGGCGACACGCCGCTGCTGCGGTCGGCGACGATTGCCGCCTTGCTCAAGGCGCGTCGCGAGGCGGGCGCCGCGATCGCGGTCGCCGGCTTCCGCCCGGGCGATCCCGCGCCCTACGGACGCCTCGTCGCCGATCGCGACGGCACGCTGTCGCGCATTGTCGAAGCCGCGGAGGCCAGCGCCGAAGAGCGCGCGATCGGGCTGTGTAATGGCGGCATCATGGCGATCGAAGCGCGTTGCGCCTTTCTTCTCGTGGACCGAATCGCGAACAATAACCAGAAACGCGAATTCTACCTGACCGACCTCGTCGCCATTGCGCGCGCCGAGGGTCTCGCTTCCCAAGTCGCCGAGCTGCCGGCCGAGGAACTGCTTGGGGTCAACACCCGCGCCGAACTGGCCGCCGCGGAGGCGACAATGCAGGACCGGCTGCGCCGCCGCGCGATGGACGCGGGCGCGACGCTCATCGCCCCGGAGACGGTCTTTCTGTGCGCCGACACCCGGCTCGGGCGCGACGTCGTCGTCGAGCCGCATGTCGTCTTCGGTCCAGGCGTCCGGGTCGCCGACAACGCGCGGATCCGCGCCTTTTCGCACCTCGAGGGCGCGACGGTCGGCGAGGACGCGATTGTCGGGCCGTTTGCCCGGTTGCGGCCCGGTGCCGTCTTGGAGAGCGACGTGCACGTCGGCAATTTCGTCGAGATCAAGGCATCGCGGCTCGGCACCGGCGTCAAGGCGAGCCACCTCTCCTATCTCGGCGACAGCGATATCGGGGCCGGCACCAACATCGGCGCCGGCACGATCACCTGCAATTACGACGGCTTCAGCAAGTGGCGGACCCGGATCGGCGAGGGCGCGTTCATCGGCTCGAACACGGCGCTGGTGGCGCCGGTATCGGTCGGCGAGGGCGCCTACGTTGCGACCGGCAGCGTCATTACCTCGGACGTTCCGGCCGACGCGCTGACGATTGCGCGCGCCCGGCAGGTCGACAAGCCGGGCCGCGCCGCGGAATTGCGCGCGCGACTGCAAGGGAAAAAGGGCTGATGTGCGGCATCATCGGGATCATCGCGAAAAATTCTGTCGCAGAGGCGCTGCTCGACGGGCTGCGGCGCCTCGAATATCGCGGCTACGACTCGGCCGGCGTGGCGACGTTGATCGACGGCCGCATCGAGCGCCGCCGCGCCGAGGGCAAACTCGCCAACCTTGCCGCGCGGCTCGCCAGGGAGCCGGTGCGGGGCACGATCGGCATCGGCCACACGCGCTGGGCGACGCACGGGCTGCCGACCGAGGAGAACGCGCATCCGATCGCCACCGACCGGGTCGCGGTCGTCCATAACGGCATCATCGAGAATTTTCAGGCGCTGAAGCGCGAACTGACCGGCCTCGGCTACCAGTTCCACAGCCAGACCGACACCGAGGCGGTGGCGGTGCTGGCGACCCACCACCTGTCGCAGGGCTTGACGCCAACGCAGGCCGTGGCGCGGACGCTGGAGCGGCTCGACGGCGCGTTTGCGCTGGTCTTCCTATTCGCCGGCGAACACGATCTCTTGATCTGCGCCCGGCGCGGCAGCCCGCTGGCGATTGGCTATGGCGACGGCGAGATGTTTGTCGGCTCGGATTCGCTGGCGCTGGCTCCTCTGACCCGGCGCATCACCTATCTCGAAGAAGGCGACTGGGCGGTGGTCACTTCCCGCAAGGTAGCGATCTTCGACCGCGACAATCAACCATGCGAGCGCGAGGTGCGCGAAACCGCCTTGTCGGGAGCGCTG
>DATGFP010000131.1:0-9925 GCA_035309005.1 Allostellaceae bacterium | reverse complement strand
CGCTGGAGGCGATCCGCAAGCTGCCGCCCGGCACCTACCGCAACAGCGTGACGATGGACGGCTACGACCGGCCGCTGACCCTGGCCGCCGCGATGACGATCGGGTCCGACGGCATTCACGTCGACTACACCGGCACGTCGCCGGCGAGCGCCTTCGGCATCAACGTGGTGATGAACTACACGCTGGCCTACACCGCGTTCGGGGTCAAATGCCTGGTCGCGCCCGAGGTGCCCAACAACGCCGGCTCCTTGGCGCCGATCACCGCCAGCGCGCCCGATGGCTGCCTCCTCAACGTCAAGCGGCCGCATGCCGTCGCGGCGCGCCACACGGTCGGCCACATGCTGCCCGATGTCGTGTTCGGCTGCCTGCACCAAGTGATGGCGGGCGGCGTCCCGGCCGAGGGCGCCTCCTCGTTGTGGAACCCGCAGATCTACGGCGGCGCCGATGTCGAAGCGGAATTCGGCGTGGACGATGCCGACACCCCGCCCTTCAGCACCGTCATCTTCCATTGCGGCGGCACCGGCGCGCGGCCCGGCAAGGACGGGCTCGACGTCACCGCCTTCCCCTCGGGGGTGCGCACGATCCCGGTCGAGGCGACCGAGTCGGTGGCGCCGGTCATCTTCCGCCGCCGCGAGTTCCGCGAGGGCTCGGGCGGCGCCGGCCGCTATCGCGGCGGCCTCGGCCAGGTCATCGAACTGGGCGGCGCCGACGGTTCGGCGGTCGCGATGCTGTGCAATTTCGAGCGCATCAACAATCCCGCCCGCGGCCGTGACGGCGGCGGCCTCGGCGCCCGCGGCGGGGTGTCCTTGGTGTCGGGCAAGCCGATCCGCTCGAAGGGCCGCCAGACCGTGGGCGGCGGCGACTTCATCCGCCTCGAACTGCCCGGCGGCGGCGGCTTCGGCGATCCCGCCAGCCGCGACCCCGAGCAGGTCGCCTCCGACGTGGCCGACGGCATTATCAGCCGCGAAGTTGCCGAGAGCGACTACCGCGTCGCGCTGAGCGCCGACGGCACCCTCGACCGCGCCGCGACAGCGCGCTTGCGCACCGGGAGAACATGAGCAGCCTTCCGCGCGCGATCCTGCTCGATCTCGACGACACGATTCTGTCCGCCTTCGGCCAATCCGAGGGGCAGTGGCAGCGGGTAATCGCCGCGCATGCCGAGCAGCTCGCGCCGCACGCGCCGGATCGGGTCATCGCCGCGATCCAGGCCTATTCGAGCCATCTCTGGGCCGATCAGGGGAGGCACAAACATTGGCGGCACCGCATCGGCGAGGCGCGCCGCCACATCGTCGCGAGCGCCTTCGACAAGCTCGCCTCGGCCGGCGGGCCGGCACCGCCGCCGGCCGCGCTGTGCGACGCGATCGCCGACCGGTTCAACGAGGTCCACGAAGCCGAGCTGCGCATGTTTCCGGGCGCCCACGAGACGCTCGACCGCTTGAAGGAGCTTGGGGTCAAGCTCGCGCTGGTCACCAACGGCGCCGCCGCGCCGCAACGCAGGAAGGTCGAGCGCTTTGCCCTCGAGCACCGCTTCGACCATATCCAGATCGAGGGCGAGCACGGCTTCGGCAAGCCCGAGGAGCAGGCCTATCGGCATGCGCTGGCGGCGCTCGGGGTCGCGGCGGACGAGGCCTGGATGGTCGGCGACAACCTCGAATGGGAGGTCGTGGCGCCGCAGCGCCTCGGAATCTACGCGATCTGGTACGACGGCTACAGCGTCGGCCTGCCGCCGGGTTCGCCGATCCGCCCCGACCGCATCATCCGCTCGCTGCCGGAGCTGCTCGAGTAGACGCTATTGCCGTGCCGGCAGCTCGATCGGCGCGCAATTGCGGCGCCCGGACATCAGGCAATCTTCGAGCTGGGCATTGCGGTGCAGCGCGCCGAACAGGAAATAGCCGGCCACCACCAGCGCCAGGATGACGGCCAGCCCCAACACCGCGCCCCGGCGCGAATCAGGTTCACGGCCGTTATCGTCGGTACCGCTCATGCGATAGCTCCTTGCCGCCGCATCTCCTGCATGATGTGATCGCTCGCGTAAAAATAATGGAAGGGAGGCGAGGGTGCGGCCTTGGATACTGGCAACCGGGCTGGCGGCCGTCGCGGCGCCGGCGTTTGCGGCGGACCTGACCCTGACCGCGAAGGATCTCACGGACGGCGCCACGGTGCCGCCGCAATATGTCTGCGATCGCTACCACGGGGGCAACCACTCGCCGGCGCTGTCCTGGTCGGGCGAGCCGGCCGGGACTCAGAGCTTTGCGGTGACGATGTTCGACCCGGATGCACCGACCGGCAGCGGCTTCTGGCATTGGACAGTCTTCAACATACCGCAGACGGTGCACCAGCTTGCCGCCGGCTCCGGTGACGCCGGCGCGACGACGCTGCCGGCCGGTGCCGGCGAAGGGCGCAATGATGCTGGGGTCGCACACTATTTTGGCGCGTGTCCACCGCCCGGCGACCCGCCTCACCGCTATCAAATCACCGTATTCGCGGTCAAAATAGCCAAGATGCCGCTCGACGCCGAGTCCTCCGGCGCCCGCGTCGGCTTCCAGCTGCATTACAACACGCTGGCGAAGGCGCAGGTCGTCGGCCTCCTCGGCGTCCCCAAGTAACGCGCCGCCGCGGCGGCCTCAGCAGACCGGTGCCCACAGCACGTCCTCGATGTCGTCGGCGCCGGTCGCCAACATGACCAGCCGGTCGAAGCCGAGCGCGATGCCGGCGCACTCGGGCAGGCCGTGGTCGAGCGCCGCGAGAAAATCCTCGTCGACCGGGTAGGTCTCGCCGTAAAGCGCCTGTTTGCGCGCCTGGTCGGCGGCAAAGCGGCGGCGCTGCTCCGCGGCGTCGGTCAGCTCGCCGAACGCGTTGGCGAGTTCGAGGCCGCAGGCATAAAGCTCGAACCGTTCGGCGAGGCGCGGATCCTCGGGCTTCGGGCGCGACAGCGCGGCCATCGCGAGCGGATAGTCGTAAAGAATGGTCGGCGCCCCGATCCCGAGATTGGGCTCGATCCGCTCGAGAAAAACCCGGAAAAAGAGCGCCTCCCAATCGTCTCCCGGGCGCGGCGCGATGCCGAGCGGCGCGGCGGCGGCGGCTAGCAGCAGGGCATCGGGCATCGCCGGATCGGCTATCGTCGCCAAGAGGTCGATGCCAGCGTGACGCCGGAAAGCCTCGGCGACGCTGATCCGCTCAAACGGCCGCCGGGCATCGGCGCTGCGGCCCCGCCAGCGCAGCGCCAGGGCACCCGCCGCCTCCTGGGCGCGGCGCAGCAGCGCCTCGCACTCATCCATCAGATCCAGGTAGGTAGCACCGGCGCGATACCATTCGAGCATCGAGAATTCCGGGTGATGTGTCGCGCTGCGCTCGCCGTCGCGATAGGCGTGGGCCAATTGCCAGATGCGCGGCAGGCCGCCCGCCAGCAGCTTTTTCATCGCGAACTCGGGTGATGTGTGGAGATAGCGCCGGGCGGCGGCGCCGTCGCGCGGATCGTGCAATACGGTCGCGAAGGCTTTCAGGTGCGGTTCGAGCCCGGGGCTCAGCTGCAACGCCGGCGTGTCGACCTCGACATACCCCTCGGCCGCGAAGAAGGCGCGCACCGCGCCGAGGACGCGCCCGCGCGCTTCCAGCTTGGCGCGGCGCAGGGCGAGGCGGTCGGGCCGCCACCACGGGGGCGTCATCGGCCCCTCCGCGTTGCACCTTCGCGGCCATGGCGCTTTTCGTGGTGTTCCCAAGCTGGTAGGAAGCGCGACAAATCCCCATTTCCTCTGCACGATTGCGAGACCGTCAGCCCATGAAGATTAACGCCATCGACCTCAAGCCAGGCAATGTCTTGGAGCACCAGAACAAGCTGTGGCTGGTTTTGAAGCGCGAGCTCGTGCAGCCCGGCAAGGGCGGCTCTTTCGCCCAGGTCGAGCTGCGCGACCTGCGCGGCGGCACCAAGCTCAACGAGCGGTTCCGCACGCAGGAGACCGTCGAACGCGTGCGCCTCGACGAAAAGGAGATGCAGTTCCTCTACATGGAGGGCGACCAGGCGACCTTCATGGACAACGACAATTTCGAGCAGGTGAGCGTGCCGCGCGAATTGATCGGCGACCCGGCCGATTTTCTGCAGGACGGCATGACCTGCAAGGTGATGACCTACGAAGGCACGCCGCTGTCGCTTGAAATGCCGCCGAGCGTCGTGATGCAGATCGTCGAAGCCGACCCGGTGGTGCGCGGCCAGACCGCGTCGTCCTCCTACAAGCCCGGCCGGCTCGAAAACGGCCGCCGCGTGATGATTCCGCCCTTTATCGAGACCGGCACCCGGATTGTCGTCAACACCGCCGACGGCAGCTACGTCGAACGGGCGAAAGACTGATCGCCCCCCGCCCGTTCGCCCCGGAGTGATGCGGCGGTGGCGGTGCGCTCCCCCAACATCAACGTGATGGCGAGCGCCGCGCTCAAGGCGGCGCGCGGCCTCCTCCGCGATTTCGGCGAGGTCGAGCAGCTGCAGGTCTCGATCAAGGGCCCGGGCGACTTCGTGTCGACCGCCGACCTGCGCGCCGAGCGCACGCTGAAGGCCGAATTGTCGCGCGCGCGGCCGGGCTACGGCCTCCTGTTCGAGGAAGGCGGCGCCGCCGAAGGCAGCGATCCGCGTCACCGCTGGATCGTCGACCCGCTCGACGGCACCACCAATTTCCTGCACGGGATCCCGCATTTCGCGATCTCGATCGGGCTCGAGCGCGACGGCGAGATCGTCGCCGGAGTGGTCTACGAGCCGACGCGGGATGAGATGTTCTGGGCCGAGAAAGGCGCCGGCGCCTATCTCAACGACCGCCGCCTGCGGGTGTCGGCGCGGCGCGGGCTGGGCGACGCGGTGATCGCGACCGGGCTGCCGTTCCGTGATCGCGGCGATCACCCGAGCTACCTCGCCACCCTCTCGCGCGTCATGGCCGCCACCAGCGGCGTGCGCCGGTTCGGCGCCGCGGCGCTCGATCTCGCCTATGTTGCCGCCGGGCGATTCGACGGCTTCTGGGAGTTCGGGCTGTCTGCGTGGGACATCGCCGCCGGGCTCCTCCTGGTGCGCGAGGCTGGCGGCTTCGTCAGCGACTGCGCCGGCGGGCAGACGATGCTGGCGAGCGGCGATGTGCTCGCCGCCAACAACCACTTGCATCTGCCGCTTGCCGCGCTGATCCGAGAGGGGTTGCGCGCCCCCCAGTCCGCGACATAACGCCTGCCGTCGCGGCGCCGGGGCCGCAGATTTCGATGTCGCCGGCCGGAGCCATCGGTTAATTTGCGGCATTCTTGGTCGCGTTCGCAACAGGGCGCGCAGCAAGATTGGAGCCGGCAAACTCGGATCGGAATGGCTGAACGCATACCGGTATTGGCGCAGCCGGAGCGGCGGCGCATGACTCGCTCGCACCGTGTCGTGGCGCGCATGGCCGTCTTTCTGGTGGTGGTCGCCGGGCTGGTTTTTGCGCTCGGCCAGCCGCTGATCGCCGCCTTCATGGGTAACCCGGCCGTCAACGGCCTGATCCTCGGCATCCTGGTCGCCGGCACTGCCTACATCTTTCGCCAGGTGTTCTTGCTCGAGCCGGCGAGCCATTGGATCGAGAGCTTTCGCGAGCGCCTCGCGAGCCGCGAGCTGACCGCGCCGCCCGGCCCGCCGCCGCGGCTCCTGGCGCCGATGGCGCGCATGCTGGGCGGGCGGCAGAGCGGCCGGGTCAGCCTGTCGGCGACCTCGCTGCGCACCCTGCTCGACGGCATCGCCTCGCGGCTCGACGAAACCCGCGAGACCTCGCGCTATCTGATTGGCGTCGTGATCTTTCTCGGCCTGCTCGGGACGTTCTACGGGCTCCTGGAAACCGTGCGCTCGGTCGGCGGCGTGATCGGCGCGCTGCATGTCGGGGGCAATGACCTGACGCGGGCGTTCACCGATCTGAAAAACGGGCTCGAATCGCCGCTGCACGGGATGACGACGGCGTTCAGCGCCTCGCTGTTCGGCCTCGCCAGCAGCCTTGTTCTCGGCTTTCTCGACCTGCAGGCCGGACAGGCGCAAAACCGCTTCTACAACGATCTGGAAGAGTGGCTGTCGACCTATACGCGGCTGTCGTCGGGGCCGCTCGGCGATGGCGGCGACGGCTCGATGCCGGCCTACCTGCACGCGCTGCTGGAGCAGACCGCAGACAGCCTGGAAAACCTCCAGCGTATGCTGGCCCGCGGCGAAGAAAGCCGGATCGGCACCAACGTCACGCTGGCCGGCCTCGCCGAGCGGCTCGGCGTCGTCGGCGAGCACATGAAGGCCGGGCAATCGCTGATGACGCGGCTTGCCGAAGCCCAGATGGAGCTGAAGCCCTCGCTGGTGCGGCTGGCGACGATCGCCGAGAACTCGGTGGGCCAGGACGACGTGTTGCGCACCCATCTGCGCAATATCGAAGCCTATATGGCGCGGCTCTCCGAAGACGTCACCGAGGGCCGCGCCCAGAGCGTCCAGGAGCTGCGCGGCGAGATCAGGCTGCTCGCCCGCACCATCGCCGCGGTCGCCGAAGAGAGCAGAAGCTGACCGTCGCCCGTCCCAACGCGCCGCCCGCGTCATGCCGCTAGCCAGCCGCCGCGCGCGCCGCCCCAGCATCGACATCTGGCCGGGCTTTGTCGACGCCCTGGCGCAGCTGCTGATGGTCATCATCTTCATGCTGCTGGTGTTCACCGCCGGCCAGTTCTTCCTGTCGGACGCGCTCAGCGGGCGCGACAAGGCGCTGAAAGAGCTGCAGCAGCAGGTCAGCCAGCTGAGCGACCTGTTGTCCCTGGAACGCAAAACCACCGCCGATCTGCGCGCCAGCGCCGCCAGCCTGACGGCCCAGCTCAGCGCGACGCTGGCCCAGCGCGACAGCCTGACGGCGCAGGTCAAGGCGCTGGGCGCCGAGGCCAAGGCCCAGGCGGGGCGCGCCGAGCAGGCCGAGGCCGCATTGACGGCCGAGCAGCTGGCGACCGCCGCGGCCCGCTCGCAAGTCGAGGAGCTCGCCACTTCGATCGCCGCGCTGCGCCAGCAGCTCGCGCAGATCCAGGCGGCCCTCGACACCTCGGAGGCCAAAGCCAAGGACCAGCAGAACCAGATCGCCGAACTCGGGCGGCGGCTCAACCTGGCGCTTGCCACCAAGGTGCAGGAGCTCGCGCGCTACCGCTCGGAGTTCTTCGGAAAATTGCGCGAGATCATCGGCGACCGTCCCGACATCCGCATCGTCGGCGACCGTTTTGTGTTCCAGTCGGAAGTGCTCTTTGATCCGGCCAGCGCCGATCTCGGCGACGCCGCGAAAAAGCAGCTCGATCCGGTGATCACCGCGCTGAAGGAGATTGCCGACAAGATCCCGAAAAGCCTCAACTGGGTGCTGCGCGTCGATGGCCATACCGACCGCCGGCCGATCAACAACGCGAAATATCCGTCCAACTGGGAGCTGTCGACCGAGCGGGCGATCTCGGTCGTGCGTTACATGATCGATCAGGGCATCCCGGCCAACCGCCTCGCCGCCGCCGGCTATGCCGACACCCAGCCGCTCGACCCGGCGAGCAGCGCCGACGCCTACCGCCGCAACCGCCGCATCGAGCTGAAACTGACCGACCGCTAACGCGCCGCTTGCAACAAGCCGCCGGCTCGCCTATGCGCTCGGCGGTGGCCGATCTAGCAGCAGATCGCGAGGACAGCGACGACGAGGCACGGCCGGCAAACGCCGCCGAGCCCCGCTTGCGCGACAGCGACCTGTTCATGATCCTGCTGGCGGTGTGCGCGGGTGCGCTGGCCGGCCTCGGGGTCCTCGCGATCGACGTCTTGCTGCAAGCGTTGCACCTCATCGCTTTCAACCTCCCGTTCGACGCCCATCTGAGCGATGCCACGGGCATATCGTGGCCGCGGCTGCTGCTGGTGCCGGTCGCCGGCGGCGTCCTGGTCGGTGCCGCGACCGCGCTGTTGCGCCGCTGGCGGCCGCGCGAGGTGGTCGACGCGATCGAGGCGAACGCGCGGTTTGGCGGCCGGATGTCGCTGCGCGACAGCGTCGGCCTGGTCGGCGTGACGCTGCTCTCCGGCGGGTTCGGCGCTTCGGTCGGGCTCGAGGCTGCCTATACGCAGCTCGGCGCGGCGATGGGTTCGCGCCTCGGGCGGCAGCTCGCGCTGCGCCGCGACGATGTGCGCACACTGGTCGGCTGCGGCGCCGCCGGCGCCATCGCCGCCGCTTTCAACGCGCCGCTCGCCGGCGCGTTCTACGCCTTCGAGCTGATCGTCGGCAGCTACACGCTGCAGACCCTGGCGCCGGTCGGCGTGGCGGCGCTGGTCGGCGCGCTGACGGTGCGCGCGCTGCATGGCGGCAACCCGATCTTCCTGCTCTATCGACACACCGATCTGACGCCCTCGGATTACATTGCGTTCTTCGTCATCGGCTTGGCGGCGGCCGGGCTGGGCGTGCTGGTGATGAAGGGGGTCACCGGGACCGAGGCCGCGTTTCGCCGGCTGGCGATCCCGCGCTGGGCGCGACCGGCGCTCGGCGGCGCCATTCTGGGGTTGATCGCGCTGCCCTTTCCGCAGGTTCTCGGCAGCGGCCACGGCGCCATCCTGCACCAGCTCCACTCGGGCTATGCCACGGCGCTGCTCGGGGTCTTGATCGTCGCCAAGACAGCCGGCTCGGCGATCTCGATCGGCTGCGGGTTTCGCGGCGGCCTCTTTAGTAGCTCACTCTTTCTCGGCAGCCTCTTCGGCAACTTCTTCGGTGAACTCCTGGCCCGTCTGCAGCCCGCGATCGTTCCCGATCCGGTGCTTTTTAGCCTCGTTGGCATGGGCGCCGTGGCGGCGGCGATCATCGGCGCGCCGGTGACGATGATCATGCTGGTGCTCGAAACCACCGGCGATTTCTCGGCGACGACCGGGGTGATGGTCGGGGTCGTCACCGCCGCCTTCGCGGTGCGGCACTGGTTTGGCTATTCCTTCGCGACCTGGCGGTTTCATCTGCGCGGCTTGAAGATCCGCAGCCCCGAGGATGTCGGTTGGCTCGACGAACTCAAGATCGGGCCGATGATGCGCCGCGACCCGGCGGTGGTCGCGGGCGATCAACCGATCGCCGAGCTGCTGCGGCGCTTTCCGCCAGGCAGCACCAAGCAGGTCTTCGTGGTCGACGGCGGCGGCCGCCTGTGCGGCGCCATCGACCCGGTCGACGCCAGCCGCCCCGAGGGCGCCGGCAACCGGCAAACCGTTGCCGAGTTCGTCAAGAGCCCGGCGGTCTTCCTGCTGCCCGGCGACGATTTGCGCACCGCGCTGATCCGCTTCAGCCGAGCGGCACAAGAGAGCCTGCCGGTCGTCGACGACATGGAGCAGCGCCACATTGTCGGCTATCTCAGCGAATCCTACGCGCTGCGGCGCTACGCGCAGGAACTCGAGCGCCGCCGCAGCGTCGGCGAGGACGATGCCGGCATTTTCAGCCCGACGACCGGCACCGACGCCTCGGCGCCATAGGCACGACGAATTTGCTGAGGCATTTTTGCATGGCTGCGCTAGAGTGGATGCAAGCCGCACGGCCCCGGGATAACATGCACGCAGCCCCGCCGGGAGTGCGACAAGCGGTCGGCCAGAGAGGAGCGCAGTTTGATGGCCGGCGGCGGCCGAGGGGTGCGGCGCCTGTGCCCCCGCATGGGACCGGCTTGGTTCGGGCCCGTCAGCAATTCTGTCGCTCGGTTGCTGCGCACCGCTCCACTGCCGGTCACCTGGGGCACGATGGACATTTTGCCGGAGCAATCGCCGGCGCGATGAAAGGATAGCAACGATGGCGCAAGTCGCCCTGCGTAAGATCGTCAAGACCTTCGACAAGACCCCCGCGGTCCAGGGGATCGACCTCGACATCGCCGACCGCGAATTCATCGTGCTGGTCGGCCCGTCCGGCTGCGGAAAGAGCACAACCTTGCGGATGATCGCCGGGCTCGA
>DATGFP010000130.1:0-3005 GCA_035309005.1 Allostellaceae bacterium | reverse complement strand
CGCAGATCACGGCGCGTTCGACCGGGACGGGCGACGCCGGCGCGATCACGCTGTCGGCCGCCACGCTGAAGATGAACGACGGGGCGGCGATCTCGACCGAGGCGGCGAGCGCCAATGGCGGCAATATCGCGCTGCATGTCGGCGAATTGATGTTTCTGACCGACAGCCAGGTCACGACCTCGGTCAAGGGCGCCTTCGGCAATGGCGGCAACATCCTGATCGACCCGCAATTCCTGATCCTGCAGCACAGCGACATCATCGCGCAGGCGGTGGCTGGGCACGGCGGCGACATCACGATCGTCGCCGACGACTTTTTCCCGTCGGCCGACAGCATCGTCTCGGCGAGTTCGCAGCTCGGGCTCTCGGGCACGGTCGACATCGTCGGGCCGCGGGTCGACTTGAACGGCAGCCTCGTCGTGCTGGCGAGCGAATTGCGCAGCGCCGCCGAAGTGCTGCGCACCAGCTGCGCGGCGCGCGGCGCGCAGCTGCGCTCGAGCCTGACCGAAGGCGGCCGCGGCGGCCTGCCGCAGGACCCGGAAACGACGATCCCGGCGCTCTACCTCGCCGGCCGCGACCCCGCCGCGCTGACGCCGCGCGGCTCGGGCGCGGCGCTGCCGATAGCCGCACCGGCGCCGCTCGCCAGCCCCAGCGCGCTGCGCGTCGCGATGCACTGCGGCGCATAGGGCGCAGCATGGCCGCCGTCGCCAACCCGCCGCGCCGGTCCCTCGAAGACTGGTTGCACCCCCGCGCCCGCCTCGCGCGGCTGCGCCGCAGTACGACGCTGCGGGCGATTGTCGGGGCGCATCTCGTCGCCCTCGCGGTGATCCTGTTGCGGGCTTATGGCTGGCTGCAGCCGGCGGAGCTCCTGATTTACGACGCGCTGCGCGTCGCCTGGGCGGGCGCCGCTCACAGCGATCGGGTGGTCCTGGTCGGCGTCACCGATTCCGACATCACCGCCGCCGACGGTACCCGCTGGCCCTGGCCGCTACCCGACGACAAGCTCGCCGCGGTGCTGGAACGCCTCGCTTCGTGGCAGCCGCGGGCGATCGGGGTCGATATCTACCGCGACATCCCGATTTATCGCGACATTCCGCAGGGCGGCGAAAACCCGCTCGACGCGGTCCTGAAGCGGCACCCCGAGATCTACTGGGTGTTCCGGCTGCGGGGCGACGCGAAGCACCCCGGAACGCCGGCGCCAAAGCTGCTGCGCGGCACCGACCGGGCGGTGCTGTCGGACGTCCCCGAAGACGCGGACGGGATCGTGCGCCGCGGCCTCCTCTACGCCGATGACGGCACCAACCAGTTCACCGGGATCGCGACCGGCTTGGCGCTCGCCTACCTGGCGGCCGAGCATATCACCCCGCAACCCGCGCAAGGCGACGCCTTGCGCCTCGGCAAGGCGGTGCTGCGGCCGCTCGACGCGACGAGCGGCCCCTACGTCCAGCTGGACAGCGGCGGCTACCAGGTGCTGATCGACTACCGCGGCGGTCCGCAGCCATTCCCCGAGCGCAGCCTCAGCGCGGTCATGGATAGCGGCGCCGACCTGGCGCCGTTGATACGCGGGCGGGTCGTCATCCTCGGGGTCGACGCCGACAGCGTCAAGGACGCCTTCTCGACACCGTTCAGCACCGGTTTCAACCGCGGCGAGCCGGTCGGCGGCATCGCGATGCACGCGCATTTGGCGGACCAGCTGATCCGCGAGGCGATCGATGGCGACGCGGTGCTCGACGGCTTGACCCGGGCGCATGAGAATTTCTGGATCTGGGGCTGGGCGATCCTCGGTTCGGCGCTGGGTCTGGCGATCCGTTCGACCGTCCCGACCGTCGTTGGGACGGGTCTCGGCCTCATATTGATCGGGCTCATCGCGTACCTAGCGTTCGGCCGTGCGCTGTGGCTGCCGGCGCTGCCGGCCGGGCTTGCCTGGGCCGGCGCGGCCGGGCTGACCAATCAGCTGCTGCATGCCGCGAGCAACCGGGCGCGCGCGCGATTGCGCCGCAGCTTCGAGCACTACCTGCCGCCTGCCCTGATCGCTCAAATGGTCGATGCGGAAAGTCTGCCGACGCTCGGCGGCGAGCGCCGCGAGATCTCGGTGCTGTTCACCGATGTCGCCGGGTTTACGACCTTCTCCGAGGAGCGCGACCCGGTCGAGCTGGCCAGCATCACCAATTCCTACTTTGACGGGGTGTGCGCCGCGATCCTGGCGCATGGCGGCTACGCCAACGCGTTTCTCGGCGATGGCGTGCTGGCCTTTTTCGGCGCGCCGCTGCCGCAGAGCGACCATGCCGATCGGGCGGTCGGCGCGGCCCTCGAGATCGAACGCTTCGCCGAGAAGTTCAGCCAGGACCAGCACGCACAGGGGATAAAGTTCGGCCATACCCGGGTCGGGGTGCACAGCGGGCTCGCCTTCGTCGGCAATGTCGGTGCGCGCGAGCGGCTGCAATACACCGCGCTCGGCGACGTGCTGAATACCGCCTCGCGCCTCGAAGGCCTCAATAAGGCACTTGGCAGCCGGATTTGCGTTTCCCGTGACGTTGTCCGAAAATCGCGCAATTACCGGTTCCGGCCGGCCGGCGCCTTTATCGTCAAGGGGCGGCGCGATGCGACCGAGGTGTTTTTGCCGATCGATCCCCAGCAGCACCCGCCGGAGTGGATCGCGCGCTACGAGGTGGCCTTTCAGGCCCTGGTGGACAACGCTCCCGACGCCGCCGCTGAATTCGCCGCTTTGCACCGCGAACGCCCCGACGATCCCTGCGTCGCGTTCCATCACCAGCGGTTGCAGGAAGGCGAAACCGGCGTGGTGATAGAGATGCACGAGAAATGAGACGGGTTGCGCGTTGGGCTGGGTGTGTTGCGCTGGTGTTGGCGCTGGTTGTTTGTTTTGCGTCTGGGGGGTGGGCGCAGGATAGGGCGGCGGCGGTGGAGCGGCTGGGGCGGGGCGCGAGCGCGTTTGGCGCGGCCGACATGGCGGGGGCGGCCGGGGATTGGTCGCAGGCGATCGCGCTGGC
>DATGFP010000129.1:0-11185 GCA_035309005.1 Allostellaceae bacterium | reverse complement strand
CCCTTCGTCAGATTGCAGGCCAGTATCCGGAGGCGGAACCTGCGCTGCTTGACCTGTTTGGCTCCTGCGGAGTCGCGAAGAGGGAAAACACTGGTCATGGGTTCTTCACCGACCTGATGCCAGACCGCACGAAACACAGCCCATTAAGCCTTCGCTCACCTTTGGGTGATGCGTTCGCCAACGTTGAAGGAATGGTCTATCCCCTGGGCCTCCTCGTCTTCCTCAAAGAAGGGTATCCCGTCTTGCTGGAGGGCTATGCTGCTGGAGGCGATGACACGTTCCCGATCGATTTTTCCAAAGTGACTTTCACTGTCGGTGATTTCCCCTGATCATGTTCGTCCTGCCACGACAGAGGGAGGAAAGCGATGGCTGAGATCCTCGGGGTGGGGTGTACACATCGGCCGTTGATGCTGCGGCCGAACGAGGACTGGACGTTCATGTTCCGCGCCGCGCTCGACGACCCGGACATGCCGACCGCCATGAAGGACCCGGCGAATTGGCCGGCCGGGGTGCGCGAGGAACTCGGCAACGATTGGGGCACCGGCGCCGCGGCGCGCGCCCGCGAAATCTACCGCGCGCATTTCGCCGAGGCGCGCCGCGTCATCGACGATTTCAACCCCGACCTCGTCGTCATGTGGGGCGACGATCAATACGAGAACTTCAAGGAAGACATCGTGCCGCCCTTTGCGGTGCTGGCCTATGACGACCAGGTCCGCCAGCCGTGGGCGCACCGCCGCAGCCCGTGGAACCCGTGGCACGAGCCGGCCGACAAATCCGTCACGATCCGCGGCCATCGCGAGGCCGGCAAATACCTCGCCGCCGGGCTGATCGAGGCCGGCATCGACGTCGCCTATGCCTATAAGCCGCTGCACCACCCGATCGGCCACGCCTTCGAGAACACGCTGCAATTGCTCGACGACGAGCGGCGCGGCTTCGACTACCCGCTGGTGCAGTTCGCGGTCAATTGCTACGGGCGGCGGGTCAACGCGGCGCGCGGGTTGCGCCTGCCCTTGGCGATGAAGGGCCAAATCATGGATCTCGATCCACCCGGCCCCAACCCGCATCGCTGCATGCAGGTCGGCGCCGCCGCGGCGCGGGTCATGGCGAAGAGCCCGTGGCGCGTCGCGTTCGTCGCGTCCTCAAGCTGGTCGCACTCGTTCCTGACCGAGAAGAACTGGCAATTGTGGCCCGACGTCGCGGCCGACCGCCAGCTCTACGACGCGCTGGAGGCGGGCGACTACGCGACCTGGCACCGCTATACGACCGGCCAGATCGAGGAGAGCGGGCAGCACGAGGTGCTGAACTGGTTCTGCCTCCTGGGCGCGATGGAAGAACTCGGCCGCAAGCCCGACAAGGCGACCTTTATCGAGAGCTGGGCCTTCGTTTCCCCGGTCGTCTTCGCGTATTACACCGCGTGAGCGGCCGCTACAGCAGAAACAGCGCCATCCCGACCAGGGTGACGACGACCACCAGCAGCGAAATCTTGATGAACCAGGTAAACCCGATCCAGGTCCGCCGGTGCCGTTCGAATTCCGGATCGACCGCTGCCATCGTCGCCTCGCGCATTGGGGAGCCCGGCGCCGAGGTATAGCTCAACGGGCGGCCGAGGCAAGCGCCTCCGAAGGGTTGAGCGCGACGATTTGGCTCGGCACGGCGCCGGCGACCGCGACACTGTTGCCGGCGATCCGCAGCCGGCCCTCGGCGAAGAGCCGCACCGCCAGCGGGTAGAGCCGATGCTCGGCGGCGAGGATGCGGGCCGACAGAAGCGCCTCGTCGTCCTCCGGCTGCACCGGCACGACGGCCTGCGCGACGATCGGCCCGGTATCGACTTCGACGCGCACGAAATGCACCGTGCAGCCGGAAAACTTGACGCCGGCGGCGAGCGCCTGGCGCTGCGGGTGCAGCCCCGGAAAGGCGGGCAGCAGCGAGGGGTGGATGTTGACGAGCCGGTCGCGCCACGCCGCGACAAAGCCGCCGTCGAGAATGCGCATGAAACCGGCCAGCGCGACCAGCTCCGCCCCCGCCTGGCGCAATGCCAGATCGGCCGCGGCGGCAAATTCGGCGCGGCTCGGATGCGGGATCGACCGGTGGGCGATTCCGGCGCGGGCGGCCCGCGCCAGCCCCGCCGCCTCCGCCCGGTCGCTGATAACGAGCGCGATCTCGGCCGGATAGG
This sequence comes from Allostellaceae bacterium, assembly GCA_035309005.1. Classification (GTDB taxonomy): domain Bacteria; phylum Pseudomonadota; class Alphaproteobacteria; order ATCC43930; family CGMCC-115725; genus DATARH01. The sequence goes on along the minus strand of DATGFP010000129.1, from coordinate 9,012 downwards.
ACGGGTCGGCGGCGGCGTCGATCAGCGCCTGCAGGTTGGAGCCGCGGCCCGAGATCACAACGCCGACCCTCAGCCGCGCCATGGCGCCTCCACCCTATCGGGGCATCGGGCGAGGCTGCTGTCGATGGCGTCCCCGCCAAATCTGCGCTATCACCGCATCCATGCGGTCGGGAAAATCGACCATAGGGGATCGGGGGCGCTTTGCAATGAGCTTGCCGCGGCTGCGGGCGAGAACCGGCCGAGGCGGCAGGTGGCGGGCTGCCGGCGTGGCGCTCGCGGCCGGGCTCGCGCTCCTCGCCGCCGCCGGGCCGGTGAGGGCGCAGGACACCGACCCCTACGCCGCGACGGTCACGGTCGACGCCACCGCCGACAGCGTCATCAAGGCCCGCGAAACGGCGCGCATCGACGGCCAGCGCCGCGCCCTCGACGCGGTCGTCCAGCGCCTGTCCGGCGGCACCGCGCCGGCCAAGCTGCCGAAGCTCGACGACCAGGCGATCACCAACCTCGTCGCCAGCTTCGCGGTCGCCAACGAGCGCATGTCGGCGGTGCGCTATGTCGCCGACTACACCTTTCATTTCAACGCGGCCGGGATCAAGCAGCTGGTCGGCAGCGCCGGGATCGCGGCCGCCGCGGCCGAGCCCGGGAAGCCCATGGTCGTGCTACCGGTCTACCAGTCGGGCGACACCTCGGTCCTGTGGGACGACCCCAACCCGTGGCGCGACGCCTGGGAAACCCAATCGGGCGCCGCCGGGTCGGCCGGGGCGGCTCGCGTCATGGTGCCGCTCGGCGACGCCGGCGACCTCGCCGCGATCGACGCCGAGAAGGCGCGCTCCGGCGACCCAGGCGGGCTCGCCGCGATCGCCCAGCGCAACGGCGGCGGCGACGTGCTGGTCGCGCTGGCGGCCGAGCGCCAGGCAACGGACGGGCCGACGGCGCTCGATGTCACGGTGCGCGACTACCGCGCCGGCCAGCTCGTCGGCACGCACCTCGTGACGCTGAGCGCCAATCCCGGCGAGAGCGAGGGCGATTTCCTGCGCCGCGCGGTCGCCGCCAACCTCGCCGGCATCGCCGGAGGCTGGAAAAAGGACACGGCGGGGGTCGACCAACAGGGAACCCTGACCGCGGTTTTGCCGATTACCGGGCTCGATGATTGGGTGCGCGCGCGCCAGCTGCTTGCCGCGGTGCCGACGATCCGCAAGATTGCGCTGATGTCGCTGTCGCGCCAGGAGGCAACGATCGAGATCGGCTATCTCGGCAGCATCGACCAGCTGAAGGCGAGCCTCGCCGGGGTCAAATTCGATCTGACGCCGGGCGGGCCGGGCTGGCGGATTGCCCGCTCCGCGTCCGACCGCACGCCCTGAGCTGGCCCCTTCGAGCGCGCAGCCGCAATGGTCCCCGAGATCACGCCCCGCCCCGAACGCACGACCGAGGCCCTGCGGCGGAGCATCGGATTGAGCCGGGACCTCAACCTGCCCAACCTCATTACCCTGGCGCGCCTCGTCTCGGTGCCGGTCGCGGTGTGGCTCATATTCGGGGAGAAATACGGCGCCGCCTTCTGGCTCTTTGTCGCGGCCGGGCTGTCGGACGCGCTCGACGGCTACATCGCCAAGCGCTTCGATCGCCGCACCCGCCTCGGCGCCCTGCTCGACCCGGCCGCCGACAAGGCGCTCGTCGCCGGCGTCTATCTGAGCCTCGGCCTGCTCGGGCAATTGCCCGCCTGGCTGGTGGTCCTCGTGGTGCTCCGCGATATTTTGATCGTCCTCGGGTTCGCGCTGCAAAGCGCCGCCGCCCCGAAACCGGTCGACCCGCTCTATATCAGCAAGGTCAATACGTCGATCCAGATCACGCTGGTCGGGTTCGTGCTGGCCCGGCTCGGTCTCGGCATCGAAGCCGGCCCGGCGACATGGCTGCTGATCGCTTCCGCGGCGACGACGACGGTGCTGTCGGGGCTATCCTACCTGGCGCGCTGGGCCGGCCTGTGGTCGCGTTCGGAACAGGCATTGTGAGCGCGCGGGCCTACCGGCTGCTGTTCTGGCTCGGCTTTCTCCTCATCGTCATCCTCGCGCTCGGCCTGGTTCAGGGCATCCTGATGCCGTTCGCGACCGGCTTCGCGATCGCCTATGTGCTGGCGCCGGCGGTCGCCCGCCTCGAAGGCTGGGGGCTGCCGCGCAGCCTGGCGAGCCTCGCGGTGCTGGTCCTCTTTCTGCTCGGCCTCGCACTGATCCTGGTGATCCTGGTGCCGCTGATCCAGGGCCAAATCGTGCAGCTGATCAACCGGGTGCCGCGCCTCGTCGCGCTCCTGCAAGCGCAACTCGGCAATCTGATCCAGCTGCTGCAGCAGCAGCTGCCGGCCGAGGATGTCGGCAAGCTGCGCGACCTGCTCGGCGCCAAGCTGGCCGAGGCGCTGACCTGGATCGCCGGGCTGGTGCAGGGGATGATCACCAGCAGCCTGGCGATCCTCAACATCGTCTCCCTGGTGGTGGTGACGCCGATCGTGACGTTTTTCCTGCTGCGCGACTGGCGCAAGATGGTGGCGCAGATCGACGCCTACCTGCCGCGGCAATCGCTCGAGACGGTGCGCGGCCAGGCGCGGCTGGTCAGCGACACGCTGGTCGGCTTCGTCCATGGGCAGGCGCTGATTTGCCTCATTTTGGCGATCTATTACGGCGTCGCGCTGAGCCTCATCGGCCTGCAGTCGGGGCTGGCGCTCGGCCTCTTGATCGGCGTCTTGGCGATCATCCCGATGCTCGGCGCGGCGACTGGCTTTGTGTTGTCGGTCAGCCTCGCCGCCTCGGAATATGGCACCTGGACCGCGGTCCTCGAAGTCGTCGCGATCTTCGCGGTGGGCCAGCTTGCCGAGGCCAATTTCCTGACCCCGAAGCTGCTCGGCGAGCGGGTGCACCTTCACCCGGTGTGGGTGATCTTCGCGCTCTTTGCCGGCGGCACGCTCTACGGCTTCGTCGGCGTGCTGGTCGCGGTGCCGGCGGCCGCGGTGATCGGCGTTTTGGCGCGGTTCGCGCTGGCGCGCTACCGCCGCAGCGCCCTCTACGATTCGCGCCAAGGCGAGGGGGAGAGCGCGGCGGAAAGCGAGAGCGAGCGGATCGCCAACCTGAGCCGCATCCGATGACCCAGTTCGCGATCGACCTGCCGCATCGCCCGGCTTTCGGCCGCGCCGATTTTCTGGTCTCCGCGTGCAACGAAGCGGCGCTGCGCTGGATCGAGCGCTGGCCCGACTGGCCTTCCGGCGCGCTGGTGCTGCACGGGCCGCCGCGCTCGGGCAAGAGCCATCTCGCGGCGCTGTGGCGCGAGCGCTGCGGCGGCCTGCTGCTATCCGGCGAGCGGCTGGGGGAAATCGCCCCGGACCGGCTGGCGTGCGCCCCCGGCGTCGCGGTCGACGACGCCGAGCGCGCCCCCGAGCGCGCCCTGCTGCACCTCTACAATTGCTGCCTCGAAGCCAAAACGAGCCTGTTGATCGTCGCCGCCTCCCCGCCGGCTTCCTGGCCGATCGCGCTCGCCGATCTTGCCTCGCGCCTGCGCGCGGCGCCCGCGGCGGCGATCGCGGCGCCCGACGACGCGCTGCTCGCCGCCATCCTGGTCAAGCATTTCGCCGACCGCCAAGTGCGCGTCGCGCCGGAGGTCATCGCCTTTGTGCTGCGCCGCATGGAGCGCTCCTTCGCCGCCGCCGCGGCGCTGGCCGAACGCCTCGACCGCCTGGCGCTCAGCCTCGGCCGCCCGATCACCATCGCGCTCGCCCGCCAAATCCTCGCCGAACCCGGGGATCAGCCCCCCTCGCCCAGCGATTTCGGGGTGACGTAAGCGCTGAGCGCATGCTTGGCGCGCGCAAGCGCCTCCCAGCGCCCCTCGATCGCCAGGCTGGCGCGCGCCATCGTCGGGAACTTGCCGCCGGCGAGCGCGCGAAACCGCGGCGAATGGGGCGCGGCAAGCCGGATCGCCAGCTCGCGCAGCCCCGGATTGTGGCCGACCAGCAATACCGCGACCGCCCCCTCGTCGATCGCCTGCAGCCGGCGCAGCAGCGCCGCATCGCCCGCCAGATAGAGCGCGTCCTCGACGAGGATGCGCGGCGCCGGCGCAAAGCCGGCGAGCGCCAGTTCGGCGGTCTGCCGGGTGCGCAACGCCGGCGAGCACAGCACCAAATCGATGGCTCCGAGCGCCGCCGGCAGGCTCGCGCCGACGCGCCGCGCCTCATCGCGGCCGCGCGCGTCGAGCGGCCGCTCGCGGTCCTCGACACCGGCCTCGCGGCTCGCCTTGGCGTGGCGCAGCAGATGCAGCCGATGCATCGTCCCGGCCCCCGACGCCCTCAGAACATCTCCGGCGTGATGACGTTTTGCGGCCGGTTGGTCAGCAACGCCGCCCGCATCGTCTCGGCCGATTTTTTCCGCGTGTCGTCCCACGAATGCGGCGTCAGCCAGGCCGAGTGCGGCGTGATGACGAGGCGGCCCTCGAGCCATTCCTCGCGGGCCCGGTAGGCGCGCAGCAATTCCGGAATCGGCTCGGTCGGCGGCTCCTGCGGCAAAACGTCGAGCCCGGCGCCGGCGATATGGCCCGAGCGCAAGAGGTCGGCCAGCGCGTCGAGGTCGATAATCGGGCCGCGCGCATCGTTGACCACGACCGCCCCCGGCCGCAGCAGCGCCAGCTGCTCGCGCCCGAGCATGCCGTTGGTTTCCGGGGTCAGCGGTGCGTGGATCGACAGCGTGTCGGTCTGCCGCAGCAAGTCTTCGAGGCTCGCGGCGCGCTCGATGCCGAGCGCCAATTCGACGCCGTTCGGCAGATAGGGGTCGTAAAACGCGACGTGGAACTGCAGCGCCTTGGCGCGCAACGCCACCGCGGTGCCGATGCGGCCGAGCCCGACGATGCCGAAATTCTGCGTGCCGAGGCGCTGGATCAGCGGATGCTGGAACGAGCGGAACGGCGCCGGCGGGTCGTGCCGCTGGTATTCGTGGTGCAGCAGGATGCCGCGCCGCAGCGTCAGCGCCAGCGCGATCGCATGGTCGGCAACCTCGGTGGTGCCGTAATCCGGCACGTTGCACACCAGGATGTTGCGCTCAGCGGCGGCCGGGCGGTCGAGCTTGTCGTAGCCGACCCCCATGCGGACGATCGCGCGGAGCTTGGGGAAGCGGCGCAGATCGGCGCCGGTGACCGCGAACCCCATGATCATCAGCCCGTCCGCCTCGGCGCAATCGGCGTCGGAGATTTCGGCGAGCGCCGCGGCGTCGCGCTTCACGATACGCAAATCGGCGCCGAAGACGCCGCGTTCCAGTTCGTCGGGCTGCTGGCGAGCCTCGGGGTAGAGCACGGTAACGGGCATCGGTTTCCTCGTCGCGAAAGCGTGGCCGAGCGGGGTTTTACCATCGCGGCCGGGAAGGGCCAGCATCCTTCGCGGCGCGGCGGCCGGCAAGCGGCGCCGAGATTTTCCCCGGCGCGCTGCGCCATGTCATTTTCGCCATTGAAAACTTGATAAAGTCGCACGATATGAACAACGCCGTCGCCTCGCGCAAGCTGGAAGCTGATCGCGGACCGTTCGCGGTTGGAGCACTGTCCGATGAGATTGTATCGCCCCCCAATTCGTCTTGGCCGGGCTTGACCCGGCCATCCACGTGGATCCCCGGGACAAGCCCGGGGATGACGAAATGGGAGTGATCGAACTTCAGTGGATGCCGCTCTAGTGGCTGCTTTTGGCGTTTTGTTGGTATGATAATTTAGCATTTTCAAGGGCTTACATGGGTGCTGGCTGTAGATTCGCTGTAGAAGCAGCCAACGCGTCGAAAAACCCAATTGTTTCAATGCCCGTCCAACCCGGGAATGCCAAATTGCGGGGTGATCGAATCGCAATCGACAGCGCGCTAATCGCGGGCGATTTTCACCGGGCGGTTCGTCGCGGCGGATTGGACGATCGCCTCGAAGGCGGCGACGCCGTGCAACACCTCGTCGGGCGGGATCGGGTAGGCCGGGCCGCCCGCGATCGCCGCCGCGAACGCCTCGAATTCCGCGACCAGCGTATTGAACCCGCGGTGCTCGATGGTTTCCGGCGCCGGCTGGCTGTGGCGGCCGGCCGGCATCCCGTCCGGGGTCGCGGTGAAATGGAAATCGAATTGCGGCGTCACGAGTTCGGCGCAGCCCTTGCTGCCGAAGACCGCCAGCCGGTAGCTGACCGCGGTCGCGAGGCAGCACAGCAGCGTCGCCGACATGCCGCTGCGAAAGCGGAACATGACGCTGGTCGTATCCTCGGCGTCGTAGCTGATCGCGCGGCGAATGCTGGTCGCGTAAACTTCCTCGATCGGGCCAAAGAGATGGATCATCGCGTCGAGATTGTGGACGCCCATCGCGGTCATCCCGCCGGCCGGCGCCTCCGCCGGGTCGGCGCGCCACGAATCCGAGTTCATGAAGAGGCCGGCGGGCCCGTTCTGCTCGCCATAGCAATGCGCGATCGTGCCGAGCCGCCCGTCGTCGATCCGCGCCTTCAATTCCCGCATGTTGGGGTGGAAGCGGCGCGGGTAGGCCACCCCCAGCGTGACGCCGGCGCGCGCCACCGCGTCGAGCGCGCGCGCCGCGCTGCCGCGGTCGAGGGTGAAGGGCTTTTCCATGAAGACGTGCTTGCCGGCGGCCGCGGTGCGCTCGACCTGGGCGCCGTGCTCGCTGTGCGGCGTCGCGAAGACGACCGCGTCGATCGCCGGGTCGGCGAGGATGTCATCCAGGCTCTGCGCCAGCGCGATGCCGTGCTCGGCGCAGAAACCCTCGGCATGGGCGCGGGTGCGGTTGTAGCCGGCGGTGAAGCGAAAGGCCGCGCTCTTGCCCTGCACCGAGCCCACCAGCGTGCGGCCCCACCGCCCGATCCCGACAATCGCCGCCCGCACCATCGCATTCTCCCCCGCCAAAGTATGCCCGGCCGGGGTTTTACACATTGCGCGGCGCCGAGGCCATCGCCCCGGCGGCGCTCAGCGCCCGGTGAAGCGCGGCTTGCGCTTTTCGTTGAACGAACGGATGCCCTCGCGGCGGTCCTCGGTCGGGACCATGCGGTTATAGGCCTCGATCTCGAACATCAGCGCGCTGGCGAGGTCCATCTGCAGCCCGTGATGGATTGCATGCTTGGCCTGGCGCACCGAGATGGGGGCGTTGTCGGCGATGCGGCGGGCGGTCTCCAGCGCCTCGTCGAGGAGCTTTTCGGGAGCGCACAGCCGGTTGACCATGCCCCAGTCGAAAGCCTCCCTGGCCGAAAACGGGCGCCCCGTCAGGATGATCTCCTTGGCGCGGCGCTCGCCGACCGCGCGCGGCAGGTTTTGCGTGCCGCCGGCGCCCGGCATGATGCCGAGCGTCACCTCGGTCAGCGCGAAGCGGGCGCCCTCGGCGGCGTAGAGAAAGTCGCAGCACAAGGCGAGTTCGCAGCCCCCCGCGTAGGCGGCGCCGTTGATCGCGCCCACGATCGGCACCGGGCAGAAGATAAAGGCGCGGATCATCCGCTCGAACAACAGATGCTGCGCCGCCCAGGTCTCGTCCGACATGCCCTGGCGTTCCTTCAGATCGCCACCGGCGCAGAACGCCTTGTCGCCGGCCCCGGTGACGACGATCGCGCGATAGGCCAAGGGGTCGGCGTTGACCGCTTCGAAGAAGGCCAGGAGGTCGCGCCCCATCTGGGTGTTCATCGCGTTGGCGACCTGCGGCCGGTTGAGCGTCAACAGCACCAGCCCGTCGCCCTGGTCGGCGACCCGCGCGGTCTCGTAATCGTGGTTCATCAGCTTGGCTCCCGGCCGCTACCTCCAGCGCGGCGCCAGCCTAGCATAGCGATGGACGCACGCGAGCGCCGGGCGTAGGGTCGCCTCATGGCATGGGCGGTTCCGCGCGCGCCCTACGCGTCACATCCCGAAAAGAGCCGCGGCCGGCTCCATCCCGAGCCGGAAAGCGACATGCGCTCGCCGTTTCAGCGCGACCGCGACCGCATCATCCATTCGACCGCGTTCCGCCGCCTGAAGCACAAGACGCAGGTTTTCGTCTACCACGAGGGCGACCATTACCGCACCCGCCTGACGCACAGCCTCGAGGTCGCGCAGATCGCCCGCACCGTGGCCCGCGCGCTGGGCCTCGACGAGGACCTCGCCGAGGCGGTGGGCCTGGCGCACGACCTCGGCCACACCCCCTTCGGGCATGCCGGCGAAGAGGCGCTCAACGCCGCGATGCAGCCCTATGGCGGCTTTTCGCACAACGACCAGACCCTGCGCATCCTGACCCGCCTCGAACACGGCTACGCCGAATTCGACGGGCTGAATTTGTGCTGGGAGACGCTCGAGGGCACCGTCAAGCACAACGGCCCGCTGGTCGGGCCCGGCATCGAGCGGCCGGTGCCGGCGTCGGTCGCCGAATACGACCGCCGGCACAATCTGGAGCTCGGGACCCAGCCCGGTCCCGAGGCGCAGATCGCGGCGCTCGCCGACGACATCGCCTACAACAACCACGACATCGACGACGGGCTGCGCGCCGGCCTCTTCGCGGTCGCCGATTTGGCCGAGGTGCCGCTGGTCGGGCCGATGTTCGCCGAGGTCGCGCGGCGCTACCCCGGGATCGCCGAGGCGCGGCTGATCCATGAGGCGATTCGCCGCGTCATCGACCGCATGGTGCGCGATCTGGTCGACGAAACCCGCCGCCGCCTCGCCGCGAGCGGCGCGCGCAGCGTCGAGGAAGTGCGTCGGCTGCCCGAGCCGGTCGCGGCCTTTTCGCCGGAGATGCGCGAGCACGACCGCGCCTTGAAGCGTTTCCTCTTCGAGCGGATGTACCGCCACTACCGGGTTAACCGCATGAGTTCAAAAGCCCGCCGCGTCGTGCGCGAGCTCTTTCAGCTGTTCATCGCCGAGCCCGAATGCCTGCCCGGCGAGTGGCGCGCGCTGACCGGCGCCGGCGACGCCGAGACCGCGCGGATCGTCGCCGATTACCTCGCCGGCATGACCGACCGATTTGCGCTCGACGAGCATCGCCGCTTGTTCGATACCTACGCAGCGGTATGAC
>DATGFP010000128.1:0-22271 GCA_035309005.1 Allostellaceae bacterium | reverse complement strand
CTCGACCCGGCGTACGAAAAGATTTCGCGGCGCTTTTACGAGCACCCGGACGAGTTCGCCGACGCCTTCGCCCGGGCCTGGTTCAAGCTGACGCACCGCGACATGGGTCCGCTCGCGCGCTATCTCGGCCCGCTCGTGCCCAAGGAACGGCTGCTGTGGCAGGACCCGATCCCGGCGGTCGATCATCCGCTGATCGGCGAGGCAGACATCGCCGCCCTGAAGGCCAAAATCCTGGGGTCCGGCCTGTCCGTTTCCCAGCTTGTTTCGACGGCTTGGGCGTCGGCGTCGACCTTCCGCGGGTCCGACAAGCGCGGCGGGGCGAACGGCGCGCGCATCCGCCTCGCGCCGCAAAAGGATTGGGAAATCAACCAGCCGGCGCAATTAGCGCAGGTGCTGCAGGCGCTCGAAGCGATCCGGCAAGACTTCAACGCCGCGCAGTCCGGCGGCAAAAAAATCTCGCTCGCCGATTTGATCGTGCTCGGCGGCGGCGCGGCGGTCGAGAAGGCCGCGAAGGATGCCGGGCACGACGTCAGCGTCCCCTTCGCGCCGGGGCGCATGGACGCGTCGCAGGACGAGACCGACGCCCACTCGTTCGCGCCGCTCGAGCCGACCGCCGACGGGTTCCGCAACTATCTGCGCGGCAACCAGCGCCTGTCGGCCGAGGAGCTGCTGGTCGACCGCGCGCAATTGCTGACGCTGACGGCGCCGGAGATGACGGTCCTGGTCGGCGGGCTGCGCGTGCTCGGCGCAAATGCCGGGCGGTCCCCGCACGGCGTCTTCACCGGACGGCCCGAGACGCTGACCAACGACTTCTTCGTCAACCTGCTCGACATGCGCACCGAGTGGCAGCCCGCCGCCGGCACCGACGGCGTCTACGAAGGGCGCGACCGCAAGACGCATGAGGTCAGGTGGACCGGCACCCGGGTGGATCTGATCTTCGGCTCGCACTCGCAGTTGCGCGCCCTCGCGGAAGTCTATGCCTGCGCCGACTCGCAGGAGAAGTTTGTCCAAGACTTCGTGGCGGCATGGGCCAAGGTGATGGACCTCGACCGCTTCGACCTCGCGCCGCGTTGATCGGCCGCGACACAGCGCGCGATGGCACGGCGGCGGCGCCGTGCTATCGTCGCGCGATCCCAAGGGGCGACCGCGACGATGGATTTCGACAATTTCTTCAAGACCCGCCTCGACGCGCTGCATAGCGAGGGGCGCTACCGCGTCTTCGCCGATCTCGAGCGGCGCTGCGGCCGCTTTCCGCGCGCCTTCGACCATCGGATCGGCGCCGAGATCACGGTGTGGTGCTCCAACGACTATCTCGGCATGGGCCAGCACCCCAAGGTGCTGGCGGCGATGGCGGCCGAACTCAAGGGCTCCGGCGCCGGCGCCGGCGGCACCCGCAACATCTCGGGCACGGCCCACGCGCATGTCCTCCTGGAGCGCGAGCTGGCCGCGCTGCACGGGCGCGAGGCCGCGCTGGTTTTCACCTCGGGCTATGTCGCCAACGACGCGGCACTGTCGACGCTGGCGGGCAGCATGCCCGGCATGGTCGTGCTGTCGGACGCGATGAACCATGCCTCGATGATCGCCGGCATCCGCAACAGCCGGGCCGAGCGCCTGATCTTCCGCCACAACGACGCGGCGCACCTGGCTGAGCTCCTCGCCGCGCTGCCGGCCGAGCGGCCGAAGCTGGTGTGCTTCGAATCGGTCTATTCGATGGACGGCGACATCGCGCCCATCGCCGAATTGTGCGAAATCGCCGAGCGCTATGGCGCGATGACCTATCTCGACGAGGTGCACGCGGTCGGGCTCTACGGCGAACATGGCGGCGGCATCTCGGAGCGCGACGGCGTCGCGCACCGGCTGACCGTGATCCAGGGGACGCTCGCCAAAGCCTTCGGGGTGATGGGCGGCTATGTCGCGGGCTCGGCGCTGATGTGCGATTTCCTGCGCGGCCACGCGCCGGGCTTCATCTTCACCAGCGCGATGCCGCCGCTCTTGGCGGCCGGCGCGCTCGCCGCGGTGCGCCACCTGCGCGAAAGCGGCGGCGAGCGGGCGGCGCATCAGGACCGGGTCGCCTTGGTCAAGCGCCGGCTCGCCGAGGCCGGGCTGCCGGTCATCGCGAACGACAGCCACATCGTGCCGGTGCTGGTCGGCGACCCGGCGCTGTGCCGCGCCGCCTCCGACCTCCTCTTGCGCCAGCACCACATCTACGTGCAGCCGATCAACTACCCGACCGTGCCGCGCGGCACCGAGCGCCTGCGCCTGACCCCGACCCCCTTGCACAGCGACAGCGACATCGCCGCGCTGGTCGCCGCCCTCGGCGAGGTCTGGCAAGACTTGGCGTTGCGCCAGGCGGCGTAACCGGCGGACACGACGCCGAAGCAGCAGGGGGCAAGGCCCCCGTGGCCTCCGGGCCCCGCCGCTCGCACAGCCGACCCGTGACAATCGTACGGCTCTAACGTACGATCCGTCATGATCATTCGGAGTGTCCGGCACCGAGGACTGTTGCGCCTCCTTCAAGACGACGACAGCCGGGAGCTGCGCCGTGATCTCGTGCAGCGCTTGCGGCGGGTACTTACGGCGCTGATTACGGCGAGCGACATGAAGGCGCTGCACGGGCCGCCCGGCTGGCGGGTGCATCAGCTGCAAGGGGATCGCGCCGGAACATGGAGCATTTCGGTCAGCGGCAATTGGCGGCTGACCTTCGATTTGCGGCAGGACGAAATTTGCGATCTTGATTTAGAGGACTATCACTGATGAGCGATACACCCGTGAAAATCGGCATGACCCCGACCCATCCGGGCGAGTTCATCCGCGAGGAAATCCTCAACGAGCTGCATTTGTCGGTCAGCCGGGCGGCCGAGGTGTTGGGCGTGCGGCGCGCGACCCTTTCCGATCTGGTGCACGGCAAAGCGGCGTTGTCGCCGGAAATGGCGCTTCGGATCGAGAAGGCGTTTGCCGTCGATATGGAAATGCTGCTGCGGATGCAGGCGTGGTATGACACGCATACGATGCGCCGCCGGGCGTGCGAGATCAGCGTGAAGCGGTATTCCGCCCCCGAGCCGTGCTGATCAACATATTATCTCCGGGCGCGGCGGTCGCAGGATTGCCGTAATCGGGTCAGGGGCCGGAGGGCACGACCGATGAATGGTGGCTGACGATCAGCCAGCCCTTGGGGGTGCGCTGAAACACGAAGGTGAAGCGGGCCGGCACCTGCACCTCCCTGCCGTCCTTCGTGTAGCTGAAGGTATAAAGCCCGCTGTCGACGCCGCCATCGGCGAAGGTGTGGATCTTTTCGGTCTGGACGGTCGCCTTCAGATTGGGGTTTTGCGTCAGCTTGTGGAAATAGGCGGCGATCGCGGCCGGCGTTTCGAGCGGCTTCGGATCGAAGGTCGAAAGCAGGATCGCATCGGGCGCATAGAGCGCGGCGATCGGCCCCTCGCCCTTGCCGCTGCCGAGCGCCCCGACCCAGCGCTGCAACGCCGCGTGAATATCGGCCTGGGAGCCGCGGGCCGGCGCCTCGGCGACGATCCCGACGAAGCCGACGACAAAGCCGACAACCGCGATAAATGATCTGCTGCGCATCCTGCTGGTCCTCGATGATAGTTGTCGCCGAATATCCTGGAGAAGCGCGCGGGCCGCAACTTTTCTCCGATAGCCGGAGAACCGCTGGGCGCGGGGTGAGTGCCCCCTATCGTGCGCCGGTGCGGGCCGGGAAGGTGACGCGCTCGTCGATCCCGGCCGGATCCTCGTGGATGATGATCTCGGCGTGCGGAAAGGCGTGCTGCAGCCGCGCCTCGACATCGTCGGAAATCTCGTGCGCGCGCAGCAGGTTCATCTCGCCGTCCATCTCGATATGGAGCTGGATGAAGGCGGTCGGGCCGGCGACCCGGGTGCGGATGTCGTGCACCGCGGCGACCTCGGGATGGCCCTCGGCGATCGCCCGGATGCGGGCGCGCTCGGCATCGGGCAATTCGCGGTCCATCAGCTGCGTCAACGACAGGCGGGCAATCTTGACCGCGCCGTAGATGATCCACACCCCGACCGCGCCGCCGAACAGCGGGTCGAGGATCGGCACCGCGAAGAGGTGCCCGATCACCAGCGTCACGATGACGCTGAGATTGAGGATGATGTCGCCGCGATAGTGCAGTTCGTCGGCGCCGACCACCAGGGAGCCGGTCCGCCGCACGACGTGGCGCTGGTAGGTCACGAGCGCCAGCGTCACGATTATCGCAAACGCCATCACCGCGATGCCGGCCGGCGGGTTGCTGACCGGAGCGGGCGACACCAGTCGGCGGATCGCCTCGGCCATCAGCAGCATCGCGCTGCCGACGAGGAACGCAGATTGGCCGAGCGCCGCCAAGGGTTCCGCCTTGCCGTGGCCGAAGCGGTGCTCGCGGTCGGCCGGGGTGGCGGCGTGGCGGATCGCCAGGAAATTGAGCAGCGAGGCGGCGAGGTCGACCAGTGAATCAACGAGGCTCGACAACAGCGCGACCGAGCCGGTGCCGATCCAGGCGAGGAACTTGGCGGCGATCAGCACCGCCGCGACCGCCAGCGCCGCATAGGTCGCGCGCAGCCGCAGCCGCTGGGAGGCGGCCGCGTGATCGCTCCGGTCGGTCACGGAAAGAGGCGTTGCTTCTGCCATCTGTCGCCATCGCGGGTGAACAGCACCCGATCATGCAGCCGATGCGGCCGCTCCTGCCAGAACTCGATCGCCTGCGGCACGACCCGGAAGCCCGACCACCCGGCGGGCCGCGGCACCGCCGCCCCCTCGGGATAACGCTCACGGAGCGCGATCAGCCGCTCCTCGAGGACGGCGCGGCTAGGGAGCGGCCGCGACTGGTCGGAGGCCCAGGCGCCGAGCCGGCTGTCGCGGGCCCGGCTGGCGAAATAGGCGTCGGCCTCGGCCGCGCCAACCGCCGCGACGCTGCCCTCGACGCGCACCTGCCGCGCCAACGACTTCCAGTGAAAGCACAAGGCGGCGCGCGGGTTCTCGGCCAGTTCCGCGGCCTTGCGGCTGGCGAGATTGGTATAGAACACAAAGCCGCGCGCGTCCGCGTCCTTGAGGAGAACCGCGCGCAGCGACGGGCGGCCGTCCTTTGTCGCGGTCGCCAGCGTCATTGTCTCGGCGAGCGGCTCGCTGTCGCGGGCAAGCGCGAACCACCGCGCGAACGGCGCGAAGGGTTCTGCGTCGGCGATCTCGTCGGTCATGCCCGAGCGGCCTCCATCAGGGCCTCCATCGCGGCCCGGCCGGCCGCCTCTTCCCTTACGCCGATCCCTTGCGCCGATCCCCTGGGCCGATCCCCTACTCCGACCGGCCGCAATCGGCAACCACCCTCATCGGCCGCACCATAGGCGACATTGACACGCGGCCCCCGCCCCCGCTACCAACGGCGCCAATGCCGACATTGGGAGGAAGGGCCGCTTGCCGCCGCTGCTCGAAATCAAGGATCTGCATACCGAGTTCCGCACCGGCGCCGGAATTGTGCGGGCGGTCGACGGCATCTCCTACACGGTCGATCCCGGCGAGACGGTCGCGATCGTCGGCGAGAGCGGCTCGGGCAAGTCGGTCGGCGCGCTCTCGGTGCTGCGCCTCATTCCCGACCCGCCGGGCCGCATCACCCAGGGGCAGGTGCTGTTCGACGGGCGCGATTTGATGGCGCTCAGCGAAGAAGAGATGCGCAATGTGCGCGGCGGCGACATCGGCATGGTGTTCCAGGAGCCGATGACCTCATTAAACCCGGTGCTGTCGATCGGCCGCCAGATCACCGAGACGATCGAGCAGCATCGCGGCCACGACGTCGCGGCGGCGCAGGCCCGCGCGGTCGAGTTGCTGGGCCTCGTCGGCATCGCCGACGCCGAGCGCCGCCTGAAGCAATACCCGCATCAGCTCTCGGGCGGCATGCGCCAGCGCATCATGATCGCGATCGCGCTGGCGTGCGACCCGAAGCTCATTATCGCCGACGAGCCGACAACCGCGCTCGACGTGACGATCCAGGCGCAGATCCTCGAATTGATGCAGAATTTGACGCGCCGCCTCGGCGTCGCGCTGATCATCATCACCCACAATCTCGGGGTCGTCGCGCGCTACGCCCACCGGGTCAACGTGATGTATGCCGGCCGCATCGTCGAGAGCGGCAGCGCCCAGGCGCTCTACCACGATCCGCGCCACCCCTACACGATGGCCCTCCTGAAATCGGTGCCGCGGCTCGACCGGCCGCGGCAAGCGCGGCTCGACCCGATCGAGGGCCAGCCGCCCGACCTCACCCGCCTCGGCGAGGGCTGCGCCTTCCGGCCGCGCTGCCGCTTTGCGATCCCGCATTGCGCCGAAAGTAAGCCGCCGCTGATGCCGGCCGGCGCCGCCGACCAGCTCGCCGCCTGCTTTCGCAGCGCCGAACTCGGCTCGCTGGCGGACAAAGTCGCGGGCGCCGCGGCATGAGCGCGAGCCCGACCGCGAGCCCGAGCGAGCCGCTCCTCCAGGTGCGCGGCCTCAAGATGCATTTTCCGGTCACCGAGGGGATGATCGCGCGCCGCCACATCGGCGACGTCAAGGCGGTCGACGGCGTCGACTTCACGATCGGCCGCGGCGAAACCTTGGGCCTCGTCGGGGAATCTGGCTGCGGCAAGACGACGATGGGGCGCTGCATCCTGCGCCTCGAAAAGCCGACCGCCGGCGAAATCCTCTATGACGGCGTCGACATTGCCAATCTCGGCCGCAGGGATTTGGTGGCCTTGCGCCGCCGCATCCAGGTGATCTTTCAGGACCCCTATAGTTCGCTGAACCCGCGCCAGAAGGTCGGCTCGATCATCGCGGAACCGATGAAGGTGCACGGCGTCGAGCCCGACGCCGCGCGCCGCAACGAGCGCGTGCGCGAACTATTGTCCCTGTGCGGCCTCAACCCCAATTTCGCCGACCGCTACCCGCACGAGATGTCGGGCGGCCAGCGCCAGCGCGTCGGCATCGCGCGCGCGCTCGCGCTCAACCCGGAATTCATCGTCTGCGACGAGGCGGTCTCGGCGCTCGACGTTTCGATCCAGGCGCAGATCATCAACCTCCTCGAGGATCTGCGCGACAAGTTCAACCTGACCTACCTCTTCATCGCGCACGATCTCTCGGTCGTGCGGCATCTGTGCCAGCGCGTCGCGGTGATGTATTTGGGCCGCGTCGTCGAGCTGGCCGAGTGCGACGAACTCTTCGACAACCCGTTGCATCCCTACACCAAGGCGCTGCTCGCGGCGGTGCCGGTGCCCGACCCCAGCGTCGAGGCGAGCCGCGCCTTCCAGCCGGTGCAGGGCGAGGTGCCGAGCCCGATCAACCCGCCGCCCGGCTGCGTCTTCCATCCGCGCTGCCCGCTCGCGGTCGCCGATTGCCGGCGCACCCGCCCCGAATTGCGCGAACTGCGCCCGGCCCATTGGGTCGCCTGCAGTCAGGTGGCATAGGCCGGCGCCACGACGAGCCCCCGCAGGGCGCCCCGACAAAGGAGAAAGAAGTGCATTTCGCAAATCGACTGGCGGTCGCAACGGCGATCGCGCTGTGCGCGGCCGCCCCGGCGTGGGCGGACGAGACGCCGAAGCGCGGCGGCACCTTGACCTACATGATCCCGGCCGACGCGCCGCCCTCGTTCGACGGCCACAAGGAGCAGACCTACGCGACGGTGCAGGCGGTGGCGCCCTATTACAGCGTCCTCATTCGGGTCAACCCGGAGAACCCGTCCTCGACCACCGATTTCGTCTGCGATCTGTGCAGCGCGATGCCGCAGCCGAGCGACGGCGGCAAGACCTACACGTTCAAGATCCGGGACGGGGTCAAGTTCAGCGACGGGACGCCGTTGACCGCGGCCGACGTGGCGGCGAGCTGGAACGCGATCGCCTTCCCTGCGAAGGGCGTCTTCAGCGCGCGGAAAAGCTTTTACGAGATGGTCGACAAGATCGAGGCGCCGGACCCCTCGACCGTCGTCTTCCACCTCAAATTCGCCACCGGCGCCTTCATCCCGGCCCTGGCCGACCCCTTCGCCTTCATCTACCAGAAGGCGCAGCTCGATAAGGACCCGCACTGGTACGAGCACAATGTGTTGGGCTCGGGGCCTTTCAAGTTCGTCAGCTACGAGGCCGGCCAGTCGATCAAGGGGGTGCGCAACCCGGATTATTACCACAAGGGCCTGCCCTATCTCGACGCGGTCGAGGGGGTGTTCGCGCCGAAGCAGGCGACCCGGGTCGAGGCGATCCGCGGCGACCGCGCCGCGATGGAGTTCCGCGGCCTGCCGCCTTCCGCGGTCGACGAACTGAAAAAGGAACTGGACGGCAAGATCGACGTGCAGGAGAGCGTGTGGAACTGCGGCAGCGACCTCTTCTTCAACCACAAGAAAAAACCGTTCGACGATGTCCGGGTGCGCCGCGCCTTGTCGTTGGCGATCGACCGCTGGGGCGGCGCCCCGGCCCTCTCGAAAATCGCGATCGTCAAGGCGGTCGGCGGCATTGTCTTTCCGGAATCGCCGCTGGCGATGAACAAGCAGGAGCTGCAGGAAGTCGCCGGCTTCTGGCCCGACATCAACAAGTCGCGCGAGGAGGCAAAGCGCCTCCTGAAGGAGGCCGGCGCCGAAAACCTCAGCTTCGAACTCCTCAACCGCGACGTCGACCAGCCCTATAAATACGTCGGCATCTGGCTCGTTGACCAGTGGAGCAAGATCGGCGTGCACGTGACGCAAAAGGTCGTGCCGTCGGGGCCGTGGTTCGCCGAGATGCGCTCCGGCAGTTTCAGCGTCGTGCACTACCCGATCTGCCATTCGACGG
The DNA here is from genome assembly GCA_035309005.1 of Allostellaceae bacterium. Lineage (GTDB taxonomy): Bacteria > Pseudomonadota > Alphaproteobacteria > ATCC43930 > CGMCC-115725 > DATARH01. Next base: position 13,484 of record DATGFP010000128.1, on the reverse strand, counting down.
TAAACCCGCTATTGGACGTGCAGCCCTATCTGCCGACCTCGATCAGCTCGGAAAACTACGGCTATTACGAGGACCCCAAGGAGGTCGAGCTCTACAACACGATGCTGCACGAGCCCGACCCCAAAAAACAGCACGACGACATGAACGCCTTCGAGAAGCTGGTGATGGATACCGAGGCACATGCCACCAAGATTTTGTGGTGGAACCGCATCATCCCCTACCGCTCCTACGTCAAGGGCTTCAAGATCAGCCCGAGCCATTACATCAACATGGACATGTCGAGGATCTGGCTCGACAAATAGCGATACTTCAGCAACCTCAATTCCGTCTTCCCGGCGCAAGCCGGGACCCACCAACCAACCGGCCGAGCGGCTGACGAGTGGGTCCCGGCTTACGCCGGGAATGCGGTTTGTAGGCGCCCGTGGTCGGACGAGCCGTTCAGCGCGGGGCCACCTTTCGGTAGCTCGACAGCGCCCGAAGGGTCGGGTCTAATCGGTAAAACACACGCGTGGGAGGAGGCAGCATGCGGCTCGCACTGTGGATCGCCGCCGCACTGGCGCTGGCGCCGCCGATATTCGCGACGCCGGCCGGCGCCGCCGAGACGCCGAAGCGCGGCGGCACGCTGACCTACATGATCCCGGCCGACGCGCCGCCTTCCTTCGACGGCCACAAGGAAAGCACCTACGCGACGGTGCACGCCTTCGCGCCGTTCTATAGCCTATTGGTGCGGATCAACCCGGAGAACCCGGCTTCCACCACCGACATCGTGTGCGATCTGTGCACCGCGCTGCCGACCCCGACCGACGCCGGCAAGACCTGGACCTTCAAGATCCGCCAGGACGCGAAATTCACCGACGGCTCGCCGCTGACCGCCGCCGATATCGCCGCCACCTTCAGCGCGATCATCTTCCCGCCCCAGGGCGTCCTCAGCGCGCGCGTCAGCAATTTCCTGATGGTCGACAGCGTCGCGGCGCCCGATCCCGCGACGGTCGTCTTCCACCTCAAATTCGCCACCGGCGCGTTCCTCCCGGCGCTCGCCAACCCGTTCAACTGGATCTACGAAAAGAAGATCCTCGACAAGGACCCGCACTGGTACGAGCAGAACGTGATGGGCTCGGGCCCCTTCAAGTTTGTCGGCTACGAAACCGGCCAATCGGTCAAGGGCGTGCGCAACCCGGACTATTACGACAAGGGCCTGCCCTATCTCGACGGCTTCGAGGGCATCTTCGCGCCGAAGCAGGCGACCCGGGTCGAGGCGATCCGCAGCGACCGCGCCGCGATCGAGTTCCGCGGCATGCCGCCCTCGGCGCGCGACGAATTGGTCAGCGCGCTCGGCGACAAGATCAAGGTGCAGGAGGGCGATTGGAACGTCGCCAGCGCGGTCACCTTCAACCACATGAAGAAGCCGTTCGACGACAAGCGGGTGCGCCGCGCGCTGAGCCTGGCGCTCGACCGCTGGGGCAGCGCCGCGGCGCTCTCCAAGATCGCGATCGTGCAGACGGTCGGCGGCTTTGTCTTCCCCGGCTCGCCCCTGGCCGCGACCAAGGCGGAACTGCAGAAGATCCCCGGCTACTGGCCCGACATCGAAAAGTCGCGGGCCGAAGCAAAGCGGCTGCTCAAGGAAGCCGGCGCCGAGAACCTTTCGTTCGAGCTGTTAAACCGCAACGTCGACCAGCCCTATAAATACATCGCGCTGTGGCTGATCGACCAGTGGAGCAAGATCGGCCTGCACGTCACCCAGAAGGTGGCGCCGTCGGGGCCGTGGTTTGATGCGATGCGGCGCGGCGATTTCGACGTCGTCGTGGAAGCGCCCGGCTACGGCAACGTCAACCCGCCGCTCGATGTGCAGAAGGTGCTGCCGGGCTCGGTCGACGGCGAGAATTACGGGCATTACGAGGATGCCCACGAGATCGACCTCTACAACACGATGCTGCACGAGACCGACCCCGCCAAACAGCGGGTCGCGATGCGCGCCTTCGAGGATTACGTGCTCGGCGACCAGGTGCACATGATGTGGGCGTTCTGGTGGCACCGCATCGTACCCTATCGCTCGTATTTGAAGGGCTTCAAGATCGCCCCGACGCATTTCATCAACCAGGATCTGGCGCGGCTCTGGCTCGACAAATAACGGCCGGCGGCGACCCGCAACGACAAAAGGGAGACGACAAATGCGACCGATCATGCGCCTTGCCGGCGGCCTCGCGGCCGTGGCGCTCGTGGCCCTGCCGGCCGGCGCCGACGAAACCCCGAAGCGCGGCGGCATCCTGACCTATGTGATCCCGGCCGACGCGCCGCCCTCCTTCGACGGGCACCGCGAGGAAACCTACGCGACAATCCATTCGATCGCGCCGTTCTACAGCGTGCTGATCCGGGCCAATCCGATGAACCCGGGCGACAGCGCCGACATCGTCTGCGATCTGTGCACCGAGATGCCGAAACCGGCCGACGGCGGCAAGACCTACACTTTCAAGATCCGCACCGGCGTCAAGTTCCACAACGGCGATCCGCTGACCGCCGCCGATGTCGCCGCCAGCTGGAACGAGATCGTCTTTCCGCCGGCCGGCGTACTCAGCGCCCGCAAGGGCAATTTCAGCATGGTCGACAAGATCGAGGCGCCCGATCCGACCACCGTCGTCATCCATCTGAAGTTCGCCACCGACGCCTTTTTGCCGGCGCTCGCCGACCCCTATGCGTTCATCTACCAGAAGAAGCAGATCGACAAGGACCCCCACTGGTACGAGAAGAATGTCAACGGCTCGGGCCCGTTCAAGTTTGTCAGCTACGAGATCGGCCAGTCGATTGTCGGCGAGCGCAACCCCGATTACTACCACAAGGGGCTGCCTTACCTTGACGGGTTCAAGGGGATCTTTGCCGACAAGCAGGTCACCCGGGTCGAGGCGATCAGGAGCGACCGCGCGGCGATCGAGTTCCGCGGCTTTCCGCCGACCGTGCGCGACGAACTGAAGGGCGCGCTCGGCGACAAGATCACGGTGCAGGAAAGCGACTGGAACTGCGGCGGCATCATCACGATCAACCACAAGAAAAAGCCGTTCGACGACGTGCGGGTGCGCCGCGCCCTGACCTTGGCGATCGACCGCTGGGGCACCGCGCCCGAATTGGCGAAGATCGCGGTCGTGCGCACCGTCGGCGGCGTCGTCTATCCCGGGTCGCCCTTGGCCGCCACGAAAGAGGAATTGCAAAAGCTCGCCGGGTACGGGCCGGATATCGAAAAATCACGCGCCGAGGCGCGCCAGCTGCTAAAGGAAGCCGGCGCCGAGGGGCTGACATTCGAATTGAACAACCGAACGGTCGACCAGCCCTACAAGTATTACGGCCTCTGGGTCATCGACCAGTGGAGCAAGATCGGCGTCCACGTCACCCAGAAAGTGCTGCCGACCGGGCCCTGGTTCGCGGCGCTGCGCGACGGCAACTTCGCCGCATCGACCGAGGGCAACTGCCAGAACGTGGTCAACCCGCTCGCCGATGTCGCCAAATACCTGCCGCATACGGTGACATCGTCGAATTACGGCAATTTCGAGGACCAGACCGAAGTCGACATCTACAACAAGATGCTGCGCGAAACCGACAAGACGCAGCAGCGAGTGCTGATGCGCCAGTTCGAAACCCGCGTGCTGAGCGACCAGGTGCATTCGATCTACCTGTTGTGGTGGCGCCGGATCGTGCCCTACCGGTCCTACGTCAAGGGCTGGAAGATCGGCCCGAGCCACTACGTCAACCAGGATCTCGGCACGATCTGGCTCGACAAATAGCGCCGCGTTCGCACGGGCTGCGAGGTGCGGGAGGGCGGGCGCCGGGAAGGCGCCCTGCCCTCCCCTACCAAATTGTGAATTGGCCGACCCGCCGGCGCAGGGTCAAATAGCGCCGCAGAACATCCGGGGAGAGAACGCGATGGCATTGGCACGGGCGGGCGCCGCGGCGCTTGGGGCGATATTGCTGGCGGCGGCGCCGGCGGTGGCGGCGGAAACCCCGAAGCACGGCGGCACGCTGACCTACCTGATCCCGGCCGACGCGCCGCCGACCCTCGATGCGCACCGCGAGACGACCTACGCGACGATCCACGCGACGGCGCCCTATTACAGCGTCCTCATTCGGGTCAACCCGGACAATCCGTCTTCGACCACCGATTTCGTGTGCGATCTATGCACCCAAATGCCGCAGCCGACCGATGGCGGCAAGACTTACACCTTCAAGATCAGGGACGGCGTCAAGTTCACCAACGGCGATGCGCTCTCCGCCGCCGATGTGGCGGACAGCTGGAACGCGATCATCTTCCCGCCAAAGGGCGTCCTGAGCCCGCGCTCCAGCAATTTCGAGATGGTCGACAGGGTCGAGACGCCCGACCCGAATACCGTCGTCTTCCACCTCAAGTTCGCGACGCAGGCTTTCCTGCCGGCGCTGGCCGATCCTTACGGCTACATTTACGACAAGAAGATCCTCGACAAGGATCCTCACTGGTACGAGAAAAACGTGATGGGTTCCGGCCCGTTCAAGATGACCGATTACGAGGTCGGCCAATCGATCACCGGCGTGCGCAACCCGGATTACTATCACAAGGGGCAGCCCTACCTCGACAAGATCGTCGGGATCTTTGCCCCGAAGCAGGCGACGCGGGTCGATGCGATCCGCAGCGGCCGCGGCCAGATCGAGTTCCGCGGCCTGCCGCCCGCCTCGCGCGATGAACTGAAGAAGGACCTTGGCGACAAGATCGCGGTGCAGGAGAGCGACTGGAATTGCGGCAGCGTGGTGACGATCAACCACGCCAAGAAGCCGTTCGACGATGTGCGGGTGCGCCGCGCCCTGACGCTGGCGATCGACCGCTGGGGCGGCGCGCCGGCCCTGTCGAAGATCGCCGACGTGCGCACCGTCGGCAGCATCATCTTCCCGGCCTCGCCCCTGGCACCGAGCAAGCAGGAATTGCAGGAGGTCGCCGGCTTCTGGCCCGACATCAACAAGTCGCGCGAGGAGGCGAAGCGCCTCCTGAAGGAGGCCGGCGCCGAGAACCTCAGCTTCGAGCTCTTAAACCGCGACGTCGACCAGCCCTATAAATACGTCGCGATCTGGCTGGTTGACCAGTGGAGCAAGATCGGCGTCCACGTGACGCAGAAGGTGATGCCGTCGGGCCCGTGGATCGCCACCGAGCGGGCCGGCAATTTCACCGTCGTGCTGCAGGCCAATTGCCACAGCGTCGTCAACCCGCTCATTGACGTGCAGCCATATCTGTCGAGCTCGGTCAGCAAGCAGAATTACGGCAATTACGAAGACCCGAAGGAGCAGTCGCTCTATGACGCCGCGCTGCACGAGACCGACCCGGCCAAGCAAAAACAGGATATGTTCCAGTTTGCCAAGTACGTGATGGATACCGAAGCCCACAAGCTGATGATCCTGTGGTGGTACCGGATCGTGCCGTATCGCGCCGAGGTCAAGGGCTGGAAGATCAGCCCCAGCCATTACATCAACCAGGACCTTTCCAACATCTGGCTCGACAAGTAACATCCGGCAAATGATTGCGGGCGGCGGCCGGCTGGAACCGAGGCCGGCGCCGCCGCCCCGCTGCAGGAAGGCGCAGGAAGGCGAATGTACCGATACATCATCAACCGCGTCCTCCTGGTGTTCCCGACGCTCTTGGGCGCGGCGACGCTTGTCTTTGTCCTGATGCGTCTCATTCCGGGCGACATCTGCCTGGTGCGGCTGGGCTCCGGCGGCGAGAGCTTCACCACCGCCGCGCTCGCCTCCTGCCACGCCGAGATCGGCATCGACCGGCCGTGGATCGTGCAGTACCTCAGCTACATCTGGGGCCTGGCGCGCTTCGATTTCGGCATCTCTATGTGGTCGGGCAAGCCGGTCGTCACCGAGATCGCGACCCGCTTCCCGATTTCCTTGGAAGTCGCGGTGATGGCGACGGTCATCGCGGTTGCCATCGCCATCCCGCTCGGCACGATCTCGGCGCTGAAGCAGAACAGCTGGATCGACCTTTTGGTGCGCACCTTCTCGATCGCCGGCCTCGCGACGCCAGCCTTCTGGCTCGGCATCGTCTCGATCCTCCTGGTGCTCGACATCACCCAGGCGATCTCGGGCGTCCCGTGGATGCCGCCCATTGACTACGTGCCGCTGTGGCGCGACCCGATCCGCAATCTGTCGATCGTGATGCTGCCGGCGATCACGATCGGCTATCGCTATTGCGCCGTGTCGATGCGGATGACGCGCTCGGCGATGCTCGAGGTGCTGCGCGAGGATTACATCCGCACCGCGCGCGCCAAGGGCCTCATCAACCGCCTGATCATCAACCGGCACGCCTTGAAAAACGCGCTGCTGCCGGTGGTCACCGTGATCGGCATCGAGTTCGCCTTCCTGATCGGCGGCCTTGTCGTCACCGAGCAGGTGTTCAACCTGAACGGCATCGGGCGCCTGATGGTGCTGTCGGTGCAAAACCAGGACTACACGCTGACCCAGGCGTTGGTCATGCTGGTCGTGACGATCGCGGTCGTCAGCACGCTCGTCGTCGACCTGCTCTATGCTTGGCTCGACCCGCGCATCCGCCTTGCCTGAAATTCGCGCCGCTGAGGGCTGAACCATGGCCGTCCTAGAACCGACCCCGACCGGGCTCGCCGCCCTCGCCGACGAGGGCAGCCTCGCGCCGCGCGGCGTCTTCGGGGTGTCGCTCGCCTTTCTGCGCCGTCAGCCGGTCGGCGCGCTCGGCATCTTTCTGGTGCTCCTGTTCGGGCTCGCCGGCGTCTTCGCCAACTGGATCGCGCCCTACAACCCGACCGCCAACGATTTCGCCGCGATGACCGAGGCGCCGAGCTGGGCCCACTGGCTCGGCACCGACCAGCTCGGCCGCGATCTCCTTTCGCGCATCCTCTTTGGCGCCCGCACCGCCTTTGTCGTCGGCATGACCTCGGCCTTTGTCGGCGGCGTCAGCGGCTTGGTGCTCGGCGTCGGCAGCGCCTATTTCGGCGGCTACGTCGATCTGTGGCTGCAGCGCCTCCTCGACATCGTGATGTCGTTCCCGCTCATTATCATGGCGCTGGCGGTGGTTTCGATCTTCGGCACCGGCGTGCAGAACGTCATCATCGCGATCACCATCCCGCTTATCCCGCGCTGCTCGCGCGTCGTGCGCTCGAGCGCGCTGGCGATCCGCGAAGTTCCCTATGTCGACGCCGCGCGCGCCCTCGGCTACGGCCACATGCGGATCATCCTGCGCCACATGGTGCCCAACGTGATGGGGCCGTTCCTCGTCATCATCACCGCCTTTGTCGGGCAGGCGATCCTGACCGAGGCGGCGCTCTCCTATCTCGGGCTCGGCGTGCAGGAGCCGGTGCCGGCCTGGGGCCTCATGCTGCAGGGCGGCGCCGAAGAATACGCGACGACCGCGCCATGGATCGCGATCTTCCCGGGCCTGGCGATCATGCTGACCGTCTTCGGCATCAATCTCTTCGGCGACTCGCTGCGCGACGTCCTCGACCCCAAACTGCGCGACCGCTGATCCCCGTTTCGTGCATGCCGATGATACATTTGCGATCGTCGGCGCGACATTTTTCGTATCCATCACCGGAAGTTTCATTTACTTTTTGTGTATTTTCATCGACGAGCTAAGGAAAGCTCATAGTTATGTGTGGGCTTCGCTCGATCGACCGAGGTTGATCGGTTCCTTAACGTCCCAGATCAGGCTATACGTATTCATTTGTTGAATGACATATAGGAAATTACCGGACAAACGCATCAGAAACTTAGGAAACGCCGTGATTATTACGTTCTGTGTTCAAATGTTGTCAATCGGGATCATCGCAACGATTTTCAGCGGCAAGACCATATGGTTGGGCTGGTTTCCTATTACATTTTACTCAGCCTTCCGATGATGCAGCAGCCTGCGTCCTTCGAGACGCGCTCCTGCGGAGCGCTCCTCAGGATGAGGAAAATTTGTTCGTGGCATTAAAGGCTTACCTCATCCTGAGGAGCCCGCGCAGCGGGCGTCTCGAAGGACGCAGCGATGTTTGTCCAACGCCGATCACCCGATATTATCCGGCAAATAGAGATGCGGGGGTCGGAAACCGGGATGAGCTGGCAGCCGGAGCTGGAGGAGCTGCGCGAGCGCGAGCGGCGGGCGCGCGAATTGGGCGGCGCCGACAAGGTCAAGCGCCAGCACGATGCCAATAAGCTGACGATCCGCGAGCGCATCGACGGCCTGGTCGACCGGGCGAGCTTTCACGAAGTCGGCGCGATCGCCGGCAAGGCGGCCTACGACGAAAACAACGAGCTGATCGAGCTGACCCCGTCGAACTGCGTGATGGGCCGCGCCCGGATCGACGGGCGGCCGGTGGTGGTGGTCGGCGACGATTTCACGGTGCGCGGCGGCTCGGCCGACGCGACGATCCGCGAGAAACCGCTGATGGCCGAGCAGATGGCGCACGATCTCAAGCTCCCGATCGTCCGCATCATCGAGGGGTCGGGCGGCGGCGGCTCGGTCAAGACGATCGAAACCACGGGCCGCGCCAACCTGCCCGGCCGCGTCGGCTCCAACCTGCCCTACTACTACACGACGACGAACATGGGCCTGGTGCCGGTCGTCGCGCTGGGCCTGGGGTCGGTCGCCGGCCTCGGCGCGGCGCGCATGGCGGCCAGCCACTATTCGGTGATGACCAAGGACACCTCCGCCCTCTTCGTCGCCGGCCCGCCGGTGGTCAACGCGCTCGGGCGCGACGAGCTCGACCGCTTCCAATTGGGCGGCTGGGAGATCCAGACCCGCTGCGGCGCGGTCGACCACGCGGTCGACAGCGAGGAAGAGGCCTTCGCGGCGACCCGGCGCTTTCTCTCGTATCTCCCCTCGTCGGTCTACGAGGTGCCGGCCCGCGTCGCGCCGAGCGACGATCCCGAGCGGCGCGACGAATTCCTCTTCGAGGTCATCCCGCGCAACACCCGCCGCGTCTACAAGATGCGCCCGGTCGTTGAGGCGGTGGTCGACCGCGGCAGCTTCTTCGAAATGGGGCGCATGTTCGGCCGCGGCATCATCACCGGCTTCGCGCGGCTCGACGGCTTGCCGGTCGCGGTCATGGCGTCGGACCCGTTTTTCTACGGCGGCGCGTGGACCGCCGACGCGTGCGACAAGATCATCCGCTTTGTCGACCTCGCCGAGACTTTCCACCTGCCGATCCTTTACCTGTGCGACTGCCCCGGCTTCCACATCGGGCTGGAGGCGGAAAAGGCCGCGACGATCCGGAAGGGGGTGCGGGCGATGGCCGCGGTCAACCAGTCGAGCGTGCCGTGGTGCACGTTCCTGGTGCGCAACGTCTTCGGCGTCGCCGGCGCGGTCAACCAGCCCTCGGGCCGCTTTTCGATCCGGTATGCGTGGCTGTCGGCGCGCTGGGGCTCATTGCCGCTGGAGGGCGGGATCGAAGCGGCCTACCGCGCCGAGATCGACGCCGCCCCCGACCCCGCTGCGAAACGCGCCGAGATCGAGGCGCGGCTCGCCAAGCTGCGCTCGCCGTTCCGCACCGCCGAAGCCTTTTGGATCGAGGAGATTATCGACCCGCGCGACACCCGCAAGCTGGCTGTCGAATTCGCCAACCTCGCGGCAAAGCTGCGCGAACCCGGCGAGCGCCGCTTCGCGATGCGCCCCTGACCCCCGGGCACTCTTCCCAAACCGCCGCCGCATCACCATCTATGTCTGGCAATTGCCATATCGATAATCTCCTCGGGCGCAAGACTGATTTCCCTGCCGCCGCAAAAAATTTCCCTGCCCGCCCCTTTTGAATTCCCTGCACGGCGGCGAAAAATTCCCTGCCGCGCCCCGGGAATTTCTGGGGTTAATCACGTAATTCCAAAGCCTTATGAATAGAATAATAAAAAATTTCGCTGCTCGCAGGGAATTTCCCGCGCCGCCCGGCCCGCCCTATAGTGGCGGCGGGGATGCCTGGATGAGGATGACACGATGCTGGAAGTCGAGCGCGCCGCCGACCTCAAGGCCTACGAGGGCAAGGAGATCGGCGTCAGTGAGTGGTACACGGTCAGCCAGGAGCAGATCGACAAATTCGCCGAGGCGACCGGCGACCACCAATGGATCCACGTCGACGTTGAGCGCGCCAGACGCGAGATGCCGGGCGGCAAGACGATCGCCCACGGCTGGCTGACGCTGTCCTTGGTGCCGCGCCTCGCCGCGACGCTCTATCACGTCAAGCAGCGCTCGCGCGGCATCAATTACGGCGCCAACCGGGTGCGCTTTACCGGCATGGTGCCGGCCGGCTCGCGGGTCCGCCTGCGCCTCAGCATCAAATCGGTCGAACCGGTCGCCGGCGGCGGCACCCGCATCACCAACGACAGCACGATGGAATTGGAAGGCAGCGAACGCCCGGTGCTGGTCGCTGAAACGATCGGCGTCACCTACGATTGAAGCCCGGACGGGGGTGTCAGCCGACCAGCACGGCCTTGCCGATGACCTGGCGGTCGATCAGCGCCTGGATCGCCTCCCCGGCGCGCGCCAGCGGCAATGAGCGCCAGATGCGGGGGCGCAGCTTGCCGGCGGCGGCCAGATCGAGCAGGGCGCGGTTGGCGGCGACGCCGAGATCGGGCCGCTGTTCGTAGACCCCGCCAAGGCGCACGCCGATCGCCTCGATGCCCTTGATCAAGAGGTAGTTGCTGCGCGCGACGGCGGGCGCCCCGCCGAGAAAGCCGAGGATCAGAATGCGCCCGCCCCAGGCGAGGCAGCGCAGCGACTCCTCGAAGGTCGGGCCGTTGACCGGGTCGTAGATGATGTCGACGCCGTAGCCGCCGGTCAGCTCCATGACACGGTCGCGAAAGCCGTCCGTGTAATCGATCGCATGGTCCGCCCCCTCTTCCAGGCAAACCGCGCGCTTCTCCGCGCTGCTGGCGCAGGCGATGACCATCGCGCCGTAATGCTTGGCGAGCTGGATCGCCGGGATGCCGATGCCGCCGGCGGCGCCGTGGATCAGCACCTTGTCGCCGGCCTGCAGCCGGCCGCGCTGCAGCAAGGCGTGGTAGGCGGTCATGTAGGAATTGCGGAAGATGGCGGCCTCTTCGAGGCTGAGCCCCGCCGGCACCGGCTCGCAATCGCTCTCCTTGGCGTTGCCGAGCTCGGCGAAGGCGCCGAGCCTGGCGCGGCTGATCACCGCGTCGCCCACCTTGAAGCGGGTGACGCCCTCGCCGACCGCGACAACCTCGCCGGCCGCCTCGTTGCCGGGGACGAACGGCGGCTCCGGGCGGAACTGGTATTTGCCGGCCAGCATAAGCACATCGACATACTGCACGCCGCGCGCCCGGATGCGCACCTGCACCTCGCCCGCGCCGGGCGGCGGCGGATCGGGGACCTCGCGCAGGTGCAACACCTCGGGCCCGCCAAAGGCCTCGCAGACAACCGCTTTCATGCCCCGCCCCTATCGCCAATCGTCGAGCACGTAGAGCCCGGGCCGACTATAGCCGGGTTCGTTCGGCCGGTGCATCGTGACAACGTGCATCCGGGCGCAAAAGCCGCGCGCCAGGCCCGGCCGATGCTACGCCGGGGCGGCTGGCGCGGCAATCGGGCGCACCCCCCAACCTTGGATACCGCAGCGTCGACTTGACGACCAGGGTTGCGCAAACGATAACTCGCGGCTCGGCAAAAAGCCCCGATATCGGGCGTGGGAGGATCGCAATGGGTTATCGCAATCGCTTGGCGCTGGCCGCCGCCGCCGCCGCACTGTGGCCGCTTGCCGCGACGGCGGCCGACACGATCAAAATCGGCTTTCCGATCCCGCTCTCCGGGCCGACCGCGGTTTATGGCGAGCCGATCCTCAAGGGCGCCGAATTGGCGGTGTCGGAGATCAACGCCAAGGGCGGCGTTCTCGGCAGGAAGCTCGAGCTGTTGTCGCGCGACAGCAAGGCCAGCGCCGACGAGGCGGTGCGCCTGGCGCGCGAACTGATCATCAAGAACGGCGTCGATTTCCTCGCCGGCACGCTGACCTCGGCCGAGGCGCCGGCGGTCTCGACCGTCGCCAAGGAGAACAAGATCGTCTTTGTCGCGCCGACCGCGAAGCTGACCGAACTGACGCTGCCGCCGCAGCTGCACCCCTATGTCTTCCGGGTCGCCTCCAACACCGACGTCGAGGGGCGCGCCGGCGCGAGCCTGATGGCCAAGTGGAAGGACGTCAAAACCGTCGCGACGATTGCGCCGGACTATGCCTATGGCCGCGACTCGATCGCCTCCTTCGTCGAGAAAATCAAGAAGCTGCGCCCCGACATCCAGATCGTCGATCAGCAATGGCCAAAACTGGGCGAAGCGGATTTCACCCCGTTCATCACCGCGCAGATGGGCAAGAAGCCCGATGCGGTCTATTGCTCGCTGTTTGCCGGCGATTTCGTCACCTTCACCAAGGAAGCAACCCCGCTCGGCTACTTCAAGGCGATCAAGAACCGGCTGATCGACGGCGCCGAAGTCGGCACGGTCGACGAGGCGCAGGCGCTCGGCGACAACTACCCCTACGGCATCATCGCCGACGCCTACGACCCGGTGATCTGGGGCGGCGCCGGCGAACCCGCCGAGCACAAGGCCTTCGAGAAAAACCTGCAGACCTTCATGAAGTCGAAATACGGCTCGGGCTGGGCGATCGTCGGCTACGAGGCGATCGAGGCCCTCGCCGAGGGCGCCAAGAAGGCCGGCAGCACCAAGAGCGACGATGTTGCCAAGGCGATGCTCGGCATGACGTTCGACACACCGGTTGGCAAGCGCACGTTCAGCGCCACCTCGCACGAGACGCTGAGCCCGGAATACTGGGGAACGATGGTGAAGGACGCGGCCTATCCGTTCGCCGTCATCAAGAACCCGGAATCGCTGCCGCCGTCGAGCACCAACTGACCCGGCGGCATCGCAGCATTTTGGAGGATTGATCGCGGTGGCGCCCTCGTTTCTGTTCAGCCAGTTCATGGGCGGCCTGACCACCGCGATGTTCCTCTTTCTGATCGCCTCGGGGCTGTCCCTGGTGTTCGGCGTCATGCGCGTGATCAATTTCGCGCATGGCTCGTTCTACATGCTGGGCGCCTATCTCGCCTGGCAAGGGGTGCAGTGGCTGCACCCGACCGGCGCCGGCTTCTGGGCGGCGACGCTCTTTGCCGCGGCCGGCGTCGGCGTGTTGGGCGCGGTCGTCGAGCGGCTGTTCTTCCGCTCGCTCTACGGGCGCGAGGAGCTTTACCAGCTGCTCTTCACCTACGCGTTGGTGCTGATCCTGGGCGACGCGGCGAAGTTCCTCTGGGGGACCGGCCAGCTTTCGGTGTCGACCCCGCCGGCGCTCGCCGGCAGCGTCCAGATCTTCGGGACGACGCAGCCCATCTACAGCCTCTTCATCATCGCGATCGGCCCGGCCATCGCGTTCGCCGGCTGGCTGGTGCTCAACCGCACCGGCGTCGGGCGCATGGTGCGGGCGGCCCAGATGGACCGCGAGATGCTCGACGCGCTCGGCGCCAATGTCGGCACGCTTTAT
>DATGFP010000127.1:0-14894 GCA_035309005.1 Allostellaceae bacterium | reverse complement strand
CGGCCGGCGCCCTTGGTGGTGAAAAACGGCTCGGTGGCGCGCTTCAGCGTTGCCTCATCCATGCCCTGGCCGTTGTCGCGCTCGGCGATGCAGACATAGTCGCCCGGCGCGAGGCCCGGCACGTCGCCGGCGGCGATGCGTTCGCGATGCGCCGATATCATCAGCCGGCCGCCCAGCGGCATCGCGTCGCGTGCGTTGAGCGCGAGGTTGAGGAGCGCCAGCTCGAGCTGGTTGGGGTCGACCCGGGTCGGCGGCAATCCGGGCTCGAACCTCGTCGCGATCTCGATCCCCGGCCCGAGCGAGCGGCGCAGCATCTCGACCATGCTGTCGACCAGCGCCGGGGCGTCGACGGTCTCGGGCTTGAGCTCCTGGCGCCGCGCGAAGGCCAGCATGCGCTTGGTTAGCGTGGCGCCACGCTCGGCGCCCTGGATCGCGCCGTCGATCAGCCGGCGCAGCTTGGGGTCCTCGGGGATGAGCTTGCCGACCAGTTCGAGGTTGCCCAGCACCGCCATCAATAGGTTGTTGAAATCGTGCGCGACGCCACCGGTCAATTGCCCGAGGCTTTCGACCTTCTGCATCTCGTGCACCTGCGCCAGCGCCGCCTCGCGCTCGGCCGTGCGCTCCTCGACGCGGCGCTCGAGATCGGCGTTGGCGTTGGCCAGTTCGGCGGTGCGCTCGGCGACCCGCCGCTCCAATTCGGCGTTGAGCGCTTCGAGCTGGCGGGTCTTGCGGTAAAGCTCGGCAAAGACCCTGACCTTGGCGCGCAGCAAATCGGGCACCACCGGCACCGGCACGTAATCGACCGCCCCGGCGGCATAGCCGCGCAACAGGTCGAGCTCGGTCACCTGGATCGCCGAGACGAAGATGATCGCGGTCTTCTCGAAGCGGGGATGCTCGCGGATCATCGCCGCCAGCTCGAACCCGTCGAGGTCCGGCATGCAGACGTCGACCAGCACGATCGCGACATCGTTGCGCAACAGCTGCTGCAGCGCGTCGTTGGCCGAGCCGGCCTTGATCAGGTTCTCGCCCAGCTCGCTGAGGATCGCCTCATAGCCGAGCAGCTTCCCGGGCTGGTCGTCGACCAGCAGAATGTTGACCTTGTCCTCTGCGCCCACGCCTCGTGCTCCCCCGGCCACTCAGCGGTGCAGCCACATGCGCAGCGCCGACAGCAGCTGCTCGGTGTTGACCGGCTTCGCAAGATAATCGGAGGCGCCGGCGTCGAGGCATTTCTCGCGGTCGCCCTTCATCGCCTTGGCGGTCAGCGCGATGATCGGCAGGCGCTGGAACGCAGGATTGGCGCGGATCACCTGCATCGTCTGATAGCCGTCCATCTCGGGCATCATGATGTCCATCAGCACGATCGCGAGGTCGGGCGTCGATTCGACAAAGCCGACCGCCTCGCTGCCGGTGGTCGCCGCCAGCACCTGCATGCCGCGCCGCTCCAAGACGCTCGAAAGCGCGAAGATGTTGCGCGCATCGTCGTCGACCAGCAGCACGGTCTTACCAACCAGGTCCTCGTCGGAATCGTGCAGGCGCTCGATCATCCGCTGCTTGTCGTCGGGCAGGTCGGCGACGACGCGGTGAAGGAAGAGCGCGGTTTCGTCGAGCAGGCGCTCGGGCGATTCGACCCCCTTGACGACGACGCTGCGGGCCATCGTGTGCAGCTGCGCATCCTCCTCCGCCGACAGCTCGCGGCCGGTGAAGACGACGACCGGGATGTCGGCGAACTCTGGGTTGTCGCGCACCGCTTCGAGGAGATCGAACCCCGACATGTCGGGGAGCCGCAGGTCGAGCACGACGCAATCGGGCGCGTCGTCGCGCAGCGCGGCGAGCGCCGCGGCGCCGGTGCCGACCGTCTGGAGGTCGATGTCGTCGTGGCCCAGGAGCTCGGCGATGCCGAGCTGCTCGGCCGGGTTGTCCTCGACGATCAGGAGGCGCTTGCGGCGCGGCTGGACGAAATCCTTGATGCGCACCAGCGCCGCCTCGAGGTCCTCGGTCGAGCTCGGCTTGGCGACGAACGAGAAGGCGCCGCGCGCCAGACCATGCTGGCGGTCTTCGTCGAGGGTGACGACCTGCACCGGGATGTGGCGGGTCGCCGGGTGCTGCTTCAGCTGGCTCAGCACGGTCCAGCCCAGCATGTCGGGCAGGAAGACGTCGAGCGACACCGCGGTCGGGCGATATTCGCGGGCCAGCGCCAGCGCGTCGGCGCCGCGCATCGCGACCAGCACCTTCAGTCCCTGGTCGTGCGCCAGATCGGCGATGATGCGCGCGTAATGCGGATCGTCCTCGACGATCAGCAGCACCGCGTCGCCGGGCTCGATCGCATGGCGATCGTCGGGCACCGGCTCCACCGGTTCGGTGAGCCGCGCCGGCAGGCTGGCGACCGCCTCGCCCGCTTCGGCGAGCGCCAGCGTCGGACGCACGATCGCGGCCGGGCCCTCGAAGCGCAGCGGCAGATAGAGCGTGAAGGTGCTGCCGAGCCCGGGGGTGCTGCGCAGCTGGATTTCGCCGCCCAGCAGGTTCGCCAGCTCGCGGCTGATCGCCAGGCCGAGGCCGGTGCCGCCGTACCGGCGGTTGGTGCTGGCGTCGGCCTGCTGGAAGGCTTCGAAGATGATCCGCTGCTTTTCCGGCGGGATGCCGATGCCGGTGTCCGACACCTCGAAGGCGACGACCGCCGGCGCGGCGTTGAGCACCGGGTGCTCGTTGCTCCAGCCTGTGCTGGTTTGATAGATGCTGAGCTTGACGCCGCCCTGATCGGTGAACTTGAAGGCGTTCGACAGCAGGTTTTTCAAGACCTGCTGCAGCCGCTTCGAATCGGTGGTGATGCTGCGCTCGAGCCGCGCGTCGACCTGCACATCGAAGCCGAGCCGGCGGTTTTCCGCCTCGTGGCGGAACGGCCGCGCCACCATGTCGACGAGGTTCTCGAAGAAGATGTCCTCGACGTCGACGCTGACCGTCCCCGACTCGATCTTCGACAAGTCCAGGATGTCGCTGATCAGGTTGAGGAGGTCGGTGCCGGCGCTGTGGATCGTGCGGGCGAACTCGACCTGCCGCGGCGTCAGGTTGCGGTCCGGGTTGTCGCCCAGCTGCTGCCCGAGAATGAGGATGCTGTTGAGCGGCGTGCGCAACTCGTGCGACATGTTGGCGAGGAACTCGGATTTGTATTTCGAGGTCAGCGCCAGTTCGGCCGCCTTCTCCTCGACCGCGCGCCGCGCCTGCTCGATCTCCTGGTTCTTGGCTTCGACTTCGACATTGCGTTCGGCGAGCTGCTGCGCCTTCTGCTCCAATTGCTCGTTGGTCTGCTGCAACTCGCGCTGTTGCGCCTGCAGTTCGGCGGCGAGCTGCTGCGACTGCGTCAAGAGGCCCTCGGTCTGCATCGTCGCTTCGATGCTGTTCAGCACGATGCCGATCGAGGCGGTCAGCTGCTCCAAAAACGAAATCTGCAAATCGGTGAAGCTGCCGAGCGAGGCCAGCTCGATCACCGCCTTCACCTGGCCCTCGAACAGCACCGGCAGCACGATCAAATTGTTCGGCTGCGCCTGGAAGAGGCCGGAAGTAATCGGCACGACGTCGTCGATGATCTGGGTGATCAGCATGCGGCGCGCATCGCTGGCGCACTGCCCAACCAGCCCCTGGCCGGGCCGCAGCCGCTCGGGATGGCCGCCGGTCTCGCTGTCGGCGTAGGCCGACAGCTGGCGCAGGCTGGTGTCGGTTTCGACGAGGTAGATGACGCCGTTCTGCGCGTTGACCAGCGGCGCCAGCTCGGACAAGAGCATGCGGCCGACCGTCGCGAGGTCGCGCTGGCCCTGCAGCATGTTGGTGAAGCGCGCGAGGTTGGTCTTCAGCCAGTCCTGTTCGGTGTTCTGCTCGGTGGTGAGGCGCAGATTGCCGATCATCGTGTTGATGTTGTCCTTGAGCTCGGCGACTTCGCCGCGCGCGTCGACCTGGATGGAGCGGGTCAAATCGCCCTTGGTCACTGCCGTCGCGACCTCGGCGATGGCGCGCACCTGGGTCGTCAGATTGGCCGCCAACAGGTTGACGTTGCCGGTCAAATCCTTCCAGGTGCCGGCCGCGCCCGGCACGTTGGCCTGGCCGCCGAGGCGGCCCTCGACGCCGACCTCGCGCGCCACCGTCGTCACCTGGTCGGCGAAGGTGGCGAGCGTATTGGTCATGTAGTTGATGGTCTCCGCCAGCGCGGCGACCTCGCCCATCGATTTCACCGTCAAATTCTGCTTCAGGTCGCCATTGGCGACCGCAGTCACCACCTTGACGATGCCGCGCACTTGCTCGGTCAGGTTGGCGGCCATGACGTTGACGGTGTCGGTCAAATCCTTCCAGGTGCCGGCGACGCCCGAGACCTGCGCCTGGCCGCCCAATTTGCCCTCGGTGCCGACTTCGCGCGCGACCCGCGTCACCTCCGAAGCGAACGCGTTGAGCTGATCGACCATCGTGTTGATGGTGTTTTTCAGTTCAAGGATCTCGCCCTTCACGTCGACGGTGATCTTGCGCGACAGGTCGCCGCGCGCCACCGCGGTCGTCACCTCGGCGATGTTGCGCACCTGCGCGGTCAGATTGCCGGCCATCGAGTTGACGCTGTCGGTCAAATCCTTCCAAGTGCCGGCGACGTCCGACACCACCGCCTGGCCGCCCAGCCGCCCCTCGGTGCCGACCTCGCGCGCGACGCGCGTCACCTCGGCGGCAAACGAGCGCAGCTGGTCGACCATCGTGTTGAGCGTTTCCTTCAACAGCAGGATCTCGCCGCGCACGTCGACCGTGATCTTCTTCGACAGGTCGCCATTGGCGATCGCGGTCGCCACCTCGGTGATGTTGCGCACCTGGCCCGTCAGGTTGGAGGCCATGAAGTTGACGTTGTCGGTCAAATCCTTCCAGGTGCCGCCGACCCCGGGCACCTGCGCCTGGCCGCCCAGTTTGCCTTCGGTGCCGACTTCGCGCGCGACGCGCGTCACCTCGCCGGCGAAGGCGTTGAGCTGGTCCACCATGACGTTGATCGTGTTCTTCAATTCGAGGATTTCACCCGACACGTTGACGGTGATCTTGCGCGACAGGTCGCCGCGCGCCACTGCGGTCGTCACCTCGGCGATATTGCGCACCTGCCCGGTCAGGTTGGAGGCCATCGAGTTGACGCTCTCGGTCAAATCCTTCCAGGTGCCGGCAACGCCGAGCACGTTGGCCTGGCCGCCCAATTTGCCCTCGGTGCCGACCTCGCGCGCGACGCGCGTCACCTCGCCGGCAAATGCGTTGAGCTGGTCGACCATCGTGTTGACGGTCTCTTTCAGCTGCAAGATCTCGCCCGACACATTGACCGTGATCTTCTTCGACAGATCACCGCCGGCGATTGCGGTCGCGACCTCGGCGATGTTGCGGACCTGCGCGGTCAGGTTGGAGGCCATCGAATTGACGTTGTCGGTCAAATCCTTCCAGGTGCCGGCGACGCCCGGCACCTGGGCCTGGCCGCCGAGCCGTCCCTCGGTGCCAACCTCGCGCGCGACGCGCGTCACTTCCGAAGCAAACGCGTTGAGCTGATCGACCATCGTGTTGATGGTGTCCTTCAGCTCCAGAATCTCGCCCGACACGTCGACCGTGATCTTGCGCGACAGGTCGCCGCGCGCCACCGCCGTCGTCACCTGCGCGATATTGCGCACCTGCGCGGTCAAATTGCCGCACATCGCGTTGACCGAGTCGGTCAGATCCTTCCAGGTGCCGGCGACGCCGGGCACGATCGCCTGGCCGCCCAATTTGCCCTCGGTGCCGACTTCGCGCGCGACGCGCGTCACCTCGGATGCAAACGAGCGCAGCTGGTCGACCATCGTGTTGATGGCTTCCTTCAGCTGCAGTATCTCGCCGCGCACGTCGACCGTGATCTTTTTCGACAAGTCGCCGTTGGCGACCGCGATCGTGACCTCGGCGATGTTGCGGACCTGCGCGGTCAGGTTGGAGGCCATCGAGTTGACGCTCTCGGTCAGCTCGCGCCACACGCCCGTCACCTCGCGCACCTGCGCCTGCCCGCCGAGCTTGCCGTCGGTGCCGACTTCGCGGGCGACGCGCGTCACTTCGGAGGTGAAGACCGAAAGCTGCTCGATCATCGTGTTGACGATCGTCGCGAGGCGGAGGAACTCGCCCTGCAGGGGCCTGCCGTCGGCGTCGAGCCGCACGGTCTGTAGGAGGTCGCCGCGCGCCACCGCGGTGATCGCCTGGGTCACCGCCGTCGTCGGCCACAACAGATCGTCGATCAGCGTATTGACCGAGCTTTCCATGTCGCCCCAGGCGCCGCTCGACAGCGCGAACTTGACGCGCTGGCGCGTCTTGCCCTCGCGCCCGACGCGCTGGCCGACATGCTCCAGCTGCTGCGCCATGCGCTCGTTGGCGGCGACGATCTCGTTGAAGGTATCGGCGATCTTGCCGGCGAGCCCGGTGCTGTCGCCCGGCAGCCGCACCGAGAAATCGCCGACCCGCACCGCCTGCAAGGCTTGCAGCATGCGGTGCAAATCGAAGCTCTCGTCGTCGAAGGCGGCGACATCGTGGCCGTTGGAGCCGAGCGAGCTGATCGCCACATCGACCACCGCGGCGTCGGGCTGCACCTCGGGGGATATGACTTCAACCATGCCGTCAGCCGTGGGCTCCATACTTCGCTCCCTCAAGGCTCAGACAAAGGTTAATGTTGCCGCAGGTTAACCAGATAAACGCAGATACATAACGGACCCGTACCTTGGGCGAGCGTCGCCGCCGCTTCGCCAAGTCGCGCAGACGGAGGAAAACCACAGCAGCTTTTCTTTGCAAGCGCAAGAACCTCTCGGCAATCGAGGGTGAAGACGAATCCGATCAGTTGATTGCGCCACGATAGCTTCCCCGCCAGGTTCTTCGCGACTGGTGATGCCCGCTCCCCACAGACACGTTGGCTCTGATATTGCGCCGCGCGGCGACGGCAAAACGCCCGCTGGCGAGGAGCGTTCCCATGGGGCCGGAAAAAATCTTGCGGGCGGCCGCGGGCCGCGCCTCACACGGTGGTCGGTTCCAGGGTTTCCTGGTGCCACAGCAGCAGGTAACGGCGCGCCACCGCCATGCCCTTGACGACGCACAGCCCGGCGACCCCGATCTCGACAATGCCGGCGAAGACGCCCGGCGAGTCGGCGAAACGCGAGGCGGCGATCATCGCGCCGCCGATGCCGGGGCCGCCCATCAAGACTTCGGTCACGATCGTGACGATCATCGCGACCGGCAGCGCCACCTGCAGCCCGGTCAGGATTTGCGGCAGGGCCGCCGGCAGCACGATTTCCCACAGCAATTGGCGCTGGCTGGCGCCGAGGCTGCGGGCCGACCACAGAAGCTCCTTCTCGACCCCCTGGGTGCTGACGATCGTCGCGATCACCACCGGGAAGATCGCGTTGAACACCACCATCGTGATCTTGGAGAAGTCGTAGAGCCCGAACCACAGCATGAAGACCGGCAGGAAGGCGATCTTCGGCATCGGGAAGGCGACCGAGATGATCGGGTCGAAAAACCACCGCGCCGCGCGATTGCGGGCGATCAGGATGCCGAGCACGATGCCGGCCGCGCCGGCGATCGCGAAACCGACCAGGGTGCGGTAGAGGGTCTGCCCGAGGTTGGTGACGAGGTCGCCGGAGAGCGCGTCCTGCCAGATCCGCTCGAGCACTACCGACAGCGGGGGCAGCAGGAAGGCGCTGACGACGCCGCTGCGCGCGACAATTTCCCAGGCGACCAGCAGCGCAATGAGGGTGCCGCCGGCGCGCAGAAAGCGGCCGGCCGCGCCGAGCGCCGCGATGATCGCCTCGTCGGCGCGCCAGCCGGACGGGGCGAGCGGGCCGAGCGGCGGGCGGGCGGCGTCCTCTACTCGCGCCATCGCAAGACCCGCTTCATCAGCATGAGATAGCCGCGGTCGGCGGCGAAGCCGAGCAGCGACACGGTCAGCACCACCGCGAACATCGCATCGTAGACGCCGCCGTCGCCCAGCCAGCCGATCATGTAGCCGAGGCCCTGGCGCGCCGCGATCAATTCGGTCGCGACCAGGAGCACGAACGCGAAGGCGAGCGCGGTGCGGATGCCGGCGAGGATTTCCGGCAGCGCGCTCGGCAGCACGATTTCGACCAGGGTGCGGCCGCGGCTCGCCCCCAGGCTGCGCGCCGACCAGATCAGCACCTGCTCGGCGCCGCGCGCGCCGTTGAAGGCTGACAGCGTCACCGGCAGCATGCAGCCGATGAAAATGAGCAGGATCTTCGACGCGCTGCCAAAGCCGAGCCACAGCACGACGACCGGGATCAGCGCCGATTTCGGCATCGGATAGATCGCCTGCACCAGCGGGTTGAACAAGGTGCGAATGGGCTTATACCACGCCATCAAGACGCCGAGGGCGGTGCCGCAGACGATCGCGAGGCCGAGCCCGGCGGCGGCGCGCGCCAGCGAGACGACGCCGTTGCTCCACAGATCGCCGCCGACCAGGAGGCTCCACCAGGCGCGCAGCACCTGGTCGAGCGCCGGCATCACCAGGGGCGACAACAAGCCGCCGCGGGTCGCCGCCTCCCAGGCAAGCGCCAAGAGCAGGATCGGCGTGTAGCGCCAGAGGCCCGCGACCAGGCGCGAGGTTGCAACCGCGTCGCGCAGCCGGCCGCCAGGTCCCAGACCAAAGGCGCCGCGACCGGCGCGCCGCGTGGCGCGCCCGATCGTCAGCTGGGTTTGATCGACTGCCATCGCGCCACCCTTAACCCTCGCCGCCGCGCTGGGCAAGGATCGCCTCGCCGCGCACCAGGTTCCATACGTGGTCGACGATCTCGACAAAGCGCGGCGAGCGCATCAACCCCGGGTCTTCCTTGTCGAGCGGGCTCTCGACGATCTCCTTGATGCGGCCGGGGCGGGCCGACATGACCGCCACCCGCTCGGCGAGAAACACCGCCTCCTGCACGTCGTGGGTGACGAAGATCACGGTCTTGCGCGAGCGCTGCCAGATGCGCAGGAGCTCGGCCTGCATCAGGCTGCGGGTCTGCGCGTCGAGCGCGCCGAACGGCTCGTCCATCAGGAGGATGCGCGGGTCGATCGCCAGCGTGCGGGCGATCGCGGCGCGCTGCTTCATGCCGCCCGAGAGCTGCGATGGGTAGCTGTCCTCGAACCCGGCGAGGCCAACGAGCTCGATGAACTCCTGCGCGCGGCGGGTGCGCTCGGCGCGCGGCAGGCCCTGCTTTTCGAGGCCGTAGAGCACGTTTTGCGCCACCGTCTTCCACGGAAAAAGCGCGAAATGCTGGAACACGATGCCGCGGTCGGGGCCGGGTCCGGCGATCGGCCGGTCCTCGACCAAGATCGCGCCCTGTTCGACCGGGAGGAAGCCGCCGAGCAGATAAAGCAGAGTGCTCTTGCCGCAGCCGCTCGGTCCCAACAGCGCGACAAACTCGCGGTCGCCGACCGCCAGCGACACGTTGTCGAGCGCCAATACCGGGCGGCCGCGCGCCGGCCGGTAGACGTGGCTCACCCGGTCGACGAAAATATGCGGCGCCCCGGTCGCCGCCCCGGGGGCCGCCCCCATTGCCACGCCCGGCGTCGCGGCGAGTGCGCTGGCCTCGCTCATTGGCCGTCGATGCGCTTCTTGGCCTCTTCGACCAGCGACAGGTCGACGTATTTCGGGCTGAACTGCACCGGCTTTGGCAGCACCCCGAGCTTTACCGAATCGTCGACTTCCTTCTGCATCGACACGAGGTCGGGCAGCGCGTCGGGCGAGCGGTAGAAATCATCCTTGGTGAAGGCGAACGCCAGCTTCTCTTTCGGCAGCTTGGTCACGTCGGAGGTGATGGCGATCGCCTCGTCGCGGTTTTTCGGGTCGAAGAACCAGCGCCGGGCGCGAATGTGGTCCTCGAAAAAATCGACCAGGGCCGCCCTGTGGGCCGCGATGAAATCGGCGCGCATCGCCCAGATCACCGCCTGGGTCGGGCCGACCGCATCCTTCGCCTGAAACAGCACCTTGTACTTGGGGTTGCCGATAATCCCCTGGGCGAATTGCGGCAGCACCCCGATCATGTCGACCTTGCCGCCCTCCAGCATCGCCGGCATGTTGCCGAAACTCGCTTCCACCGTGGTGAAGTCGCTGTCCTTGAGGCCGTGCTTGCGGAACATCGTGCGCATCGCCTCGTCGCTCGCCGAGCCGATCGTGTTGGTGGCGATCCGCTTGCCCTTGACGTCCTCGATCTTCTTGATCGGGCCGTCCGCCAGCACGACGAAATTCTCGCTGAAATGGCCGGGCACCCCGTCGGAGACGACATCGGCGACGATCCGCTCGTCGAGATGGGCGTTGGTGATCGCCAGCGCGACCGCGGCGGGCGAAAAGGAGGCGACTTCGAGGTCGTTGATCGCCTGCGCCTGGATTTCCGGGGTGGTGCCCTGGAAATGCACCGCCTGCATGACGTAGCTCTTGCCGAGGTGCTTGAAAACGCCCGGCTCGCGCTTGCCGAGTTCCTCGATCAGCGGCGCCAAATGGCCCGGGGTGACGACCCAGCCGACCCGTATCGTCAGCGGCTCGGCCCGCGCCGCCGCCGCCAGCGCGATGGCGCCGATCGCCATCGCCGCCGCACCCGCCAGCCAATTGCGTCCTGTCCGCATTTCCACCCTGCCCGTTTAGATTGCCCGGCACCGCAATGGCGCGGCGCGGGTCCGCATGGCACATCCGCGCCGCGCCCGTCAAGCCGGCCGCCAGCGGGCTAAACCAAGGTGTGCTGACGGCCTGCTAAGCGGTTGCGCGCGAGGTGAAGCCGGCGCTGCCGTCGTCGGCCGCCTCGCTGACCGCGACCTCGCCGACGCGCGCCGCGAAGGGCCCGTCGCGGCACGCCTCGATCATCGCCGCGACCGCGTCCTCCTCGCCAATCACCAGCGCCTCGACGCTGCCGTCGGCGCGATTGCGCACCCAGCCGCGCAAGCCCAGCCGGCGGGCGCAGGCGATCGCCCAGGCGCGGTAGCCGACGCCCTGCACCTGGCCCCTGATGCGCAGCAGCGCGCACCCCACCCGGCTCACTCCAGTTCGAGGATGATTTGGTCGACCGCGAGGCTGTCGCCGGGCTTGGCGCGGAGCTTCGCGACGCGGCCGTCGCGGCCGGCGCGCAGCACGTTCTCCATCTTCATCGCCTCGACGACGACGAGCGGCTCGCCGGCCTTGACCTCCTGGCCTTCACTGACCACCACCTGGGTCAAGAGGCCCGGCATCGGCGACAGCACCAGGCGCGAGGTATCGGCCGGCACTTTCGCAGGCATCATCGCCAGCAGTTCGGCGGCGCGCGGCGGCAGCACCTGGGCACGCCGCACGACGCCGCGATGCACCAGCCGGAAGGCGCGCGCGCGCAGCCGCTCGACCTGGACGCTGAGGCTCTGCTCCTCGACCCGCAGCCGCATCACCGGTTCGCCGGGGCGCCAGTCGGTCGCGACAAGCGAGCTCTCGCCGCCGCTCTCGATGACGTAGGCGCCGCCCTCGGGAGCAACCGACACCCGGCAGGGCCGGCCGTCGAGCAGCACGGCGAGAAGGCGCGAGGGTGGCGCGTGGCAGCCTGGGGCGGGCGCGATCTCGGCTTCGTGCAGGCGGGTTTCGGCGAGCGCGGCGGCGATCAGGATGACCCGGTCGGCGGCCTCCGGCCCGCTTAATTCCACCGGCGGCGGCGCGAAGCCGGCGGGAAAAGTCTCGGCGATGAAATCGGTTGACAGCCGGCCGGCGGCAAAGCGCTCGCTGCCAAGGATCGCCGCGAGAAACGCGATGTTGTGGCGCACGCCCTCGATCGCGAAGGCGTCGAGCGCGTCGCGCAGCCGCCGGGTCGCGGCCGCCCGGTCGTCGCCGTGCGCGATCAGCTTGGCGATCATCGGGTCGTAATAAAGCGTGATCTCGTCGCCCTCGGCGACGCCGCTGTCGATCCTGATGCCGTCGCCCTCGTCCGGGTTCGCCGGCGGGCGGTAGCGCACCAGCCGGCCGATCGACGGCAGGAAGTTGCGCAGCGGGTCCTCGGCGTAGACCCGCGCCTCGATCGCCCAGCCGTGCTGCCGCACCTCCTCTTGGCCGAACGGCAGCTTTTCGCCGGCCGCGATGCGGATCATCAGTTCAACCAGATCGAGGCCGGTCACCAGCTCGGTCACCGGGTGCTCGACCTGGAGCCTGGTATTCATTTCAAGGAAATAGAACCCTTTGTTGCGATCGACGATGAACTCGACCGTCCCGGCCGAGCGGTAGCCGACCGCGCGCGCCAAGGCCACCGCCTGCGCCCCCATCGCGGCGCGCATCGCGGCGTCGACGAACGGGCTCGGCGCCTCCTCGATGACCTTCTGGTGGCGCCGCTGGATCGAGCATTCGCGCTCGCCCAGATGCACGATGTTGCCGAAGGCGTCGCCCAGCACCTGGATCTCGATGTGGCGCGGCTCCTCGATGTATTTCTCGAGAAAGACCCGGTCGTCGCCAAAGCTCGCCTTGGCTTCGTGCTGGGCGCTGGCGAAGCCGTCGCGCAATTCGCCGGCGTCGCGGGCGATGCGCATGCCCTTGCCGCCGCCGCCGGCCGAGGCCTTGATCATCACCGGATAGCCGATGCCCTCGGCGATGCGCGCCGCGATCTCGGCATCGGGGATGATGTCGAGATGGCCCGGCACCGTGGCGACGCCGGCCTCGTGCGCCAGGCGCTTCGATTGGATCTTGTCGCCCATCGCGGCGATAGCCTCGGCGCCGGGGCCGATGAAGACGATGCCCGCCTCGGCCAGCGCCTCGGCGAAGGCGGCGCGCTCCGACAGAAAGCCGTAGCCGGGATGCACCGCCTGCGCGCCGGTCCGGCGGCAGGCCTCGACGATCCTGTCGATCCGCAGGTAGCTGTCGGCCGCCGGCGGCGGCCCGATCGCCACCGCCTCGTCGGCCAGGCGGACATGCAGCGCTTCCGCATCGGCCTCCGAATAAACCGCCACCGTCGCGACCCCCATCCGCCGCGCCGTGCGCATCACCCGGCAGGCGATCTCGCCGCGATTGGCGATCAGTATCTTCTTGAACATTATGTGGGTACGTCATGGCCGGGCTTGTCCCGGCCATCCACGAAGGCGTTGCCGCTGGCTCGGCAATGCCACACCATCCCCGAATGGGCGAAGCATGGGTCTATATCGTCACCAATCGGCCTAACGGCATCCTTTACACCGGCGTCACGAGCAATTTGTCGAAACGCGTTTGGGAGCACCGGGAGGGCGTCGTGCCCGGTTTCACCAAACGATACGGGCTGAAGCGGCTGGTCTATGCCGAGCGCCATGCGGACATCCAGACCGCGATCCAGCGAGAGCACAACATGAAGCACTGGTCGCGAACCTGGAAGGTGCGGCTCATTTTGGCAACTAACCCGGCATGGGATGACCTTTACGACCAACTGATGTAGGTCGTGGATGGCCGGGACACGCCCGGCCATGACGGCTTTGTTGTTGCCGATCATCGGTCGGTGCAAAGGCGGTTGAGCAAGGCCCTTGAGCCGTTGACGCCTGCGATGCTGCGGTTCACCGAGCGTCACAGCGGGATGTTGTCGTGTTTTTTCCATGGGTTCGCGAGTTGCTTGCCGCGCAGCATGGCGAGCGCGCGGCAGAGGCGCGGGCGGGTTTGCGCCGGCTGGATCACGTCGTCGATAAAGCCGCGGCTGGCGGCGACAAACGGGTTGGCGAATTTTTCGCGGTATTCCTGGGCGCGCGCCTCGATCGCCGCGGCGTCGCCCAAATCGGCACGGAAGATGATCTCGACCGCCCCCTTCGGCCCCATCACCGCGATCTCGGCCGACGGCCAGGCGAAATTAACATCGCCCCGCAAGTGCTTGGAACTCATGACGTCGTAGGCGCCGCCATAGGCTTTTCGCGTGATCAGCGTGACCTTCGGCACGGTCGCCTCGGCGAACGCGAAGAGGAGTTTCGCGCCATGCTTGATGATCGCGCCGAATTCCTGCGCGGTGCCCGGCAGAAACCCCGGCACGTCGACAAAGGTCACGATCGGCACGTTGAAGCAGTCGCAGAACCGCACAAAGCGCGCCGCCTTGCGCGCGCTGTCGATGTCGAGGCAGCCGGCCAGGACCATCGGCTGGTTGGCGACGATGCCGATCGTCGCGCCCTCCATCCGCGCGAAGCCGACGAGGATGTTGGCCGCGTAAGCGGGCTGCAGTTCGAAGAAATCGCCGTCGTCGACGATTTTCTCGATCAGTTCGCGCATGTCGTAGGGCTTGTTGGGGTTGGCCGGGACCAGGCTGTCGAGCGAGGGTTCCTCGCGCTCGCGCCGGTCGCTAGCCTCCCGCGCCGGCGGCGGCGCGCGGTTGGAGCCGGGCAGGAAATCGACAAAGCGGCGCAGTTCGAGGAGCGCCTCGACATCGTTCTCGAACGCGAGATCGGCCACCCCGGAGCGCGTCGTGTGGGTGATCGCGCCGCCCAGATCCTCCTGCGTCACGCTCTCGTGCGTCACCGTTCTGACGACTTCGGGGCCGGTCACAAACATGTACGAGCTGTCCTTCACCATGAAGATGAAGTCGGTCATCGCCGGCGAATAGACCGCGCCGCCCGCGCACGGCCCCATGATCAGCGAGACCTGCGGCACCACGCCCGAGGCCAGCACGTTCCGCTGGAAGACCTCGGCATAGCCCGCGAGAGAGGCAACGCCGTCCTGGATGCGCGCGCCGCCGCTGTCGTTGAGGCCGATCACGGGCGCGCCCACCTTCATGGCCTCATCCATGATCTTGCAGATCTTCTCGGCATGCGCCTCGCTCAGGCTGCCGCCGAACACCGTGAAATCCTGGCTGAATACGAAGACGAGCCGGCCGTTCACCGTGCCGAAGCCCGTCACCACGCCATCGCCGGGGACCTTCTGCTCGGCCATGCCGAAGTCGTGCGAGCGGTGCTCGACGAAC
>DATGFP010000126.1:0-26706 GCA_035309005.1 Allostellaceae bacterium | reverse complement strand
CCCCAATTCCGATTCAATGAAGCGATCTCGTTTCAGATACCGGTGGAGACCCAGGGCGAAGCCGACCGCTTCGCCGAAGCGCTGTCGGCGATCCCCGAGGCCGAGCAATGCGGCTGGGTGAAAGACCGTTTCGGCGTGTCGTGGCAGATTGTTCCACGTCTGCTCATCCGGCTGATCGGCGATGCCGATAGAGCCCGGGCAAAGCGAGCCTTTGACGCGATGATGCAAATGAAGCGCATCGACATCGCCGCGATCGAGCGCGCCGCGTACGGCAGCGCGCCATCCGCCTAGATCGCCAAAATCCAAGTGTGTCCCGGCCCAATGACCGGACGGGGCAATAGCGGCCAGAATTCTGCGAAGTTGATTAAGCGGCGGCTGACCGGTCAGCCGGACATCGATCTGACCTAAAACGGCGGCGGGCCGACCACCTCCCAGCGGTGGCGCTGGCGGATTTCGTTGGCCTTGTCGCCGTTGATCGCGTCGGCCGGGTTGTCGAGCAGCTCCTCGAAGAACCCGCCCGCCGCGGCCGGGGTGTAGAGGAAGAGGATGCGCGCGGTCTCGGCCCCGGTGTTCTTCCAGGCGTGCGGGACATTGCGCGGAAAAAAGGCACAGGAGCCGGTTTTCCCGACCGTCACCTCGTCGCCGATCTTCATCGTCACCTCGCCCGCGAGGACATAGGCGACCTCGTCGCTGTCGCGGTGAAGATGGAAGGTGGTTTCGGTGCCGGCCGGCGCAGTTTCCTCGAACAGCATGATGCTTTCGGCGGTCTCACCGCCGAGCAGCTTCAGCGCCGAGAAGCGGCCCGGCGCCATGTCGAGCAGCTTGCCGCCACCTGGCGGTACGACAAAGCCCTTGGTCTCCATCTCGTCTCTCCTGTTCGGCGGCTGTTTATGCCTTGGTCGCGACGATAAACATGCGGCGGAACGGGAACAGCGTCTTGCCGTTCGGCCGCCGCGGGTAATGGGCATCGACGAGCTTGGTATAGGTTTCTTCGAACTGGCTGCGCATCGGTTCGTCGAGCGCGCCGAGCAGCGGCGAAAGCCAGGTCGATTTGGTGTATTCCTTGACCGCGTGCTCGCCCTCGAGGACCTGCAGGTATTCGGTCTCCCACATGTCGAGCTGCGCCGCGTGCGGCGCCAGCAGGTCGAAATAGACTGCCGGCTCGGCCACCGGCGCCGGCCGCAACAGCGGCTCCAGCCGGGCGCGCCACGGGCCGCTGCGCGCCGCCTCCCCCATCGAGGCATGCGACGGCGCGCTGAAATTGCGCGGGATCTGCACCGCGAAGACCCCGCCCGGCGCGAGGCTCTTGAAGAGCGCCACAAACACCGGGGCGTGGTCCTCGATCCAGTGCAGCGCCGCGTTCGAATAGATGACGTCGGCCGGTCCGGGCGGGCACCACGTCGCGAGATCGGCCTGTTGCCACTCGATATGCGGCTGCTCGGCGGCGGCCTTGGCGAGCATTTCGGCCGACGAATCGACGCCGACGATGCGCGCCTCGGGCCAGCGCTCGGCGATAAACCGGGTGACGTTGCCGGCGCCGGCGCCGAGGTCGTAGACCGCTGCCGGCGCCGCCTTGTCGATGCGCTGCAGCAGATCCAGCGCCGGTCGCAGGCGCGGCCCGGCAAATTTGAGGTATTGGGCGGGATCCCATGCCATCGGGAAGCAACCTCGAGCTGTTAGTCAGGCCGCCGGGTCGAAAGCCGATAGGCCGGCCCGGGCGCGCCAGCGGTGCGGCTTGACGCCGGCCTGTTCGAGCCAATCTCCGAGCCGCCACCCGATCAGGCTGCGGCGCGCCAGGCCGGTGCCGGTCCACGGGTCGAACCCGGCCCAGGGCACGAACGGGCTGCGCCGTCCATAGGCCCAGACCTCGACCCGCAGCGAGCGCCCAATGCTTGGACCGCGTGCGTGAAAGCCAAAGGTGTCGGCGACCACCAGCGTGTTGGCCGGCACTGCGAAAATACGCGGGCTCGGCAGGCCGAGGGTCGCCAACTCGTCGGGCTCGATGCGGAACGAGCCCTGGCGGGTCACGGCGTCGCGCGAGTGCCGGGCAACCAGGCTGGCGCGATATTCCCAGGCGAGCCGCTCCGGCGTCAGGCGGTGCGAGCCGGGCACATAGGTGAACGCACCGCCGTCCGCGGCAACGTCGGTCAGAAACAGCCAGGCCTTGACGGTCGGGTGAAAAGTGTCGGCGTGCAGCGCCGTCTGCGGGTCGGGCGGCCCGTCGCAGGCATGCCGCAGGATGCTCTGGATCCACACCACGGGTTCGGCGTCGCGGCCGCCGACATAGCGGATGAGGCCGCGCCACTGGGGTGACCGCAGCACAGGGTGCAGCGCCGGCAGCGCCGCCAGCGCGGCCCGGTCCAACGCAATCTTGCGCATGACCGTGTCGCCCTCGGCGATCTCGCGCAGCGGTCCGCGATAGAGGCGCAGCTGGTCGCGCAACGCGGCGAAATCGGCCGCCGGCAGAAAATCGCGCCGGATCACGAAACCGTCGCGCGCGAAATCCTGCCGGTCGGCGGCCGAGACCAGCCGGGCGAGGCGGCGCCGGCGCGCCGCGGCGACGCGGTGCGCCAACGACACCCGGGCCCTATGCAGCCCGTGCTCGTTAAGCCGGCGGCTGCCGATAACGGGGTTGCGTTCGAACGACTTGGCGCCGGTCGCAAGCTGCGCCGCCGACAGCGGCAGCAGCGCGGCGCGTCCAAGACCCGCAAGCAGGCGTGCCGTCATCGGCTGCGAGCCGCGATCCTCCTTTATGCCGCCGGCAGCATATACCGCCATCGTCAATCGCCCGGGCCGGATTCGCCAGGCAGCGGCGCTTTATTCGCCTTGTCGCCGAGCGCGGCGACGTTTGGCAGCAGCAGGTCATGAGCCGCGTCGCGCAGGCGCGCCAACCCAACGCCGATGGCGCGCCACGCGACGGCCGCGCGGCCGGGCACCGCGATAACCCGGTAACGACTGGGCCGTCGGCGCACGATCAGCTCGGCCAGGCGATCCGCACCGATTGTGGCGCGATCCGGCGCCGCCACGGTCAACGAGACGCCGTCGCGGCGTAGCCGGCGGCCCAGCGCGGCGCCATAAGCGACAAAGGCGGCCACCGCCCGGGCGGCCTGCGCCGTGCTAGCCGGCCTCCGGCCGCCGAGGCCGCCAATCAGCACGATCTCACCGCGGCCGCGGCGGCGCATCGGTGTGGCGAGCGCGGCAACCGCGTCCATCGCCGCGAGCACGTCCGGTGCGATGGCGTCGCCGACGGCGAATATCCCGATCGCACCGGCGATCGCCAGGACATCGACCGCGGCGCCGGGGTCCAGCCCGGCGAGCCGGTCGGGCAGCGCGTCGCCGGGCGCAACGCATGTCGTCTCGACCAGCGCGCCGCGATGCCGGCAATCCGCGGCCGCCTGCTCGATCAGCGGACCGACGCGGCCGACCAGGTACAGTCTCACCCCGGGCGCGGCGTAGGCGCGCGCCAGCGCCACGCTGACCCGGTCCGCGATGCCGACAACCGCCACGGTGCGCGTCACCCCCCGCGGCGGACGCGCGGCGAATTGTTGCGGCGTCAGCGCGGGCAGCGGATAGAGCGTCCCCTCAAGCCGCTCGACCACGCCGGCGATCGCGCAATCGCGCGACGCGCGCTGGTAATACCCGCCCTTCACCTGTGTCGTCGCGACGAGCGCGCGCAGGAAATCGGCTGTCAGCTGCGGGTCCGGCGCCGGTGGGTCGCGCCAGAAGGCGTCGAGCGGCGCCTGGCAGGTCATCCCGGCGATATCGAAAACCGCATTGCCGAGCGTCTTGACCGGAACCCCGTGGTGCAGCGCGGTGACGCCGACCGTGCTGTTGATCGTTACGATTCCGGCCGCGTTGCACAGCAGTTCGATCGGTGTGCCGCCAAGCAGCGCGACGACCTGCTGCGCGATGCCGTGCTCCCGCGCCAGGCTGGCGATCAGCCGGTTCCAGCCGATCAGCCCGTTGTCGAGCGGGTGCACGACGAAGACCAGCTTGCACCCGCTGCCGCTCTCGGCAAACGACGCGATGATCGTGCGGACCGCCTCGCGCACGTCGCGAAAGCGCGAGTGCGCGCGGATCTGAAAGTCGGTCGAGATCTGCAGCGGCACCAGAAAATAGGATCGCGGACTGGCCTGAAGGCGGCGCTTTGCGGCAGCGGTTGCGCCGGCGGTCAGGAGCTTGCGCGGGCGCGACCACAGCCACCCGGCATATTCGACAAACGGGTGGCAAATGCTGTGATAGCGGTAGTGCGGGTAGAAGGGACGCCCGAATACGAGGCCCAAATTATAAAGAATATCGAGCACCGCGATCAGCCAGAACGGCGTATGGAAGCGCGGTCCCAGCTGCGGTTCCGGGCAGGTCGCGGCAAGCGCCTGGATGGCGGCCGGATCGCGCGGAAAGCGCGAATAGGTCGTCATGCCGTCGCATTCGAGGGTGATCCAGTCCGGCCGCACATAGCCGAGATCGGTCGCGATGACGCGGATGCCGCGGGCGCGCGCCTCCTCGGCGGCGACGATGTGATAGGGGCGCCGGTCGCCGTGCAGCACCAAATCGGTGACCTTGTGCCGCTCGAGGAGATCGCCGACGAAGCCCCGCCAATCCTCGAAGCGGCCGCGAAAATGGCTGGCCGGCAAGCGCCAGAACAGCTGGTCGCCGAAGTGCAGATTGATCCGGTGAACGTGGTGGCCGCGCGCGATCAAGGCGCGCCCCAGCCGATCGAAAAAGCTCGAAATCGGGCCCTGCAGAAAGAGAAACGACCGCGTCGCCGGCTCCTGGCCGGAATGAAGCGGGGTGTAGCTGTCTAAGCAATCCATGCCGCGACTGCCGGGCTAGGCCGGATCGAACGCCGAGACGCTGCCGCGGCTGCGCCAGCGCTGGCGGCCGAGCCCGCAACGCTCAAGGAGATCGACCGCCTTCCAGTAGAGGTTCGGCTTGTGCATCGCGAGCGCGGCGAGCGACCACGGGTCGAGGCCGGTCCACGGCAGGAACGGGTTGCGCCGCCCGAATGCCCAGATTTCGACGCGGGTCGTCGGGCGGGCGCTGGGGCCGCGCGCATGAAAGCCGAACGTGTCGGCGACGACGAGCGTGTTGGCCGGGGCCGAGATCGTCTGCGGTGGCGGCAGGCCGAGCTCGTGCAGCGCGGTCGGCGAAATCGCCCGGACCAGCCGGTGCTCGCCCGGTAGCGGGCGGCGGCTCGCGGCGATGCTCATCCGCCGCTCCCAGTCCAGCCGCTGCGCCGTCAGCCGGTGCGACCCCGGTACATAGACGAACGGCATCGCGTCCGCTTCGACATCGGTGAGGAACAGCCACGCCTTGACGGTCGGGTGAAAGGTGTCGGTGTGGAGTTCGGTTTGCGGATCGGGCAGCCCTCGGGTCGCGTGGCTGAGCACGGTCTGGAGGTAGACCATCGGCGCCGCTGCCGACGACCCGGCGTAGCTGACGAGGTTGCGGTATTGCGGCGATTGGAGGAGCTGCCGCGCCATCGGCACGCGCCGGATCGCCGCGGGGTCGAGCGCGATGTGGCGGGTGACGGTGTCGCCTTCCACCATCTCGCGCGCCGGCTTGCGCAGCGCGCGGACCTGCGCCACGAGGTCGCGAAAGGCCTCCTCCGGCAGAAAATCGCGCTTGACGATAAAGCCGTCGCGATCGAACCGCGCGCGGTCGTCAGCCGGGATCAGCCGTGCCAGGCGTCGGCGGCGCGCCTCGGCGAGCCGCCAGGCGGCGCTGACGCGGGCGACATGCAGGCCATGCTCGTTAAGCCACCGGCTGCCGATCAGCGGGTTGCGCGCGAAGAATTTTTCCTGGGTGAAAATCTGGGTCAGCCAAAATGGCATCAGCAAGGCTTGACGCACGACTGACGGCATTGCGTTCTTCGACTCCCCCGACCCCAATAAGTCACTCGCCGATCGGCGCGGCAACCCACTAGCAGGTGCTTGTGCGCGTCCCAGACGCAGCGCGGCGCTCGCCTGTTTCGCCGACCACCACCGTCGCGGACGAGCGGAGGCCCCCCAACTCGCAATCAGGCAGTGCCGCTTTAACCATTGACCCTGCCGCCGAAATTTCGGCTCGATCGCCGGCGTTGTCCATGATTTTCTTCGGCGCTCCGCAATCTTCGCGTTGGCCCGCCACCGCCCAGTTCGCCCCCAGGCTGCTGGCGAGGGCGCTCACACGATCCGGGCCGCGCGCAGCGCCGCGACCTCGGCCGCCCCGTAGCCGAGTTCGGCGAGCACCGTGTCGGTGTCGGCCCCCATTTGCGGCGGCGGCGATTCGATGGACGGGCCGCCATGGGCGAACTTGAAGGCCGCGAGCGGCACCGCGAACGGCCCGTCGACGCCGCCGGCGGCGGCATGGCGGTGGATGACGCCGCGGCTGGCGAGATGCGGATCGTCGAGCGCTTGCGCCATCGGCCGCACCCGCGCCGCCGGGACGTGGCGGGCCTGCAAAAAGCGCTCCCACTCGTCGGCCGTCCGGGTCTTGATGATGGCGGCGAGCACCGCGGCCTCGCGCTCGCGGTCGTCTTCGCGCGCCTCGTTGTCGGTCTTGATCATGTCGGGCCGCTCCAGCACGGTCCACAGCCGGCGCTGCTGGCCGAGATTGCTGGCACCGATCATCAGCAGGCCGTCGCTGGCTTCATAGGCGCTGTTGGTCGCGAAGGGCTGCTTGTTGCCGTGCGGCTTGGGCTCGCGGCCGTTCCACAGATAGCCGGTCAGGTGCGAGCTCATCAGGATCATCGCGACGTCGAGCATCGCGAGGTCGATTCGCTGTCCCCGGCCGGTGCGCTCGCGTTGGAAGAGCGCGCTCGCCAGCGCGAAGGCCGCCATCGTGCCGGTCGCGTAATCGACCGCCGGGGCGCCGAACTTGATCGGGTGGACTTCCTCGGTGCCGGTCATCGCCATCAGCCCGGAGGTTGCCTGGATCACATGGTCGTACGCGGTCTGCTCGTGCCGCGGGCCGTCCTGGCCGAACGCCGAGATCGAGCAATAGACGAGGCGCGGGTTGATCGCGGCCATTGCGTCATAGCCGAGCCCCAGTGCCTCGAACGCCCCCGGCCGGAAGTTCTCGACCAGCACATCGGCCTTGGCGGCCAGCCGCTGCAACACCTCGCGGCCGCGCGCGTCCTTAAGGTCCAGCGTGATCGAGCGCTTGTTGGAGCCCTGGGTCAGGAACGAGGTGCCCATCTGCGCCCGGTTGAGGGCGCGGTCGGTGCCGCTGGCGCGGCTCTGGTCGGGGTCGTCGGGGTGCTCGATTTTGATCACGTCGGCGCCGAGCACCGCCAGTTGGTAGGCCGCGAAGGGGCCGGCCAGCACGTGGGTGATGTCGATGATGCGGATCCCCTCGAAGGGTCGGGTCATGGAGGGTGCTCCGGGCTGGTGACGCGATGGCTGGAATACAGTCGGCGCCTATCGTGTCACGGCGACGCCATCTTTACCAAGATGCTTGCTGCGACAATGCCATCGGGCATTATAAATCCTCGGTTTTGCCGGCAAGGCTTGGGGATGGGCAACCGCAGGTGGGGGGGCAGACCGGGCGCGCTCGCCGCGCGCCGCGCCGCGCTGGGCGCGCTCGCGCTGGCCTGCAGCCTCGGCGCAGCGCGTGCCGAGGACGCCGCGCCGCGCGATGCGCCGAAGCTGCCGCCGCTCCCCGGCGCGGCCGCGGCCGGGCCGCTCGATGTCAAAACCGTGTCGTTTGGCGATCCGCGGCTGGCGCCGGTGCGGGTGGTGCGCGGTCCCCGCCAGCCGCCGTCAACCCCGCGCCCGATCAGCAAAGAGGTCGTCAGCTTCGGCACTGGCAGCGAGCAGCAGGTCACAATCATTCGCGGCGCGGCCCTGGTGCCGGTAAGCCTGGTGCGCCAGCTCGATCCCGCGGTGCGCGGCGAAGTTGAAACGATCAGCTTCGCCGATCCGCGCCAGCCGACCGTTACGTTGCTGCGCGGGCGCGTCACGCGCGACTGGGCCTTCTTCGGCCTCGCCGATCCGGCGATCGGCGGCGATCTTAACCGCATCGCGTTCGCGGTCGACGGCGTCGAATCGCGGCATGGCGCCGATCTGCGGATGTGGCGACCGGAGCCCAACGGGCCGCAGGGACCGATGCAGGTAAGCGCCGCCGCCGCCCTCGATGTCGGCGGCGGCGACCGCTTCGACCTCTTGCAAAATCGCCTCCTGGGGCGCGCCTACCTGGTGCAGATGTATCATCGCTACGGCAATTGGGTGGACGCGCTCGCCGCCTACAATTGGGGGCCCGGCAACACCGACCATTGGATCGCCAGCGGGCGCACGGCCGAGCGGTTGCCGCCCGGGGTGGCCTATTACGTGACGCGCGTGTTGCGCGACGCCACCGGCCGGAAAACCGCCCGGCGGTAAGCCCCGAGCGACACGGGGCTCAGCCGGGATGAAACACCGCGAGCCACACGGTGGGCTGCGCCGGATCGGTCCACTCGACCCGATGGCGCCGGTGCGCCGCGATCTCCAGGCAATCGCCAGGGCCGAGCCGGCGGACCGCGGGTTCGCCCTCGAAGCGCAGCCGCGCCGGCCAGCAGCGCGACCCATTCCGCTTCCGGCTGGTCGTACCAGAAGCCCGCTGGGCTCGCCTGCCCGAGCGAGGTGATGCGCAGGATGCGCAGAGCGGGCGTCGCGAGGATCGTCTCGGTGATCTCGCCGCCGCTAGCGTCGGGCAGGTCGCGCCACAGGTTCATGCCGAGGCGGCGTCGAGCACGCCGGCGACCGCGCGGCGCCAGCCGGCGTAGCGCTCCTCGCGTTCGCCCTCGGGCATCAGGGGCGTGAACGCGCGCGCCGCCGAGCGGCCCGCCATCATTTTTTCCGGCGCCGGGCAGATCCCGCGGGCGAGTCCGGCGACATAGGCCGCGCCCCAGGCGGTCGTCTCCAGCGACAATGGCCGCTCGACCCGCGCCGGCAGGATGTCGGCGAGAAACTGCATCGTCCAGTCGCTCGCCGCCATGCCGCCGTCGACCCGCAGGCTGGCGATCGCGAGGCCCGCGTCGCCGGCCATCGCCGTCATCAGGTCGCGCGTCTGAAAGCCGACCGCTTCGAGCGCCGCCCGGGCGATTTCCGGCAGGCCGCAATCGGCCGTGAGGCCGGTGAGGGCGCCGCGCGCCGCGGGCGACCAGTAGGGCGCGCCCAGCCCCGCGAAGGCCGGCACCAAATACACGCGCTGGCGCGGATCGGCGCGCTCGGCGAGGGCCTGCGTTTCCTCTGCGGCGCCGATCATGTGCAGCCGGTCGCGCAGCCATTGCACCGCGGCGCCGGCGATGAAGATGCTGCCTTCGAGGGCATAGGCGGTCTCCCCGGCGAGCCGGTAGGCCAGCGTCGTCAAAAGCCCATGGCGCGAGGCGGCCGGCGCCGCCCCGGTATGAACGAGCGCGAAGGCGCCGGTGCCGTAGGTCGACTTGACCATGCCGGGGCGGAAGCAGGCCTGCCCGATCAGCGCCGCCTGCTGGTCGCCGGCGACCCCGGCGATCGGGATCGCGCCGCCGAACAACTCCGGCGCGGTGCTGGCGAAATCGCCGTCGCAGTCGCGCAGCTCCGGGAGCAGCGGGCGCGGCACGCCGAAGGCGTCGAGCAGTTCGTCATCCCAGGCGAGGCGGCGCAAATCGAACAACATCGTGCGCGAGGCGTTGGTGACGTCAGTCGCGTGCAACCGCCCGCCGCTCAGCCGCCACAGGAGAAAGCTGTCGATCGTGCCGAACGCGACCTCGCCGGCTTGGGCGCGCTCGCGCAGGCCGGGCATCGTATCGAGCAGCCAGCGGATTTTCGACGCGGAGAAATACGGGTCGATGACGAGGCCGGTGCGTTCCCCGACCGCGTCGGCGAGGCCCTCCGCTCGCCATTGCGCGCAAAGATCGGCGGTGCGGCGGTCCTGCCAGACGATCGCGTTATGTACCGGCCGGCCGGTGGCGCGCTCCCACAGCACGGTCGTCTCGCGCTGGTTGGTGATGCCGATCGCGGCGATCGGCGCGCCTTGTGCAGCAGCGATTGCCTCGCGGCAGGTCGCGACGACCGCCTGCCAGATTTCCTCCGGGTCGTGCTCGACCCAGCCCGGCCGCGGATAGCTCTGACGCAGCTCGATGCGCGCGATGTGGCGCACCGCGCCTCCCGCCTCGAACAGGATCGCGCGGGTGCTGGTGGTGCCCTGGTCGATCGCCAGCAGAAAGCCCGCGCCGGTCATCGCCCGCTAATACACCACGACGCTGCGGATTGATTCGCCCTGGTGCATCAGGTCGAAGCCCCGGTTGATGTCTTCGAGCGGCATAGTGTGGGTGATCAGATCGTCGATGTTGATCTTCCCCTCCATGTACCAGTCGACGATCTTCGGCACGTCGGTGCGGCCGCGCGCGCCGCCAAAGGCGGTGCCCTTCCACACCCGGCCGGTCACCAGCTGGAACGGCCGGGTGGCAATCTCCTGGCCCGACGCGGCGACCCCGATGATGACGCTGACCCCCCAGCCGCGATGACAGCATTCCAGCGCCTGGCGCATCGTCTGGACGTTGCCGATGCACTCGAAGCTGTAATCCGCGCCGCCTTTGGTCAGGTCGACCAGATAGGGCACGAGGTCGCCCTGGACTTCGCTGGGGTTGACGAAATGCGTCATGCCGAATTTCTCGGCGAGCGCCCGGCGCCGCGGGTTGATGTCGACCCCGACGATCATGTCGGCGCCGACCAGGCGGGCGCCCTGCACGACATTGAGCCCGATGCCGCCGAGCCCGAAGACGACGACCCGCGCCCCCGGCTCGACCTTGGCCGTGTTGATGACGGCGCCGATGCCGGTCGTGACGCCGCAGCCGATGTAGCACACCTTGTCGAACGGCGCGTCCTCGCGGATTTTCGCGACCGCGATTTCCGGCAGTACGGTGAAATTTGCGAAGGTCGAGGTGCCCATGTAGTGGAAGAGCTTCTCGCCGCCAAGCGAGAAGCGGCTGCTGCCGTCCGGCATCACGCCCTGGCCTTGCGTCGCGCGGATCGCGGTGCACAGATTGGTCTTGCGCGAGAGGCACGACGGGCACTCCCGGCATTCGGGCGTATAGAGCGGGATGACGTGGTCGCCCTTCTTGAGGCTCGTCACCCCGGGTCCGACATCGACGACGATGCCGGCCCCCTCATGCCCGAGGATCGCCGGAAAGAGGCCCTCGGGATCGGCGCCCGACAGCGTGTAGGCGTCGGTATGGCAGATGCCGGTCGCCATCACCTCGATCAGCACCTCGCCCGCCTTCGGCCCGTCGAGCCGCACCGTCTCGATCGTCAGGGGCTGACCCGCCTTGTGGGCGACGGCAGCGCGCGTTTCCATCAGAATCTCCCTTCTAAGCACGGCGCCCTTGCGCTCGTTGCACCATACCGCGTCAGCTAGCTCCGGATCATAACCCGATTAGTTGGAGCGCGGCGCGGCCGAGGAGGCCGTAGGGGTTGGCGAGGGTTTCGGGCAGTTCGAAATGGTTGTAGTGCTCGGCGACCAGGAGGCGCACCGGCTTGCCGGCGGCCGCGATTGCGGCGGCGAATTCGCGGTTCTGGCGCTGGAATTCGGGGGTTTCGCAGGTGCCGTAGGCCACGACCAGCGGCGCCGACAGCCGGTCGAGGTGGCGGATCGGGCTGAGCGCGGCGACGGTTTCGTCGTCGAATTTGACGTAAGAACTGCGCGCCGACAGCCGCACCGGCGCCAGATCGTAGATGCCGCTGATGCACAACCCGCCTTTGAAAATGTCGGCCGGCAGGTCGAAGGTGCGTTGCCAGTCGGTCGTCAGCGCCACCGCCGCGAGATGGGCGCCCGAGGATTGGCCGGCGAGATAGAGCCGGCTCGGATCGCCGCCAAACCCGGCGGAGTTGCGACAAACCCAGGCAATCGCGCGGCGCACCTGGTCGGCCATCACCATCAGGCTGCCGCCGACATCCTGCACCCAGGAAAAATCGGGCACCACGTAATGCGCACCGGCGGCGAGCAGCATCTCGGCCGCCGCCGCGCAATCCTTGGCCAACCCGCCGCGCCAGGCGCCGCCGTGAACAAAAATGACGACCGGGGCGCGGTCGGCCGGCGCGCGGTAGATGTCGAGTTGCTCGATAGCGGCGTCGCCGTAGGGGACGCGGTCGGGCGCCCCGATCCGGGCCCGCGCCGCCGCGCTGTCGCTCGCTCGCCGCGCGATCAGCTGCTCGCGGTTCGCTGCGTAGGCCGCCTGGTTGTAGGCCGCGTCGAGCGCCGCCTGGTCGTAATCGAGAAACACCTTGCGGTCGCGGTCCGGCATCATTCCTCCTCCAGCGCCATCGCGACGTGCGACAGACCGTAATCGTCGTAAGGAGTTCCCGTCGCGCGAAAACCGAACTCCTCGTAGAACGGCGCAAGGTAGGTCTGGGCGGTGAGGACGATCGCATGGCCTGGGTGCTGGTTGCGGCATCGAGCCAGCGCTTCCGCCATCAGCCGGCGGGCAATCCCCCGGCGGCGCATTTCGGCGGCGACGGCGACCCGGCCGATCGCGACCCGCGCTTCCGCGCGACACGGGATCAGCCGCAGATAGCCGGCGAGCCCGTCATCGATCCGCAGCAGCAGATGCTGCGCCGCCTGGTCGAGCCCGTCGAGGTCGGGATAGGGCGAAGCCTGCTCGACGACAAAGATCGCCTGGCGGAAACGCAGCACCTCGTACAGCAGCGCCGCCGACAAATCGGCGAAGCCGCGCCACTCCAGGCTGGTCCGCTCGCCGCTCTGCACGCCGCCCTCCGAATGGGGTTATAGTCCCGGCGACGATCCTGCCGCGAGCGAGGCGCCGATGGAACCGCGCGATTATGGCCCCTTCCCCTATGTGCCGATCAACGACCGGCCGGTGCTCAAATGGCCGAACGGGGCGCGGCTCGCGGTGTGGATCATCCCCAACATCGAGTTCTTCCCGCTGAGCCTCGGCATCCCCGGCAGCGCCTACGACACCCGCCCGACCGCGCCGCCCGCGGTGCGCGCCTGGGCGCAGCGCGACTACGGCAACCGGGTCGGCATCTGGCGCATCATGGAGGTGCTGGAGAAGCACAAGGTGCGCGCCAGCCCGACCCTCAACAGCGATATCTGCGACCACCACCCCCAGATCGTAAAGGCGGCGGTCGAATTGGGCTGGGAGATACTCGGCCACAACGAAACCAATTCGCGCTGGCTCAACACGATGGAGCCGCAGGAGGAACGCCAGTCGATCGCGCGGGCCTTGTCGAAGATCGCCGCGCTCTCCGGCCGGAAGCCCATTGGCTGGCTCGGCTCGGGCCTCGCCGAGACCTGGCACACACTCGACTATTTGGCTGATGAGGGCTGCCTCTACGTCGCCGATTGGGTCAGCGACGACCAGCCGTTTTTCATCGATCTCGGCGGCGGCAAGCGGCTGGTGTCGATCCCCTATTCCTACGAGATCAACGACGCGCCGTTTCTCAACACGCGCAACGGCACGATCGATCAGTTCGTCGCGGCGATCAAGCGCCAGTTCGACACGCTCTACGCCGAGGGCGCGATGTCGGGGCGGGTCATGGCGATCTGCCTGCACCCCTATCTCATTGGCGTGCCGCACCGCATCCAGGGGCTCGACGAGGCGCTCTCCTACATCGCCGCGCATGACGGCGTGTGGTTCGCCACCGGCGAGGAGATCGTCCGCGCCTGGCTCGCATCGGGCGCGACGTTTTGATCCTGATGTGTCAGCGGGATTGCGTCCTTCGAGACGGCGCTTCGCACCTCCGCAGGATGACGTAGATTGGTGATGATGGCAGTAGCGACGCTCGTCATCCTGAGGAGCCCGTGTAGCGGGCGTCTCGAAGGACGCACCGCGCTGATCCAGAGCCGGACGTTCCTGTGATGGGGTCGAACGAAGTGAACCATGTCGAGCTCCACGGCCGCTCCTATCGCCTCCCGTCGCGGCCGACGGTGGTGATCTGCGCCGATGGCTGCGACCCGGCGTATGTCGAGGCCGGGCTGGCGGCCCGGATGCTGCCGACCGTCGCGCGGTGGCGCGAAGCCGGGTTCTACGCCCTCGCCGACGCCGTGATGCCGACCTTCACCAACCCCAACAATCTGTCGATCGTCACCGGCGCGCCGCCTGCGGTGCACGGCATCGCCGGTAATTTCGCGCTCGACCGCGCGAGCGGCGCCGAAATCATGATGACCGACCCGGCAATGGTGCGCGGCGCGACGATCCTCGCGCTGATGTCGCAGGCCGGGGTCGCGGTCGCCGCAATCACCGCCAAGGACAAGCTGCGCCGCATGCTCGGCAGCGGCCTCGACATCGCCGGCGGCGGCGTCTGCTTCTCGTCGGAGCAGGCGGATCGCTGCACCCGTACCGAGCACGGCATCGAGGGGGTCGAGGCGCTGGTCGGCCGCGCCACGCCCGACATGTATTCGGCCGACCTTTCGCTGTTCGTGATCGATGCCGGCATCCGCCTCGTCGAGGAGTGCCGCGCCCGGCTGCTCTATTTGTCGCTGTCCGACTACGTGCAGCACGGCCACGCGCCCAATGAGCCGGAGGCGCTCGCGTTTCACCGCGCCCTCGACGACCGCCTCGCGCGGCTTGAAGAACTCGGCTGCGTCGTCGCCGTCACCGCCGACCACGGCATGAACGACAAGGCGCTGCCCGACGGAGAGCCGCACGTGCTGCTGCTCGAGGACATCCTCAACGCCGAGTTCGGCGCCGGCGCGGTGCGCGTGATTTGCCCGATTACCACCCGTTCGTGCGCCACCACGGCGCGCTCGGCTCGTTCGTCCGGGTCTATCGCAAGAACGGTGTGCCGATCGCGGCCCTGGCGAAGGCGGTGCACGCCCTGCCAGGGGTCGACCAGGTGCTGGCCCGCGACGAAGCCGCGTCGCTCTATGAGCTCCCCTACGACCGCGAGGCCGATCTCGTCGTCACCGGCGACCGCAACACCGTATTGGGCGCGAGCGCGGCCGAACACGATCTGTCGGCGCTCGCCGGGCACCGGCTGCGTTCGCACGGCGGCGCCTTCGAGCAGACCGTGCCGTTCCTGCTGTCGCGTCCGCTGACAGCGGAATACCGGGAACTGGCGCGCTCCCGCCGGCTGCGCAACTTCGATATTTTCGACGCCGCATTGAACGGGGTTGCCGCATGACCACTCCGCCGTCATTCCCGCGCAAGCGGGAATCCGCAACCGCAAATTTGCCGGTCGCCCTGGACCCCCGCTTTCGCTTTCGCGGGGGTGACGATGGGAGGAAGCTGAGCAGGGTTGAGCCATGAATGGACAGAAACGCGTCGTCATCGTGATCTGCGACAGCCTGCGCCGCGACCTGATCGATCCCGAGGGCACGCCGTTCCTCGCCGAATTGTCCGGGCGCGCGGCCTCGTTCGCGGCGCACCGCAGCGTCTTTCCGTCGACGACGCGGGCGAGCGCCGCCTCGATCGCCACCGGCTGCTACCCGGCGCGGCACGGCCTCCTCGGCAACACGATGGCGCTCGACGAGGGCGCGGGGCTCGTCTGCCGCTCCGCCGGCCACCCCGATTTCCCCGACCGCCTGCGCCGCGCCACCGGCCGCACATTGCACGTGCCGACGCTCGCCGAGCGGCTGCGCTGGCACGGCGAGATTTCGGTCTCGTGCGCCAACGTCTCGCCCGGCGCCGCCTATTTCCAGGACCCCGACGGCCACGGCTATGTCTACCACGCGGCCGGCAGCTATGGTCCCGGCCGCCGCCCGGTCGACGATCCCGCGAGCGCCGCGCTGAAAAAAGGCGTCGCCGGCGACCGCGCGATGACCGAGCGGTTCTGCGCCGAGATCATCGAGGAGCGCGCCCCCTCGCTGGCGATCATGTGGCTGTCGGAGCCGGACTATACCGGCCACCATGCGCCGCTCGGCTCGCCCGAGCACCGCGCCGCGATCGCCGGCGCCGACGCCTGCGTGCGCCAGGTGTTCGCGACCGTGC
This sequence comes from Allostellaceae bacterium, assembly GCA_035309005.1. Taxonomy (GTDB): domain Bacteria; phylum Pseudomonadota; class Alphaproteobacteria; order ATCC43930; family CGMCC-115725; genus DATARH01. The sequence continues at coordinate 10,817 of DATGFP010000126.1, read as the reverse complement.
GGCGGCTCGACCCCACCGGCGACGACATCCTCTTCATCACCGGCTCCGACCACGGCATGGAGACCGTCGCGCACGCGATCGACCTCGACGGCCTCTTGATCGCTGCGGGGCTGAAGGAGGGGCCGGGATCGGGCGATGTCGTCGTCGCGCCGAACGGCACCGCCGCGACCCTTTATTTCGCTGAGCCCGAGGGCGGCCTCGTGCCGCGGGTCGCGCGCTTTCTCGCGGCCGAGAACTGGGTCGGTGAGGTCTTCGCCGGCGACCGCCTCGCGGCGGTCGGCCTGCCCGCCAACAGCGCGATGCGCATCGCGGTGACGCTTGCGAACGAGGAGCGCGACAACCCGCACGGGGTGCGCGGCTACTCTCCGATCGTGCAGGACCCGGCCGACAACGAGAGCAAGATCGGCTTCGGCCAGCATGGCGGGCTCGGCCCCAACGAGCAGCTTCCGTTTCTGATGATCGATGGCGGCGGCTTCGCCCGGGGCGCGCGGCGGGCGCCGACCGCGCTGGTCGACATCGCGCCAACCGTATTGCGCCACCTGCACATGGACCACGACGACATGGACGGAAGCGCCCTGCCGCAGGCGGGCGACTAGAAGTGGCCTCGCTCGGCGACCGCCGCACCGTCGCCGGGCATCCGGCAGCGCCCGGTTCGGCGCTTGAAGTATTGCGCGCGTTTCTGCGCCTCGGGCTGACGAGCTTTGGCGGGCCGGTAGCGCATCTCGGCTATTTCCGCGCCGAATTCGTCGAACGGCGCGAATGGCTCGACGAAGCGGCCTATGTCGACATCGTCGCGCTGTGCCAGTTCCTGCCCGGGCCGGCGTCGAGCCAGACCGGCATTTCGCTCGGCATCCTGCGCGCCGGGCTGCCCGGGGCGCTCGCCGCCTGGATCGGCTTTTCGGGGCCGTCGGCGCTGGCGATGATCCTGTTCGGCTACGGCGTCGGGCGGCTCGGCGACATCGCGAACGTGCCCTGGCTGCATGGCCTCAAGATCGTCGCGGTCGCGGTCGTCGCGCAGGCGGTCTGGGGCATGGCGCGCAATCTGTGCCCGGACCGGGAGCGCGCCAGCGTCGCGGCGGGGGCGGCGCTGGTCGCGCTCGCGGTGCCCTCCGCGGCGGGCCAGATCGGCGCGATTGTCGTCGGCGGGCTGATCGGCTGGTGGCGGTTTCCGGCGCGGTCGGGGGTTGCGGCGGCGCCGCTCGCGGTGCGCATCGCCCGCCCGCTGGCGGTGACCGCGCTGGCCTTGTTCGTCGTCCTCTTGTTCGGGCTGCCGCTCGTCGCAGCGGCCAGCGGGAGCCATGTCGCGGCGCTGATCAGCAGCTTCTACCGGTCGGGCGCGCTGGTGTTCGGCGGCGGCCATGTCGTCCTGCCGCTGTTGCAGCAGGCGGTCGTGCCGCCCGGCTGGGTCGGCAACGACGCTTTCCTCGCCGGCTACGGCGCGGCGCAGGCGGTGCCGGGGCCGCTCTTCACCTTCGCCGCCTATCTCGGCACGGTGATGGGCCCGGCGCCGCATGGCTGGGCCGGCGGGCTGATCTGCCTGGCGGCGATCTACCTGCCGTCCTTTCTGTTGTTGCTGGGGGTGTTGCCGTTCTGGGACGCGCTGCGCCGCCGCACCGCCGTTCGCGCGGCGCTGACCGGGGTCAACGCCGCGGTGGTCGGCCTCTTGCTCGCCGCGCTCTATCGGCCGGTATGGACCAGCGCGATCTTCGGCCCGGCCGATTTCGCGCTCGCTATCGCCGCCTTTCTGCTCCTCGTGATGTGGCGCGTGCCGCCCTGGCTCGTCGTCATCCTCGGAGCGGTCGCGGCGAGCGCCGTCGCGATGTTATAGACATCCGCCGCACGGACGAGGGACGCAGCATGGCGATCACGATGTACGATTTGGCCGGCGCCGAGGCGGAGCGCCGCTTCAGCCCGTTCTGCTGGCGCGCCAAGATGGCGCTGGCGCATAAGGGGCTCGCGGTCGAGACGGTGCCGTGGCGCTTCACCGAGAAAGACAAGCTGCCGCAGCCGAATGCCGGCCGGGTGCCGGTGATCGTCGACGGCGACCGGGTCGTGCACGATTCGACCGCCATCGCCGAATACCTCGAAGAGCGCTATTCCGACCGGCCCTCGCTGTTTGGCGGCGACAGCGGCCGCGGGCTCACGCGCTTCGTCCAGAACTGGACCGAGACGGTGCTGCAGGCCGGGCTGGTCGGCCTCGTCGTGCTCGACATCTGGCGCCATGTCGCGCCGCAGGACCGCGAGTATTTCCGCAAGTCGCGCGAGGAGCGGTTTGGCCGGCCGCTCGAAGACGTCGTGCGCGACCGCGAGGCGCGGCTGCCGGCGTTCCGCGCCAGCTTGGACCCGCTGCGCCGCACCGTCGAGCGGCAGGATTTCGTCTCCGGCAGCGCGCCTTCCTATGCCGACTACGTCGTCTTCGGTGCCTTCCAATGGGCCCGCGCGATTAGCGATTTCGAGGTGCTCGCGGCGGAGGATCCGGTGCGCCTCTGGCGCGGCCGCATGCTCGACCTCTACGGCGGGCTGGCCCGCCGCGCCCCGGCCTACGGCGAGTGACGATGAGCGCAACCGCCGCGGTCGCCGCCGTCGCGCTGATCCTCCATACGCTGGCGGCGGTCGTCTGGGTCGGCGGCATGTTTTTCGCGCTGGTGGTGCTGCGGCCGGCGACGGGGCCGCTCGACCCGGCGCCGCGCCAGGAATTGTGGGGGCGCGTCCTGGGGCAATTTTTTAACTGGGTGATGGCCGCAATCGCGCTGCTTCTGGTGAGCGGCTACGCGATGGTCTTCGCGATCTATGGCGGCTTCCGCGGCATCGGCCTCTACGTCAATCTGATGCAGGGCCTCGGCATTGTGATGATGCTATTGTTTTTCCACCTCTATTTCGCACCGTGGCGACGCTACCAGGCGGCGCTGGCACGGCAGGACCGGCCGACGGCGGCGCGCCAGCTCGAGCAGATCCGCGCGATTGTCTCGATCAACCTAATCCTCGGGCTCGTCACCGTGGCCGTTGGCAGCAGCGGCCGATATTGGGGCTGAGGCCTTCACGGTGCTGCGTTCGGCCCGTGCGCTCGACGCGGCGGTCGCCGGGGCGCTGGACGGGGCGCTGGACGGGGCGCTGGACGGGGCGCTCGACAAGGCGCTCGGGTCGATCGGCTTCAAATGCGCTTCCATCGCGGTCTCGCCGTCGGCCGAGGTCCAGCTGGCGCCTAGCCCGCCATCCTGCTTCGGCTCGAAGCGCAGCGTGCTCTTGCCCTTCTGCTTGAAGACAAAACTGTCGTCGACGATGCGGCCGGTGCGCCGGCTCCAACTCGACGGGTGCTTGTTGTCGACGCTCGGCCCGATCGCGTAGACCGCGGTCAGCTTGTCGCCCTGCACCGCCTCGATCCCGAGCAGCACCTCGCGGCCGTTGGGATAAAACCCATACCACACATCGCGCACGCCATGCGGCGCCGTGCCGCCGCCGGGCGCGCCGCCCGAGCCGATGGCCCCGGTCGGCGCGGCCGCCGCGACCGGTTCGCGCGGCGGGTCGGTCAGTTCCGGAGGCAATTTCAATTCGGCGCTCGGCATTGTCCCCCAGCGCGGCGCGCAGTCGAATTCGCCCGACAGCGCCGCATCGTCGGCGAACCGGCTGATGCAACCGCCGAAGCGCCGCAGGAACAACCCGCTCGATGCCGCCCAGTGTGTCGTGAAATAGGCCGGCTGATCGACGACGGCGTAGCCGAGCCCGCGCTTCGCCAGGATTTCGCGCGAGCGCTCGCCGCGGCCGCCCGGATCGAAATCGTCGTCATGGAAATAGAACACCATGATGCGGGCGCGCTTGATGTGCTCCAAGAGCGGATAGAGCTTGGTCGCGTTGAGCCGCCAGCTGTCGTAGAAATCGTCGAAATTGCCGTAGGCCGCCGGCGCAGTGGCGACGACGGCGTCGACATCGGCCGAGGCGTCCGCCGCCATCAGCGCGAGGAAGCCGCCAAAGGACTGCCCGGCGAGAATGACCTGCTTATAGCCCTGGCGCTTCAACGCGGCGGCGTAATCGGCCAGCCGGTTGGTGCTGTCCTCCAGCGTGTCGCCGCGCGCCAGGCGGTCGAAGCGCATCACATCCCAGCCGTCCCGGCGCAGCGCCTCGAGATAAATCGGCGTCGGCGATTTATAGTCCTCGGCGTTGATCGAGCGCCCGTGGCTCCATACCACCACCCCCTTGGCATGGCCGGGGCCGACATAGGGCCCCGGAAACGCCGGGTCGAGGCCGAGCGCGAAGGCGGTGGAGAACCACGATCCGGCGGCCAGGACCGCGGTGCTCAGGACCGCGACGGCCAGCGTCGTCGACAGCAATCGCTTCATCCGCGCGCAACCCCCTTGCGATACGGCATACCGGTACGCCGCGCGGAGTTTAACAAAACCTCTCTGATTGTGTCACTTCGTAAACGCTAGCGCAGATCAACTCCCCGGGCCGCGCCAAGTTGGCGGAAACGCTGAAGTTTGCGAAGTCTTGCGGTATGCGGCCAACTGGCGCAGATCGATTGCGCGAGGCGGGCGGCGACTATTCGCGCTGGACGCTCATCAAGACAAGCGCGGCGAGGAGAACGCCGATTGCTTCCATGCCGAGGGTGACCTGGCCGAGGATCATGCTGAGCAGCGTGCAAAAAACGATGGCGGACCCGAGCAGCATCGGCATGGCGGCGATCCCAACTGGCAATCCGGGGTTGACGAAACCGGCGAAGCGGCGTTGTAACGGGCGCCGGGCGGGGTTTATTCCCGTGCCCTTGGAGCGGGAAGGCGATGCCGGTACTTTATGTCGCACGCAGCGCCAGGCTCGGCCAGTGGTCGTCCGACGTCGGCTTCGGCAAGCATGTCTACAAGGTCGGGGTCAGCGACGGCGACCCGAAGGCCCTGGCCGCCGCCGGCTGGGCCGGCGAAGCGGACTGGAAGATCGTCCGCCGCGATGACGTTGAGAGCCTCGCCGAATCCGAGGCGTTCGAGCGCCTCGGCCGCAAGGAAAAAATGATCGACCCCAAGCTCTACCCCAAGCTCAAGGGCGCCGCCGGCATCTTCCGCGTCGCGCCGCAACATGTCGAAAACCACATCATCGTCTCGCGCGCGCTGGCCGGCGACAGCGACCGCCTCGACCTGCGCCTCAAGCCCGCCGATTTCGCCGCCTACCTCGTCCACAACGCGCTGCGCTGACGCTGCGCCGCCGCCACCTGAATCTGCTGGCAATCAACAGGCGCCGCACCCCGCCCGCTGCCCGCGCTCCGGGCCTGCCGCCGCGGCCCCGATCGTTTTGGATGATCCGTTGGATCGAAACATTTCCCGTCACCCCCGCGCAAGCGGGAATCCAGAGCAAGCGACGGGCGGTTGCCCCTGGATTCCCGCGTGCGCGGGAATGGCGGTTCAATTTGGTCGGGTACCGCTCTAACGGTGCAATTTACGTTTGTATTGCCGGTTTGTCAAGAACAAACAACGAACTTAGGTCGGCCTCAGGCCGCGCTCGGCTTCAGCTTGTCGCGCAGCGCGGCGAGGGCGTCGGGGGTGTCGATGTCGACGAGGACGCCGTCCGAATCCATTTCAACTTCGCAGACCAGGTCGGCGTGCTCGCCGATCAGGTGCTTGGCGCCAACATCGCCGGCGAGCTCGGCCATTTCCGGCAGAAAGCGGCTGGCCCACAGCACCGGGTTGCCGCGTTTTCCCCGGCGGGTCGGCACGACGATCGCGCGGCCCTCCAAGGGGTTGAAGGCGGCGATCAGCCGGTCGATGTCGCGCCCCGCCACCAGCGGCATGTCGCCGAGGCAGACGATGACGCCGTCGAGCTCGGCCGGCAGCGCCGCGAGGCCGCATTTCAGCGAGGTCGAGAGGCCCTCGGCGAAACCCGGGTTGCGCACCCGCTCGATAGGCAGCTTGCCGAGCGCCGCCTCGACCCGATCGGCCTGGTTGCCGAGCACCGCGACGATCGGCCTTGCATGCGACGAGAGGAGGCGCTGCGCGGTGCGCACCACCATCGGGGTGCCGTCGATCGGCTCCAGCAATTTGTTCGAGCCCATCCGGCTCGACCTTCCCGCCGCCAGGAGCAGCGCCGCGACGCGCGGCCCCGCTGGCACTTGTCGCTCGGGCGCGGCGGCCGGGGCCGGGCTCGCCGCGGCGCGCGGCAGCGGGCGCGACGGGATCTCGGCGAGGAGGCCCCCCGCGCCCATCCGCATGATATCCTGCCGTCCGACCGGCAGCCCGGCGCACAGCCGCTCCAGCACCCAATCAAAGCCGTTGACCTTGGGCGAGCGGGCGCAGCCGGGCAGCCCCAGCACCGGCGTTTTGCCAAGACGGGCGAGCAGCAGCATGTTGCCGGGATCGACCGGCATGCCGAAATGCTCGATTGCCCCACCGGCCATGGCGATCGCCTCGGGGATCACGTCGCGCCGGTCGACGATGACCGAGGCGCCGTGCACCAGCACCATGTCGGCGCCGGCGGCGACCGCCGCGGCGATGCGCGGCGCGAGTTCGGCGGCCCCGTGGGTGCAGCGCTCCTCGGCGACCAGCGCGGAGCCGAGCGCGGCGAGGCGCTGCTCGGTGACGGCGCGGGTCTTGTCGAGAATGCTTTCCTTGAAGCCCGGCAGCCGGGTCTGGATCAGCGCGACCCGGCGCGGCGCGAAGGCGGCGACCCGCAGCAATGGCTCGCCCTTCAGCGCGAACGCGGCGGCGGCCTCGACCGCTTGTTGCGGCACCGCGAACGGGATGATCTTGATCGTCGCGACCATCTGGCGCGGCTCGACGACGGTAAAGGGCGACAGGGTGCCAAGCGTCACCGCCTCGTCGACCAGGTTCAGGCGGTCGAGCCGGTCGCGGTCGAACACCAGGAGCCCCTTGGCCGCGGCGAAGAGGTTGGCGCGGCCGGTGAAGGCGGCGGCGGTCGCGATGTTGGGGCCGGCGGCGGCGGCGGCGATGCGGGCGGCGGCCGCGTCCTCGCGGATGTCGCCGGGATCGAGCCGGGCCGCGACGATGCGCGCGATGCCGGCGGCCGCGATCAGCTCGACATCGGCGGCCGACAATACCCGCCCCTTCTTCAGCGCCGCGCCATCGAGCCTGAGGCTATGCGCCAGGATCGCCCCCTCGGCCTCAACCGCCGCGATCTCGCCGAATTTCATCGGGTTCTCAGCCAGTTGTCATCCCGGCGAAGGCCGGGACCCATTTGTCGGCCGCGCGAGCGGCTGCCCGATGGGTCCCGGCCTGCGCCGGGATGACCAAGAGTGGGGTAAACGCAGCGCGTCACGCCGCCTCGGCCTTCGCCGGCTGCTCTGCGCCGCGGCGCAGCACTTGCGTCATCTCGGCGAGGATCGAGATCGCGATCTCGGCTTGCGACACGGCGCCGATCGGCAGGCCGATCGGGCCGTGGATGCGGGCGAAATCGGCTTGGCCGAAGCCGAGTTCGGCGAGGCGATCGAGGCGCCTTGCATGGGTGCGCTTCGAGCCGAGCGCGCCGATGTAGAAGCATTCCGAGCGCAGCGCCACCGCCAGCGCCGGATCGTCGAGCTTGGGGTCGTGGGTCAGCGTCACGACCGCCGAGCGATGGTCGGGCTTCAGCCGCTCCAAGGCTTCGTCCGGCCATTCGGTGGTCAATTCGACGCCGGGGAAGCGCGCCTCGGTGGCAAAGCTGCCGCGCGGGTCGATGACGATCGCGCGGTAATCGGTCAACGCCAGCATCTGGGTCAGCGGCTGCGCGATATGCACCGCGCCGATCACGAAGCAGCGCCGCGGCGGGCTGAAGACCTGAACGAAGACGCGGCCCCCCGCGGTGTCGAGGGTTACGTTGCGGTCGCTGCGCAGGGCGTCGCGCATCGCCGCTCGCTGTGCGTCGTCGAGTGCGAGGTCGCCCTCGAAGCGGCCGGCGTCGAGCAGCGATTGCGCGCCGCTCTGGAGTTCGGTGGCGAGGGCGACTGAGCGGCTGGCACGGCCGGCGGCGATCACCGCATCGAGGTATTTCGTTCTCATTCGACGCGCTCGACAAAAATTTCGATCTTGCCGCCGCAGGCGAGGCCGACTTCCCAGGCCTGGTCGTCGGTGATCCCGAAATCGAGGAGGCGGGGCTTGCCGTCGCGGATCACCTCCTGCGCCTCCCCGATGACCGCGCCCTCGACGCAGCCGCCCGACACCGAGCCGACAAAGGCGCCGTCGTCGGACACCACCAGCTTGGCGCCGGCGGGCCGGGGCGACGAGCCCCAGGTCTTGACCACCGTCGCCAGCGCGACCCCCTGGCCCGCCGCCCGCCAGCGCGCCGCCTGCTCCATGATTTCCGCCGTGTCGGTCATTTCGCGTTCCTATAGCGATAGAATGAGGCGTCATTCCCGCGAAAGCGGGAACCCAGGGGCCGGCGCTTCGTCGCTGGCCCTGGGCCCCCGCTTCCGCGGGGGCGACGGTCGGTTGATTCCGAAAATCGTGAACCTCAGCATTCTTCCCGCATTCCGTAGCGTTCCTGCGCCATCGCGGCGGCGCTCGCGCGTTGCGCCGCGCCGCTGATCACCTCGATCAGGGTTTCCAGGCTTTCCAGATTATGCACCGGGCGGAACTCGTCGACATAGGGCAGCATCGCCTTCATGCCCAATGATCTTGGTTCGAACCCCTCGTAGCGCAACAGCGGATTGAGCCAGATCAACAGGCGGCACGAGCGGTGCAGCCGGTCCATCTCGTGCGCGAGGCCGGTGCCGGCGTCGCGGTCGAGGCCGTCGGTGATCAAGAGGACGACGGCGCCCTGTCCCAAGACCCGGCGCGACCAGAAGCGGTTGAATTCGCGCACCGAGTGGCCAATGCGGGTGCCGCCCGACCAGTCCGCCACCGCTTCTGCCACCCGGTCGAGCGCGACATCGACATCCTTGTAGCGCAGAAAGCGGGTGATGTTGGTGAGGCGCGTGCCGAAGACGAAGGTGAAGACGCGGTCGCGGTCGTTGGTGATCGAATGCATGAAATGCAGGAAAACCCTGCTGTAGCGGCTCATCGAGCCGGAGATGTCGCACAGCACGACCAGGGGCGGCGGGCGGCGGCGCTGGCTCTTGCGCTTCAATTCGATGAGGCCGCCCGAGCGCAGCGCGGCGCGCAGGGTGGCGCGCATGTCGGTGCGGGCGCCGCGCGGGTCCTTGGCATAGCGGCGGGTCGGAATGTCGTGGATCGGCAGGCGCAGGCGGGCGATCGCCGCCTTGGCGCGGGCCAGTTCCTCCAAGGACATCTTCTCGAAATCCATGCCGTGCAATTGTTCGCGGTCGGAGGCGGTCATCGCCGCGTCGATTTCGAGTTCAACTTCGCCGCTGTCCTTCGCCTCGCGGTCGGGGTGCAGTGCCTCGGCGAGGCGGCGGATCATCTCGGCGCCCTGGTCCTGCGGAATATCGACGTTGAGCTGCGGCAGGACGAGGCCGAGCATCTTTTTGAGGAGCTCGGGGTTGCGCCAGAAGACGTGAAACGCCTGGTCGAACAATTGGCGCTGGTCGGCCCGGTTGACGAAGATCGCGTGCAGCGTCCAGTAGAAATCACGCCGGTCGGCGATGCCGATCTTCTCCACCGCGGCGACCGCGTCGAGCACCTTGCCCGGCCCCACCGGCAGCCCTGCCGCCCGCAGCGTCCGGCCGAAATGCATCAGATTGGCAACGAGCCGCCCGTCAGTGTGACCGACAGCCGTCATCGGTGCCTAAACGAGAAGAAGGATTTGGCTCGATCCCACCGATCTAGCCTGTCGCGTCGCTGTGCGGCAGCCATCAAAGCGCACCCAATCTAATTTAGCCGGTGCTCCCTGCCCCGATACGTACCAGCAACTACGATTACAGGATTATACTCCCACCGGGTCAGTCTCTTATAGCGCCACCATCTTGGTGGTACTTTAATAATGGACATGAATGTTAATGATTTTCCACACTCTTCTTGAATTACTTTTGAAAGTCGTTCGCTCTCTTCAATAGACCAATCAATTTCATCTTGTTTAAAGCTGCGCGCCGGGATGACCAATATTCCAAGCCTTACTGCATTCGCTTTATCTGGGACAGATTTATGGAAATCATCTTTAACTTCATCAAGCTGCCGTTGGAGTGCATCCCAGCGGTTCCGTACATTAGTTGATTTTTTGGCACTTAACCCGATTGGTTGCCGCTTCAATTCAATCACGTAATGGCAGTTGCAATGATGGCACCAGAAATCTGCTCTTCCTGCGTTTGCCATGTCTTCCGTCAGTCGCTCGTACGGCAACTCTGACATATGTATCGGAGTTATCTCATCTATCGCACAAGCCAGAGAAGAATACATGTTTCGCTCTCTTCCTCGTAGCGGAAAAGCATATGCACGACGCGGATTATACCTAATAGTATATTCGTTAGATTGGGCCGCGAGATTGTTCACTAGCCGCTTGAACATTTTCGCAGAACGCCGAAATAGAGGCTCCCTGTCGGGAAATTTGTAATGAGAAACCTGAAGATGCTGCATGGATGGCCCCTCTTCTCAAATAGGGTGTTTTTTCATAAACTGCTGCTTACAAATCTATGGGCCACCGCCTATTGATCTTCGCGCGGGGCGGCGGCGATTTCGGATTTGACGAGGTCGAGGAGTTTGGCTGCTTCGCTCCCCTGGATGCGGGCGATGTCGTCCTGGTATTTGAGGAGCACTCCCAGCGTGTCGTTGATCGCTTCGGGGGTCAGTTCGAGAACGTCCAATTGCATCAGCGCCTCGGCCCAGTCGATCGTCTCGGCGATGCCGGGCAGCTTGAAGAGATCCATCTTGCGCAGTTTCTGCACCAGCCCGACGACCTCGCGCGACAGCGCCGCGCTCGCCCGCGGCGCCTTGCGCTTGAGGATTTCGAGTTCG
>DATGFP010000125.1:0-7086 GCA_035309005.1 Allostellaceae bacterium | reverse complement strand
CCGGCGCCATCTTCCGGTTTGACGACTACCCAGACCCGTTCAAGGGCAACGAGGTGCGCGTCACCTTCCCGGGCGAAGTCGACGAGGAAGAATTGGCCGCGCTGTGCAGCGCGGCCGGCCGGCACCTGAAGGCGCGCATCGACCGCATGCGGTCCTGAGCGGGACGCGCGCGCCGCGGCGCGCGATTACGCGTTGACCTTGCCGATCAGCTCGGCCCAGCGGTCGAGCGCCGGCAATGTCTTGTCGGCCCCTTCCGGCGGGAGCCCGACGACCACCCGCGTTACCCCCATATCCTGCCAGCGCTTTAGCGTATCCAGGTCCTGCGAGGCGCCGAACATCGTGATCGGCACGTCGGCGAGTGTCCGACCGGCGTCCGTCAGCATCTTCTTGAACAAGGGTATCGTGTCTTCGATGTTGCCGCGGCCGGCGATCGGAACCCAGCCGTTGCCGTAGCGCACCGCGCGGCGGGCGGCATGCGGGAAGGCGCCGCCGATGATGACCGGCATCGGCGTCTGCACCGGCTTCGGCCATGTCATCATCGGCGGGAAATTCACCAATTCGCCGTGGTATTCCGGCTTCGATTTGGTCCAGATTTCGCGCATCGCCTCGATCTGCTCGCGCATCAATTTGAAGCGGGTGGCGTAGACCGTGCCGTGGTCCTCCATCTCGTCCTGGTTCCAGCCGCCGCCGATGCCGAAGAGGAAGCGGCCGCCCGACACCTGGTCCAATGAGGCGACGAGCTTCGCGGTCTGGATCGTGTCGCGCTGAATGACGAGACAGACGCCGGTGCCGAGCTTGAGCTTCGTGGTGGCGCCGGCCGCCATCGTCAGCGTGATGAACGGATCCATCGCGTCGTAATACATCTTCGGCACGCCGCCGCCGCCGGGGAACGGCGTCTTGCGCGACAACGGGATATGCGAGTGCTCCGGGTTCCACAGCGATTCGAAGCCGCGCTCCTCCAGGGCCCGCCCCAGATCGGCCGGCGGGATGCAGTAATCGGTCATGAACATCGACGCGCCGAAATCCATCGCTGTGCTCCTCTTGAGGCGTCACCCCCGCTGGCGCGGGGGTGAGGATTAACCTTACGCCGGCAGCTTGTCGCCGTCGGGCGGGGCGGCGACGTCGAAGGCGTTGACCATCCCGGACAGCATGCCGAAATAGCCGGCGAACGCGGTCAATTCGACCAGCCACTGCGTGCCGTGCCGCTTTTGCAGCCGGTCGAACACCGCCTGGTCGACCCGGTTGTTGCGCACCAGCTGGCGGGTAAAGGTGACGATGTCGCGCTCGTCCTCGCCAAGCGGGGCGGGGTCGCCCTTGGCGCGCAATATGTCGATCGTCGCCTCGGGCACACCGGCGCGCCGCGCCGCGCCGACCTGGGCCGCCCAGACATAATGCGCGTCGCGCTCGCGCACCGAGGCAAGGATCGCGTGCGACAAGAGCCGCGGCTCGACGATCGTGCCGCCGCGGTTGAACTTGACGAAGGCGAGCATGCGCTCGGCCAAGGGCGGGCTGTGCAGCAGCATGCTGAACGGCCCCCGGATCTGGCCGAAGACGCTGACGACATCGTCGACGACAGCATGATGTTCGGCCGGCACATCGGCCTTGCCGGTAATCGGCGGTACGCGCGGCATGGGTTTCCTCCTATTCGCTGTAATTACAACCGTCATTCCCGCGCAAGCGGGAATCCAGGGGCAACCGGGGTACCCTCGGCCCTGGACCCCCGCTTGCGCGGGGGTGACGCGGGTGGGTTTTGTTAGAGGCCGGCGTAGGGCTTGCCCCACTGGTCGCCGTAGACGACATCCTTCAAAGGCCCGCGGCCCAATGGCCCGAAATTGCCCATCGGCCAGCCGATCGGCAGGATCGCGTAGGAATGCGCGCCCGGCGGCAGGCCGAAGATCGCGTCGACCTCCTTGCCGTAGCCGGTATGCCGCGTCGTCAGCGTGGTGCCGAGGCCGAGCGCGCGCACCGCCAGGCACATGTTCTGCACCGCGCCATAGATCGAGGAGCCGGCGGTGCGGCCCGGGTTTTCGCCGTCCTCGAGGCAGGCGACGATCCACACCGGCGCCTCGTGGTAATGGTCGGTCAGGTACTCGACCGCGGCGTGCTGGCGCTTGTAGCGCGCCGCGTCCGAGCCCGGCGGCGGCGCGCTCGAGGCATAGCGCGGCCCGACCGACTCGTCGAACAGGCGCTTATAATAGACCTGCACCTTCTTTTTCACCTCGGGGTCCTTGACGACGAGGAAGCGCCAGCGCTGGGTGTTGCCGCCCGACGGCGCCCATTGCCCGGCCTGCAAAATCTTGTTGATCAGCTCGTCCGGCACCGGATCGGGCTTCAGGCGGCGCATCGCCCGCATCGTGCTCATGACTTCGAAAATGTCGGGCATGGCGTCCTCCGTTTGAGTGGCAAGGCAGGGGTTGCCGCGACTCTAGAAGCGCCGAGCGCAGCGTAACAAGGGATTTGTCGGCGGGTCAGCCTTGGCTAAGCGCCGCGCCCGGGATAGCTGACCGCCATGCCGGCGCGTACGTCCTGCTGGATGCCGTATTGCGGGAATGGATAGCGCAGCCCGTTCTTCGCCAAGGCCTCCATGCCAGCGATCGCCTTTGGCAGATAATCGGGCGGTAGCGCCATCAGCATCTCGTCGTCGAGCACGCCGCCGTAGCGGCGCTCGGCGAAGCACGGGATCGAGAGGCTCGGCTCCCTGGTCTTGAGCGCGCGGCCCCAAGAGTCGGCGCAGGCCGACTCGCCGACGATGCCCCAATCGAATTTCTTGTAGCCAGCCCATTGGAGGCCATTGATGAAATAGATCATCGCGCCCGGGGTCGCGTAGAACAGCGCGATGTCGGGCGGGTCGAGCCGGCCGCTGGCCAAGGGCGACAACGCCAGCGCCGCGAAGCGCCCGTCGGGCACGCACTCCATCGCCGCCTGATGCGCGGTGGCGTCCTCTTCGGTCGAGTACCAGACGCCGACCATGTGCTTGCCGGAGCGCCATTCGGCATCCTTGGCGCTGCCGAGCCCGACGACCGCGCGGCATTGCGCGCCAACGAGGTTGTCGGCGGTGATGCCGACAGTCCAGCCGAGGCGCGAGGCTTGCCCGACCACCTGGTCGAGCGTGTGGATCGATTGCGGCCGGCGGATGCGCGGGATCGCCTCCATTTCGGCGCGGTCCTCGTAGAGCTTCATGCCGAACACCAACGAGCGCAATTTCAGCAGGCGCTCGAGATCGGCGCTGATCTTGGTCCAGTCGTCGGTCATTGGATCATCTTTCGCAGCTGAGGGGCTTGCCGCCATTGTGTCGCCAAACCCGGCGCCGCGCTATGCTCGGAAGGACGGCCTGGATGGCGGGATCGGGGAGGCGCTGACATGGACGATGTGCTGGGGCTGCCGCCGGGCGCCTTTGGCAAGATCGACAACGGCGACGATGGGGCGTTCTATGCGGAGCCGCGGCTAGTCTACCATATCGACGACCACGCGGTCGCGGTGCTGACCGATTTCTACCGCACCGCGTTGCCCGCGGGCGGGGTGCTGCTCGACCTGATGAGCAGCTGGGTCAGCCATCTGCCGCCGGAGATCGGCTACGCGGAAGTAATCGGGCTCGGGATGAACGCGGAAGAGCTCGCGGCCAACCCGCGCCTCGACCGCCGGGTTGTTCAGGACCTCAACCGCGAGCCGGCGCTGCCGCTCGCCGACCGCAGCGTCGACGCGGCGATGATCTGCGTCTCGGTGCAATATTTGCAGCAGCCTGTCGCGGTGTTGCGCGAGGTGGCGCGTGTGCTGCGCTTGGGCGGCCCCGTTGTGATCAGCTTCTCCAATCGCTGCTTTCCGACCAAGGCGGTGGCGATCTGGCACCGCCTCGACGACGCGGGTCATGCCGCGCTGGTCGGGCGCTATCTGCGCCATGCCGGCTTCGCCGAAATCGCGACGCATCCTCTCGCCCTATGGATCGAGGACGAGCAGGACCCGCTGATCGCGGTCGTTGGCCGCGCGCCCGGCGCCGCCGACTGAGGCGATGGGCGGCATTGCCGCATCGACGGCCGCGGATTTGGTGTAGCCTGGGCAAATTCATCAGCCGGGAGAAACATCATGCAGTTGGGCACATTGCTGCCGCTGGGCGATATCGGCGGCGATCCGGCGACCGTGCGCGAATACGCGCAGGCGGCGGAAAGCATCGGCTTCGATTTCCTCGAGGCGCCGGACCATGTGCTGGGCTCGCGCGAAGGCGAACGCACCGGGGCCGGCCTCTACCACGACCCGTTCGTGCTGTTCGGCTATCTCGCCGGCTGCACGACGAAGCTCGGCTTCTCGACCGGCGTCCTGATCCTGCCGCAGCGCCAGACCGCGCTGGTCGCCAAGCAGGCGGCCTGCCTCGACGTCTTGTGCGGCGGCCGCTTCCGGCTCGGCATCGGGGTCGGCTGGAACGAGGTCGAGTTCACCGGGCTCAACGAGAATTTCCACAACCGCGGCCGACGCTCGGAAGAGCAGGTGCAGGTCATGCAGGCGCTGTGGGCCGAGCCGCATGTCAGCTTCAAGGGGCGCTGGCACACGATCGAGGATGCCGGGATCAACCCGCGCCCGGCCTCGGGCAAGGTGCCGGTGTGGTATGGCGGGCACCACGAGCGCACCTTGGAGCGCATCGCCAAATGGGGCGACGGCTGGATGCCCAACGCCTACCCGCCCGACCAGAGCGCGCTCGACGTCTTCGCCAAGCTGCGCTCGTTGACCGAGGCGGCCGGCCGCGACCCGGCCCGGGTCGGGATCGAGGTGTGGGTCGCGATGGGTTCGGGCAGCGAGCGCGAATGGGCCGAGGAAGCGCGCTTCTGGAAGCAGGCCGGCGCCTCGCACCTGTGCCTGACGACGACGTTCGACCGCCGCCATCACCGCCGCATCACCGGCCACACGATGGGCGACCACCTGGGAGCGCTGCGCCGCTTCCACGCCGCGGTCGCCGACCGGCTGTAGGGCGCGGCGATGAAAATCAGCCTCGACATCGACTGCACGCCCGACGAGCTGCGCGGCTTTTTCGGGCTGCCCGACGTCAAGCCCTTGCAGGAGCGGATGCTGAAGGAAGTCGAGGAGCGGATGCGCGCCAACGTGCAGGCGCTCGACCCCGAGGCGATGCTGAAGACCTGGTTGCCGGCCGGCCTTAAGGGCTTCGAACAGCTGCAGGAGATGTTCCTGAACCAGATGGCCGGGGAGATGGCCGGCCGCGGCCCGACCAAGAAATAGCCGTGCCGGTCGCGCTGTGCACGCCGCGCCTCGTGCTGCGCGAATGGCGCGAGGCGGATGCCGGGCCGTTCGCGGCGATGTCGATGGACGCGGCGGTCATGGCGTATCTGCTGCCGTTCTCCGACCGGGCGGCGAGCGACGCCTGGATCCTGCGGATGCGCCAGCACAATGAGGCGCACGGCTTCGCCTATTGGGCCGTCGAGCTGCCCGGCCAGCCGGACATGATCGGCGCGATCGGGCTGAGCCGGGTGCGCTCTGCCGGGTTTCCGTTCGCCCCGGCCGTCGAGATCGGCTGGCGGCTGGCGCGCCGCTACTGGGGCGTGGGCTACGCCACCGAAGCCGCCCGCGCCGCGCTCGACGACGGCTTCGGCCGGCTCGGGCTCGCCGAGATCGTCGCCTTCACGGTTCCGGCGAACGCGAGGTCGCGGCACGTCATGGAGCGCCTCGGCATGGGCCGCGATCCGGCCGCCGATTTCGACCATCCCGCGGTCCCCGAGGGGCATCCGCTGCGCCGCCACGTGCTCTACCGCCTGCGCCCCTCCGGGCGATGACGATCTTTCTCGTGCGCCACGGCGAGACCGAGTGGAACCGCATCGGGCGCTATCAGGGCTGGCTCGACTCGCCGCTGACGCCGCTCGGCATCGCGCAGGCCGAGGCGATCGGCCGGCGGCTCGCCACCCTGCCCGAGGCCGCCGCCGCGGCGATTGTCGCGAGCCCGCTCGACCGGGCGCAGCGCACCGCCGCGATCGTCGCGCGCTGCCTTGGCCGCCCCGAGCCGCCGCGGCTCGACGCGCGGCTGCGCGAGGTGACGCTCGGCGCCTGGGACGGGCTCGACCGCGGCGAGGCGCGCGCCCGCGTCCGCCAGCTGGGCGCCGGCGCGGGTCGCCACGAGTGGTATTTTTGCGGCCCCGACGGCGAGAGCTATGAGGCCTTCGCCGGGCGCATCGCGGCCTGGCTCGGCGAGCAGGACGAGGCGCCGGTCATCGCGGTCTGCCATGGCGTCGTGAGCCGCGTGCTGCGGGGCCTCTATGCCGGGCTGCCCCGCGCAGCGGCGCTGGCGCTCGCCGTGCCGCAGGACCGCATCTACCGGCTTGCGGCGGGCCGGGTCGACGAGGTCGCCGCCTGAAGCTAGCTCCGCTTCTGTGGATAAGCCTATGCATGAGTGCGGGCAATGCGGGGATAAGTGCAAGTTTCGGGGGATAGAGCGTCCGCCGGCGCTCTCGCTGGTTGCGCCGACAGGCGCCTCATCTATAGCCTTCATAGTTGTGTGAAGTCTGCAGCGTGCAGGGGAACACGGGCGGGCTCGCACCTCACAGCGGATGGGCGGCCTTTGGGGAGGGCCGCCCATTTTCTCTACGCCAAAGCGGCCAAATGGTGCAGTGCAAAATGCGCTTGCGCCGCGGTGAGTGAGCGCTTACTTTTTTCTTCCATGGCGATCACGAGGCTCGACAGCGACGAGCGCCGCAAGGCGATCGTCCGGGCGGCGGTGCCGCTGTTTGCACGCCGGGGCTTCGCGGGCACGACGACCCGCGAGCTGGCCGAGGCGGCCGGCATTTCGGAAGCCCTGCTGTTCCGCCATTTCCCATCGAAAGAGCTGCTCTACCGGGAAATCCTGCGGCTCGGCTGCGAGGGCGACCCGGCGCTCGAACAGCTCGCCGCGGCGCCGCCGTCGACCAGGACGCTCGTCCGCATGGTCCGCTTCATGGTGCGCCGCTTTCTGCTCGCCGAGGAGGCGGACCGCGGCGAATTCGACTCGCGGCTGCGGCTCGCACTGCACAGCTTTCTCGAAGACGGCGATTTCGCCCGCCAGCTGTTCGAGACGCTGGCCGAGCGCGTGATCCCGATGTTCGAAGCCTCGCTCGC
>DATGFP010000124.1:0-14652 GCA_035309005.1 Allostellaceae bacterium | reverse complement strand
CGACGATGATGTTGCCGGCGTAATTCGGCTGCAGTTCGAAGAAGTCGCCGTCGTCGACGATTTTCTCGATCAGCTCCTTGATGTCGTACGGTTTGTTGGGGTTTGCGGGGATCAGCGTATCGAGCGATGGCTCGCCGCGGTCGCGCCGGTCGGTGTAGGGGCGGGGCGGGAGCGGCGCGCGGTTTGAGCTTGGCAGAAAGCCGACAAAGCGCCGCAGCTCGATCAGCGCCTCGATATCGTTCTCGAAGGCGAGGTCGGCGACACCGGATTTGGTGGTGTGGGTGACGGCGCCGCCCAACTCCTCTTGTGTCACCGTCTCGTGCGTCACCGTCTTCACCACTTCCGGTCCGGTGACGAACATGTACGACGAATCCTTCACCATAAAGATGAAGTCGGTCATTGCCGGGGAATACACCGCGCCGCCGGCGCAGGGGCCCATGATCAGCGAGATTTGCGGGATGACGCCCGAGGCCATCACATTGCGCTGAAAGACGTCGGCATAGCCCGCGAGTGAGGCGACGCCCTCCTGGATACGCGCGCCGCCGCTATCGTTGAGCCCGATCACCGGCGCGCCGACGTTCAAGGCCTGGTCCATGATCTTGCAGATCTTCTCGGCGTGCGCCTCCGACAATGAGCCGCCAAACACCGTGAAATCCTGGCTGAACACGAAAACCAGGCGGCCGTTGATCTCGCCATAGCCGGTGACGACGCCGTCGCCCGGCACCTTTTGCTCGGCCATGCCGAAATCCGCGCTGCGGTGCTCGACGAACATGTCCCATTCCTCGAAGGAACCGGGGTCGAGCAGAATGTCGAGCCGCTCGCGCGCGGTCAGCTTGCCCTTTTCGTGCTGCGCCGCGACGCGCCGCGCCCCGCCGCCGGCGTGTGCGGCGGCGCGCTTTTCGTCGAGTTTCTTCAGGATTTCGTGCATCGCGCGGGATAGCACCAAAGAGGCGACAAGGCCAGCGGCGGCGGGCAAGATGGCGCCGGCGGAATTCACCCAGCGAGGATGCGATGGCTGAGAGCGAACTATACAAGCGCGGCGCGGCGAAGCGGCGGCAGCTGATGGGCGACGCGGCGGTCGAGGCCGCCGCGAAGGGGATCTACAGCGATCCGATCATGCAGAAATTCATCGACGTCGCGACCGAGACCGTGTTCGGCGCGCTGTGGACGCGCCCCGGCCTCGACGACAAAACGCGCGCGCTCATCTGCGTCGTCTCCGACACCTGCATGGGGCGCGAGCCGGAACTCGCGCTGCATTTGCGCTTTGCGCTGCGCCAGGGCTGGAGCGAGGACGAATTGACCGAGGTGCTGCTGCATTTGTCGGGCTATATCGGCGTGCCGATCATCCGCGAATCGATGCTGGTCGCCTCGCGCGTCTTCAAGGAATACCGCGCCGAAACCGCCAAGGCCTGACCCGCCCGCCCCCGCTCCGTATCGATCCCCCTCTCCGCATACCCGGCGCAAGCCGGGACCCATTTTTCAACCAGTTCGGGCGCGGATAAGTGGGTCCCGGCGTGCGCCGGGAATGCGGCCCTCTTTACCTGGCTAGATCGAATCGTCATTCCCGCGCACGCGGGAATCCAGGGGCAACCGACCGTCGCTTGCTCTGGACCCCCGCTTGTGCGGGGGTGACGGGGACAGGTTTCGATCCATCGAATCATGCTTTCTGGGCAAGCAACTCGATGAAGCGGGCCGCCGCTTCGATGTCGGCGGCGAGCGCGTGGCGGCGGGCGGCGGCTTCGGAATCTTCGCCCCAGGCTTCGATCTGGAAGCTTTCGTCGAGCTGCGAGAGGGCGAAGGCCGCCGCCGCGTCGAGCCGCGCTTCCGTCACCGCCAGCGCGATCACCAGCGAGCCGCAGCACGCGGTGAGGAGATGCAGCGCGGTCAGGCGGAAATCGTCGTGCGCCGCGACCGCGGCGGCAAAGGCGCGCAGCGCCGCCGGCGATTGCGGCGTCGGCAGGATGCCGCTCGTCACCGCCAGCGCCGCGTCGTAGCGCGCCGCCGCCCAGTCGACGAGCGGCTGCCATTCCGCCGCCTGCCGCGCGACCAGCGCCGGCGGCCGCTCGGCGCGGTAGCACACGAGGTCGGTCGCGGCGTAGCCGGCGGTTTCCGCCACGACGCGCTGGCGCTGCGGCGCGGTGCGGTCGATCGCGGTCGCGGCGAGGCGGGTCAGCGGCATCGTCGCCGGGCGGATTTCTTCCCGTTGCGCGTCCCACTCGGCGGCGATCGCCGTGGCGAGCGGCCCCCCCGGCACAATCAGCTGGTTGCGGCCGGGGGTGCGCATCGCCCGGCCGTCGAGCGCGACGCCCCAGCCGCCCTCGACCGGACGCGCTTCGACCTGTTTATAGACGCGCTTCATCGCGGCGCTTCCAGTTCGGCGAACGGGTCGCCCGCGTCGCCGGCGAAGCCGAGCAGCGCCCAGGTCTCGCGCATATGCGGCGGGAGGGGCGCGGTGACCCGCAGCAGGCCGCCCTGCGGGTTCGGGATCGCCAGGCTGCGCGCGTGCAGGTGCAGCCCCTTGGCCGCGACGAGATCTTCCAGCTGGTTGGCCGAATGAGCGGCGCCGCGGTATTTGCCGTCGCCCAATATCGGCGTGCCGAGCGCCTCGCAATGGGCCCGCAGCTGGTGGGTGCGGCCGGTCACCGGCAAGAGCGCGAGCCAGCTCGCGCGGTCGCCGGTGCGGTCGATCACCCGGTAATAGGTGACCGCGCTCTTGCCGTCCTCGTCGTCGATCTCGACGCGCTCGCGCCCCGGGCCGCCGCCTTTGGCGAGCGCCAGGTCGATGCGGCCCTGTGCCAGGCGCGGCACCCCGACCACCGCCGCCCAATAGATCTTGCGCGTCGTCTTGTCGCGAAAGGCGCGGGTGAAGAAGGCAGCCGCCGCCGCGGTGCGCGCGATCAGGAGGACGCCCGAAGTATCCTTGTCGAGCCGGTGCACCAGGCGCGGCCGCTCGTCCAAGTCGAAGCGCAGCGTGTCGAGGAGGCCATCGACATGCCGCCCGGTCTTGCTGCCGCCCTGGACCGCGAGCCCCATCGGCTTGTTGATGACGATCGCCGAGGCGTCGCGGTAAAGCACCAGCCCGCGCAGCAGCCCCTCGTCCTGCGGCGATATTTGCCGCGGCCGCGGCGATGACGGCTCCGCCAGCGGCGGCACCCGAATTTCCTGGCCGGGCGCCACCGCGTCGCCGGCGCGGGCGCGCTTGCCGTCGACCCGGACCTGCCCGGTGCGCAGCAGCTTTTCGAGCCGCCCGTGGTTGAGCTGCGGGTAATGCCGGCGGAACCAGCGGTCGAGCCGCCCCGCCCCGTCCTCCGGCCGCACCGTAACGGTGGCGAGCGCCGTGACCGTTCCACCGAGCCGCGGTCCCGCGTCCTTCGAGACGGCGCTCCGCGCCTCCTCAGGATGACGAGGGTTCTGTGCGGTCATCACGAATATCCGTCATGCTGAGGAGCGCTCGCAGAGCGCATCTCGAAGCACGCACAAAAGCGCGTCGCCACGTCATTGTTCCTGCGCCGCCGCGCGCTGGCGCAGCCTGTCCCAGTATTCGAGGCGCTTTTTGACTTCGCGCTCGAAGCCGCGCTCGCCGGGACGGTAGAATTCGCGTCGCGCGACGCCGTCGGGGAAATAGTTTTGCCCGGAAAAGCCTTCCTCGGTCGCGTGGTCGTAGACGTAGCCCTTGCCGTAGCCGATGTCGCGCATCAGGCGGGTCGGCGCGTTCAAGATGTGCTGGGGCGGCATCAGGGAGCCGGTCTCGCCGGCCATCCGCCGCGCTTCGCCGAACGCGACATAGGCGGCGTTGGATTTGGGCGCGGTGGCGAGATAGATCACCAGCTGCGCCACCGCCAGTTCGCCCTCGGGCGAGCCGAGCCGGTCGTAAGTGTCCCATGCGGCCAGGGCCTGCACCAGGGCCTGCGGGTCCGCGAGGCCGATATCCTCGGAGGCGGCGCGGGTCAGCCGGCGCAGGATGTAGATCGGGTCCTCGCCGCCCGCCAGCATGCGCGCCAGCCAATAGAGCGCCGCGTCGGTGTCCGAGCCGCGCAGGGATTTGTGCAGCGCGCTGATCAAATTGTAGTGGCCTTCCTGGCCCTTGTCGTAGAGCGGCGCGCGGCGCTGCACCAGTTCGGCCAACTGCGACGCGCCGAGCAGCGGCTGGCTCGGCAGAAGCTCGATCTCCTCGACGAGGTTGAGGAGGAAGCGGCCGTCGCCGTCGGCCATCGCGCGCAACGCGGCGCGGCCATCCTCGCTCAGCGGCAGGGCGCGGCCGAGATGGGCTTCGGCGCGGGCGAGGAGGGTTTCGAGCGCCGCGTCGTCGAGCCGGCGCAGCACGAACACCTGGGCGCGCGACAACAGCGCCCCGATCAATTCGAAGGAAGGGTTCTCGGTCGTCGCACCGACCAGGATCACCGTGCCGTCCTCGACATAGGGCAAAAACGCATCCTGCTGGGCGCGGTTGAAGCGGTGGATCTCGTCGACGAAGAGCAGCGTGCCGTGCCCCATCTCGCGGCGTTTTTTCGCCGCCTCGAAGACGCGGCGCAGATCGGCGACCCCGGAAAAGACCGCCGACAACGGCTCGAACGCGAGGTCGGTACCCTCCGCTAGGAGCCGGGCGATCGTCGTCTTGCCGACGCCGGGCGGCCCCCACAGGATCATCGAGGCCAGATGCCGGCCCGCCACCATGCGCCCGATCGGCCCGTCGCCCCCGAGCAGATGGTCCTGCCCGACGATCTCGGCGAGGCTTTTGGGGCGCAGCCGGTCGGCCAGCGGCCGCGGCGCCTGGGGTTCGAACAGCGTCTGCATGTCGAGCGCTGATATGGGCCAGATGCGCGCGTCCTGCAAACCGCGAGCGCCGCCCGCCCCCCGCGCAAAAAAGTTTTCCCGGCCGGGGATATAAAACGCAACGGACCCGTATCATTATGTGACGCCAGCGAGCGTCAGCACAAGGAGAACCAAGATGCGCCGAATTGCACTCGTTCTGGCCACCATCGGCCTGGTCGCCACCGCCGCCACGGCGGCCCTCCCGGCCCAGGCGCAGGCCGCCTGGTGGGGCGGCGAGCGGGGGTATCACGAGGCCTGGCAGCAGCACGAATGGCGCGAACACCATGGCCGCCATGGCGCGGCTTTCGAGCGGCACATCGTGCCGCGGATCGTCTTCGGGCTGTTCCACCACCGATAGCAGCCCGCGAGAGCCCCGCCGTCCGGCGGCGGGGTTCTCGCCCGATCAGGCGCCGCAACTCCCTGCCACTTCGCCGAACACCCGCTCGAAATGCGCACGGAGCGCGGCGTCGACCTCGGCCATCGCGACATCGACGCCGAGGCGGGCCAGCGAGGTGACGCCGTGCCCGCTCGCTTCGGGCGCGATGCCGCACGGCACGATGCCGCGGTAAGGCGCGAGGTCGGGGGAGACGTTGAGCGCGACCCCGTGGTAGGTCACCCAGCGCCGCACCCGGACCCCGATCGCCGCGATCTTGTCGTCGCCGCGATCCGGCCGCGCCACCCACACGCCGACCCGCCCGGCGCGCCGCTCACCCCTGACGCCGAATTCCGCCAGCACCCGGATCATCCATTCCTCGATCCGCCACACATGGCAGCGCACGTCGCGTCCCCACTGATCCAGATCGAGCAGCACATAGGCGATGCGCTGGCCCGGCCCGTGATAGGTGTATTGCCCGCCGCGGCCGCTCCTGTAGACCGGGAGCCCCCCGGGATCGAGCAGATCGGCGGGCTGGGCGCTGGTGCCGGCGGTATAGAGCGGCCGGTGTTCGAGGAGCCATACGAGCTGCGCCGCGGCGCCGTCGCGGATCGCAGCGGCGCGCGCCTCCATCGCGGCGACCGCTTCCTCGTAGGGCACCGGCGCGTCGCTTACCCGCCACTCGACCCGGCCCGCCGCCATACCTATCTCCGGCTCCATCTCTCTGGGTCCGTCGCGCTTGCTATGGTAGCCTCTCTTTGCTAAGGACGCGCCCCACTTCGGGCGGGCATGCCGACATGCGGTCGTGGCGGAACTGGTAGACGCGCAGCGTTGAGGTCGCTGTGGGGGAAACTCCGTGGAAGTTCGAGTCTTCTCGACCGCACCATGCCTGATGCGCCAGCGTCTCGGATGCCCCTCGTCGTCATGGCCGGGCTTGTCCCGGCCATCCACGCCCTTTGAGCCGGCGTCACGACTAAAAACGTGGATGGCCGGGACAAGCCCGGCCATGACGGGTTAGCGGGTGATGCAAAACACCCGGCTCCTGATGCTCGACCACGATCTCGGCCCGGAGATCGACATGCTGCGGAACAGCGTGCGCGATTTCGCCGAAGAGAAAATCGCGCCGATTGCCGCCGCGATCGACAAGGAGGACCGCTTCCCCGGAGAGCTATGGCCGCAGATGGGGGCGCTCGGGCTGCACGGCATCACGGTCGAGGAGGAATATGGCGGCGCCGGCATGGGCTATCTGGCGCATTGCGTCGCGATGGAGGAAGTCAGCCGCGCGTCGGCCTCGGTCGGACTCAGCTACGGCGCGCATTCCAACCTCTGCGTCAACCAGATCCGCCGCAACGCCAATGAGGCGCAAAAGCGGAAATACCTGCCGGATTTGATCTCTGGCGCGCATGTCGGCGCCCTGGCGATGAGCGAGCCGGGCGCCGGCTCCGATGTCGTCGCGATGCGGCTGCGCGCCGACAAGAAGGGCGACCACTACATCCTCAACGGCACCAAACTGTGGATCACCAACGGGCATGTCGCCGACACCCTGGTGGTCTACGCCAAGACCCGGCCCGAGGCGGGCGCGCGCGGCATCACCGCCTTCCTGATCGAGAAGGGTTTCCCCGGGTTTCGCCCGGCGCAGAAGCTCGACAAATTGGGCATGCGCGGCAGCCCGACCTCGGAACTGGTGCTCGAGGATTGCGAAGTGCCGGCGGAAAACCTGCTCGGCCAGGAGGGCGAGGGCGTGCGCGTCCTGATGAGCGGCCTCGATTACGAGCGCGCGGTACTGGCGGCCGGGCCGATCGGCATCATGCAGGCCTGCCTCGACGCGGTCATCCCCTACATCCACGACCGCAAACAGTTCGGCCAGGCGATCGGCGAATTCCAGCTGATCCAGGGCAAGATCGCCGACATGTATACCAGCTTCAGCGCCTGCCGGGCCTACGTCTATGCCGTCGCGCGGGCCTGCGATCGCGGCGAGACGACCCGGAAGGACGCCGCCGGCGCGATCCTCTACGCCGCCGAAGCCGCCACCCGCATGGCATTGGACGCGGTGCAGATCCTGGGCGGCAACGGCTACATCAACGATTACCCCACCGGGCGCCTGTTGCGCGACGCCAAGCTCTACGAGATCGGCGCCGGCACCTCGGAAATCCGCCGCATGCTGATCGGCCGCGAAATCTTCGCCGAGAGCGCATAGCCTGTACATAACATGAACATACGCTCGCCACATTGGCCTGCTACAAGATGGTTCGGCGCAAACAGCTGAGGCCGTTCCGTCATTCGTCACTCTCGCCATTCATCACCCTGGGCGTCACCCCCGCGCAAGCGGGGGTCCAGGAGCGGCCGGCATAACGCGTGCCGCCCTGGATGCCCGCTTGCGCGGGCATGACGACAGGGAACGGGGTAATGTCCGGTACGAGATCATACAACCACTGCGCGAACGCTGGCTGTTAATCTGCTGCAGGAGCAGCAAACGCAGTTTTCGCATAGACCACTATAAGTTGTAAGTGCGTTTGCGCCGAGGAGATGAGGGACAGCGAATTTCATAGCAATCGGCAAAAGCTCTTGACCCCCAGGCCCGGACTTGGCGTTTGGCGCCTATTCGTCGCCGTCGCCGTCGGGGTCGGCGAGGATTTGCGCGAAGAGGGCACGGTCGATGTTGCCGCCCGACAGAATGACCGCCGCCCGCTTGCCGGCGAGCCGGTCGCGCTCCTGTAACGCAGCCGCGAAGGCCGCGGCGCCGGCGCCCTCGGCGAGGTTGTGCGTGGCGCTGAAGAGGAGGCGCATCGCGCGCCGCATCTCGGCTTCCGAGACGGTGAGGATGCGCGCCGCGTGGCGGCGGATGATGTCGAGCGCGGCGGGGTCGGGCACCCGCACCGCGAGCCCGCCGGCGAAGGTGTCGGCGCTGTTGGTGTTGACCGGCGCGCCGGCGGCGAAGGAGAGCGCGTAGGCCGGCGCGTTCTCGGCGACGACGCCGACGATCTCGGCTGTGAGGCCGAGCGCCTCGCGCGCCGCGATGACCCCGCAAATCCCGCTGCCGAGCCCGACCGGCACGTAAACCACGTCGAGCTCGGGCACCGCGCGAAAGAGCTCCAGCCCGTAGCTCGCCACGCCGCGCACCAGCAGCGGATCGTAGGAGCGCACGAGATGCAGATTGTCGCTGGCCGCCGTTTGGGTCGCATAGTCGTAGGCCGCCTGGAAATCGTGGCCGTGTTCGACGAGCCTCGCGCCGAACGCCGCCATCGCGCGGTTTTTTTCCGGGCTGTTGCCGTGCGGCACCACGATCGTCGCGGCGAGGCCGAGGCGGGTCGCGGCATAGGCGATGCTCTGGCCGTGATTGCCGGTGGTCGCGCTGATAACCCCGGCGATCGTGGGCTCGCGGCGCCGCAGCCGGTCGAGATAGACGAGCCCGCCGCGCAGCTTGAAGGCGCCGATCGGGGTGTGGTTCTCGTGCTTGACCCAGAGCTCGGCGCCGACCCGGCGCGACAGCAGCGGCCAGCAATATTGCGGGGTCGGCGCCATAAGGCTGTGCACCAGCACTTGGGCGTCGTCGAGCTCGGCGAGCGAGGGCAATTGGGTCATGGCGGCATTTGCGCAGGCCGGCGCCGCTGCGGTCAAGCGTCTGCGATGGAACCAGCCAATGAAGCGGGCTGTTTTCACCCGGACTATACTGTCAGGAGAGTAGAGATGATCCACAGACTTGCACTGGCCGGAGCGCTCGTTGCCGGTTTCGTTCTGCCGGCCGCGGCGCAGACCTCGTACTACATCGTGCAGGACAGCGGCACCAAGAGCTGCCACATCGTCAGCCAGAAGCCGGTGTCGCGCGAGGTGACGATCGTCGGCGACGACGGCTACGCGACCCAGACCCAGGCCGAGACGGCGATGAAGACCGTCAAGGTGTGCAGCTCCGACTAACGGCTGCCGCCGACAAACAGCACAGCGAACAGCGGCCCGGCGCTCCCCGCCGGGCCGTTTTCGCGCGCCGGAAAATTGGCCTCAGTACCCCGGCTCAGTCGCCGCTGTTCGAATAGGGCGCCGGTCCGAAGCCGGAATAGCCGCCGGAATATCCGTATGATTGCGCATACCAGCGAGCGTAGTGCGCGTGATGACGATAATGCCCGCGGTGGGCGTAGCGCCGGGTCGCTGGGGCATCCTCCGGCCGCGCGGCGGCGGTGGCTCGATCATCAGCCGTGGCGGCAGCCTTCACCGGAAGCGCCGCTTTCCCGGGCGATTCCGGCCCGCCGCGCTGCGCTGTTTCGCGCGGCGGCGCGGTCGGGTGCGACGGCGTCATCGGCATGTCGGCCGGCTGCAGGCAGGCCCCGAGATAGCGGCCGGTGATGCGTTGCGTCATGTCGGTCACCGCGCCGCCGGCGCCGGGCAGGTGGCTGGTCAGCGTGCCCTCCATCGTCTCGCCGTGATACTGCGCGACGCCGTCGGAGCGCACCTTGGCCTGGCTGTTGGTGCACAGCATCGACCAGGTCAGGCGCTCGCCGTGGCGCGCCGATTTTTCGAGCTTGCATTGCGCGCCGAACTCGACCGGCACCGCCTTATCGGAAGCGATGCAGCTGGTATAGGTGGCTTCGGCGCCGCCCGCCTGCGGCGGCATCGCGCCCGGACTTGGCGCGCCCCCAGATGGAGCGGTTGGCGTGCCAGGGGCGGAGGCGGCCGGCGCCTGCAACTGGGTGGTGAATTGCCAGCGTCCGGGCTTGATCGTCGCGGCGCTGGCCGGCGCAGCCATTGCGGCGGCGGTGAGCAGCGCCGCAGTTGCGAAGAGAGCCAGTTTCATCGTCGCTGTTCCCGCTGTAGGGCGGCGAGGCGCCACCCAATCCTCTCAACGCCGCCGGACAAAGCGCGGTTCCGCTTCGCGTCAGCGTTGCGCGGCGCTTGCCCCTTGCCCCGCCGGACGCAGTCGATAAGGTGCCGGCGCATGCCCGTTCTGCCGACCGCGCTCGACCGGCGCTCCGACAGCTTCCGCGCCAACGACGCGGCGATGCGTGCGCTCGTCAACGATCTGCGCGACCAAAGCGCCGCGATCGCGCTGGGCGGCGACGCGGCTTCACGCCAGCGCCATCAAGGGCGCGGCAAGCTGTTGGCGCGCGAGCGCATCCGGCTGCTGCTCGACCCCGGCTCGCCGTTCCTCGAATTGTCGGCCTTTGCCGCCTGGGGCATGTACGACGGTGCGGTGCCGGCGGCCGGCATCGTCACCGGCATCGGCCGCATTTCGGGGCGCGAATGCGTCGTCGTCGCCAACGACGCGACGGTCAAGGGCGGCACCTATTTTCCGATGACCGTCAAGAAACACCTGCGCGCCCAGGAAATCGCGCGCGACAACCGGCTGCCCTGTCTCTATTTGGTCGATTCGGGCGGCGCCTTTCTGCCGGCGCAGGACGAAGTATTTCCCGACCGCGACCATTTCGGCCGCATCTTCTACAACCAGGCCAACCTCTCGGCCCTGGGCGTACCGCAGATCGCGATCGTGATGGGCTCGTGCACCGCCGGCGGCGCCTATGTCCCGGCGATGTCCGACGAAAGCATCATCGTCAAGGGCGAGGGCACGATCTTTCTCGGCGGCCCGCCCTTGGTGAAGGCGGCGACCGGCGAAGTGGTCAGCGCCGAGGATCTCGGCGGCGCCGAGGTGCACAGCCGGATCTCCGGGGTGACCGACCATATGGCGCTCGACGACCGCCACGCTCTCGGCATCGCCCGCCGCATCGTGGCAAATCTCAACTGGACGAAGCAGGTACCGCTTGCGGTAGCGACACCCGAGGAGCCGAATTACCCGCAAGAGGAGATTTACGGCGTCATCCCGACGGACGTGCGCCGGCCCTACGAGGTGCGCGAGATCATCGCCCGCATCGTCGACGGCAGCGAACTCGACGAATTCAAGCAGCTCTACGGCGCGACCCTGGTGTGCGGCTTCGCGCGGATCTGGGGCTACCCGGTCGGCATCCTCGCCAATAACGGCATCCTCTTTTCCGAGAGCGCGCTGAAGGCGGCGCATTTCATCGAACTGTGCGCGCAGCGCGGCATCCCGCTCGTATTCCTGCAGAACATCACCGGCTTCATGGTCGGCCGTAAGTATGAGAACGCCGGCATCGCCAAGGACGGCGCCAAGATGGTGACCGCGGTCGCCACCGCGAACGTGCCGAAATTCACCGTGATCATCGGCGGCAGCTTTGGCGCCGGCAATTACGGCATGTGCGGCCGGGCCTATTCTCCGCGCTTTTTGTGGATGTGGCCGAACGCGCGGATTTCCGTGATGGGCGGCGAGCAGGCGGCTTCGGTGCTGGCGACGGTACGGCGCGACGGCATGGAGGGGCGCGGAGAGGCGTGGGGCGCCGACGAGGAGGCCGCCTTCAAGGCGCCGATCCGCGCCCAATACGAAACCCAGGGGCACCCCTATTACGCCAGCGCGCGGCTGTGGGACGACGGCATCATCGACCCGGCCGAAACCCGCCTCGTGCTGGGCTTGTCGATCTCCGCCGCGCTCAACGCCCCGATCGCCCCGTGGCGCGACGGTACCCGCTTCGGCGTCTTCCGGATGTAGTTCGCAATGACCCGCGATCGGCGACGCGGCGCAGCCGCGAAAGAATTGACCAATGAGACAGTGAGGCAGTGAGATGCCGTGCGCTCGCATCCTCACTGCCTCACTGTCTCATTGGTCATCTATTGGCGCTGCGCGCCGTTTCGGGCTCGAACCGTGTTCTCGAAGATCCTGATCGCCAATCGCGGCGAGATCGCCTGTCGCGTCACTCGCACTGCGCGGCGGATGGGGATCGCCACGGTCGCGGTCTATTCCGAGGCCGATGCCCATTCCCTCCACGTTGAGATGGCGGACGAAGCGCGGCTGATCGGGCCGCCGGCGCCGCGCCAGTCTTATCTCGACAGCGCGCGCATCGTCGCGGCGGCGCGGGACAGCGGCGCCGAGGCGGTGCATCCGGGCTATGGCTTTCTCTCGGAAAATGCCGAGTTCGCCGAGGCTTGCGCCGCCGCCGGCCTCGTCTTCATCGGGCCGCCGCCCGCCGCGATCCGGGCGATGGGCTCGAAATCGGCGGCGAAGGCGCTGATGGCGGCGCACGGCGTCTCGGTCGTGCCGGGCTACCACGGCGCCGAACAGGGCGAGGCCCGGCTCCTCGCCGAGGCGGAAACCATCGGCTTCCCGGTCATCATCAAGGCTTCGGCCGGCGGCGGCGGGCGCGGCATGCGGGTCGTCGCCGGGCCGGCCGAATTCGCCCGCGCTCTCGACGGCGCCAAGCGCGAGGCGAAGGGCGCCTTCGGCGACGATCGGGTGCTGGTCGAGCGCTACCTCGAGCGGCCGCGCCATATCGAAGTCCAGGTGTTCGGCGACGCCCACGGCAATCTCGTGCACCTCTTCGAGCGCGACTGCTCGATCCAGCGCCGCCACCAGAAGGTCGTCGAGGAGGCCCCGGCGCCGGGGCTCGACCGCGGGCGCCGCGCAATCATCGGCGAGGCGGCGGTCGCCGCGGCGCGCGCGGTCGGCTATGTCGGCGCCGGCACGGTCGAGTTCATCGCTGAAGAAGACTCGTTCTATTTCATGGAGATGAACACCCGCCTCCAGGTCGAGCATCCGGTGACCGAGGCGGTGACCGGGCTCGACCTCGTCGAATGGCAGCTCCGCGTCGCGGCCGGTGAGAAGCTGCCGCTCGACCAGGGCGAGATCGCCCTGCGCGGCCACGCGATCGAGGTCCGGCTTTACGCCGAAAACCCGGCGCGCGGCTTCCTCCCGGCGACCGGCACGTTGCGCGGCTTGCGACTGCCCGAGGGGCACGGCATCCGGGTCGAGACCGGGGTGCGCCCAGGCGATGCGGTGACGCCGTTCTACGATCCGATGATCGCCAAGATCATCGCCTGGGGCGAGGACCGCGCCGCCGCCCGCGCCCGCCTCGGCCGCGCGCTGGTCGACACCGCGGTTCTCGGGGTCGCGACCAACCTCGACTTTCTCGCGCGCATCGTCGGCGACCGCGAATTTGCCGCCGGCGCGGTCGACACCGGCTTTATCGAGCGGCGGCGCGACGCCTTGCTGCCCGCCCCGCCGGCGGTGCCGGATTTCATCCTCGCCGCGGCGGCGCTGCATCTGCTGGCGGCGCGCGAGGATGCGGCCGGCAATCGCGATCCGTGGGCCAGCGGCGGCGGCTGGCGGCTCAATCTAGCGCCGGCGGCGGTCGGTTTCACCTTCCGCCGCGAGGACGCGGCGCTGCAGGTGTCGGCGACGCGCGAGGCGGTCGGCTGGCATCTCGCGCTCGACGGGCAGCTGCGGCGCGCGTCAGCCGAGCGGGCGGCGGGCGGGTGGCTCGCGGTCGATCTCGACGGGGTGCGGCGTCGCGTGCGCATCCTCGAACATGCGCGCCGGCTGGCGCTCTTCGCCGACGGCGCGAGCTGGATCCTCGACGAAATCGACCCGCTGGCGCCGCCCGAAGGCGCCGATGCGGCGGCCGGGCGGCTAACCGCGCCGATGCCGGGCCGGGTCGTGCAGCTGCTGGTCGCGGCCGGCGAACACGTGCGCCGGGGCCAGCCGATGATGGTCGTCGAGGCGATGAAGATGGAGCATACCATCGCCGCGCCGCGCGAGGGCATTGTGGCCGCGGTCCATTACGCGCCGGGCGACCTCGTCGAGGAGGGCGCCGAATTGATCGCCCTCACCGACCCGGACCCCGCGGCGCGATGAAGCGTTCGGGTGACGCCGCGCCCCCCGCAGCGCCGCTGCATCTCCTGAAGATGGCGGTCGGCATTGCCGATCTCGACGATCTGCGCCGGGTGCGGGCCGAGCGCAGCCGGCAATATGGCGGCAGCTGGGTCTATACCCGCAACCAGCCGCGCCGCGCCGAGGCGGTGCTCGCCGGCGGCTCGCTCTATTGGGTCATCCGCGGGCAGATCCGCGCCCGCCAGCGGATCGCCGGCCTGCGCAGCGAGCGCGACGACAAGGGACGGGCCTATTGCCTGATCGCGGTCGATCCGGTGGTGGTGCCGACCCTGTTGCGGCCGTGGCGGCCGTTCCAGGGCTGGCGCTATCTCTCGCCGGCCGATGCCCCGCCGGATGCGCCGGGCGGCGCTATTCTCGGCCAGGCCGGCGCGGCGCGCGCCGAAGACCCGATGCCGGAGCGCCTGGTCGCGGAATTGCGTTCGCTCGGCCTCCTGTGACGGCGGCGGGCGAGCGTGCGCATTTTTTATTCATTCGGCCCTGGACAGGTCGGAAAGCCGAGACTACGTTAACCCTTCGCCTCAGGGCCCTTCGGGGGGTTGTGGCGCCCGGCCATCGGCGACGATGTGGCTCAGCCGCACTTCACGGCGGGCTCGGAAGCGTCTCGGGTCGGATTGTTGATTGACATTGTTGGTATATGGAAGGGATGCGCGGGCGGCGGCGGGGTCGTTGCTGCTTGCGCGAGGGTGCGGGCGCGAGCCTGCATCTGGAGGTAAGCGTTGTGACGGCCCTTGTTGGGCGGCCGGTT
>DATGFP010000123.1:0-11077 GCA_035309005.1 Allostellaceae bacterium | reverse complement strand
CCGCCGATCAAGTTCGGACCATTGTGCCCGCATGTCGTCGATCAGCTGGCGCATGCGCGGGCTCAGCGGCAACGGCGTGTCGTCACCGTCCAGTGCGAGCGCGAGATAGTGTTGCAGCCGGTGCCGCCCCTGCGCGACCGTGATGCCGCGCTCGAGCAGCACGGCTCGCAGTTGGTTGATCAGCGCGGTGCGCTCACCCACCAACCGCGAGCGGGCACGGTGCAGGCTCTGCATGTCGAGCTGGCTTTCGCTCTTGAGCTCGACAAACCGCATCGTCGGTCGGGTTGCCGCTTCCGCAATCGCTTCGGCGTCCCGTTCGTCGTTCTTCTGCGCTTTGACATAGGGCTGCACGTATTCCGGCGACATCAGTCGAACCTCGTGTCCGCACGCCTGCAGAGCGCGGCCGAGATGATGAGCACCGCAGCAAGCCTCCATCGCCATTACACAAGCCGGCAAGCGCGACGCCAACTTCATCACGCTGTCGCGGTGCAGGCGCCGACGCAGGACCACCCGCCCCGACGCATCCAATCCCGCGACGCTGCAGCTATTCTTGCCCAGGTCGATCCCCAACACGGCTATCTGCATCGCTCCGCTCCTTTCCCTCTGGTAGCCCCGTAGCCTAAGCTGCGGGAGAGAGGGGCGGGCCATCCCATAAAGACGCTCCGGGCGGCCGAACAGGACCGCCCGGACGTCGCGGCGCGGCGGCGGATCTGGCGGGCAGCGCAGCCTTTCATTGATGCTGACAAGCTCGTTTTCATCGACGAGACCGGCGCCAGCACCAAGATGACCCGGCTCTATGGCCGCGCCCCGCGCGGCCGGCGCTTATTGGCCAAGGCGCCGTTCGGCCACTGGAAGACCACCACCTTTGTCGCTGCGCTGCGCCAGGGCGGCCTCGGTGCTCCGATGGTGCTCGACGGGCCGATGACCGGCCAGGCGTTTCTCGCCTATGTCGAGCAGGTGCTGATCCCGACCCTCAAACCCGACGACATCGTCGTGATGGACAACCTGCCCGCCCACAAGATCGCCGCCGTGCGGACCGCCTTCGCCAAGGCCGGCGCGCAGCTTTTCCTGCTGCCGCCCTACTCGCCCGATATGAACCCCATCGAGATGGCCTTCTCGAAGCTCAAGACCTTGCTCCGGCAGCGACCCGAGCGCACCCGCGACGGTCTGTGGCACCGCATCGGCGTCCTGCTCGACCAGTTCACCCCAGACGAATGCGCCAACTACTTCCATGCCGCTGGTTATGCCGACTCATTGTGAAAATGCTCTAGAACCCCTTCGCGATGTATTCGTCAAAGCGCGCCGGAAACGCGACGTCGATGCCGCGGCAGCGACGCTGCGACGTCAGCGGCCATTGCATCACGAAGAGCACCCGCTGGCCGGTCGCCGCGATCGCGCTGGCCAACGCCGTGGCCTCGTCGCGGTCGTTGTAGAAGGTCTCGCCGATGATCCACGGCACGCCGCCGAGGCCGAGTTGCGCGAGGCGGCGATGGGCGTTCAGCACCGTCGCTTCCGGCCGGTCGTAAATGTGCAGATCGAATACCGGCGGCAGCCGCCCCTGGTAGACCGCCGGGATCTGCGCAAAGCGATCCTGCGCGATGAGCGGAATGATCGAAAACCCGACCGTGTCGGCCACCCCGAAAGCGCCTACGTAATCGGCCCACAGGCGCTGCACATAGCGCAGCAGCAGCATCGGCTGGTTGCGCGCCGGGATGCCTTCGTTGAAGAGGTCGAGGCGGTAGTGCAGGCCGGACGCGATCAACAGATTGCGGATTTCGACGAGCCGCTGCCAGCGCGCCTTGTAGGCCGCTTCGTCCCAGGCTTTCCAAGCGAGCGGCGAGGGCGACCCGCCGCCGATCACGACCTCGACCTCCTGAAACCCGGTGCGGCGCAACGCCTTGAGGAAATCGACGATGCTCTGGCGGTATTCCGGGATCAAGGGACCGCGGGTGAAGGGACCCTTTGCCGGGTCGGGGTCGAGCGGCAGGCCGATGCGCAGCCGCCGCTGCCCATCCCGGTACATCGCGGTCAGCTGGGCATCGATGGTGTCGCGGTGCGCGTCATAGGATGGCGCGGCGAAGAGGCCGGCCTGGCCGCAGCCGTAGAGCCCATAAAACACGTAGTCGGAACCGCCGCGCTCCAGCGCCGGGCGGGGCGCCGGCTGCTGGGCCTGCGCCCATAGCGCTCCGGCGCCAAGGATGCCGGCCGCCAGGACGAGGGTCCGCCAGCGGCGCCACGCGATCATGCGGCTGCGAGGGTGCGTCATGCGTTCAATCCAATCGATATTATATGCCGGCTTGCCGTATTAGGATGCGCTTCTGCGTCGCGCAGGAACATCCTCAAGGGAGATCGCCGATGGGTAAACTTGACGGCAAGGTCGCGCTGGTGACCGGCTCCGGCCGCAATATCGGCCGCGCCACCGTGTTGCAGCTGGCCGGCGAGGGCGCCCACATCGTCGTCAACGCGCGCGCCAACCAGCAGGAGGCGGAGTCCGTCGCGCGCGAGGTCCGCGACCTCGGCGTCAAGGCGATCGCGGTCCTCGCCGACGTCGGCAAGAAGGCCGAGGTCGAGGCGCTGGCGGAGAAGGCATTGTCCGAATTCGGCCGCGTCGACATCCTGATCAACAACGCCGCGATCCGGCCGCACAAGCCCTTCACCGAAACGGCCGAGGCGGATTGGGAGGAGGTCCGCGGCGTGGTGCTCGATGGCGCGATCTACCTGACGCGGGCGCTGATCGAGCCGATGGTCAAAAACAAGTATGGCCGCATCCTGTTTTTTGTCGGCGACGGCTCGATTTCCGCGCGCGGCACCGGCCGCGCCCATCTATCCGCGGCGAAGATGGGGCTGATCGGCCTGGCGCGCGGCCTCGCCACCGAGTTCGCGCCGCACAACATCCGGGTCAACGTCGTCTCGCCGGGCAGCATCGACACCCGGCGCGACCATCCCGAATGGTACCAGGGCCACACGCCGAACGCGGCCGGCATCCCGTTGGGCCGCCAGGGGCACGTCGACGAGATCGCCGCGACCTGCCGGTTCCTCGTCAGCGACGACAGCGGCTTCATCACCGGCCAGACCATCCACGTCAACGGCGGCGCGCACTATTACTGATCCCGGTCGCGAGCGTCGCCGCCCCAGCTGCCGATGAGAGTCCGCAAATGTGAACGAGCCCGCAGCCTCTGAATTAGTAGACATATCCGAGGCGCCGGAGCATCGGCAGCAGCAGCTCTATTTCAGAGAGCTATTTCAGCTCAAGGTACGATGTGAGTACACCCGACGATACCGAAACACCCTGTCGGCATGGGTCACGCGGATCGCGATCCTCCGCGCCGTCGCCTCCAGCGGCAGCATTGCTGGCTGGGTTATCTGGAGAGAATACGCCTTCGTGTGGGGAGCAATTATTGCCGCGTCGCAACTCGCCGACGCTCTGAGAGATGCCATCCCCTACACCGCACGGCAGAAGGCGTCGAATGCTTTGCTGACCGACCTCGACGCGCTTTTCATCGAAGCGCTTTTCGAGTGGGAGGGCGTGTTCTCCGCTAAATTTACCAATGAGGAGATCACGGAGCGGCGGCGGAAGCTAATGCAATTGCAGCATGAATTTGATGGAAAGCACTTCCCTACAGGTAATCTACCGTCGCGGCCTGATCTGCTCGCGCTAGCGGAGCAGGATGCGATCGCTTACCTTGAAGCCATGTTTCGAGAAGAGATGAGTGCGCCATGAGCAAGATGAAGGATGGGGTGCTGCCCCGCTCTGACATCGATGTCAGGATGCCGCCTGGCGCCGCCACTCCGCGGTCCGGTATCTACGAGGAAGTTGACCCTCGCGGGGGACGGACTGGCTCAGAGGCCGTTTCCACGGCCGGCCAATCCTTGCAGCCGACATCTAAGCCCGGGCAGCGTTGGACGTTGGTAAAACCGGCGAAGGGCAAGGCCCCGCGCGGACGGAACTAGCGCGACAGATCCCGCGGGTTGAGCGCGAATAGCGCGCATCCGCCGCAACCAGGAGAAAACCGCAATGCCGCGTCTGAAATTCGGCGCCTTTCTCGCGCCGCACCATCCGGTCGGCGAGAACCCGCTGCTGCAGTTCCGCCGCGACCTCGACCTCGTCCAGATGCTCGATAAGCTCGGCTACGACGAATTCTGGTGCGGCGAGCATCATTCATCGGGTTGGGAGATGATCGGCTCGCCCGAGATGTTCCTCGCCGCGGCGGCCGAGCGCTCGCAGCGCATCAAGCTCGCCACCGGCGTCGTCTCGCTGCCCTACCATCATCCGTTCAACGTCGCGCAGCGCATGGTGCAGCTCGACTGGATGAGCGGCGGCCGGGCGATCTTCGGCTCGGGCCCCGGCGCGCTTGCCTCCGACGCGCATACGCTGGGGATCGACCCGATGACCCAGCGCGACCGCCAGGACGAAGCAATCGCGGTCATCCGGCGGCTCTTCCGCGGTGAGCGGGTGAGCGCCAAGAGCGACTGGTTCACGCTGCAAGACGCGCAATTGCAGCTGCTGCCGCTGCAGGAGGAGATGCCGTTCGCGGTCGCCTCGCAGATCAGCCCGTCGGGCATGACCTTGGCCGGCAAGCACGGCATCGGCGTCATCTCGATCGGCTCGATGTCGAGCGAGGGCCTCAACGCGCTACCGACGCAATGGGGCTTTGCCGAAGCCGCGGCGCAGAAGCACGGCACGAGCGTCGACCGCAAGGATTGGCGGGTGCTGCTCTCCTGGCACATCGCCGAGACCCGCGAGCAGGCGCGCGCCGAAGCCCGCCACGGCCTCTTGCGCCACCACAACGAGTACATCGTCGGCACCTTGCAGCGGCCGGGCGCGACGCCGTTCAAGGATCCCGACGAGGCGGTCGACAAGACCGCCTTTGTCGAGGGCGCCGCGGCGACGATCGGCACGCCCGACGACCTGGTGCGGACGATCAAATCGGTGATCGACATCAGCGGCGGCTTCGGCACCCTCGTCGGCTTCGTGCACGACTGGGCCAACCCGGAAAACACGTTTCGCAGCTGGGACATGGTGGCGCGCTACGTGGTGCCGGAGATCAACGGCTATCTCGCCGGCCTGCGCGGGTCGCGCGACTTTGTCGCAACCAACCGCGGCGTCTTCGACCGCGCCAAGGAAGCGATCATGGCGAAGATCCATGAGAACGAGGCTGCGGTCGCCGCGCTGGCGGTCACCAAGGGGTCGCGGCTCGGCGCCGTCTCGGCGAGCAACCTGCCCGATCTCGACCAGGCCCGCGCCCGCGCCGGACGCCGCTGACCGGCGCCTGCGCCAAGCGCCCCCCAGCCGCAAGCATGGTCCCGCTCTCCGTCCTCGATTTGTCGCCGATCACCGAAGGCGGCAGCGCCGGCGAGGCGCTGCGCAACTCGCTCGACCTCGCGCGGCATGTCGAGGCGCTCGGCTACCGGCGCTACTGGATGGCCGAGCACCACAATCTGCCGGGCATCGCCAGCGCCGCGACCGCGGTGGCGCTGGCCCATATCGCGGCCGGCACCGAGCGCATCACGATCGGCGCCGGCGGCGTCATGCTGCCCAACCACGCGCCGCTGGTGATCGCCGAGCAGTTCGGGACGCTCGCCGCGCTGCATCCCGGCCGGGTCGAATTGGGGCTCGGCCGCGCGCCCGGTTCGGACCAGGTGACGGCCCGCGCGATGCGCCGCAACCTCCTCGCCGATGTCGACCAGTTCCCGCAGGACGTCATCGAGCTGATGGGCTATTTCCAGCCGGCCGAGCCGGACCAAGCGGTGCAGGCGGTGCCCGGCGCCGGGCTCCAGGTGCCGATCTGGATACTCGGGTCGAGCACCTTCGGGGCGCAGCTCGCGGCGATCCTCGGCCTGCCCTTCGCGTTTGCCTCGCATTTCGCGCCGCGCATGATGAAGCACGCGATCATGCTCTACCGCGAGCGCTTCACCCCGTCGGCGCAGCTCGCCGCGCCCAATCTGATGCTCGGGGTCGCCGTGGTCGCGGCGGAGAGCGACGAGGAAGCGCGCTTCCTCTATTCCTCATTGCAGCAATCGACGCTCAACAACCGCACCGGGCGGCGCGGCCGGGTGCCGCCGCCGGTCGAGGATTTCGACGCCCGGCTCGACCCCTACGCGCGCGCGATCCTCGCCGACAGCCAGGCCTGCGCGATCGTCGGCGGGCCGGAAACCGTCCGCCGGGGCCTCGAAGACTTCATCCAGCTGACCGGGGCCGATGAATTGATGATCACCGCCAACATCTTCGACCACGCCAAGCGCAAGCGCTCGTTCGAGATCGTCGCCGAGCTGCACGGCGCGATGAACGCGCCCGCCGCCGCTCAGCGGTAGACGAAGGCGCCGTCGCCCAGATCAATCGCCGGAAACGCGTCCTTCTCGCTCCAGTAATCCTGGGTGTGCTGCCATTCGGGTTTCGCGCCCCGCTTCGGCAGCAGGTGCATGCCGCGCATCAGGTAGCCGGGATTGAAGTTCTCCGGGTCGATCCACGGCAGGATCGCCATGTCGGCGTCTTCCGGGCGCAGCGTCGGCGTCACCTGACGGGCGCCGATCGCTTGCATGTGGTTGAGCAGGCGACAGACGAAATCGGCGACGAGATCGGCCCGCAGCGTCCAGCTGGCGCGGAAATAGCCAAACACCCACGCCAGGTTCGGCACGCCGGTGAACATCATGCCGCGATAGGTCACCGTGTCAGAAAAAATGAGCTTCTTGCCGTCGATCGCGAAGTCGATGTCGCCGAGCGCGCTGAGGTTGAAGCCGGTCGCCGTCACGACGATGTCGGCGGCCAGCAGCGCGCCCGATTTCAGCTGGATCCCCTCTTCGGCAAAGGCCTCGATCTCGTCGGTCACGACCGAGGCCTTGCCGCTGTGGATCGCCTGCAGGAAATCGCCGTCCGGAATAAAGGCGATGCGCTGGCGCCACGGCCGGTAGCTCGGCGTGAAGTGGGTTTCGACGTCGTAGTCGGACCCGAGATAGCCGCGCACCGCGCCGAGCAATTCCTGTTTCACGGCCTCGGGCTCGCTGAACGAGCGGCGGGTGAAGAGCGCCTGCTCGTGCAGTATCTTGCGCCGCACGATCTCGTGGATCCACGCTTCGTCGACCTGCAGCTGCCGCAATTCGTCGGCGATCTCGATCGCGTTGCGCCCGGTGCGGAAATAGGTCGGCGAGCGCTGCAGCATCGTGACGTGGGCGCATTGGGCGGCGATCGCCGGGATCAGCGTCGCCGCGGTGGCGCCCGAGCCGATCACCACGACATTCTTGCCGCTGCAGTCCAAATCCTCTGGCCAATTCTGCGGGTGCACGATCTGGCCGCGGAAATTCGCCAGCCCGGCCCATTCGGGGGTGTAGCCTTGCGCGTGCCGGTAATAGCCCTGGCACATCCACAGGAAATTCGCGGTGAAACGGACCAATTCGGCGCTGTCGGCGCGCATCGCCTCGAGCGTCCACAGTTTGTCGGCGCTCGACCAGCTCGCATTGGCGATCCGGTGGCGGTAGCGGATGTGGCGCGCGAGCCCGTTCTCGTCGATGACCTCGCCCATGTAGCGCAGGATTTCGGCGGCGGTGGCGATCGGCGCGCCGGTCCACGGCTTGAAGCGATAGCCGAAGGTATAGAGGTCGCTGTCGGAGCGGATGCCGGGATAGCGGTGGGTCAGCCAGGTGCCCCCGAAGCTCGCCTGCTCCTCCAGGACGACAAAGCTCTTCCCCGGGCATTGCTGCGTCAGGTGGTAGGCGCCGCCGACCCCGGAGATGCCGGCGCCGACGATGACGACGTCGAAATGCTCGGCCGCTTCCGGCGCCGCCGCGAACCGCGCTGCCATTTCGCTCATGACGTTCCAGCCCTTCGTTACCGGCTCGCAGCTTAGCGCAAAATCGGCCGCGGCCGACGGTTGTTATCGCCGGCGGCGCGTGGAAGACTTGAGGCCAACGAACAAACCGAGGGAGCGAGGCCATGGCGCAGACCGGCGACGCAACGGGCGAATATCGCGGGCTCGCCTACCGCAACGACGCGGACCTCACGGCGTGGCTCGCCAAGCGGCCGAGCGAGGCGGCGCTCGAACCCAATCTGCCGATCATCGATCCGCACCATCATTTCTGGGACACGCCGCAGCGCGGCTGCTACCTGCTGCCGGAGCTGCTCCAGGACATCGGCGGCGGTCACAACATCGTCGCCACCGTCTTTCTCGAATGCCGCTCGATGTACCGCCGGGACGGGCCGCCGGAGATGGCGCCCGTGGGCGAAGTCGAGTTCGTCAACGGCATCGCGGCGATGAGCGCCTCGGGCGGCTATGGCCCGTGCCGCGTCGCCGAGGCGATCGTCGGCCACGCCGATCTGACGCTTGGGGCGCGCGTGCGCGAGGTGCTTGAGGCCGAGATCGCGGCCGGCGGCGGGCGCTTTCGCGGCATACGCCACGGCGTCTCGTGGGACGGCAGCGAGGCGGTGCAGAAGCACGTCAGCCGCTTTGTCCCGCCGCATCAGCTGCGCGACGCGAAATTCCGCGAGGGCTTCGCGCAGCTGGCGCCATTGGGCCTCAGCTTCGAGAGCTGGCAATACCATCCGCAATTGCCGGACGCGATCGACCTCGCCCGCGCCTTTCCCGAGACGACGATTATCCTCAACCATGTCGGCGGCGTCCTCGGCGTCGGCCCCTACAGAGGCCGCCGGCAGGAAATCCTCGCCGGCTGGCGGCGCGACATCGGCGAATTGGCGAAGTGCCCCAACGTCAACGTCAAGCTCGGCGGTGTCGGCATGACCTCGTTCGGCTTCGACTTCCCGGAGCGCGACACGCCGCCCTCCTCGGCCGAGCTCGCGGCGGCGTGGCGGCAGTATATCGAGCCGTGCATCGAAGCTTTCGGCGTCGAGCGCGCTATGTTCGAGAGTAATTTCCCGCCCGACAAGCAATCCGGCGGCTACACCGAATTGTGGAACGCCTTCAAGCGCATCACCGCGAGCGCCTCGGCGGCCGACAAGCGGGCGCTCTATAGCGGCACCGCGGCGCGCGTCTACCGGCTGAGGGCGCCCTGAAGGGGCGGCCTTCAGGCGGAGCGCGGAACTCCGCCCTCGGCTATGTGCCGCGTGCCGCCCAGTCGAGCAGCCGATCGAGAAAGGCCGCGCCGGCGGCGAGTTCGGCGCGGCTGATGAATTCGTCGGGCTGGTGCGCCACCGCGATCGACCCCGGGCCGCACACGATCGCCGGGATGCCGGCCTGCTGGTAGAGCCCGGCTTCGGTGGCGAAGGAGACCGTCGTCGTCGCGTTGACGCCGGTCAGCCGCCGCGCCAGCGCCTCGGCCGGCGACCCCTCGACCGCCACCAGCGGCGGCACCGCGACGACGGTCTCGGTCTCGACGCTCGCCTCGGGGTGAACGGCGCGCATGCGCGGCAACAGATCGTCCTGGACGAACCGATCGATGGCGGCCTTCACCGCCGCCGCGTCGTCCTCGGGCACGTTGCGCAAATCCCATTCGAAGGCGCACTCGCGCGCGATGATGTTGACCGCGGCGCCGCCGCTGATGGTGCCGACGCTGAGCGTCGTGTGCGGCGGGTCGAAGCCGCTCTCGGGCCGCCCCCGGCGGCGCGCCGCCTCGGCGCGGCGGCCGATCTCGGCGATGAACTCGGCCGCCGCCATGATCGCGTTGACGCCGCGCTCGGGGGCGCTCGAATGCCCGTCGCGCCCGGTGATCCGGGTGCGGAAGAAGGCGCAACCCTTCTGCCGATTGGCGACCTGCATCGAGGTCGGCTCGCCGATGATCGCGAGGCGCGGCCGCGCCGCCCCCTGCGGCAGCGCGCCGATCAGCGCCGGCACCCCGAAGCAGCCGGGCTCCTCGTCGTGGGTGAACGCCAGATGCAGCGGCTGGGCGAGAGGGCGCCGGACGGCGCTGGGCACCAAGGCCAGCACCAGCGCGAGAAAGCCCTTCATGTCGGCGCTGCCGCGGCCATAGAGGCGGCCGCCATCCGGGCCGGGGCGCTCGGTCAGGCGGAAGGGGTCGCTGTGCCACGCCTGGCCGGCGACCGGCACGACGTCGGTGTGGCCCGACAAGAGGACGCCGCCCTGCTCCGCCGGGCCGATCGTCGCGTAGAGATTGGCCTTGCCCTCGCCGGCGCTGCTGCGC
This sequence comes from Allostellaceae bacterium, assembly GCA_035309005.1. Taxonomy (GTDB): domain Bacteria; phylum Pseudomonadota; class Alphaproteobacteria; order ATCC43930; family CGMCC-115725; genus DATARH01. The sequence goes on along the minus strand of DATGFP010000123.1, from coordinate 991 downwards.
GTCGCGGCGATACCGTGGCGGCCGAGATAATCCGCGACCCAGTCGATCAGTTGAAGGTTCGAGCGCGCCGAAACGGTGTCGAACGCCACCAGGCGCTCGAGCATCTCGACCGCCGCGCTGAGATCGAGCTCAGACGTGTTCGCCGCTCCCGCCGGCCGGGGTGCCGAACATCGACAAGACCTCGCGCCGCGTCGTCGGGTCGCTGCGGAAGACCCCGAGCATGCGGCTCGTCACCATGCTGACCCCCGGCTTGTGAACGCCGCGGGTCGTCATGCATTGGTGCGCCGCCTCGATCACCACCGCGACGCCTTTCGGCTGCAATACCTCGTCCAGCGTGTTGGCGATCTGCGCGGTCATCTTCTCCTGGATCTGCAGGCGCTTGGCAAACACCTCGACGAGCCGCGCCAGCTTCGAGATGCCGACGACCCGGTTGTTCGGCAGGTAGGCGATGTGGACCTTGCCGATGATCGGCGCGATGTGGTGCTCGCAATGCGATTCGAAGCGGATGTCCTTCAGCATGACGATCTCGTCATACCCGTCCATCTCCTCGAAGGTGCGCTGCAGCAACGCCACCGGATCCTCGCCGTAGCCGCTGAAGAATTCGCCATAGGAGCGCACCACCCGGTCGGGGGTGCCGAGGAGGCCCTCGCGCTCGGGGTTGTCGCCGGCCCAGCGAATGAGCGTGCGCACCGCTTCGAGCGCCTCCTCGCGCGACGGGCGGCGGGCCATGGCGGGGTCGGCGTGGCGAAGGCTGCGCACCCCGGCGGCGCGCGGCAACGGATCTGCAACTGACATGAGGCTCACTTTCTCGCGAGCGAGGCGCGGCGCGTCTCGCCCTCCGGACTGATAAGGTTAATGCAGGCGGGTCGGCCGCTCGGCTTCGCTCGCTCGCAGGAATTGCGGCGGGATATCGAGCGAGAAGGCGGGGATGCGCACCAGGAAATTCTCGCCGCCGCGGGTCTCCATCTCATAGTCGCCGACCATGAACCCC
>DATGFP010000122.1:0-17109 GCA_035309005.1 Allostellaceae bacterium | reverse complement strand
GACCGCGGCTGAAAAAACCGCTCGAGAAAGCCTTCGTAGATCGCGGCCAGCCGGGTCAGATCGGCAATCTCGACGCGCTCGTCGGCCTTGTGCATGGTCAGCCCGACCAAGCCGAATTCGGCGACCGGGCAATAGGCCTGGATGAAGCGCGCATCCGAGGTGCCCCCGGTGGTGCTGAGTTCCGGGGTGCGGCCGGTCACCGCGCCGATCGCCGCGCTGAGGCATTCGCTGACCGGGCCCGGCGGCACCAGAAACGATTCGCCGCTGACCTCCCAGGCGAGCCGGTAGTCGCCGCCGACCGGCGCGAGCCTCTCCGCGACCCAGGCCTTCAGCGTCTCGCTCGACCAGCGGTCGTTGAAGCGAATGTTGAAGGTGGCGCGCGCCAGGCCCGGCACGACGTTGGTCGCCGGGTTGCCGATGTCGATCGTTGTCACCTGCAGGCTGGAGGCTTGAAAATGCTCGCTGCCGCGGTCGGGCGGCTCGGCGAGCAGCGCCTGCAGCAACGCCACCAGCCGGTGCGCCGCGTTGTCGACGAGGTGCGGGTAGGCGACGTGGCCCTGCACGCCCTCGACGCTGAGCCGCCCGGTCATGCTGCCGCGCCGGCCGATCTTGATCATGTCGCCGAGCGCCTGGGCCGAGGTCGGCTCGCCGACGACGCAGGCGTCGAGCGCCTCGCCGCGCTCCTTCAGCCAGTTGAGCACCTTCCGGGTGCCGTTGACCGCGACGCCCTCCTCGTCGCCGGTGATGAGGAGGCTGATCGATCCGGCGAAAGCTTCGCCCTGCGCCGCGAGAAAGCGCTCGGCGGCGGCGACGAAGGCGGCGATCGCGCCCTTCATGTCAACCGCGCCCCGGCCGCACAGCGCGCCGTCGCGCGTCGTCGCGGCAAAGGGCTCGAAGGTCCAGGCGTCGGTCGGGCCTGTCGGCACCACATCGGTGTGCCCGGCGAAGCACAGATTGGGGCGTCCGGTGCCGATGCGGGCGTAGAGGTTTTCGATGGGGTCGGGTTTTTCGCCATTGGGGCCGGGATCGTCGAAGCGAAGCCGGTGGCAGACAAAGCCGAGCCGTTCGAGCCGCGCCGCGACAACGTCAAGGGCGCCGGCATCGGCCGGCGTGACGCTCGGCCGGCGGATCAATTCGGCGGCGAGGTCGACCGGGTCGATCGGCGCCGCGTTGCGGGCGGCCTCGCTCATAGGCGCAGCAACTCGTTGATCGAGGTTTTCGCCCGCGTCTGCGCGTCGACCTGCTTGACGATGACGGCGCAATAAAGGCTCGGGCCGGGGCTGCCGTCCGGCAATGCGCGGCCCGGCAGCGAGCCCGGCACCACCACCGAATAGGCCGGCACCCGCCCCAGATGAATTTCGCCGGTGTCACGGTTGACGATCTTGGTCGTCGAACTGATGAAGGTGCCCATCGCCAGGACCGCGCCCTCTTCGACGATGACGCCCTCGACGACCTCGCTGCGTGCCCCGATGAAGCAGTTGTCCTCGATGATGACCGGCTCGGCCTGCAAGGGTTCGAGGACGCCGCCGATCCCGACCCCACCCGAGAGGTGGCAGTTCTTGCCGATCTGGGCGCAGGAGCCGACCGTCGCCCAGGTGTCGACCATCGTGCCGCTGCCGACATAGGCCCCGACATTGACGAAGCTCGGCATCAAGACGACGTTGGGCGCGATATAGGCCGAGCGCCGCACGATCGCCCCCGGCACGGCGCGAAAGCCGGCGTCGCGAAAGCGGTTCGACGACCAGCCGGCGAATTTGGACGGCACCTTGTCCCACCATTTCGAGGCGCCGCGCTCGGGGTCGACCGGGCCGCCGGGGATCTCGACCATGTCGTTGAGGCGGAACGACAGCAGCACCGCCTTCTTCAGCCACTGGTGCACCCGCCAGCCGTGCCCCGGGGCGCCGCCCGCCTTTTCGGCAACGCGCAGGCTGCCCTCGTCCATGCCGTCGAGCGCGGCCTCGACCGCGTCGCGCCAGGCGCCCGTGGTGTTGGGCGACACCTGGTCGCGACCCTCCCAGGCGGCGTCGATCGTATGGGCGAGGTCGGAATCGGTCATTGACGCGGTCCATCAAGGCTCAAAGGGGCGCCGGCACGATCAGCGAACCGCCCCGAGGTGTCAACCTGGTGTCCACCTATTACCCCTCTCGCGGGCTGGCCGGGGATGCCCGCTTGCTTTATGAATGCCGCTGCCGCCGCACTGAGCGGCTTATCAACCGGAGGTCGCGCGCCGGCCTGCCATGCCCGCGTTGTACGCTCTCGCCCTTGCCGTGCTGCAAGGCGTCACCGAACTTTTTCCGATCAGCAGCCTCGGTCATGCGGTGATCGTCCCGTCGCTGTTCCACTGGCCGATCGACCAGCATGCGCCGGCGTTTCTGCCGTTTGTCGTCGTGCTGCATGTCGGTACCGCGACCGCGCTGCTGCTTTATTTCTGGCGCGACTGGCTGTTCATCCTGGTGGGCCTCACCGGCATCGGCGCGCGCAACCGCCGCTCGGGCGCGGAAGCGCGGCGGCTGCTCGGCGTCGTCGTCATCGCAACGCTGCCGGCGGTGGTGGTCGGCTATGGGCTGGAGAAATCGGTGCGGGGGCTCTTTGCCTCGCCGCTGATTGCGGCGATGTTCCTGGTCGCCAACGGCTTTCTGCTGCTGCTCGGCGACCGGCTGCGCGAGCGCGGCAGCGCCGGCGGCCGCTATCGCCTCAACCTGCTCGGCTGGCGCGGCGCGCTGGCGATCGGCCTCTGGCAGTGCACGGCGTTCATCCCCGGCATCTCGCGCTCGGGCGCGGCGATGGTCGGCGGCCTGTTTGCCGGCCTGCCGCACAGCGACGCGGCGCATTTCTCGTTTCTCATTGCGACCCCGATCATCGCCGGCGCGGCGGTCTTGGAGGTGCCGAAGCTGCTGGCGCTCCCGGGCGGCGGGCTGAGCAAGCTGGTGGTCGGCGCCGGGATCGCCGCCGGGGTCACCGCCTACGCCAGCATCGCGTTCCTGATGCGCTATTTCCGGCGGCACAATTTCGACGACGCGCTGGTGCCGTTCGCGGTCTATTGCTGGGTGTTCGGCGTCGCGAGCGGGATTGCTTTATGGCTGCACGCCTGAACCGCCAAACTGGCTACGGTCGCGCCGCGTAGCCCTTCGCGCGCATGCAGGACGCGGTGATCGCGGCGCCGCGGTCGCGGGTCTGGTCGCGCATCGTGTCGCTCGCGGCTTCGCCGACCCGCGAACGCTGCCAATCGCCCTGGCGGCTGGCGAGGATATCCTGATTGATGCCGATCTCGGGCTTGACCGTGCTGGCGGCGAGGTCGCGGCAGTCCTGATAGTCGCTGGCGGTCGCGCCCTGGTCGGCGCCGGGCTTGCTCCAGCCGCCGGCCCCCGCCGTGCAACCGGCAAGGACGAGCGCGAGGGCCGGCCAAAGCCGCTTCATCGCGCGCCCGTGGCGTCGCGGCGCGCCACCAGCCGCGCCAGGATCGCGCGCTTCTCGGCGGCGCCCGCCTCGTACCACCCTCTGATCTCCTCGATCGTGCGCAGGCAGCCGCGACAGGTGCGCGTCGCCGGGTCCATCAGGCAGATGCCGAGGCAGGGCGAGAGCGGGTGCGCGTCGTCCGGCATCACGAGCCTTTCGCCGGCGCGAGGAGAGCGGCGAGCCCGGTGCGCAGCAGCGCCACCCGGTCGGCCGGGATCGCATAGCTCCAGCCGGCGACCCTGGCGTTGATTTTTTTGGCCTCCGCTGCGGCGGCGCCGCTGCCCGCCGCCGCCACCGCGACCCAGTCGGTCTTGTCGCGGGCAAAGAGGCGCAGCGTCACCGTCAGCGCGTCGTCGGTGGTAAACACCGCCTGCGCCACGCCGTTCGCGGGCAGTGGCAGCAGGGCGGCGGGCTTGACGTCGTCGAGTTCGAGGTCGGCGAGCGCCGCCGCCGGCGCGTCAAGCGCCGTAGCGTCCTTGAATTTGGCGTCGGCCGGCGCGTCCGCGACCGCGAAATTGCCGCCCGCCGCACCGCGCCGCAGCGCCAGAACCTTGCCGTCGGCGCCGGTCAGCCGCACCGCAACGATGCGCGAGGCCGCGATGCCGAGGATCGGGCGGTCGAGCCATTGGGCGATGTCGCCCGACAGATCGAGCGAGCCGGGCGCCAGCCACGCCTGGTTGTCGCCGGGCTTGCGAACGTAGACGCCGTCATTGCCGCCGCCGAGGATATCGGGGCGCGACTTGCCGACGATCAGCTCGGCCACCGTCCTGCCGGCGCGGTCCTGCAGCGCGACCAGCGTCGATCGGCCGTTTTTTGGGTCGTCGAGGTCGAGCCGCGGCAGCAGCTCGGGGCGCTTGGTCTTCGCTTCCAGGAGCTTGAGGTCGGCGAGCCCGTGCAGCAGCCGGCGCATCCGCTGCGGCGACGCCGGGTAGTTGCCCTTTTCGACGACCACCCAGCGGCCGCCGATCGCGGTGAAATCGGCGACCATGGCGCCGCGCGTCAGGCGCATCCAGGCGAGATCGCCGAGCTTCTCCGCGAGCAGCGGCAGGGCGGGGGTTCCTTGCCGCGGCGGGGTCGCAGCGCGGTCGCCGGCCCAGAACGCGGCGCCGGCCCCGGCCAGGAGGGCGAGCGTTGCGACGAGGAGGAACGAGAAGCTGCGCTTTTGCATCGCTGGTTATCTCACGCCGGGGCCGGGCGTAGGCGCCGCCAGCGGCGCCGGCGCAGCGCGCCCAATGCGATCGCCGCGACCGCGACGATGCTCGGGACCAGCGCAATATCGCAGAATTCAAGGATCGCCTTCAGCCGTTCGATGTCGTGGCGCTGCGCCGCCCGCACGGCGCGTAGCGCCCGGCGCGTCTCCAGCAGGTCGCCGCGGAACTGCTCGACCGCTGTCGCCTGCTCGGGCGACAGTTCGGCGGCGCTCGCGCTCGGCTCGCCGTGCGTCAGCTCGCGCAGCTTGGTCTCGGTCGCCTTGAGCTTCTTTTCGAGGGTTTGCTGCTCGGCGGCGTAGCGTTCGTCGGCCGCCTGTTGGATGCGCTCGACGACCTCGAACGGCCGCGCCGAGGTGCCACGGCTGCGCAGCCTGATCAAATCGTCGCCGCCGGCCAGGACGTCGACCGCGTTGGCGACGAAATCGCCGTTGTTGGCGAGCGGCACGACGACCTGACGGCCGAAGAAATTCTCCGACTGCGCCCAGAACCGCTCGTCCAGCAGGTCGGTGTCGGCGACCAGGATGACGTTGACCGGCTTGAGCGACCGCCGCAGGACGGCGCCGGAGGCGGCGGGCTTCGCGGGCTTGCCCGGCTGGTCCGCGGCCTTCGGCGGGCCGCCGGGGAAGGCGGTCGCGCTCGCGCCGGTGACGCGCCCGGCAAGGACGTAGCGGGTGTTGCTCGGCTTGAAATTAAGGAGCAGCCCCATGACGTCGGGCAACCCGGCGATCTTGTCCGTCGGCAGCTGCATCGCATCGGTCGAGGTCGTGATCAAGGGCTCGAATTTCGTCGTCGCGCCCGGCAGCCGCTCGATGATCCCGGCCGAGGCCAGCGTCACTTCGCGCAGATTGGCGGTGACCGGGTCGTCGGGGTTGAGTTCGGCTCCCTTGAGATCGAGCCAAGCGACGTAATGCATGCTGCCGCCGCCTTGTCCGGCCGGCACGACGACGCGGCGCGCATCCCGCCGGTCGGCGGCGACCGCATTGGGCACCAGCCGCACGCCCCAGGCCTTGAACAAGGGTTCGAGATCGCCGGCGATCGCGTCGCCGGCCGCGCCGCCGCGCGCCGCCGCCTCGGAATAGGGATCGACAAAAACCAGCGCCGCGCCGCCGCGCAGCACGAACTGGTCGATCGCAAAGAGCGTCTGATCCGGCAGCTTGTGCGGCTGCACCAGCATCAAGACATCGATGCCCTCGGGGATCGCGGCGAGCGTGAGCGGCAGTTCCTTGACCTCGTCGAGCTGGCGCAGCTGCGCCAGCAGCGGCAGCGGCCCGTTCGCCCCCTCGAGCGGCAGGGTGGTGAGCAGCCCGACCACGGTGCGCTTGGGCACCGCGAGAGTGTGAACCAGCCGGGTCAGATCGTATTCGAGCAGGCGTTCGCGGTTGGGGACGAAAAAGCGGATCGTCTGCTGGTCGTCGGTCGAGTTGCTGCCGGCCAGGCCGAAATAGACCTTTTCGCCCTCGCTGTTGAGCGGCACGCCCTGCAGGCCGAAGGCAAGCGCGCGGTCCTCGACCGAGGAGAACGGCTGCGGGTCGTAGACTTCGAGCCGCAGCTTGCCGTGCGCCGCCGCGACATACTGGTCGAGCAGCGCCCGCACCCGCTGGGCGTAGACGCCGTAGGCCGGCAGCGTGTCGCCGAGGAGGCGCGAATAGTAGAAGCGCAGGGTGATCGGCTCGTCGATTTGGGCGAGCGTCTGGCGGGTGCCGGGCGAGAGCGTGTAGAGCCGCTCCGCCGTCAGATCGAGCCGCTGCGGCAACAGCCGCGCCGCGATCAGGTTGACCGCGATCAGCATCACCCCGATGCAGCACAAGGCGGCCAGCGAGCGTCCGCGCGGCGAAGTCCACAGCCGGCGCCAGAAGAACAGGCGGGCCACCTCAGTCGGCCTTTTTCAGATCGACGAGAATGGCGTTGGCGCCGAGAAACGCGACGATCATCGAGGCGAAATAGACGAGGTCGCGCAATTCTATGACGCCGCGGGTGATGCCGTTGAAATGCCGGTAGAGGCTGGCGGCGGTGACGGCGTCGATCACCGCCTGGGGCGCCCAGCCGCGCAACAGCCCGATGACGCTGGTGGTCCCGGCCGCGGTCAGCAGAAAAACGATCGCGGCGGTGACGACAAAGGCGATGACCTGGTTTTTCGTCGCCGCCGAGACCGCGCCGCCGATCGCCAGCATCGCGCCGGCCATCAGCCAGCTGCCGAGGTAGCTCGCCAGGATGACGCCGTTGTCTGGCTCGCCGAGGAAGTTGACGGTCAGCCAGAACGGGAACGTCAGCGCCGGCGCGATGCCGGCCAAGCACCAGGCCGCGAGGAACTTGCCGAGGACCGCTTCGCCGAGCCGGATCGGCAGCGTCAGGAACAACTCGATCGTGCCGCTGCGGCGCTCCTCGGCCCACAGCCGCATCGACAGAGCCGGGATCAGCACCAGGTAAAGCCACGGGTGGAAGCCGAAGAAGGATTGCAAATCGGCCTGGCCGCGCTCGAAGAAATTGCCGGCAAAGAACGTCAGGATCCCGCCCATCGCGAGAAAGATGATGATGAAGACGTAGGCGAGCGGTGTCGCGAAATAGCCGGCCAGTTCGCGGCAGAAGATCGTGAGCGTGCGGCGCATCGAGTCAGGCCGCCTCGCGCAGTGCGTGGGGAGCGGCGGCCCCGGGCAGCGTGATCGCGCGAAAGACATCGTCGAGCCGGCCGCGCTCGGCGCTGATGCCGCTCACCCGCCAGCCGCTGGCCCGCACCAGCTCCGCCACCGCGGCGACGATCGATTGCCCGTCGCGCGGGAAGACCCACAGCGCCGCCCCCGCGCCGTCATCGGCCGGCTCCACCGAGCGGACCCCGGCGAGGCCGGCGAGCTGGCCGGCGATGCTGCTGTCGGGGCCGTCACGCAAGTCGAGCCGCACCGCGTTGTGATAGCGCGAGCGGGCGGCCAGCTCGGCCGGCGTGCCGTCCGCCAGGATGCGGCCCCGGGCGATGATGACGGCGCGGCTGCACACCGCCTCGACCTCCTCCAGGAGATGCGTCGAGATGATGATCGCCTTGCCCGGGCGCATCGCGCCGATGATGCCGCGCATCTCGTGTTTCTGGTTGGGGTCGAGGCCGTCGGTCGGTTCGTCGAGGATCAGCACCGGCGGGTCGTGCAGCAGCGCCTGCGCCACCCCGACGCGCCGCCGGTAGCCTTTCGACAGGGTCTCGATCGGCTGGTGCAAAACATCGCCGATATGGATCAGTTCGGCGATCTCGCCGACGCGTCGCCGCGCCGCTCGCCCGTGATAGCCGCGGATATGGGCGATGAAGCCGAGAAATTCGGCGGCGTTCATGTCGGGATAGGCCGGAGCGCCTTCCGGCAGGTAGCCGATCTGCCGCTTCGCCGCGAGCGGCCGGGCCTGGATGTCGTAGCCGCAGATGATCGCGGTGCCACTGCTCGGCGCGAGAAACCCGGCGATCATCTTCATCGTCGTCGACTTGCCGGCGCCATTGGGCCCGAGAAACCCCAAGACCTCGCCCGCCGGCACCGCGAGCGACACGTCGTCGACCGCGACCAGCGGCCCGAATTTCTTGACGAGGTGGGAGATCTCCAGCATCGGGGTCATTCCGCCGCGGCTTGTGCCGGTTTTTGCCGGAAGAGGCACCGCGACCGAACGGCGCAACCGGTGGCGCGCAGAGTAGCGCGGATTGTCCGCCGCCGCGAAAAATCCGGCCGAAGGGTTTGACGCCCGCGGCGCTTCGGCTCCACTATGACGAAACGCCCCGAAGGCCAATCCGAATCGAGGGAGGAACGGTGAGCAATCCGCGAGCCGCCGATGATTTTGTGACGATCCGCGCCCGCATGGACGAATTGCGCCGCGAGCGTGGCGCCGCCCCGCAGGCGGGCGAGACCGACGCCGCCCAGAAGCCGCCCTCCGACCGCATCGAGAGCGCCGTCGAGCGCCGCCGCCGGGCGCGCATCGAGGGCGCGCCGCCGCCGTGGGTCCCGACGATCTTCACCCGCAGGCCGCGCCACTAAGCCGGCACGCGCTCCGCCCAAAACTCCCGGAGGACCGCCATGTTCATCGTCGATTCGCAGATCCACATCTGGGAAAATTCCAAGATGTCGGCGCATCATCGGCAGATCCCGACCTATTCCGAGGACGATGCGCTGAAGGAGATGGCCGAGGCCGGGGTCGACGCCGCGGTGATCCACCCGCCTAGCACCTTGGGCGAGGCGATGAACGAACTCGCGGTGACCGCGGTGCGCCATCATCCGGACAAGTTCTGCATCCTCGGGAATTTCGATCTGCAGGCGCCCAATCGGCTCGACATCGTCAAGAATTGGCGGCAGCGGCCGGGCATGCTCGGCTTCCGCTTCACCTTCAACCAGCCGCACCAGCAAGCCTGGTGGACTGACGGCTCGCTCGACTGGTTTTGGGCCGCCTGCGAGCGCGAGAAGCTGCCGGTCGGCCTGCTCGCCGGCGGCCACATGGCGGCGCTGCGCGCAATTGCCGAGCGCCATCCCGGGCTCAAATTGCACATCGACCATCTCGGGCGCCACGGCGGCGGCGCCGGCGGCACCGACGATGCGGCGTGGGCCGATCTGCCAGAGATGCTGGCGCTCGCCAAATTGCCCAATATCGCGGTCAAGATGTCTGGGGCGCCGAGCTATTCGAGCCAGCCCTACCCCTATCGCAACATCCACGGCTACCTGCGGCAGATCTTCGATGCGTTCGGCCCGCAGCGCTCGTTCTGGGGCACCGACATCACCCGCATGCCGTGCAGCTACCGCCAGTGCGTGACGATGTTCACCGAGGAATTGCCGTGGCTCCAGGGGCGCGACCGCGACCTCGTGATGGGCCGCGCGGTGTGCGAGTGGCTCGGCTGGCAGCCCGCCGGGCTGGCGCACGGCTGAGGCAACGCCGGCCGGCGCGACCGCGACCGGGGCATCATGCCGCAGCGCCGTGACGGCGTCGCCCCAAGGGGCTAGGATGGTGCGTCCCTAACCTAACGCCTGGGTGCGATCATGATCGGTCCGCCGGGATTGCCGAAAATCGGGCGCCGCGTCTTTTCGTTTACCGCGGCGCCGCGCCGCGCCCGCGCTCGCCTCAACCCGTTGAAATGGGCCACCGGGCTTTACCTTGCCGGGGTGCTGGCGCATTTCAGCCACCACATGGCGTTCGATCTGCCGCGGGGGGCCAACCCCTCGCTCGACCAGGCGCTGATCGGCGCGCCGATCGCGCTCGCCTGGCCGGCCGACCTGATCCACACCCTGATCCGCCTGAGCTGAGCGCCGCGCCGGCCCGCCGCGGGTCAGCTCCGCGGGCGGCGGGCGCGGACGCGGGCAACCCGGTAGGCGAAAGCGAGGATCAACAAGAGCAAGAGCCCGCCGATCAGCCAAAAGGGCGACAGCGGCTCCGGCCGCCCGCCGCCTGCGGCGCCGCCGACCCGCACCATGACGCGCGAGATCTCGTCGGCGGAGCGCGCCTCGGCGCTCCAGAACCCATCCTCGTCGGCCGGAAACTCGAACTTGCCGGCTCTGTCGGTATGGCCGGTCAGCGTCGGCTGGCCGCTCTTGCCGGGCGCGAAGACGCGCACCTCGGCGCCGGCCATCGGCTTCCCGTCCGGCCGGGCAAACTGCAGCGTCACCTGGTGCGGCGCCAGGAGATCGAGCGCCGCCGCCGCCGGCGCCAGGGCGGCAAGCAGGACCGCCGCAAGCAGGGCTGGGCCAAGCCGCCAAGACAAAACACTGTGCATCGCACCCCCGAGGATATAACAGCAGTGACGATAGCGCTCTTTTGGTTCGGCGCGGCTGGCGGCCGGCGCGACGAGTTCCTGACCGCCCGCGTAAACGGGGCGCCGCCGCGGCCTCTGGGCGCGGTCGCCGCGAGAAGGCGCGCAAGGCCGGCGTTGCCCCGCATTTCGCCTAAGGTGCGAACATGTTCATCGTAGATTTTCTAGCGTCGCAGCATCCGGTTCTGACCGTCATCACCGTGGTGGTTGCGGCCGCAGTCATCAGAAGTATCCGCATCGCCAACCAATACGAACGCAGCGTGGTGTTTCGGTTAGGCAAATACAATCGTACGGCTGGTCCCGGCATTTATGTCGTGTGGGTTTTCCTTGAGTGGCAAACCAAGCTCGACCTGCGCACTGTAACCGCGGCGGTCGAGCAGCAGGAGGGCATCACCCGAGACAACGTGCCGATCAAGGTCGACGCGGTCATCTGGTACCGCATTTTCGATCCCGAACGGGCGGTCATGGAGGTCCGGGCGGTGGCCAACGCCGTCGAGCAGGTCTCGCTGACGACGCTGCGCACGGTTCTCGGGCAGCACACGCTCGACGACATACTCAAAGCTCAGGACACGATCTCCGAAGCGATGCAGCAGTCGATCGATAACGTCACCGAACCGTGGGGCGTCAAAGTAGAACGCGTGCAGATGAAAAACGTCGAAATTCCGCCGACCATGCAGCGTGCCATGGCGCAAGAAGCCGAGGCGCTGCGCGAAAAGCGGGCCCGGCTGATCAAGGCGGAGGCCGAACTCGACGCCGCCGAGCAGTTGCGCAACGCCGCCGAGGTCATCATGCAAAATCCGGCGGCGCTCGAACTGCGGCGCATGCAAATGATTACCGAAGTTGGAGCCGAGCAAAACACCATGACGATTGTCATGATGCCGAGCGAATTCGTCTCGATGGCGCGCGGCGTCGGTGAATTGGCGAACAAGGTCGCGGCGAAGAGCTGACCCGTCGCCGCCTGCTACCCCTCGTCTCCCAAAAAGGCGGCGAGCAGGAGGCGGGCGGCGGCGGCGGGGGTGCGGGCGCCGGCGACGACCTCGCGCTCGAGCGCGGAGAGGCGGGCGACGACCGCCGGCGCGGCGCGAAAGCGCTCGACCAGTTCGTCGCCGATCTCGGCCCACAGCGCGGCGCGGCGCTGCTCGGCGCGGCGCAGCGCCCAGGCACCGCTCGCTTCGAGGGCGGCGCGGAAGCGGGCGACGTCGTCCCACACTTGGGCGATCCCGTCGCCGGTCAAGGCCGAGACCGCGCGCACCTGGGGCCGCCATTCGGGCGAAGCGGGGCGCACCAAATGCAGCGCGTTGGCGTAATCGGCGGCGGCGCGGCTGGCGTGGTCGAGCAGCGCGCCGTCCGCCTTGTTGATCAGAATGAGATCGGCCAGTTCGATGATGCCGCGTTTGAGGCCCTGCAATTCGTCGCCGGCCGCCGGCGGCAGGATCACCAGGAACATGTCGACCATCTCGGCGACGGCGGTCTCGGACTGACCGGCGCCGACGGTTTCCACGAGCACCGTGTCGAACCCGGCGGCCTCGCACACCAGGATCGCCTCGCGCGTGCGGCGCGCTACGCCGCCCATCGCGGCGCCGGCCGAGGAGGGCCGGATGAACGCGGCGGGCGAGCGCGCCAATTCGGCCATCCGCGTCTTGTCGCCGAGGATGGCGCCGCCGCCGCGCTTCGAGGCGGGATCGACCGCGAGCACCGCGATCCGGTGGCCGCGGGCGACGCCGTCGAGCCCGAAGCGCTCGATAAAGGTCGATTTTCCGGCGCCGGGCGGCCCCGAAATGCCGATCCGCGTGGCGCCGCCGGTCGCCGGCCGCAGCCGATCGAGCAGCGCGTCAGCCTCGCGGCGATGCTCGGGCCGGGTCGATTCGACCAGCGTCACGGCGCGCGCCAACGCCCGCCGGTCGCCGCGCGTCACCGCAGCGGCGAGGTTATCAACGCTCGGCATAACTGATTGGGATTGCCGCGTCGCTCCGCTCCTCGCAATGACCGATCTTTTACTGTCATTGCGAGCGCAGCGAAGCAATCCCGCTGAGCGGCGTCAGTTGGCCGCCAGGGCCGCCTCGCGCGCGGCGGCTTCCTGCTGGCGCGCCCACATCGCGGCATAGACGCCGCCGCGCGCCAGGAGGTCGCGGTGGTGGCCGCGCTCGACGATGCGGCCGGCGTCGAGCACCAGGATCTCGTCGGCGTCGACGACGGTCGAGAGCCGGTGCGCGATGATGAGGGTGGTGCGGTCGGCGGCGACCTCGGCGAGGCTCGCCTGGATGTCGCGCTCGGTCTTGGTGTCGAGCGCCGAGGTCGCCTCGTCGAAAATCAGGATTTCCGGCGCCTTCAGGACGACGCGGGCGATCGCGACGCGCTGCTTCTCGCCACCCGACAATTTGAGGCCGCGCTCGCCGACGATCGTCTGGTAGCCGTCGGGCAGGCCCGCGACGAAATCGTGGATCTGGGCGCGCCGCGCCGCCGCCTCGACCTCGGCGTGGCCGGCGCCGGGGCGGCCATAGGCGATATTGTAGAAGATCGTGTCGTTGAAGAGGACGGTGTCCTGCGGCACCACCCCGATCGCCCGGCGCAGGCTGTCCTGCGTCACCTCGCGGATGTCCTCGCCGTCGATCTCGATCGCACCGCCATTGACGTCGTAGAAGCGGAAGAGGAGGCGCGCGATCGTCGACTTGCCGGCGCCGCTCGGGCCGACGATCGCGACGGTAGCGCCGGGCGCCACCGCGAAATCGACATCGTGCAGGATCGGGCGGCGCGGGTCGTAATGGAAATCGACGTGGCGGAAGGCCAGCGCGCCGCGCCGCGCGGCGAGCGCGACGGCGCCGGGGCGGTCCTCGATTTCCGGGCGGATCTTGAGGAGCCCCATCATCTGCTCGAGATCGGTCAGCGACTGCTTGATGTTGCGGTAGACCATGCCGAGGAAGTTCAAGGGCGTGTAGAGCTGGATCAGGTAGGTGTTGACCAGCACGAAGTCGCCGACGGTCATGCGGTGGGCCGCGACGCCCTGGGCCGCCAGCAGCATGACGCCGATGAGCCCCACGGCGATGATCGCGCCCTGGCCGATGTTGAGCAGCGACAGCGTCGTCTGGCTGCGCACCGCGGCGCGCTCGTAGGCGGCCAGCGCGCTGTCGTAGCGCTCGGCCTCGTGCGCCTCGTTGGCGAAGTATTTCACCGTTTCGTAGTTCAGCAGCGCGTCGACCGACTTGGTGTTGGCTTCGCTGTTGCGGGTGTTCATCTCGCGGCGGAAGCGCACGCGCCAATCGGTCACGACAAAGGTGAAGGCGATGTAGACGACGATCGTCGTCAGCGTGACGACGGCGAATTCCCAGTTGTAGAGCCGCCACAGGATCGCCGAGACGACCGCGATCTCGAACAGCGTCGGGACGACGTTGAACAGCATGAACGACAGGAGGAACTCGATACCGGCGGTGCCGCGCTCGACGGCGCGCGCGAGGCCGCCGGTGCGGCGCTCCAGGTGGAAGCGCAACGACAGCATGTGGATGTGGCGGAACACCGAGAGCGCGATGCGGCGCACCGCACGCTGCTCGACCTTGGCGAAGATCGCGTCGCGCAGCTGGTTGAAGCCCTGCGACAGCACGCGCGCCGCGCCGTAGGCGAGGATCGCCGCGACCGGCACCGCGATGAGGCCCGGGTGCGGCGCCGCCAGCACGTCGACCGCGCGCTTGTAGAATAGCGGGATCGCGATGGTGACGAGCTTGCCGGCGATCAGGAGGGCCAGCGACAGCACGACGCGGGCGCGTAATTCAAAGGAATCGCGCGGCCACAGATAGGGGCCGAGCCCCTTCAGCGCGCGGATACCCTGGGCGAGCCGCTCCTCCGGCTCGGGCAATCCGCCGGCCGACGAGCGCCCGACCATGCGCGGGCCGTGTGGGCTCATTTGGATGGGCTCATTTGGATGGGCTCATTTCGCGGGTCCCGCCGGCGGCACCGCGAGCGCCAGCCGGCGCGGCACCTGCCAGCCGATCGCCAGCGCGCCGGCGACCAGCGCGGCGCCCCACAGAAACGGGCTGCCGCGCCCGAGCGCGCCGAACAACGCGCCGGCCGCAAGGGGCCCGAGCACCCGCGACAGGCTGCCGACCGATTGCGCGACGCCCATCACCTCGCCCTGCTCCCGCGCTCCGGCGCAGCGCGAAATGAGGCTGTTGAGCGAGGGCTGCATCGCCCCCATGCCGAGCGCCAGCGCCGAGAGCGCGACGAGGAGCAGCGGCACGCCGCGCGCCTCGGGCAGCACGAGGAGGCCGCAGGCGATCAGGACGAGGCCGGTCAGCATCAGCCGCTCCTCGCCAAAGCGCCGGGTCAGAGGCCCGATCAGGCCGCCCTGCATCGCCGCCGACAACAGGCCGACATAGAAGAACACAAAGCCGATCGAGCGCGGCCCCCAGCCGAATTGCGCGATCGCCCACCACGCGAAGGTCGTCTCCATGCCGGAAAACGCCAGGATCACCAGGAAGAACACCAGCAGCAGGCGCGCCAGGACCGGCCGGGCGAACGCGGCCCGCGCGACCGCGATCCGGCCGCGCGCGGAACTTTCACTGCCTGCGACGCGGCTTTCCTTCAGCAGCAACAGGACGCCGAGGAAGGCGAGCAGCGACAGCGCGGCGGCGAGCAGCCCCGGCGTTTCGAGATCGGCGGTGGCGAGGTCGTTGCCGGCGACGACGCCCCCCAGCACCGGGCCGATGATGAAGCCGAGCCCGAACGCAGCACCGATCATGCCCATGCCCTTGGCACGACCCTCGGGCGGCGTCACGTCGGCGACATAGGCCTGCGCCGCGGCGATGTTGCCGGCGCAGGCGCCGGCAAAGGCGCGCGCCGCGAAGACCATCCACAACTGGCTGGCGAAGGCGAGCCAGAAATAGGCCAGCGCCGAGGCCGCCATGCTCGCCGCCAGCACCGGCCGCCGCCCGACGCGGTCGCTGAGCCGCCCCCAGAGCGGCGCCGTCACCATCGACATCAAGGAGAAGGTGGCGAACAGCGTCGTCATCTCGATGGGCGAAGCGGCGAAGCGCTCGGCGTAGAACGGCAGGAGCGGGATCACCAGCCCGAACCCGACGAGGTCGATAAAGACGATGAGAAAGAGGACCGCCATGAGCTGCCGTTGATATCGCGCCGCCGCCGCCGGGGACAAGGGCCGATCGCCGCAGCCCCTCCCGCGGCGGCTTGCGGCATAGGGTTCCAACCGCGCGCTTCTCGCCTAGAATGGCGCCAGCGCGAGGGGCGCGGCGGAGGAGGATGGGCGATGCAGCTCGGCAGGCTCGGAGTATGGGCGGCGATGGATGTGATGAGCGCGGCCGAGGGCGCCCGCTTCGCGCAGCGTGTCGAGAGTTGGGGGTACAGCGCGCTGTGGCTGCCCGAAAGCCGCGGCCGCAACGTGCTGGTGCATTCCTCGTGGCTGCTCGCCAACACGAAATCGCTGATCGTCGCGCCCGGCATCGCCAACATCTACGCGCGCGACGCGATGGCGATGGCGAACGGCCAGCGGGCCTTGGCCGAGCAGTCGGGCGGGCGCTTTCTATTGGGCATCGGGGTGTCGCATGTGCCCTCGGTCGAGGGCGTGCGCGGCCACACCTACGGCCGGCCGGTGGCGACGATGCGCGCCTATCTCGACGCGATGCGGGCGGCGCCCTACGGCGCGCCCGAGCCGGAAGAGAAGCCGCTGACGATCCTCGCGGCGCTCGGCCCGCGCATGCTCGCCCTGTCGAGCACGCATGCCGACGGCGCGCATCCCTATAACGTGACGCCCGAGCATACCGCCGAGGCGCGCCGCATCATGGGCCCCGGCAAGCTGCTGTGCCCGGAAATCTGGGTGCTCCTGGAGAGCGATCCCTCGAAGGCGCGGGCGCTCGGGCGCCAGGCGCTCGCCAACTACCTGCGGCTGGAGAATTACGTCAACAACTGGCGCCGCCTCGGCTTTGGCGACGATGATTTCGCCGGCGGCGGCTCCGAGCGCTTTGTCGACGCCAATGTTGCCTGGGGCGGCGAAGCGGCGATCCGCCGCGTCATCCAACAGCACTGGGACGCCGGCGCCGACCATGTCTGCATCCAGTCGATCAGCCCGGACGGCTCGCGCCGGCCGGACGAAAAGGTGCTGGCGCTGCTCGCCCCCGCCGCTCGTTAAGCCCTTCGCCGCGCCACCCTCGGCTTGACGCATCGCCGCCGGCGACCGACATTGAGTGGGCCGTGTTCGGGGCACGACCGCCCGCGACCTGTCGTCGGGGCGCCGCCACGCAAGAAGCAAGGTCCCTGAGCGATGTATTCCGAAACCACCCGCGCGATCAAGATCACGGTCCGCCCGTTCTACCTCGAACAGCATTCCTCGCCCGACGACGGCCATTACGTCTGGGCCTACCATGTGCGGATCGAGAATTGCGGCGGCGAAACCGTGCAGCTGCGCAACCGCCATTGGCAGATCACCGACAGCCTCGGGCGGCTGCAGGAGGTGCGCGGCCCGGGCGTCGTCGGCGAGCAGCCGGTGCTGGCGCCCGGCGAGCACTTCGAATACACCAGCAGCTGCCCGCTCGCGACGCCCTCGGGGTTCATGGTCGGCGACTATGAGATGGAGACCCGCGGCGGCGAGAATTTCCTGGTGCGCATCCCCGCCTTCTCGCTCGATATCCCGCCGCAATTCCTGCGAGCGAGCGAAGCCGAGCGGCCGACCCGCCTGCATTAACC
>DATGFP010000121.1:0-37919 GCA_035309005.1 Allostellaceae bacterium | reverse complement strand
CCCTGGACGATCGCGCCGCCGTTGAGGATCGTCGCGTTGGTTTGCGGCGAGTTGTTGTAGAGGTTGCACATGTTGAGGCTCATCGTCGGCGTGCCGCTGGCGGTGATGACCCCCTTGCCGCTCGAATCGAGCGCCATGACGCACGGGTTGCCGCCGTTGCTGCCGGTGGTGAAGGCGCCGTTGCCGCAGCCGCTGCAGGTGCTGACCGCGCTGCCCGCCGCGGTCGGGCCGGTCGACAGGAAGAGCGCGGTGAAATAGCGCGGCTGCTGCTGCGAAATCGACACCTTGAGGCAGCCGTTGTTGGTGCAGGTGCTGCCGTTGTTGTAGGCGGCGACGGTGATCGCCGACGCCGGGTAGCCGGAGCGCAGCGCGGTCGCATAGGCGGCGTTCTGCGCGGTCGTGCTGCTGCCCAGCGCGGCGGTTTCGCCGGCGTTGCGGTAGGCCGCGGCGCCGGCCAAGGCGGACTGGTCGGCCGCGCCCTGGATCGCGCGCTGGTTGACTTCCCACATGCCGACATCGACCGCCAGCCCGCAGAACCCCATCAGCACGACGAGCGCGACCGCGGTCACGATTGCCGCAACGCCGCGCCGGTCGTCGGCGAGCTGCCGCGCCAGGCTTGGCAAAGGCAATCTCGGCAACGCCGATTTTACGCTAAACATGTGCTGTCCCTCGCCGATTTGGTTAACGTTCGGCGCGCAGATTTTCGCAGCCGCATGGTTTATGATTCGTAAACATATCACAACTTGCAAGGGCGGTTCTCTGCGAAATTGGCGCGCATTTGCCGGGCACCCGAGGCAATGCATTCGGGCACCGGCCTGGCAATGGCTCGGTTGTCTGCGGCCCGGCCGTCTGGCATTCTGAGCGCTGGCCGGGGCGCCGGCAGCATCGGGCCGACGAGGCGTACCCAGGGCGCGTCCGTCGGGCGCAGGGGGATGAGGCATGGACATCACGTCGGGCGGCACGCGGCCCCGGCCGCAGCGCAGCCGCCCGCAAGCCGCCGCGCCGGACTCGGCGCGGCAGGCGCGCCAGACCCCGCCCGGCGCTTCCCTGCCGCTGCGCCAGTTCTTCGCGACCGCCGCGGTGCCCTGCCCCTATGTTCCCGGGCGGGCCGAACGCAAGCTGATCGTCGAGCTTGCCGGCGCCGCCGCGCCGGTTTTCTACGACGAATTATCGCGCGCCGGGTTTCGCCGCAGCCACCGCTTCGCCTACCGCCCGGCCTGCCGCGCCTGCACCGCCTGCGTGCCGGTGCGAATCGACGTCGAGGGCTTCCGTCACACCCGCTCGACGCGCCGGGTGCGCAACGCCAACGGCGCGCTGGAGGGGCGCATCCTGGCGCCGCGCGCGACGGTCGAGCAGTTCGAATTGTTTGTCCTCTACCAGCGCTCGCGCCACCGCGACGGCGACATGGCGGCGATGAATTACGGCGACTACCGCGCGATGGTCGAGGAGAGCGCGGTGCGCACGGCGCTGGTCGAGTGGCGCGAGCCCGATGGCAGGCTCGCCGCGGTCGCGCTGGTCGACCGGCTCGATGACGGCTTCTCGGCGGTCTACAGCTTCTACGACCCGGCGCGCGGCCGCCGCAGCCTCGGCACCTGGTCGATCCTGTGGCTGGTCGAGGAATGCGGCCGCCAGGGCCTGCCCTATGTCTATCTCGGCTACTGGATCGCCGAGAGCCCGAAGATGGCCTACAAGGCGCGCTTTCCGGCGCTACAGCGCCTGGCGGACGGGCAGTGGCTGCCGTTTGCCGCCGAGCCATGACGATCGGCGTTCTGCAATCGAGCCTCTTCGGCGACATGTTCGGGACGGCGGCGATGTGCGCCGCGTTCGGCGAACCCGCCTTCCTCGTGCGCTGCGCCGAGGTCGAGGCGGCGCTGGCCCGCGGCCAGGCGCGGCTCGGCATCGTGCCGGCGGAGGCCGCCGCCGCGATCACCGCGGCGGTCGCGGCCGATCCCGCCGGGCTCGACCTCGAGCGCCTGAGGCGCGAGACCGCAACCGTCGGCTACCCGATTTTGCCGCTGGTGCGCCAGCTCGCGGAGCGCGCCGGCGACGGCGGCCGCTGGCTGCACTGGGGCGCGACGACGCAGGACATCATGGACAGCGCCGTGGTTTTGCAGATCCGCGACGGGCTGCGGCTGATCGAAGCCGACCTCGCGGCGCTGCGGCGCCATCTCGCCGCCCTCGCGCGCAAATACCGCGACACCCCGATGGCCGGGCGCACCCATCTGCAGCACGCGCTGCCGATCACCTTCGGCTACAAGGCGGCGGTGTGGCTGGCGGCCTGCGACCGCCACGCGGCGCGCCTCGCGGAATTGAAACCGCGGGTGCTGGTCGTGCAGTTCGGCGGCGCCGCCGGGACCTTGGCCTCACTCGGCGAGGGCGAGGCGGCGCTCGCCTCGCGCGCCGAGTTGGCGCGTGAATTGGGGCTCGCCGAGCCGGCGATCACCTGGCACGTCGCGCGCGACGCAATCGCCGAGTGCGTGCAGTTCCTCGCGCTCCTCGGCGGCAGCCTGGCGAAGATCGCGTTCGACGTGATGCTGATGTCGGCGACCGAGTTCGCCGAGGCCGCCGAACCGTTCGTCGCCGGCCGCGGCTCATCATCCACGATGCCGCAGAAGCGCAACCCGATCTCGTGCGAATTGATCGTCGCCGCGGCGAAGGCGCTGCGCCAGCACGCCGGCCTCGTCCTCGACGCGATGGTCAGCGATTTCGAGCGCGCCACCGGCCCCTGGCACGTCGAATGGATCGCCGTGCCGGAAAGCTTTGGCTATGCCGCCGGCGCCTTGCACCAGGCCGAGTTCATGCTTGGCGGGCTGATCGTCGATCCGGCCCGCATGGCGAAGAACCTCGATATGACGCATGGCCTGATCGTCGCCGAGGCGGTGATGATGGGGCTCGCGCCCCATACCGGGCGCAACGAGGCGCACGATCTGGTCTACGACGCCTGCCGCGCCGCGATCGAGAGCGACCGGCCGCTCTACGACGTCTTGCTCGAAACACCGGCGGTGGCGCAGCCGCTCGGCGCCGAGCGGCTGCGCGCGCTGACCGATCCCGCCAACTACCTCGGCGCCGCGCCGGCGATGGTCGACCAGGTGCTCGCCGGCCGTTAGCTTGCACCGTTAGGGCCCCATCGTTAACCCCCACCCCAACCCTCCCCCGCTTGCGGGGGAGGGGGTTACAGTTTCGCGGCCGCGGCATCGCAGCCGCGCTTGCGGGGGAGGGGGTTACAGTTTCGCGGCTGCGCAATCCCCTCCCCCGCAGGCCGGGGAGGGTTGGGGTGGGGGTTTGCCGGCGGTGACCGGATCCGCCATATGGGCACGGGGTCGGAGGGAGGTTCGGCTATGGCAGCCGGCACAATTGCGGTCGTCCGCACGGTCGCGGAGCTGCGCGCAGCGGTGGCGTCCTGGCGCGCGCGAAACGAGCGGGTCGGGCTGGTACCGACGATGGGCGCGATCCATGCCGGGCACCTGGCGCTGGTCGGTGCGGCGCGCGCCCAGTCGGAGCGCGTCGTCGCCTCGCTCTTCGTCAATCCCAAGCAGTTCGGGCCGGCCGAGGATTTCGCCGCCTATCCGCGCGACGCGGCGGCCGATCTCGCCGCCTTCGCGAGCGCCGGGGTCGACCTCGTCTTCATGCCGCCGGTCGAGGAGATGTATCCAGCGGGGTTTGCCACCCTCGTGCAGGTCGCCGGCGTCACGCTTGGCTTGGAGAGCGCCCACCGGCCCGGGCATTTCGACGGGGTCGCGACGGTCGTCGCCAAGCTCCTGCTGCAAGCTCTGCCGGACGCCGCCTATTTCGGCGAGAAGGACTGGCAGCAGCTCATGGTGGTGCGCCGCCTCGCGCGCGACCTCGACATCCCGGTGCGGATCGAGGGCGTCGCGACGCTGCGCGAGGTTGACGGGCTGGCGCTCTCGTCGCGCAACGTCTACCTGTCGCCGGCCGAACGGCAAACCGCGCCGCTGCTATACCGCGTGCTGTGCGACACCGCGGCGCGCCTCGCCGCCGGCGCGGACGCCGCCGCCGCCCTCGGGCGCGGCGTCGCCGAATTGCAGGGCGGCGGCTTCGCGGTCGATTACCTCGAACTGCGCGACGCCTCGACGCTGGCGCCCCTGGCGCCGCCCGTGGGCTCCGCCCGGCTCCTCGTTGCCGCGCGGCTCGGCCGCACCCGTCTCATCGACAACATCCCGGTGGCGTTACCGGCCCTGCGCTAAAGCGATCTTTCGGCGGCGCAGCAAACGCAATAGGATGCGCGCCGAGGCAGCGCCGCCCGGTCGGCGGCGACGCGGCGGGAATCGGAGGAGAACAGGCCAATGAGCGGCACATCGCGGCGCGATATCCTGAAGATTGCGGTGGCGGGCGCCGCCGGTGCGGCGCTCTCGCCGGTGGCCGGCCGCGCCGCCGACAAGTCGCTGACGCTGCTGCGCGAAACCTCGTTCATCGCGACCTTCGACGAATACATGCAAAAGACGCTGGCGCCGGCCTACGAAAATGAGACCGGGGTCAAGATCGTCTACGAACTGACCAGCGTCGGCAGCCTGCCGACCCGCATCAGCACGATCATCGAAACCGGCTCCGGGGCCGACGTCACGATGATCTTCCTGTTGTACCCCTTCCTCTACGCCGACAAGCTGATGGATGTCAGCGACATCGCCGAGGAAGCCGGCAAGGCGCAGGGCGGCTGGTACGAGGCGGCCCAGGAAGCCGCCGTCGTGGGCGGCAAGTGGAAGGCGATCCCGCACGGCAATATCGGTCAATTGATGAACTGGCGCACCGATTGGTTCGCCGAGGTCGGGGTCAAGACATTCCCCGATACCTGGGATGAATTCTACGAGGTCGGCAAGAAGCTGAAGGCCAAGGGCCACCCCTACGGCCTCGAACTCGGCCACGGCTTCGGCGACAACCACGGCTGGATCTATCCGCTGCTGTGGTCCTATGGCGGGCACGAGATCGAGGCCGACGGCAAGACCGTCTCGATCGATTCGGCCGAAACCGCCGCCGCGCTCGATTACGCCCGCAAACTCTTCAAGGATTGCGTGCTCGAGGATTCGCTCGGCTGGACCGACGTCAGCAACAACAAGGCGTGGATGGCCGAGCAGATCTCGTGCACCAACAACGCCGAGAGCATCCTGTGGTTCGCCAAGCGCAAATTCCCCGACATCGCCAAGGTCACCGACCAGGCGCAGAACCCGACCGGCCCCAAAGGCCGCTTCCACCTGCTGAACTGCATCAGCCATTCGATCTTCGACTTCAGCCCGCAGAAGGAGGAAGCCCACAAGTTCCTCCGCTGGCTGACCGCCGAGAAGCAGCAGGGCGGCTGGCTCGGCTCCGGCGACAGCTATTTCCAGCCATTCCTGCATGCTTACGACAACGCGCCGATGTGGCAGGTCGAGCCGCGCAACATCCCGTACCGCGACGCGATGAAGACGGCGCACCTGCCCGGCTGGCCAGCGCCGCCCAACCGCCACCTCGCCGAGCAGGTCGCCAAATACGTCATCGTCGACATGTTCGCCAAGGCCTGCACCGGCACCGCGACCAAGGACGCGATCAAGAGCGCCGAGGCGCAATTGAAGGACATCTATAAAACGGCCTGAGGGAAAACGGCCTGAGGTTTGCACCGAGCGCCCCGATGTCGATCCGCATAGAACCACTGATCGGGCTGGCGCGGCCGCGGCGTCGCGCCCCCTCGCTCGCCGGCTGGCTCGACCGCGAAGCTGTCTTCAGCTGGCTGATGATGGCGTTGCCGCTGTTGTTTCTGGCGGCGCTGGTCGGCTACCCGCTGGTCTACGGCGTCCTCTTGAGCCTCGAGGACCGCTCGGTCGGCAAGGTTGGGCATTTCGTCGGCCTGCAGAACTTCATCACCGATTTTCACGACCCGGTGTTCTGGCGGGTCGCGATCAACACCTTCATCTATACGATCTGCGCGACGCTGTTGAAGATGGTCGGCGGGCTCGCCCTCGCGCTGGCGATGAACCAGCAGTTCCGCATGAAGAACGTGGTGCGCGCGCTGCTGCTGTTGCCGTTCATCGTGCCGACCGTGTTGAGCACGGTCGCCTGGATGTGGATGCTCGATCCGGCGTTCAGCGTCGTCAACCGGCTGCTGATCGGGCTCGGCATGACGCCGCCCGGGCCGTCCTGGCTCGCCAACCCGACCCTGGCGATGTTTTCGATCATCATGATCAACACGTGGCGCGGCCTGCCGTTTTACGGGATCACGCTGCTCGCCGGCTTGCAGACCGTGCCGCCCGAACTTTATGAAGCCGCGACGATCGACGGCGCCGGCGGCTGGCACCGCTTCCGCTATGTGACGCTGCCGCTGTTGAAGCCGATCATCCTGATCGTGACGCTGTTTTCGGTGATCTTCACCTTCGCCGATTTCCAATTGCCCTACGTCTTGACGCATGGCGGGCCACAGAACGCGACCAACCTGTTCGCGACCTACGCCTTCGATATCGGCATGGGCGCCGGGCAGCTCGGCCTCGGCGCGTCGGTCGCGCTGATGATGCTGCCGGCGCTGGCGCTGTTGATCGTGGCGCTGAGCCTTTACATGCGGCGGGCGTGATGATCACCGGGCACGGAAGGGTCGAGCGGGCGCTGCGGGTATGGCTGCCGGTGGGCTTCTTTATGGTGGTGGCGCTCTTTCCGTTCTACTGGATGGCGATCACCTCGATAAAGCCGGATTCCGAACTCTATAACCGCCACCTGATGCCGCTTTTGGTGCACAACCCGACGCTGCAGCATTACCGCGGCCTCCTGACCGAAACGCATTTCCTTTTGTGGACCTGGAACACGATGCTGGTCGCGATCGTGGCGACCGCTATCTCGCTGGTGTTCGGCACGATGCTGGCCTATCCCTTGGCGCGCATGCGCTTTGCCGGCGCCGGGCTGATGGCGATGACGGTGGCGGCGATTTATCTCGTGCCGCAGCCGCTGTTGTTTCTGCCGCTGGCCGATGTCATCAACCGGCTCGGCCTCGGCAACACGCTGACCTCGGTCATCCTGACCTATCCGACGATGCTGGTGCCGTTCTGCGCTTGGCTCTTGCTCGGCTACTTCAAAACCGTGCCGAAGGAACTCGAGGAGGCGGCCCGGATCGACGGCGCGAGCCGGCTGCAGACGGTGCGGCGAGTTTTTCTGCCGCTGTGCACGCCGGGCTTCATCTCGGCCGGGATCTTTGCCTTCACGCTGTCGCAGAACGAGTTTCTCTACGCCCTGATCTTCCTGACCAAGAGCTCGGTGCGCACCGTCCCGATCGGGGTCATCGCCGAACTCATTCGCGGCGACGTGTTCTATTGGGGCCAGCTGATGGCCGGGGCGCTGTTGGGCTCGATCCCGGTGGCGATCATCTACTCGTTCTTCGTCGAGCATTACGTCGCCGGGCTGACCTCGGGCTCGGTCAAGGCTTAACGGTTTAAGGCTGAGTGTTTAAGGCCGGCGCCGCAAGGGCGCCGGCCTTGCGCCGGCTTACCAGCGGCCGCGATAATCGCCGTCGACGGCGCGGCGGGCTACCGGCAGATACACCAGCACCGGCTGCGCCTGCAGCACCGGCAAGCTCTGCGACGAGCCCGCGACAAACCAGCCGCGCAGCCGCTGCAGCCAGGGCGCCGCCCGCCTTCCGTCGCGCTTGCGCGCCGGTGGAGCGTCCGGCTGCTCGAACAGCGCCGTCATCAGCACCGTCCGCGCCTCCGCCTCCTCGATCCAGCGCAACGGCATTTCGTTTTGCATTTCCAGGGCCTCCGATTTTCGATCGCGACCGCAGCAGCGTCCGATCCATGGTTAACAATACCCTGCGTTCGGCCCGGCGCCTGTGAAGCCCCTCACATGCGTCGCTTTTTTTTATCGATTGCGCGGCGCCCCGCGCGCCGCCGCGGTCGACGCCATTACAACGGGGTTAATCAATCTCATTGACACGTTAAAGTGGTATTGTTAGCTTGCAATCCAGGACTTGGCTGCAGGCTCCCAACCAAGGCCGTCTTTAAGGTCCGGCGGTTGCTCGAGGCTGCTGACATGGCGCGAACGACGCGGGATAAAAGCGATGCGGGCCTGATCGCGGGCCTCGCCCTGTTGGCGGGGCTTGCCGCGCCGGACGGAGCAACCGCGCCGTCGCCGGAGGGGCGCGCGCCGGCGTCGGAGCCGAGGGCCGACGGGACGCCGCCCGACTCCGCGTCACCCGGCCCGGCGCGGCCCGACAGTTTGCGGTTTCACATCGACGAGGTTTCTGAGCGGCAGATCGCCGGCTGGGTCATTCGCCCGGCGGAGCCCGGCCACCGCTGCTTGGTCGCGGTCAAGGAGGCGGGGCGCGTGATCGCCCGCACGGTCGCCTCGCGGTTTCGCAGCGACCTCGCCGCGGTCGGCATCGGCGACGGCTGCCACTCTTTTGGCGTTGCGACACCCCGCCTGCTGCTCGATGGCGGCGAGCATCTGCTCGAGATCGTCGAGCACGACAGCGGTACGTCGCTGACCGGCGGGCCGATCCGCTGGCGCGTCGAGCCGCTCGCCTTCCATCCGGCGGCGGCCGAGCTGCCCGGCGCCGACGCCGCGCGGGCGGAGATCGGCGCCCGGGTGGAGGGCGGCGAGCGGCGCCGGCTGTCGGCCGCTCCCGGTCGTGCGGCGGCGGGGCGGCGCGAGCGCTACGCCGCCAGCTCTATTGGCCCGCGCATTCTCTTCGACATCTCGGATCTGGTTTATTACATCGGCCACCACGCCAACCTGACCGGCATCCAGCGCGTCCAGTCGAGCATCGTCCTGGCGATCCTGCGGAACGAACTGGTCGAGCGCTCGAACCTCTTGTTCCTCAGCTTCAACGCCAGGACGCGGAACTGGGTGCAGATCCCGACCGGGTTCCTCGCGGTGCTGCTCGAAGATCTGTTCCTGCCGGCAAGCGAGCGCCCGGCGAGCTTTTCGCGCGAGGACGCGCGCGACGGCATCCTGCCCGGCGCGCACGAGTTTAGCGGCGACGGGGTCCTCGACGACGGCAGCCGGTCGATCCTCTGCCTGGTCGGCGCGGCCTGGGTGCACCCGGATTATTTCCACCGCGTCCTCGATTTGAAGCGGCGCTTCGGCACCCGCTTCGTGATGACGGTGCACGATCTGATCCCGATCTACGCGCGCGACACCTGCGACCAGGACACCGCCCGCGTCTTCGAGGAATTCATCGGCCGCGGGCTGCGCCACGCCGATCATCTGCTCAGCGTTTCGGAAAACACCGCCGCCGACATCCGGCGCTACGCGCAAGCTTTGAAGCTGCCCGAGCCGGCGATCACCGTGACGCGCAACGGCTCCTCGTTCGCCGAGTTCCTGCCCGAGGCGGCGGCGAGCGGCGCCGGCGAGGCGCGGCCGGTCGGGGCGGATGGGGTGCCACAGCGCTTCGTCCTCTTCGTCGCGACGATCGAGGGCCGCAAGAACCACCAGCTGATGTTCGACATCTGGCAGCGCATGGTCGAGGACGGCATGGACCCGCCGCATCTCGTCTGCGTCGGCCGCGTCGGGTGGAAATCGAGCGCCTTCATCGGCGCGCTGGTCGCGACCAACTATCTCGACGGCCGCATCCATTTGTTGCGCGACGTCAGCGACACCGACCTTGCGGCACTCTATCGGCGCTGCCTCTTCACCGTGTGCCCGACCCTCTATGAAGGCTGGGGGCTGCCGGTTGGCGAGTCGCTGGCGATGGGCAAGATCTGCGTCAGCAGCGACCGCGCCTCGCTGCCGGAGGTGGCGGGCGATTGCGGCGTCTATATCGACATCGCCGATTTCGCGCAGTCGCTGGCGGTGGTCCGCGACCTCATTGCCGATGGCGCCAAGCGCAAGCGCCTCGAGGCGAAGATCCGCCGCTGCTACCAGCGGGTGAGCTGGCGCTCGGTTGCCGAGCGCGTCGTCGAAGCCTGCCTCACCGCGGCGCAGCGCGAATGGCAGGCGCCCTATCCGCATACCGCAATCCCCTACGCCTCGGAGGTCGGCTTTGCCCGACTCGACCGCGAGTTGAGCGATATCGGCGAACTGCTGCTGACCCGCATCGCCGGCGCGCGCCGCGGGGTCTTCCTCGGCGAGGCGCTCGGCGACCAGGCCTTCGCGCGCGGCGAAGAAATACGCTCGGGCGGCACCTGGGCGCACCCCGAGGAGTGGGGCACCTGGGCCTGCCATGCCGGCGGCGAGGTCACGCTGGCGCTGGCGCCATGCGACAGCATTTTTTATTACGTCGTGCTGCGCCTGCGCGGCAGCGACGCCTTCCTCGACCAGCCGATCCGCATCTCGGCCAATGGCGAGCCGGCATGGGCCGGCAGCCTCGGAGCGCAGTCGCGCGATCTCGCCTTTCGCGTCCGCCGGCGGGCGCCCGACGCCGGCGGCTGGCTGCTGCGGGTTCGCGCCGAGCTCGATCTGACGCCCGAGCTGCGCGGCCGGATCGCGCTCCTCGACAGCCGCATCCCGACGATCGGCTTCGAGCGCCTCGTCGTCGTGCCGGAGGACGATCTGAAGACCCGCCTCGATATCCTCTACCGGCTGCTGCTGTAGGGACCGGCGCAAGGGGAGCCGCCGAGGGAGCCGCAAGGGAGCCGGTCGGGGAAACGGGGGCATGGCGCGTCTCTTCATCAGCTACGGCATTCCCAAATCGGCCAGCACCTTCGCCTGGCAGCTGATCAAGCGCATCGCGCTTGCCGGCGGCCTCAGGGTCGCGACGCTGTCGCTGCTGTCGAAAGGGCGGCAATCGCCGGAAGACTACATCGACCCGGTTACGGACGAGAATTTGCAGCTGATCCGCGCCGATGTCGGCGACGCGCCGGTGGTGATAAAAACCCATGGCGGCCCGACCGCGGCCGCGGTTCGCCTCGTCGAAGAGGGCGAGGCGGTGGTCTTCGCCTCCTACCGCGACCTGCGCGATGTCGCGCTCTCGCTGCTCGACCATGGCGCGCGATCGCGGGCCAGAGGCATCGCCGATTTCGCCGAACTGCGGACGCTTGCCGACACAACGCCGCTGCTCGACGACCAGATCGCCCGTCTCGAACAATGGAGGGTATCGTGCGCGCCGCTGCTGATCCCCTATGACGAGATCTGTTTCGATACCGGCATCACCATCGAGCGGATCGCGGCGCGCCTCGGGGTGGCGGTCGACGCCGCAGCGATATCGGCCGAGTTCGCGGCCGACAAGGGCGCGATCGGCCAGCTCAACAAGGGCGAGCACCGGCGTTTCGAGCGGGAGCTGAGCGCTGGCGACAGCGCGATGATCGTGCAGCGCTTTCACGCCTATTATCAGCGCTATCTCCCGGACGAACTGGGCGCCGAGCCGGCGCGGCCGGGAACCGACACGGGACCCGCCACGGGACCCGCGACGGAAGCCGCCACGGAAGCCGACCCGTGGGCTGGTGGGGAGGCCGCCTCGCCGCTCTTTCCGTGGGCGGTCAAGCATGCCGCCTTCTGGCAGGCGGAGCGCCCCGAGCGCGAACGGGTCCGCGAAAAACTGGCGAGCCTCAATCGCGAGCAGCCCGATAGCCTGCTGCTGCGCATCGCGGCCGGCACGGTAACCCGGGCCGCCAAGCCGCCGCCTCTTTCCCCTTCGGCCACGGTGCAGCGCCGCTTCACGATGTACCAGGATTTTATCGCGGCAGTCGTTCGCCAATATTGTCCCGATTTGCACTGCGAGCTGTTGGTGGACGTCGGCGATTTGAGGGGACCCGATCAGTCAGCGCCGATTTTTGCCTTCCAGAAACCGCGTTTCGGCACGAGTTTTTTGCTGCCCGACGTCGATTTTCTCGGGTTCGAATTCTACGAAAACAACCCGCTTATTGATGACCGCCTGCCCTTTGAAGAAAAGCAATGCTCCGCGATATTTGCCGGCTCGACGACCGGCGCGCCGCTGATCGATGCGGGAATCGCGCGGAGCCTGACGATGCCCCGGCTGCGCGCCGCCCGCTACTTCAGAGACCATGATGCAGTGCGCTTTGCCTTGACCAATATCGTGCAATGCGACAGCCCGGAGACAATAAATATCCTGGCGTGCCAAGGATTCTCCGGTGCTCGCATCGGCTGGCACGAACAGTTTCGCCACAAATTCCTGATATCGATGGACGGCAATGGCGCCGCCTGCTCGCGGGTGGCAATCGCCTTGCGGAGCAACTGCGTCCTCTTGAAATACGAATCGCCGCATGAGCTTTATTATTTCGCCGGCCTGCAGCCCTGGGTCCACTATATCCCGATCCAGCAGGACCGGGATGTCATCTGGGTTATCGAGGCGGAGAGACGCCGGCCCGGCATCTTCAAGCACATCGCAGAATCCGGGAAGGAATTTTCCGAGAATTTCCTCACCCGCGAGAGCGCGATGGAATACACCGCGCTAACGCTGCGGCTATACGATGCGTGCTTCGCCGACCGCGCCCCGAACATCAACTGATTGCCGTTTAGCGCGGAGTCCATTGAAGTTCGATCACCCTCATTTCGTCATCCCCGGGCTTGTCCCGGGGATCCACGTGGATAGCCGGGACAAGCCCGGCCATGACGAGTAGGGGGCGCTTCGACCTGATCGAATATGCCCTCAGCGCCGCGACCGCAGCAGCCGCGATGCGTCCCCGGCGAGGCGGAGGTACATGTCGCCGGTTGCGGTCGCGCAGCCGTCGGCGTCGAGCGTCGGGAGCGCGGTGCCCGCCGGGTCCTGCGCCGGCGTCACCGCCAGCTTGAAGATCGCGGTGCCCTCGTTGACCTCGTCGAACATCGCCGTGTAGAGCATTTGGGCGCCGGCAGCGACCGCGTTGCGGAACTGGCGCCGGTAGAATTCGCCGCAGCGCCGCGCTATTGGCAGCCGCGCCGCGCCGAGCGCCGGCGGCCAGGCGGTGCCCGGAAAGATCACCGGCAGGTAGCCGATGCCGAGCCGCCGCGTCTCGGCGATATCGGGGGCGAGCGCGAGCCGGGCAAACGCGTCGGCTCCGTCGTCGTCGCGAAATCGGCCGACCGTCCAAGGGCTGACAATGTCGAGCGAGCGGTAGACCGCCGCCCATCCCGGCTCGCCGCGCGCGTCCTGCCAGCGCGCGCCGGCGCCGAGCGTGCGCCAGGCCGCCGGAACGCCGCCCAGCACGGTCGCCGGGACCGGGCCGTTTTTGAGGTAGGTGATGATCGCCGCGGCCTCTTCCGGGCCGATGTCGCGGTCCCGGAACCCCAGCCCCCACACCCCGACGAGCGGCCTGCCGCGGTCCTCGATATAGGCCGGGCTGTCGGTGAGGCGCAAATCCTGGGCGAGGTGCGGCCAATCGCGCTCGACGAGGCGCCGCGCATCGTCGCCGCTGATGCCGGACAGATCGTACATCACAAAAAAGCCGCGCCGGTTTGCCTCGGCCGCCGCCCGCGCGTTGCGCAACACGGTGTCCAAGTGGCGCTGCACCGCCGGACGCGCGAGGTCGGCGGTGAAGCGCTGCATCGCCGCGCCGTCGATGCCGTATTGCGCCATCCAGCGAAAATGGCGCGCGACGGTCGTCGGGTTCTGCGCCGAATAGAGATACGCCGGCGCGCCGGAAGCGAGGCGGAAGCCGGCCGGGCATAATTCTCCCGCTGCCAGCTCCGAGGTCTCCGGCCACATGCCGATCGCCAGCCCCGCCGGGTCGCGCGGGTTTGCGCCGCCGCGAAACCAGTGCCCCCAGCCGAGCCCCGCCCCGTCACTAGGGCAGTCGAACCAGCCCTGGTATCCCGCGACATGGACGCCGCGCAGGCTGCTATAGAAATGGCCACCACCGAGCGGCGGCTGGCTGTGGACAACAAGCGCCGGGACAACCAGGAGGACGCAAAGCAGTGCAGCTGCTGGGCCGACCGCCCTCTGCCACGGCCAGAGCCGTTCTTGCGTGCGTTGCCGCAAAGCCCACATGGCGTTGCACTGGCGCCGATGCATCCAACAGCCTCGCGCGGCGCTTCAGGGCGGTTGCATCGCGGGTCCGCCTGAGGGCAGACTCCCGCCCCTAGGGTTGGCCGATCGGATCGGCGCGGGTGTGGCGGAATGGCAGACGCGGCAGACTCAAAATCTGCTTCCGGCAACGGAGTGGGGGTTCAAGTCCCTTCACCCGCACCAGATCGGTCGGCGCGCGCCCGCTAAAGGCTCGCCAAAGGCTGACGGCTAATCGGGCAGGCGGGTCGACTGCCAGGTCACCATCTGCCAGCGTCCGCCGCGCCGGGCGTAGACGTCGGTGAAGCGCACCCCGAAGCTGTTCGGCCGGCCGCCGGCGTTGACGCTGATGCGGCAGGAGCCGGTCAGCACCACCGTGTCGCCGAGATCCTGCGCCACGACGTCGGACGGCACCACCGCGGTATAGACCGTGCTGCCGGATTCCATGTTGCCGATCAGGCTCGCCTTGGTGTCGAGCCGGGCCGAGGAATGCGTGTAGACGAGATCGTCGGCCAACACCTCGTTCAAGGTCGCGACGTCCTTCTGCGCCATCGCGGTCATCCGCTTCTTGTCGAGATCGATGATCATCTGCCCATTGCCGGCCATTATTTCCTCCTTCGCGGTTGTGTGAATGCTCAGCGCACGATCAGCACCAGCTTGCCCTGCAGGTGGCGGCCCTCGCTGACCCGGTGTGCCTCGGCGGCGTCGGCGAGCTTATAGCGGGTGATCGCCGGCGGCCACACCGCGCCCGCCGCCAGCAATTCCTTCATCCGCTCGAGATGGGCACGGTCGCGCGCGACGCGCGGCCGCAGCACCTCGACATCGCCGCGCGGCGGCTGGAACCCGGCGGGCGCCGGCGCGATCCACACGAGGCGCCCGCCCGGCTTCAAGACGCCGTAGGAGCGCGCCTGCACCTCGCCGCCGACCGTGTCGAACACGACGTCGCAATCGGCGACGGTCTTGGTGAAATCCTCGCTGGTATAGTCGACCACCCGGTCGGCGCCGAGGCCGCGGACATAATCGTGGTTGCGCGCGCTGGCGGTGGTGATGATTTCGGCGCCGATGTGCTTGGCCAGCTGGATCGCAAAGCCGGCGACGCCGCCGCCGCCGCCCTGGATCAAGATCCGCTCGCCGCGCTTGAGCTTCGCGGTGTCTTCGAGGGCCCAGATCGCGGTCAGGCTGGTCAGCGCCATCGCCGCCGCCTCGGCGTGCCCGAGCCCCTCGGGCTTGCGCGCGACGATCGCTGCGGCGATCGCGACCTTCTCGGCATAGCAGCCCTCGATACCGGCATCCATGACGCCGAATACCGCCTCGCCAACCCGGAACTCGCTGACGCCGCGCCCCAACGCCGCGACCGTGCCGG
Organism: Allostellaceae bacterium; assembly: GCA_035309005.1. Lineage (GTDB taxonomy): Bacteria > Pseudomonadota > Alphaproteobacteria > ATCC43930 > CGMCC-115725 > DATARH01. The sequence continues at coordinate 22,710 of DATGFP010000121.1, read as the reverse complement.
AAAAGTCGCGGCCGAGGATGTAGGGGAATTTGAGGCTGCTCGCGCCGCTATAGGCGCCGCCGCCCAGCCGCACCTTGTAGTCGGCCGCGTTGACGCTGGCGGCGTAGACATCGACAACGATTTCGCCGGCGCCGGGCACCGGGTCCGGCGCATCGCCGTAGCGCAGCATCTCCGGACCGCCATGGCCGGTCAGCAATATCGCCTTCATTCGCGCTTCTCCCGTCTGCTGGGGTATCGTGGCGCTGTTCGCCGCGCCGGGCAAGGCCCGGCTCGGATACTCGGCGAAAGGGAAGGGAGCGGGCGATGATGCGACGCGTGTTGATTACCGGCGCCGGCGGCGGCATCGGCCGGGGCTTGCGCGAAACTTTGCGCGGCGTCTACCCGGTGCTGCGGGTCAGCGACCGGGTGCCGCTCGCCGCAGCGCGCGAGGGCGAAGAAGTCGACCAGACCGACATCGCCGATATGTCAGAGGTCGAGCGCATGGTCGAGGGGGTCGACGGCATCATCCATCTCGGCGGCATCTCCGGGGAAAACACCTGGGAGCGCATCCTCGAAAGCAACATCGTCGGCCTCTACAACGTGTTCGAGGCGGCGCGGCGCGCCGGGACCCGGCGCATCGTGATGGCGACCTCGAACCACGCGGTGGGCTTTTATCCGCGCGCCCAGACGATCGACCACCAGGTCGTGCCGCGCCCGGACAGCCGCTACGGCGTCTCGAAGGCGTTCTCCGAGGCGCTAGCCTCGCTCTACGCCGACAAGCACGGCATCGGCTTTTTGTGCACCCGGATCGGCAATTTCGGGACGCGCCCGATCGACAGCCGGCGCCTGGCGATCTGGATCAGCCCGCGCGACTACACCCAGCTGGTGCGCATCGGCTTGGAGCACCCCGACATTCGCTATGAGATCGTCTACGGCGTCTCGAACAACCAGCGCTCGTGGTACGACAATTCCAACGCCTATCGCCTCGGCTACCGGCCGCAAGACGATTCCGAGCCCTATGCCGCCGAAATCCTCGCGTCCGAGGCCGGCGCGGCAAAGGACGCGATCGCCGAGCGCTACCAAGGCGGCACCTTCTGCGCCGCCGAATACGACACCCCGACGCCGCGGGATTAACCGCGCTCGCCGCGGCGACGGACCCCCAATATCCGTCCATCCCGGCGACGGCCGGGACCCATGTGTCAACGATCGCGACCGCTAAGCGATGGGTCCCGGCCTCCGCCGGGATGGACGAATATTGGGGAAAACGACCGCGGCGGGCTATTGGGCGGCGGCCGCCATCGGTGGCGCGGCGGCGGCGGGGCGATAGGCCCGCAGGAAGGTGCGGACATGGCGCACCGCCAGCGGGATCTTGTCCGGCGTGTCCTTCCACGGGTAGAGGCTGACCTGCGCGTTGGGCGCGAGATGCACGACCTCCATCGCCACCGCATAGGGGTGCGCCGGGACGTCGTCCGGCAATACCAGGATCGGCGTCTGGCAATGGCGTACGAAATCGCGGCTCGCGGTGTACACGAAATCGGCGCGCTTCGAATACATGTTGGTCAGGAAGGTATCGACCATCGCCATCGTGATGTCGGGCCGGCGGGCGACGAGTTCGGGGCCCCAGCCCTTCATGTTGTTGTCGTAGGAGAGGGTCGGCATCTCCGGGCGGAAACCGCTCGGCTGCGCCGGCACCGCCGCGACGACGCGCCCACCGGCGCGCTGCAGCAGGTTCCAGATAAAGGGGCCGCCGATGCAGAAGCCGAGCACCATGAATTTCTCGATGCCGAGGTGGTCCATCAGCCCGATATGATCGTCGGTAAAGGCGTCCCACGGCCGATCGACCGCCAGCGGCCCGGTCGACTGGCCGCCCTTGGCGTTGCGCAGATCGGCCGCGATGACGCGGAACTCGTTGCTGAACTCGTCGAACGGGTTGAACGGGTGGGTTTTCAGCCCCTCGACCGTCGAATTGAGCCCGCCGCCCGGAATGACCAGCAGCGGAAAGCCTGACCCGGCCTCCTCGTAATGAATGCGAACATCGCCTTTTTCGTAGAACGGCATGGGGGTTTCTCCGTCTCGGTTTGGGTAGGGCGGATAAGCGCAGCGTAATCCGCCGACGCCAGGCGCTCCAAGGCAGAACATGCCAGGGTTCGGTGAGAGGCGGAAGGCGCTCCGCTTTTCGGCCCTACGCCGGCTGCCCTACTGCGCCATCACGCGGGGCCTAGCTGCGGAAGAAGGCCAGGAGGTCGGCATTGATGATTTCCGCGTGCGTCGTCGGCATGCCGTGGGGGAAGTCTTTGTAGACCTTCAGAATTCCCTGCGGCGCCAGCTTGGCCGACAACGGGCCGGCATCGGCGAACGGGACGATCTGGTCGTCTTCGCTGTGCATCACGAGGAGCGGAATGTCGATTTTCCGCAGGTCGTCGGTCTGGTCGGTTTCCGAAAAGACCTTGATGCAATCGTAATGCGCCTTGGTGCCGCCCATCATGCCCTGGCGCCACCAGTTGCGGATGGCGCCTTCCGAAATCTTGGCGCCGGGGCGGTTGAAGCCGTAGAACGGCCCCGATGCGACATCGAGGTAGAACTGCGCCCGGTTCGCCGCATGCGCGCTGCGGAACCCATCGAAAACCTCCATCGGCGTGCCACCGGGGTTGGTCGCCGACTTGACCATCACCGGCGGGATCGCGCTGATGATGGCCGCCTTGACCGCGCGGCCCGCGCCGTGCCGGGCGAGCAGCCGCACGACTTCGCCGCCGCCCGTCGAATGGCCGATATGGATCGCGTTCTGGAGGTCGAGCGCGGCGACCAGCGCCGCCGCGTCATCGGCGTAGGTGTCCATGTCGTTGCCGGTGTCGGTCTGCGTCGAGCGCCCGTGGCCGCGCCGGTCATGGGCGATCACGCGATACCCTTGCCCGAGGAAGAACAGCATCTGGGCATCCCAGTCGTCGGCCGACAGCGGCCAGCCGTGGTGAAACACCAGCGGCTGCCCCTTCCCCCAGTCCTTATAGTAGATTTCGGTGCCGTCCTTGGTCGTCAGCCTCGGCATGTCTTCATTCCTTTCGGAACAGGCTGTCTTTCTCTGAGGTTTCCCGCCCTGCCGACCTAACTCAAATCGTCATTCCCGCGCACGCGGGAATCCAGGGGCAAGCATCCCGTCGCTTGCCCTGGACCCCCGCTTGCGCGGGGGTGACGGGGAAGAATGGTCGCACAATCGCACTTATTGCGCCGCGGCGCGCAGCGGGACGTGCGCTTTGAGGAAGTTGCGCACCTTGACGATCATGCGCTGGCGCAGTTCCTCGGGCTCGCGCCACGGGTAGACCGTGATGTCCGAGTTCGGCGCCAGCGAGGCGACGTCGATCGAGGTCTGCAGCGGGTGCGACGGCGTGTCGTCCGGCAGCACCAGGATCGGCGTGTGGCAGTTCTTGATGAAATCGCGCGACACGCTGTAGAGGAAATCGGGCTGAACGCGCCACAGGCTGTGGAAATACTTGTCGATATTGTCCTGCGTCACCTCGGGCCGGCGCTTCTTGAAATCGGGCAGCCAGTTATCGGTGCTGTGACGGTACATGACGCCGGGGTCTTCCGGCCGGTCGCCGACGGTCTGGTGGAAGACCGCCGCGACGACCCGCTCGGGCGCCCGCTGCAGCAATTTGCCGGCAAAGCAGCCGCCGATGCAGTAGCCCATGAAGAAGAATTCGCGGATGCCGAGATGGTCCATCAGCCCCAATTGGTCGTCGGCGAAGGCGTCCCACGCGTTCTCGGTCGGCACCGGCCCCACCGACTCGCCGCCATTGGCGTTGCGCTGGTCCATCGTGATGCAGCGGAAATCGTTCTTGAACTCCTCCATCGCGTTGATCGCCGCGGTCGGCCACATCGCGACCCGCGAGTTGAGGCCGCCGCCCGGGGTGACCAGCAGCGGGAAGCCGGACCCCACCTCCTCGTAGCGGATGCGGACGTCGCCTTTCTGGTAGAACGGCATCGGATGTCTCCTCCTTCTCTAAAGCGTTAGCGGATCGGGTCGAGCACGACGACCGGGATCTCGCGCTCGGTTTTCTGCTGGTAATCGGCGTAGGGCGGCCAGAACTCGAGCGCCGTCTGCCACAGCCGGGCGCGCTCGGCGCCGGTGGCGGTGCGGGCGCGGGCCTTTGTCTTCACGGTCCCGGCCTGCACTTCGACCTCCGGGTTGGCCAGGATGTTGCGGTACCAGCCCGGGTGCTGCGGCGCGCCACCTTTGGACGCGATCACGAAATAGCTGTCGCCTTCCGTCCCGTAGAACAGCGGGAAGATGAAGCGCTCGCCCGATTTGCGCCCGGTCGTCGTCAACAGCAGCGAGGGAACTTGCAATTCGGGCCGGCCGGGCTGGGTCATCTTGTAGATGTGCCCGTCGGTGCCGCCGCTGGCGAGGTAGCGCTTGGTGTGCTCGACCATCCAATCCGGCAGGTTCGGGGCGAGCTTGGCATCGGCCATCGGGTCAACTCCTCTCTTAGTAATGCGTCACCCACGGGCTGTTGAGCGCCTCCTCGATGCGGCGGTGGCGGCCCCTGATGATGTCGGCCGGGACGGCGCCGACAAAGGCATAGAACGTCTTTGTGCGGATCGCGTCCACCACCCGTTCGCCGACCCGCAGCGGATCGAGGCCGATGGTGGCGAGGCGTTCGGCCAATACCGCTTCATCGCTCGCGCGGGTTTGCGGCCCGCCCATATGGTCGGGACGGTTGCGGGCGCCGCGCGCGATATTGGTGTTGATCGGCCCGGGGCACAACACCGAGACGCCGACGTTGCTGCCTTCCAATTCGTGCTCCAGCGCCTCGGACAGCGAGAGCGCGGCGTATTTCGACATCGAATAGGGACCCTGGTTGGTCCCGCGGCGGTTCTGGAAGCCGGCGACCGAGGCGGTGTTGACGACATGGCCCTCTTCGCCGTGCTTGAGGATCGCCGGGACGAAGTTGCGGATGCCGTGAATGATCCCCCAGATGTTGACCCCCATCAGGAACTGCCAGTCGGCGGGCGCGACGTCGGTGAGGCGGGTGCCGTGCATCGGCACGCCGGCGTTGTTGCAGGCGATGTGGAGCTTGCCGAAATTGCGCTCGGCTTCGGCCAGCGCGTCGAGCACCGATTGCTCCTGCGTCACGTCGATCCGCACCGGCATGACCCGCTTGTTGGTGCCGGAGAGGCCATGCGCCGCCGCTTCGACCGCGTCCTTTTGGATGTCGGCCATCACCACGTTGGCGCCGGCTTCCGCCAGCGCCGTCGCAATGCCGAGGCCGATGCCCGAGGCGGCGCCGGTGACGATCGCGGTCTTGCCGGAAATGTCGATCATTCGCGGGGGGCCTTTCGGGCAATCAATGAAAGTAGCGGCCGCTGTCGATGACGATGGTCTGGCCGGTCATCGTCTCGGTGCGGCACATCGTGACGACCATGTCGGCGCAATCGTCTTTGTCGGCGGGCTTTTTGAGGAGCGAGGTGGCGGCCGAGTTCTGGATGAACTCGGGGCGCAAATTGGCGGTCGCGCGGGTGCCCTCGAGGAGGCCGGGCGCGACGCAGTTGACCAGCGTTTCGGGCGCCAGGGCGACGGCCATGCATTTCGTCAGGTGGATGAGGCCCGCCTTCGAGACCGCGTAGGCGATCGAGGAGCCGGTCGGCCCGACCCCGGCGACCGAGGCGATGTTGACGATGCGGCCGCGCCGCTGCGCCTGCATCACCGGCGCCACCGCCTTGGTCAGGCGGAAGGGGCCGGTCAGGTTGACCGCGACGATCTGGTCCCACACCTCCATCGTGAGATTGTCGAGGTCGGCGAACGGGATCGCCTTATTGTAGGCGGCGTCGTTGACCAGGATGTCGAGGCGGCCGAAGCGCCCGCTCACCTCGCCGACCAGCCGCTCGACCGCGGCGCCGTCGGTGATGTCGCACTGGAAGGCGGCGGCATTGACCTGGTAGCGCGAGGCGAGGTCGCGCGCGACGCCCTCCGCTTCGTCGCGGCTCTGGGCATACATGACCGCGATATGCACGCCTTCGCGCGCCAGCGCGTCGCAGATGCGCCGCCCGAGCCCGCCATTGCCGCCGGTCACCAGCGCCACCGCGCCCCTGAGCTCCATCAACTTCCTCCTGCCTGAGCGCGGTCTATGCACATTGCATCGTCATTCCCGCGAAAGCGGGAACCCAGGGCAGGCGACGCGCGGTTGCCCTGGACCCCCGCTTGCGCGGGGGAGACGAGCGGATGTTTCGATCCGAAGAGACCATGCGCATCACGCGGCGGCGCGGCGGCGGAAGGCGTCGAGGCTGCCGGCGTGGATCAATTCGCCCGGCAGCTGGTGCCCGACGATGTCCTCGGCCATGCGGCCGACCTCGATCAGCGCGTCGAGATCGACCCCGGTGGCGATCCCGACCTCCTCGCATAAGAGGACCAGTTCCTCGGTGCAGATGTTGCCGGCGGCCTTCGGCTGCCCGGCGAACGGGCAGCCGCCGAGCCCGCCGACCGTCGTGTCGAACTGCGTCACCCCCATCTTCAAGCCGGCATAGGCGTTGGCGACGGCAAGCCCGCGCGTGTCATGCAGGTGGAGCGCGATCGGCATGTCGGGCCAGCGGCTGCGCACCTCGCCCAGCACGCGCTCGATGCGTAAGGGCGTCGCCCAGCCCATCGTGTCGGCGAGGGAAAAATACTTGATGTCGGCGCCGGCCTCGGCGGCGATCGCCAGCCCGTCTTCCAGGGTCGCGATCACCTGCGCCGGCGCGATGTCGCCCTGATAGTTGCAGCCGAACGCCGCCATGACGCCGATCCGCGGCACCGCGACGCCGTTTTCGAGATGCAGCGCGGTCTGCTTCTTCATCGCTTCGACGTTCTCGGCGTGGCTGCGGTGCAGGTTTTTCTGGGTGAAGCCTTCGGATGCGGTCAGCGCGATCGAGCCGGTGACCGTCAGCTTGTTGCGGAAGACCAGCGCCCGGTTGAGCCCCGACGCGTTGAACCACAGCGCGGTGTAATGCACGCCCTCCTTCGGGGTGAAGCCGGCGACGACGTCCTCGGCGTCGGCCCAGCCCGGCACGATGCGCGGGCTGACGAACGAGGCGGCCTGGATATGGTGCAGCCCGGTTTCGGCCAGCGCCTCGATCAGCCGGATCTTGTCGGCGGTGGAAATCGGGCCGGGCTCGATCTGGAACCCTTCGCGCGGCCCTTCCTCGTGGATCTCGACCCGTGCCGGCAGATCGCTCATCGCCTTCTCCCTCGTGTCCGGAGCGCAGTTCGGCCGCGCCGCTGGCCGGCGTGCCGTCGGAGAAAATCTACCCCGAAACCGGGGGGCCGCAGAAGTGCCCGCTCGCAGGCGGCCGCACCGCAACGCGCGGCGCCTTCAGCGGCCGGAGACGACAGCGCCGGGCGTCGCGCGGTCGTAGGGGGCGGCGACCGCGACATTGCGCAGCCGGAAGCCGCCATACTCGTCGCGGGCTTCGTCGGCATCGTGATTGAAAAAAAGATTTGCCAGGCGCCCGCTTTGCCTGATGTTCCAGCCGCCATAGTCGCGGTATCCGGCCCAGGCGGTCGAATTCGACAGCCAGCTGAATTGCGCCAGCCCGGCATGCGTCACGGCGGCACAGATCGCGCCCGAGCCGTAGACGCCGACCTTGTAGGCCGCCCTGCCGCCGCCCGCCGCGGCAAGACCCGCGGCGACCCCGCGAAAATACTGGTCGACCGCCAGCGGCGCCGCGCCCCGCGCGTCGAAATCGATCGCGAAATAGATCGCGCTGCCGGCCGGCTGACCGACCGCGCGGGCCTGCCGATCGGCCAGCAGCGCGTCGTTATAGCCGGTGTAAAAGGTGAAATAGTCCGGATCGGGATAATGCGGCTCCCACACCGCGACGATCGTCAAGCCCAGCGACGACAAGCGCTGCGCCTCGCTCGCCGTCAGCTTCGGCCAGCGCGAGGTCGGGTCGCGATAATAGCGGGCAACGAAATCGAGCCGGCTGTCGCGCAGCTCGTTGATGACGTCGCTGGCGTCGGTCGGCAGGTCGATGCCGCGCGCCGGCCCGACATGCGGCGGCTCGACCGTCACGCTCGTGACCGGCTCGCCATGGCACGCCGCCAGCAGCAGCGCGACGAGGATCGACGCCGACTTTGCGATCCGCAATGTTCTTGCTCCTTGCCTGCGCCCGACCCCACACGCGCCGCGCGGGCTCAGAGGATGTGCACCACCACCAGCAGAAACCACACGATCAGCACCAGCAACAAGCCGTCGAGCAGATACTGCGCGTCGCGCGCGAGGCGGCGGTCAAAACGCAGGCGCAGGCGCACCGCTTGTCTCCTGTTTGTTAAGTCTTTGCCGCAGGTTGGCGCGAAATTGCGCGCCAGGCAAGAAATCCGGCCGCCCGCATGCGCTCAGCTCCCGGCGAAACGGGCCGGGCGCTTTTCCAGAAACGCGCGGGCGCCCTCGCGGTAATCCTCGCTGTCGAGCGCCTCCTTGATCAGCGCCGCGATCTCAGCCCGCCGCGCTTCGACGTCGCCCGCCGCCAGCGCCTGCAGGATCACCTTGATGCCGGCGATCGCCAATGGTGCGTTCGCCATCATCCCGGCGCCGAAGGCGATCGCGGCCTCGACCGCGCCCTCGCGCGCGACGACGTCGGCAAACCCCATCTGGCGCGCCGCGACGACGTCGAAGAGGTCGCTGCCGTAGAGGATGCGCTTGGCGTTGCCGAGCCCGACGATCGAATAGAGCAGGCGGCATTCCTCGACCGTGTAGATCGTGCCGAGCCTCGTTGCCGGGATGCCGAAGCGGGCGGCGCGGTGCATCACCCGGAAGTCGCAGCTGAGCGCGATCGCGCAGCCGCCGCCGACGCACGCCCCCTCGATCGCCGCGAAGCTGGGCTGCGGCAGCGCGCGAATGGCGTCGTAGCAGGCCGCGACTTCGCGCTCGTAGGCGGCGCCGCCGGCGCTGTCGGCCCGCACCTCGGCAAATTCGCTGATGTCGGCGCCGGCGCAGAAATGCCCGCCAGCGCCGGTCAGGACCACTAGGCGCACCTCGGGCAGCCGCGCGAGCTGGCGGAAGCTCTCGGCGAGATCGCGCCAGGCGGCGAGGTTGAGCGCGTTGCGCCGGGCCGGGCGGTCGATCATCACGACCGCGACCCCCGGCTCAGGCCGGCTCACGGAAATATCGGACACGGCAACTCCCATTCCTTTTTTGCATCGCTCCAATGCAATGCCAACGGGCCGCTAACGGGCGGCAGAACCAAGGCGTACTCTAGTTCCGATGGCGCCGACGGCGCACGCGGCAACATAATGCCGCACGCCGCTGCGGGGCATCGCGGTTGAGGATGCCAGGCAGCGATGAAGTTCGGGTGAAAAACCGCCCGGCGTGACGCTCGATGCGGGGATGCGGCGGAGCAACGGGAGGATAGAGCCATGACCTACGATCTGCTTATCAGGAACGGGCGCGTTGTCGACGGTTCGGGCGAGCCGGCATTCGAGGCCGATGTCGCGGTGCAGGACGGCAAGATCGTCGGCGTCGGCAAATATGCCGGGGCGGCGGCCAAGCGCACGATCGACGCCGCCGGGCGGGTCGTCGCGCCGGGCTTTATCGACCACCACACGCATTTCGACCCGCAGGCGGTGTGGGACCCCTATTGCGGTTCCTGGGTGCATAACGGCCACACGACGGTCATCGTCGGCCAGTGCGGCCAGGTCATCGCGCCGGTGCGTCCGGGCGACGCCGAGTGGTATCTCGAATTCTTCTCCGACGCCGAACAGATCCCGCTGCCGGTGCTGAAGGCCGGGGTCGACGTGACCTGGGAATCGGTCGGCGACTACCTCAATGCGCTGGGCAAAAAGCGCGGCATCAACGTCGGCACGCTGATCGGCCATTCCGGCATCCGCCGCTACGTGATGGGCGAAGCCTCCGACCAACGCGTCAAGGCCACTGCGGAAGAAGTGGCGGCGATGCAGCGGCTGATCCGCGAGGCGATGTATGACGGCGCGCTCGGCTTTTCGACCGCGCCGAAAGATCGCGGCGACCCCGCCGGCCATTGTGACGACGACGAGCGCTGGGCATTGGCCAGCGTGCTGGGCGAACTCGGCACCGGCGTCTTCCAGGTCGCCGGCGGTGCGCCGGGCGGCACCAAGCAGACCCGCGCGGTCGCCCGCGAATTGGCGGCGCGCACCGGCAGGCCGTCGATCTACAATTTGATGTCCGATCCGATCGGCAACCCCGACGAGTGGGTCGAGCATTTGAAGTGGCTCGAGGACGGGTTCAAGAGCGGCGCGCGCTGCTATGGCTCGTGCCTCTCGACCGTCGCCGGCGCGATCTTCAACCTGGAGCGCGGCCTCAACGTGCCGCAGGATGAGGACATCACCGATCCGCAGGGCTTCTTCCGCGGCATGCCGACCTGGGACCGGGTCATGGCGCTTCCCTACCGCGAGCGCATGCAGTCATTCCGCGATCCGGAGACTCGCAAGGCGCTATCGGCCGAGGCGGTCGAGGGCACCGTCGCGCAGCAGGGCGCCGTGACCGACCGGCGCGGCCGCGCTCGCGGCTCCTTCAATCGCCGCTGGGACCTCATCGAGGTGTTCATGACGACGAAGGGCCAGAACCGCCACCTCGAGGGCAAGAGCGTCGAGCAGATCGCCAAAGAGCAGAACAAGAGCATCATGGATGCCTTCCTCGACCTGTCGCTCGACGAGGACCTGCAGACCTGCTTCCAGGCGATCGACCGCAACAACGACCCGAAGGTGCAGAAGCACATCCTCGGCTCGGACTACACGGTGATCGGCACCAGCGACGGCGGCGGCCGGCCGCACACCGCCGACCGGCATGAGACCAGCACGCATCTGCTCGGTCACTGGGTGCGCGAAGAGCAGGCGATGACCTTGGAAGAGGCGGTCTATCGGCTGACCGGCAAGACCGCGCTGATGCACGACATCACCGATCGCGGCTTCCTCGCGGCCGGCAAGATCGCCGACATCACGATCTTCGACCCCGCGACGATCGCCGAGAAGCCGCGGGAACCGGTCGCAACGCTCCCGGCGGGCGGCATCGAAGTGAAGCGCGGCGCGGTCGGCATCGACTATGTCGTGGTCAACGGCCAGGTATTGCTCGACCAGGGCGAACTGACCGACGCCTTGCCCGGCCAGATCGTCCGCGGCCCGCTCTACCAGGGCGCCTGAGCCTGAGCCGCTGACGAAAGGAGCCCCTCGCCCGCCCGGGCGGGGGGCTTTTCTCGCGGCGGCAGGGCGACGGCGGGCGGCGGCGCGATCTTATTGAAACGCCGCAGGCCCGTGCCAATATCGAAGCGCGAGGAATGATCCTCGCTTCTCCTTTGGAGGGGGTTATGGCTTTGGGTTCGCAGCCTCGCTGGACGGTGCGGCCGACGGCCGGCACCGCGGCCGACATCGATGTCGGCCTGCGGGACTACATGCTTCGCATCTACAACTACATGGCTTCGGGCCTGGCGCTGACGGGCATCGTCGCCTACGTCGCCGCGGCCTCGGGGTTCTACGCGCAGATCGCGCACACGCCCCTGTTCTTCATCGTCCTGCTCGCGCCGCTCGGCCTGGTGTTCTGGCTGAGCTACGGCATCAACCGGATGCAGGCGAGCACGGCGCAGGGCATCTTCTGGCTCTATGCCGGGCTGATGGGGCTGTCCCTGGGCGGGATCTTCCTGGTCTATACCGGCGCCAGCATCGCGCGGGTGTTTTTCATCACCGCCGGCACCTTCGCGGCGATGAGCCTTTACGGCTACACGACGCAGCGCGACCTCGCGCAGTTCGGCTCGTTCCTGTTCATGGGGCTGATCGGCATCATTATCGCCAGCCTCGTCAACATGTTCATCGGCTCGACCGCGATCCAGTTCGCGATCTCGGTGATCGGCGTCCTGGTGTTCACCGGCCTCACTGCCTGGGACACGCAGCAGATCAAGCAGATGTACGCCGAGAACTACGGCAGCGAGATCGCCACCAAAACCGCGGTGATGGGGGCGCTGCGCCTCTACCTCGACTTCATCAACCTGTTCATGATGCTGCTGCAGCTGATGGGCAACCGCCGCGACTGACCTGACGCCGCGCACCAAGCCTCTCGAACGGCCGGGCCTCGCGCCCGGCCGTTTTTTGTTGCGTGCCGCGGGTTTGCTCGAATGCCGCGGAGATTGCCGCCGGAGGGCGGCGAAAATCTGCTAGATTGCGCTTGTCGCGGCGCACGCATGCCGGCGCTCGAGGCCGGCCAGCCGCGCGAAGGATGACGGCGTGATCACTGGCTGGCTTGTGGCCGGCGTTTTGCTGGTGGTCGTTGGGCTGCTGGCGGTGCGCCACCAGCGCCTCGCGGCGCGGCTCGCCGACCGCGACCGGCTCGCCACCGATATCGCCCGCCACGCCGAAGCCGAAGCGACGATGCGCGACGCGAAGGAGCTGGCCGAGTCGGCGGCGCGCGTCAAAGCCGATTTCTTCGCCAATATGAGCCACGAGATCCGCACCCCGATGAACGCAGTCATCGGGCTCTCCAACCTCCTGCTCAAGACCGAGCTGACGCAGCACCAGCGCGGCTATCTGGCGAAGATCCAGCAGGCGGCGCAGATGCTGCTCGACATCGTCAACGACATTCTCGATTTTTCCAAGCTCGAAGCCGGCAAGCTCGCCTTCGAGCGCACCGAGTTCGAGCCCGACGAAATCCTCGACCGGGTCGGCAATCTGATCGGCAGCCGGGCCGCCGCCAAGGGGCTCGAACTGATCTTCAACGTCGATCCCAGGCTCGACTTCACGCTGGTCGGCGACCCGCTGCGATTGAGCCAGATCTTCGTCAACTATGTCGGCAACGCGGTCAAGTTCACCGAGCACGGCGAGGTCGAGGTGATCGTCGAGGTGAAGGAGGCGGGGCCGCGCGACGTGCTGCTCTATTGCGCGGTGCGCGACAGTGGGCCGGGGCTCAGCGAGGCGCAGCGGGCGCGGCTGTTCCAGCCCTTCGAGCAGGCCGACAGCTCGGTCACCCGGCGCTTTGGCGGCACCGGCCTCGGCCTCGTCATCTGCAAGAGCCTGGCCGAGGCGATGGGCGGCGCGGTCGGCGTCGAGAGCCGCGAGGGCGCCGGCAGCACCTTCTGGTTCACCGCCCGGCTCGGCCGCGGCACGGCCGGCGCGATGGCCGCGGTGCCGCCCGACCTGCGCGGCCTGCCGGTCCTCGTCGTCGACGACCATCGGCGCACTCGCGAAATCGTCGGCCAGCTGCTGCACGGCCGCGGCTTCGCCGTCGCGCTGGCCGCGTCGGGGCGCGAGGCGGTCGCCGCGGTCGCCAACGCCGCCGCTAGCAACCCGTTCGCGGTCGTGCTGATTGACCTTGAGATGGCCGATCTCGACGGTTTCGAGACCGCGGCCGAGATCAACGCGATGCGGCTCGATCCCTCGCCGCGCCTCATCCTGACGATCGGCGCCTGGGGCGAGGAGGTCAGCGACGAAGCCCGCCAGGTCGGGGTCGAATACCTGCTGCCGAAGCCGTTCACCCCGTCGCTGCTGCTCAACATCATCAGCCACGCGCTGCACGATCCGGTGGGCGGACCCCGGCCCGCTCCTGAGCCCGAGGCGGCGCCGCCCGCTGCCGCCGAGCCCGCCCTGCGGATGGGGTGGGCGGGACGCCGCGTCCTCCTCGTCGAGGACAACGATCTCAACCAGGAGGTCGCGATCGGCCTGCTCGGCGAATTCGGCCTGGCGGTCGATCTGGCGGCCGACGGCGCGGTCGCGGTCGGCCAGATCATGGCGCACGATCCGCAGTATTATGCGGCGGTGCTGATGGACATGCAGATGCCGGTGATGGACGGGCTGAGCGCGACCCGCGCGATCCGCGACGCGCCCGCCTACGACGAGCTGCCGATCATCGCAATGACCGCCAACGCGATGGCGCAGGACCGCGCGCGCTGCCTCGCCGCCGGGATGAACGACCATGTCGCCAAGCCGATCGAGCCGGCACGTCTGCGCGAAGCCTTGGTGCGCTGGATCGGCGATCCTGGCGACGCGCCGGTACCGCCGCTGCTAGCGCCGCTTGCCGCGCCGCCGCTGCCGCCGATCGCCGGGCTCGACATCGCTTCCGGGTTGCGCCGCATGATGGGCAACGCCGCCGGCTATCTCGCGCTGTTGCACAAATTCGCCGAGCAGCAGCGCAGCGTGCCGAACGACATCGCGGCCGCGCTGCGCCGGCGCGACCGCGCGACCGCCGAGCGACTCGCGCATACCCTCAAAGGCATCGCCGGGACGATCGGCGCCGAGGCGCTGGCGGCGGCGGCCGGACGGGTCGAGGCGGCGCTGCGGGCGGGCGCCGACGGCGCTGCCGTCGAGCCCCAGCTCGCCGCGCTCGGCGCCGCGCTGCGGGCGCTTCTCGACGAGCTGCGCCGTGGCCTGCCGCCGCTGGCGCCACCGGGACCGGCCGCCGCCGGGACGCGCACGGCCGATCGCGCCGGCGCCGCCGAGGCGTCGCGCCAGCTCGCCCGGCTGCTCGCCGACAGCGATGTCGCGGCGCGCGCCTTCCTGAGCGATAATGCGGCGGCCTTGCGACTAACGCTTGGCCGGCATTTCGGGGAAATCGAGGCGGCCGCTGCCGGCTTCGATTTCGCCGCCGCGCTCGCCGCGTTGCGCCGCGCCGCGAGCGAACTCGAAATCGCGTTGTAGCGATCCGGGTGCGAGGCAATCGGATGGACGAGCAGCAGCAGTTGATGCGACCGCCCAGCGTGCTGGTGGTCGACGACGCGCCGGAAAACCTGATGGTCCTGACGCAGGCGTTGGAGGGCGGCTACCGGGTGCTCGCCGCCAGGGACGGGCTTGCGGCGCTGCGGATCGCCGCGGCCGAGCCGGCGCCCGACCTCATTCTCCTCGACATCATGATGCCGGGGGTCGACGGCTTCGAGGTCTGTCGCCGCCTCAAGAATAGCCCGGCGACGGCCGCGATCCCGGTGATTTTCCTGACCGGGCGCAGCGAGAGCGAAGACGAGGAGCACGGCTTTGCGCTGGGCGCCGTCGACTACATCTCGAAGCCGATCAGCCCGCCGGTTGTGCGCGCCCGCGTCAGGACCCACCTGCAGCTCAAGGCCAGCGCCGATTTCCTCAAAAGCCAGAACGCATTCCTCGAAAGCGAGGTGACCCGCCGCACTGCCGAGGTTCGCGCGATCCAGGACGTGACGGTGCTCGCGGTCGCCTCCCTGGCCGAGACCCGCGACAACGAGACCGGCAACCACATCCGCCGCACCCAGCATTACGTGCGCACGCTGGCGACCTACCTGGAGACGCATCCGCGCTTCCGCCGCGATCTCGCTTCCGACGCGATCGATCTCTTGTACAAATCGGCGCCGCTGCACGACATCGGCAAGGTCGGCATCCCCGACCGCATCCTCTTGAAGCCGGGCCGCCTGACGCCGGACGAATTCGAGATCATGAAGACCCATACGACGCTCGGCTACGAAAGCATCGTGCAGGCCGAGGACCGGCTCGGCAACTCGCTCGACTTCCTGCGCTACGCCAAGGAGATCGCGCTGTCGCACCAGGAGAAGTGGGACGGCTCGGGCTATCCCGAGGCGCGCAGCGGCGAAGACATCCCGCTGTCGGCGCGGCTGATGGCGGTCGCCGACGTCTACGACGCGCTGATCAGCCGGCGGGTCTACAAGCCGCCGTTCTCGCAGGAAAAGTCGCTCGCGATCATGCGCGAGGGGCGGGGCAACCACTTCGACCCCGACATCCTCGACGCCTTCCTCGCGCATCCGCAGGAGTTCCGCGCGATCGCCGAGCGCTTTGCCGATCACGATGCCGAGATCGACGCGGCGGCCGCCCGGCAGCGCACGGCGCTGGGCCCGGCGGCGCCCGGGAAATGATGGCCCGGGAAATGATCGCCCGGGTGATCGACCCGGTGTAGCACCCCCACCCTTTTCCACATGGCCAAATCGGCCGCTCTGCCCTAGAGTGCTGGCGCGCGGCCGCCGAAATCGGCCGCGCAATCGTGCGGGCGGGTCAACCGCAACGCCGGCGTCGTGCGCCTGGGAGGAAATTTATGCTGCAATTGCTCGAACAACAAAAAAAGCTAACCAGAAACCAGTGGCTGATAGCCGGCGCCGCGACGCTCGGCGACATGCTCGACTTCTTCGATTTCTTCCTGATCAGCTTTGTGCTCGGGTTTGTCGTCAAGAACTGGCACCTGACGTTCGGCCAATCGGGCGCGATCCTGCTCGCTTCCGGCATCACCGCGCCCTTCGGCTCGCTGTTCTACGGCTGGCTCGCCGACAAGGTCGGGCGCCGCACCTCGCTCGTCGCCGCGGTGCTCAATGTCTCGCTCGCCACCGGCGCGATGGCGCTGACCCCGACCGGGGCCTGGGGGTATCTGGTCCTTTGCCGCCTGTTTGTCGGGTTCGGGGTGACCGGCCTCTATTCGGTCGACATCACGC
Organism: Allostellaceae bacterium; assembly: GCA_035309005.1. Classification (GTDB taxonomy): domain Bacteria; phylum Pseudomonadota; class Alphaproteobacteria; order ATCC43930; family CGMCC-115725; genus DATARH01. Next base: position 6,354 of record DATGFP010000121.1, on the reverse strand, counting down.
TGATGCAGGAATTCTCGCCGTCGCATCGGCGCGGCTGGTTCACCGGGCTGACGACGACGATGCTGCCGGCGGGATCGCTGCTCGCCGCGCTGCTCGGCTATTACGCGGAGCCCTATATCGGCTGGCGCGGCATGGTTATTTGCGGGCTGCTCCCGGCGTTCCTGTGCCTCTACATCCGGGCGTTCGTTCCCGAATCGCCGCTCTGGCTGTTGCGCAAGGGGCGGCTCGAGGAGGCGCGCAAGTCGCTTGCCTGGGCGCTTATGATCGATCCCGCCTCGATTGAGCTGCCCACCAGCCTGCCGCCGGAAGAAAAGACGCGGTGGATTGAATTGTTCAAGTATCCCCGCAGCATCGTCGCCGGCTGCCTGACCGGGCTCACGCAGACCGGCGGCGTCGCGCTGGCGCTGTGGCAGATCGCGCTGTTCGTCATGGTGCTGGGCATCAGCGCGGGGCAGGCCTCCAAGCTGGCGATCTTCGTCGCGATCTCGGCGATCCTTGGGCGGTTCTTCTGCTCGTGGATTTCGGACGCCTGGGGCCGCCGCGCTTCCGGCGTGTTCAGCTGCATCGTCTCGGCGCTGCTGATGTTCCTGGCCGGCTACTGGCACGATGTCTACATCGCCGGGTTCTCGATGTTCTTCGTGATGATCCTGCTGCAGAGCTTCCTCGGCAGCGGCAACTACTCGATCGTCGGCCCCTACATGGGCGAGATGTGGCCGTCGCGGCTGCGCGGCAGCGGCATGGGCCTCGTGTACGGCGTCGGCAATCTCGGCAAGTTCATCGGCCCGCTCGGCCTGGCGCTGATCGCCGGCTCCGACAACTTCGTCAGCCCAAAGGCGACGATGGACGCGCTGGTCCCGGGCTTCGCCTATTTCGCGTACTGGTACCTGATCGGCGCCTTTGCCTTCTGGTTCATCGGCACCGAAACGCGGCGGCGCACGATCGACGAGATCGACCTGGAGATGGCGGCGATGAGTGCGCGTGGGGCGCAAATCATCACCGCCGTATGCGGCATCGTCGCCGGGTGCGTCGCGGTCGGGGTCCAGCCGTTCATGCCGATCCCGGTGTTTATCGGCGTCGGCATGGCGGTGATCTCGCCGGCGATCGGCGGCATCATCCTCTTGGCATCGGCGATCGCCATCGTCGCAGTGTTCGGCGTGACCCTGTCCGGCCTGACCGGCATTCTCGGCGTGCTGACCATAATCCTCTCGACCATTGCCGGCGTCTCGGCCTTGGTCAGCGCGTTCAGCTCGCAGCCAGCGCAGATCCAGCCGGCGGAGTGAACCCGGCGCCGCTGTTCCTCGTCGCAACGGCCGGGCCTCGCGCCCGGCCGTTTGCGTGTGCGGCGTGCAACAAAGTTTAACAAGGTTTCATCATTTGACAGATCAATAAGCTTCCGTTAGATCGGACGAATGGTCGCCAAAACTACGAGCGGCCGCGACGATGTGAACAGGAGGTAAGCTCGGCCCGCCGGTGTCGGCCGTGTGGCCATTGCGAGCAAGGCTTTAGCGCAGAAACCCCGTTTCGAGCGAAGAAAATCTCCGGAGCAACCGGGGCGCTTCGATGCCGCCGCAACTGCCGCCGCCGCTGCCTGCCCGCCGCACAGGGAGGCATCTTATGCTCGAGCGCTTGGAACAGCAGAAGAAGCTGACCGCCAACCAGTGGCGGATCATCCTGACGACCAATCTCGGCGACATGCTGGATTTCTTCGACTTCTTTCTGATCGGCTATGTGCTGGCCTACATTCTAAAGGACTGGCACATCACCTACGGCCAGTCGGCGGTGATCCTCGTCTCGGCGGGGCTCGGCGCGGTGCCCGGCGCCTTCTTCTGGGGCTGGATGGGCGACCGGATCGGCCGCCGCACGGTGTTCATGCTGACCGCGATGAACGTCGCGATCGCCACCGGCATCATGTACTTCACGCCCGAGCAGAACGCGCTCATTCCGGGCTGGATATTCCTCTCGTTCTTCCGCTTTTTCGTCGGCTTCGGCAATGCCGGGATGATCGCGGTCGACATCCCGCTGGTGCAGGAATTCGTGCCGACCTACAAGCGCGGCTGGGTCGCCGGGCTGACCACGACGCTGCTGCCGGCCGGCAACGTGATCGGCGCGATCTCGGGCGCCTATCTGGCGCCGACGATCGGCTGGCGCGGCCTCTTCCTGGTCGGGCTGGCCCCGGCGCTATTGGTCCTGATGATCCGCTGGTGGGTCCCCGAATCGCCGCGCTTCCTGATGCGCATGGGGCGCCTCGATGAGGCCCGCAAGTCGCTTGCCTGGGCCTTGCAGTGCGACCCCGGCGAGATCGAATTGCCGACCAGCGTCATCGAGGAGGAGAAGACGCGGTGGCGCGAACTCTTCCGCTATCCGCGCAGCATGGTGGCGGCCTGCCTGATCGCGCTAAGCCAAACCGGCGGCGTCGGCATCCTGATGTGGATCACCGCGCTCTTCGTCATGGTGCTGAAGATCACCCCGGCGGAAGCTTCCTACCTGATGATCTGGGTCGGCGTGCTCGGCATCGTCGGGCGCCTCGTCGCCTCCTGGATGTCGGACTTCTTCGGGCGGCGCTGGTCGGGGTTCGCGATCGGCATGGGCGGGGCGATCACGATGGCGCTCGCCGGCTATTGGTACGACGTCTACCTCGGCACGCTCTCGGTGTTCTTCCTGATGATCATGATCCAGCGTTTCTTCGGCGACGCGAGCTACGCGATCATCGGCCCCTACATCGCGGAAGTGTGGCCGAACCGGCTGCGCGCCAGCGGCATGGGGTTCAGCTATGGCATCGGCAATCTCGGGAAGATCATCGGCCCGTTGGGACTGGCGCTGATCGTCGGCTCGTCCAACTACGTCAGCCCCAAGGTGACGGCCGGCGGCATCTTCCCGGCGCTGTTGTTCCTCGCGTTCTGGTATGCGCAAGCCGGGCTGGTCTTCCTCCTGGTCGGCTTCGAGACCAAGGGCCGCTCGATCGAGGAGATCAGCGACGCGCTTGATGCGCCGGCCAGTGCCGCCACGGTCGCGACCCCGGCCCGCGCGACCGCCGGGTAGTAGCCCGTCACGGCCTCGCCGGGCTCGGCCTCAGAGCCCGGCGAGCGCCGCAGCGATGTTGGCGGCGCTCAATTCCCAGGAATTGTCGAGTTCGGCGACGACCGCCCGCATGAACTTGTCGTAAAGCAGCAGCGCGCGGGCGTCGTCGCCGAGATGGTCGGCCAAGAGCGCCAGCGCGAGCTGCGCCGGACCGGCGCCCTCGTAGGTCCACTCGAACCCGGTCGGCGACAGGCGCCGCAGATCGTAGCGCGGGTCGAGCGGCCTGCCGTCGACCGTGACCACCGCCCCCTCCAGGCTGCGCCCGCCGCGATAAATCTTCACCGCGCCGGGCCCGGCGTCGCGGCGGCGCTGGGGCATCTCGCCATGGCGTTCCCCTCGGGCACTCGGGCAGTCACGGGCGATGAAAATGGCGAAATGGTGGAGCCGAGGGGGATCGAACCCCTGACCTTCGCATTGCGAACGCGACGCTCTCCCAGCTGAGCTACGGCCCCAAATTCATTCGACGATTCGCCGAAGCGACAACCCTGGCGGACAACCCTGCCAGCGGCCCCGGCCGGCTATGCGGGCTGGCCCGGCGGAGCGCGCGGACTATGGGGATCGCCCATTGCGCTGTCAAGGCGGCGGCCTCCCTTGCCGCAGCCCCGGCGGCGCCCCCCCATCGCGCCTTCCACGCGCCGCAGGCGCTTGCGAGCGCGCCGGGGTCCGGCTAGGGTCGCCCGATGCACGCCCTCTTCGATCTGATCCTGCTGCTGATCCGCATCTACATCTGGCTCTTGATCGGGCAGGCCGTGCTCAGCTGGCTGCTCGCCTTCGGCGTCGTCAACCGCCACAACCGCGGCGTCGCGGTGATCGGCGATTTCCTCTACCGGATCACCGAGCCGGCGTTGCGCCCGATCCGCAATATGCTGCCGAATTTCGGCGGCATCGATATTTCCCCGATCGTCCTCATTCTGCTCCTCTATTTCATCAGTTCTCTGATCATCGAGGACATTGCCCCCGCGCTCTTCTGAGGCGTCTGGCGCGGCGCCGCTGAGCCTCGCCGCGGATGGGGTGCGCGTCGTGGTCCGCCTCACCCCGCGCGCCCGGCAGAACCGCCTCGACGGCATCGCGCGCCTCGCCGACGGCACGCAGGTGTTGCAGGCCTCGGTCAGCGCGCCGCCGGAAGAGGGCCGCGCCAACGAAGCCTTGTTGCAGCTCTTGGCCCGAGAATGGCACGTGCCACGGCGCGATCTCGTGCTGGTTGGCGGGCTGAAAAGCCGCCGCAAGCTGGTGCGCGTCGCCGGCGACGCCCGGACCCTGATGGCGCGCCTCGAGGGATTGCTCGCGGCGTTGGCGCGCGCGTGACAGCGCGGCCGGCCCTGCCGTAAGCTGCCGCCGCACCCCACAGGGAGGACGCCTCATGCTGTTGCAACTGCACGGCCGCAACATCGCCTACGACCTGGTCGGCCCGGAAGACGCGCCCACCGTCTGCATCACCCATTCGCTCGCCTCCGACGGCGGCAGCTGGGCCGAGCAGGTGCCGGCGCTGCTGCAAGGCGGCTTCCGCGTGTTGCGCCTCGACATGCGCGGCCATGGCGGCAGCGACCCGGTCAGCGGCGACTACACGATGGCGGCGCTCGCCGACGACGTCGCGGCGGCGCTGGCGGTGCTGGCGATCCCGCGGGTGCACTATATCGGCCTCTCGATCGGCGGGATGATCGGCCAGGCCTTCGCGCTGGCGCACGGCGAGCGCCTGATTTCGGCGCTGTGGTGCGACACCTTGCCGGCGAGCCCCACGGGCGCCGACGACATCTGGGCCGAGCGCCTCAAAACCGTGCGCGGCGCCAATTCGCTGGCGCCGCTCGCCGACGCCACCGTCGAACGCTGGCTGACCGCCGACTTCAAGGCAAAGCATCCCGGCCGCTGGGCGCAGATCCGCGACACCGTGATCGGCACGACGCCGGCGGGCTATCTCGGCTGCTGCGCCGCGATCCTCGATTTCGACTTCGCGCCGCGCCTCCCCGCGCTGCGCCTGCCGACCCTCGTCCTCTGCGGCTCGGACGACGCCGGCACCCCGGCCGCCGAAAACCGCCGCCTCGCCGGCCTGGTGCCCGGCGCGCGCTACGAGGAAATGCCCGGCTGCCTGCATTTCCCCAACGTCGAGATGCCCGACCCCTTCAACCGCATCATGCTGGGCTGGCTCGAAACCCACAAACGCGCGCGTTAGCCCCGGTCCCGCCTTGCGGCGAGGCGCAGGCGCAGGGCGTTGAGTTTGATGAAGCCTTCGGCGTCGCGCTGGTCGTAGACCTGGTCTTCCTCGAAGGTGACGTGCGCCTGGCTATAGAGGCTGTTGGGCGATTGCCTCCCGACGACCCGCGCCAGCCCCTTGTAGAGCTTGAGCCGGACGCGGCCGGCGACCTTTTCCTGGCTCCGGTCGATCAGGGCCTGCAGCATTTCGCGCTCGGGGGCGAACCAGAAGCCGTTGTAGATCAGTTCGGCATAGCGCGGCATCACTTCGTCCTTCAGGTGCATCGCGCCGCGGTCGAGGCAGAGGCTCTCGATGCCGCGATGCGCCGCGGCGAGGATCGTGCCGCCCGGGGTTTCGTAGACGCCGCGCGACTTCATCCCGACAAAGCGGTTCTCGACGAGGTCGAGCCGGCCGATCCCGTGCTTGCCGCCGAGTTCGTTGAGCCGGGTCAAGAGCGCTGCCGGCGACAGCGCCGCGCCATCGACCGCCACCGGATCGCCGCGGAGAAAATCGATTTCGACGTATTGCGGCTGGTCAGGCGCCGCTTCCGGCGCGACGGTGCGGCTGTAGACGTATTCCTCGGGCTCGACCCACGGGTCCTCCAGCACCTTGCCCTCGGCCGAGATGTGCAGGAGGTTGGCATCGACCGAAAACGGCGCCTCGCCGCGCTTGTCGCGGGCGATCGGGATCTGGTGCCTATCGGCGTAATCGATGAGGCGGGTGCGCGAAGTGAGGTCCCATTCGCGCCACGGCGCGATGACCTTGATGTCGGGCGCCAGCGCGTAATACGCGAGCTCGAAACGGACCTGGTCGTTGCCCTTGCCGGTGGCGCCGTGCGCCACGGCGTCGGCCCCGACCTGGCGGGCGATCTCGATCTGGCGCTTGGCGATGAGCGGCCGGGCTATCGAGGTGCCGAGCAGGTATTGCCCCTCGTAGAGCGCGTTGGCGCGGAACATCGGAAAGACGAAATCGCGGACGAATTCCTCGCGCAGATCGTCGATGAAAATCTCGCGCGCCCCCATCGTCTCGGCCTTCTTGCGCGCCGGCTCCAGTTCCTCGCCCTGCCCCAGATCGGCGGTGAAGGTGAC
>DATGFP010000120.1:0-5633 GCA_035309005.1 Allostellaceae bacterium | reverse complement strand
TTCGCCGCGATCTACTTCGCGCGCGAAGTAGAGGAAGGCGGCTTCTGCCGCGCCACCGCCCGCCGCTTCGGCGCGCTGTGGCTGGGGGCCCAGGCGGCGATGCTGCTGGTGCTGACGTCGCACAATCTCGGAGTCATGTGGGTCGGGATGGAGGCGACGACGCTGCTCACCGCCTTCCTGATCTCGCTGCACCCGACGAGCCTGTCGCTGGAAGCGATGTGGAAGTACCTGATCATCTGCTCGATCGGCATTGCCTTCGCGTTTATGGGGACGCTGCTCGCCGCGGCCTCGATCCGATCCGGCAATGTGGCGGCCGAGGCGCTGTTCTGGACCCATATTGCCGCCGCCGACACGCAGCTCGATCCGACGTTGATGAAGCTCGCCTTCGTCTTCGTGCTGGTCGGCTACGGCACCAAGGCAGGCCTCGCGCCGATCCACTCATGGCTGCCGGACGCCCACAGCCAGGCGCCGGCCCCGGTGTCGGCGATGTTCTCGGGATTTCTGCTCAACACCGCGCTCTACTGCATCATGCGCTTTGTGCCGCCCGCGCAGCATGCGCTGGGGCGCGGCTTTGCGAACGGGCTGCTGATCGGCTTCGGGGTGCTGTCGATTCTGGTGGCGGCCGGGTTCATCGTATTCCAGCGCGACGCCAAGCGCCTCTTGGCCTACCACAGCGTCGAGCACATGGGGATCATCGCGCTCGGCTACGGTTTGGGGCCGCTCGGCGCCTTCGCAGCGCTGTTCCACACGCTGAACCATTCGGTTTGCAAATCGCTGGCGTTCTTCGCGGTCGGGCGCCTCGGGCAGCGTTTCGGCAGCCACGACATGCACCGCATCGCTGGGGCGTTGCGGGTGGACCGGTTGTGGGGGACGGCGCTCTTGATCAGCCTCTTGGCGCTGATCGGGGTGGCGCCGTTCTCGATCTTCATGAGCGAATACCAGCTGCTGCGGGCCGCAATCGGCGCCGGGGCATGGCTGGCGCTGGTGCTGTTCCTCGCCGCCAGCGCAGTGGTGTTTGTCGCGGCGCTGCGCCACCTGATCGACATGGCCTACGGATCGGCGGCGAACACCAAGCGCCTGCCGCGCGACAGCCATCTCGGGGTGCCGATCGTCGCGGTCGCCGCCGGCCTCTTGCTGGTGCTCGGGTTATGGATGCCGCGGCCGCTGCTCGACGCGATCGGGCGAGCCGCGGCGATTGTCGCCGGCTGACCGCAATGCCGATCGCCACCGTCCGCAACGCCGCGCCGCTGCCGCTCGCCGCGATTCCGGTGATGGCCATGCCTGCCTTCCGGCGCGCGATCCTGGAAGGCGTCGGCGGCGGCCGCCGGCTGCTGTTTCTCGGCGGGATGGTGCCGCCCGGCGCCGCGACCCGGCTGCTGGCCGCGCTGGCCGACGATCGGGCCGGCGAGATCGGCCTCTTCGCCGCCGATGTTGCCGGCAGCTATCCGGCGCTGACCCCTGAATGCCCGGCGGCGCATTACTTCGAGCGCGAGATCTTCGAGCAATTCGGCATCGAGCCGACCGGCCATCCCTGGCTGAAGCCGGTCCGTTTCCCGCCCGGCGGCGCGACGATCGGAAATGCCGATTTCTTCGCCGTATCCGGCGAGGAGATCCACGAGGTCGCGGTCGGGCCGGTGCATGCCGGCGTCATCGAACCCGGGCATTTCCGCTTCAGCTGCCATGGCGAGCGCGTGCTGCATCTGGAAATCGCGCTCGGCTATCAGCACCGCGGCGTCGAGGCCGCGCTGCGCGATGGCCCGTACAAGACCAGCGTTCATCTGGCCGAAACCGTTGCCGGCGACACGACGATCGGTCACGCCATCGCCTATTGCCAGGCGCTGGAAGCGCTGGCAGGCATCGAATGCTCCCAGCGCGCCCTGGCCTTGCGTGCGGTGGCGCTCGAACTCGAACGGATCGCCAACCATATCGGCGACCTCGGGGCGCTGGCCGGCGATGTCGGTTTTCTGCCGGCCGCCGCCTATTGCGGCCGGCTGCGCGGCGACATCCTCAACCTGACCGCCGAGTTGTGCGGCAGCCGGCTCGGCCGCGGCTGGGTGCGCCCGGGCGGCACGGCGCATGATCCGCCGCCCGATCGCCTGGCAAATGTGAGGCGGCGCCTCGCAGCGGCCGAACGCGACATGCGCAATGCCGCCGAGTTGATGTGGAAATCATCGTCGCTGCGGGCGCGCTTCGAGACGACCGCGATCCTGACACACCAGGCCGCCGTGGAACTCGGTGCGGTCGGCCCGGCGGCGCGCGCCAGCGGTGTCGACCGCGACGCTCGCCGCGATTTCCCGCAACCGTTATTTTTCCGGGGACGGCCAGCGGTGGCGATCGGCAATGACGGCGATGTCTTCGCCCGGGCGATGCAGCGCTGGCGCGAGATCGAGAACTCGATCGCGTTCCTGAACGAGGTGTTCGACGACCCCGGTGCCGGGCCGGCGCGGCAACCGGTCGGGAGCCTGATGCCCGATGCTCTCGTCTTGTCGCTGGTCGAAGGCTGGCGGGGCGAGATCGTTCACCTCGTCGTGACCGATGCGACAGGGCGCTTTGCACAATACCGGATCGTCGACCCGTCGTTCCGCAACTGGTTCGCCCTGGCGATCGCGATGCGTGACCAGGCGATCCTCGATTTTCCGCTCTGCAACAAGAGTTTCAACCTGTCGTATTGCGGCCACGATCTGTAAGGGGCGTCGATGTTCAAAACACTGCTGGCCCGCGCCCGACAGGGCTACCGCACAGGCGCCTACCTGAAGGAGGACCCGGTTCTTCCGGCCCTGTTCCGCGGTCGCCCGGAAATCGACCCGGCGCGCTGCGTCGCCGGCTGCGCCGACTGCATCGCCGCTTGTCCGACCGGGGCATTGACCCTGGGCGAAGCCGGGCCGGCTCTCGACCTCGGCCGCTGCATCTTCTGCGACGAGTGCAGCACCGCCTGCCCAACCGGCGCAATCTCCTTCACCCGCGATTGGCGGCTGGCCGGCTCGCACCGTGACGATCTGCTCGTGACCGACGCCGCCCGGCCACAGGTCGAAGCACTCGGGCGCGAGCTGCGGCGGCTCGTCGGTCGCTCGCTGCGATTGCGCCAGGTCAGCGCCGGCGGCTGCAACGGCTGCGAGGTCGAGGCCAACGCGCTCGGCAACGTCGTCTTCGACGCCAGCCGGTTCGGCATCGAATTTGTCGCGTCGCCGCGCCACGCCGACGGCATCCTGGTCACCGGGCCGGTGACTGGGAATATGCGCGCGGCGTTGCTGATTACCTACGAGGCCGTGGCCGACCCGCGGCTCGTCATCGCTGCCGGCGCTTGCGCCATTTCCGGCGGGCTCTATCGCGGCCACGCCGAGGTCGCGGACGGCGTCGAGGGGCTGCTCCCCGTCGATCTCTACATCCCGGGCTGCCCACCCCACCCAGTCACGGTACTCGACGGTTTGTTGCGGCTTCTTGGCCGTATCGGCCATCAGGTTCGGGGGCGGTAAGCATCGTCAACCCAGGCGGTCTCCGGCGATAACGAAATTTGCCGCTTTCGTTTCAGGCCCGTGCCCCCGAGCGCGAGTGGCACATGTCCGCAATCGGCGCGAGGCCGTCGCGGCGAACGCTCCGGCGAGGGTCCCCTGACCGATCCGACAGCCGACGTTCTGGCCCGTCGGTGGGAACCGATCAGAATGCCCCGAAGCCGACCCTCACCGTAGCAGGCCCGAACCGACGAGTTGGGTGGAAACCGGGCCTTCCCGATTTGCCCGGCTTGCGATGCCCGTGGTTATCGGCGCTAGGCCGGCATTTCACCAGCGCCGCTGCGAACCCGCCCTCACCCCCGATTGCGTCGGTCGGCAACGGCAAGTCTCCGGGCCAGAGCCGACCCTCGCCGCGCCAGCGCGGGCATGCTCGTTCGGGAGAGATCGGACTGGCGGACGGAGGGCTGAGGCAATCCAATCGGCCGGATTACCTCGGCATCACAGCTTACGGTAGCAACCGTGGCTGGGACTGCGCCTAGGCCAGTGCCAAGTCGCGGTACCCGTTGGCTGCCACCGCTTCGCAGCGCTCGCGAAAGGCGGGGTGGCCGCCGCTGTAGCGCATGATCCGGCGGACCTGCTTGCCCTCGACATTGCGGTTGATGCCGGTCATCCACGAGTCGATTTCGGTAAACAGCAGACCCTCGCTCGCCGCAATAACGTGATCGGTCCAGGCCGCGGCGCCCGCCGCGGTGGCCTCGATCCGCGTCAGGCCGCGGTCGTGCGCGAAGCGGACCAGAGCGGTCACCCAATCGGCGCTGTATTCGGCGGCGCGCGGAAAATTGCCGAGCCCGGCATGCGGGCCCATCACCATCAGCAGGTTGGGAAAGCCGTCCACGAGGATGCCGAGAAAGGTTTGCGGTCCGTCCTGCCACTTCTCCTTCAGCGACATTCCGTCGACCCCGCGGATGTCAATCCGGTCGAAGGCGCCGGTGATCGCATCGAAACCGGTCGCGTAGATGATGATGTCGAATTCATATTCGGCGTCGCTGGTCTTGATGCCGGTCGGGGTGATCTGCTCGATCGGCGTCTCGTTGAGGTCAACGAGCTTGACGTTGGGCTGGTTGTAGACCTCGAAGTAGCCGCTCTCGAGCGGCACCCGCCGGGTACCGAAGCCGTGGTTTTTCGGGACCAGCCTTTCGGCCACGGCCGGATCCTTGACCCGCTGGCGGATCTTGCGCGCGATGAAATCGGAGATCAGCTTGTTGGCCTCGCGGTCCACCAGGATATCGCGGAAATTGCCCATCCAGATGCCGAAGCCGGGCTCGCCATAAAGCTTCTCCCAGAAGGCTTCGCGCTCTTCGCGCGTCACCTCATAGGTGGCGCGCGGGTCGGTCGCATGGATGAAACAGCCGAAGGTCTCCTGGCAGCGCGTGAAGATCTCGGGATAATTAACCCGGATCCGGTTCATCTCCTCCTTTCCGATCTTGGCGTTGTGCAATGGCGCGCTCCACTGGGCGGTGCGCTGGAAAACCGTCAGGTGGCCGGCGGTCTTGGCGACTTCGGTGATGGTCTGGATGCCCGTCGCGCCGGTGCCGATCACCGCGACGCGCTCGCCCGCGAAGCTGACCGGTTGCTTCGGCCAGTAATGGGTATGGCAGGACTGGCCGCGGAACGATTCGACGCCGGGGATCCTCGGCATCGTCGCCGCCGAAAGCACGCCGATCGCGGTGATCAAGAGGCGCGTGGAATAGCGGCGTCCGTCTTCCAGGGTGATGTCCCAGCTGTGCGTGTCCTCCTGGTAGTGCGCGGCGGCAACGCGGCTCTTGAATTGGATGTCGCGGCGCAGATCGAACTTGTCGGCGACATAGTTGAGGTAGCGCTCGGTCTCGGGCTGGGCGGCGAAGTGCTCGTCCCAGTCCCATTCCTCCAGCAGCTCTTCGGAAAAGGAGTAACCGTAGGTCCAGCTTTCGGAATCGAAACGCGCGCCGGGATAGCGGTTCCAGTACCAGGTGCCGCCGACGCCGCTTGCTTCCTCGTAGACCCGCACGCTGAGGGCGAGCTGGCGCAGCTTGTAAAGCATGTACAAGCCGCCAAAGCCGGCGCCGACCACGACAACGTCGTAGCTCGCCGTCGCCGTCGCCGCAGTTGCCATATCAAGCCGGGCCATGAGTGCGCCTATGGTTG
>DATGFP010000119.1:0-15097 GCA_035309005.1 Allostellaceae bacterium | reverse complement strand
CTACAACAACTGGCTGAAGGCGTTCTGCAGCCATTATCCCGAGCGCGAGATCGGCCTCGCCTGCCTGCCCTACGGCGACATCGAGGCCGCGGCGCAAGAGGTCTACCGCGTCGCCAAGCTCGGCCTCAGGGGCCTGGAGCTGTCGTGCTCGTGGGACATGGAGCCGATGTGGCACCCGTGCTGGGAGCCGCTGTGGAAGGCGGTCAACGACGTGCAGCTGCCGCTGCATTTCCACACCTTCCCGTCGATGCCGCAGCGAGTGCGCAACGCGCTGCCCCCCAGCATGAAGCGTCAGGCACAGTTCACCACCGTCGCCGGGTTCCAAATGAACCTCATCCAGATCATCGCCGCGATCATCGGCGCCGGGGTGCTGGAGCGTTATCCCAACCTGCGCATCGGCTTCGGCGAAAGCGGCATCGGCTGGCTGCCCTACGCGCTCGACCGGATGGATTTCGAGTTCGAGGACCGCTTCCGCGACCTGATGAAGCTGAAGCCGTCGGAATACTGGCGCCGCCAATGCAAGGCGACGTTCCAGTTCGACCGGATCGGGCCGAAGCTGATCGACGAGATCGGTATCGAGACCCTGATGTGGGGCTCCGACTACCCGCACCCGGACGGCGTCTGGCCGGAATCCTCGAAGTACATCGAAGAACAGTTCGCCGGCCTCCCCGCCGACACGATCCACAAGATCACCTGCGAGAACGCCGCCAAGTTCTACGGGCTGGTCAATTGACCACTGGCAGGCGCAGCCCTCCAGTGGTCATCCGGGCGCAGGCCGGGATTCACGCTGGCGGCGCTCGACTGGATGACAAATGGGTCCCGGCCTTCGCCGGGATGACAAGGAAGGGATGAACGGATGTCCTACGACCTGTTGATCAAGAACGGCCGCATCGTCGACGGTTCGGGCGGCCCGTCCTTCCGCGGCGACGTCGCGGTCAAGGACGGCAAGATCGTCGAAATCGGCAAATTGTCGGGCGCCGCGACTCGCACCGTCGACGCCGGCGGCCAGGTCGTCGCGCCCGGCTTTATCGACAACCATTGCCATTACGACGCGCAGGTCACCTGGGACCCGCTGTGCTCCTATTCGTGCGACCACGGCGCGACCTCGGTGATCTTCGGCAACTGCTCGCTGTCCTTGGCGCCGGTCCGGAAGGGCAAGGAGGAGCGGCTTTCCGAGTTCCTCTCCTACGTCGAAGCGATCCCGATGGAGGTGCTCAACACCCTCGAATTCACCTGGGAGACCTTCCCGCAATACCTCGACCAGATGGACCACAATCTCGGGGTCAATGTCGGCAACCTGATCGGCCACACCGCGGTGCGGTACTACGTGATGGAGGACGATTGCCAGAAGCGCACCGCGACCGACGACGAGATTCGCCAGATGCAGGACCTCGTGCGTGACGGCATGAAGGCCGGCGCGCTCGGGCTTTCGGTGTCGCGCAACCAGGGCCATTTCGACCCGCAGGGCGTCCACATCCCGGCGATCTGGGCCGACGAGAAAGAAATCTTCGCGCTGGGCGACGTGCTGCGGGAGCTCGGCACCGGCCTCATCCAGTCGGGCGGCGGCAACAACGCCGAGATGAAGGACGGGCTGATGAGCCGCCTCAGCGAGGCGACCGGCCGCACCGTCGTCTACAACAATCTCGGCCAGACGATGCGCCGGCCCGGCCAGTGGCAGGCGCACATGGCGCAGGTCGACGCGACGACCGCCAAGGGTATCCGCGCCTACCCGATGTGCACGCCCAACCGCATCACCGATTATTTCCAGATGCGCAACACCCAGACCTTCCGCGGTCTCCCGGTGTGGCACCCGATCTGCCTGTCCTCGCCGGAAGAGCAGCTGCGGGCCTATGCCGATCCGGAAGTGCGCAAGAAGCTCCACGCCGAGGCGGTCGAATTCAAGAGCGGCCCGGCGATCGGCATCTGCTCGACCTGGTGGGACTACATGGTGCTGCAGACCGCCGTGCTGCCCAAGAACAAGCAGTACGAGGGCAAGACGGTCGGCCAGATCGCCAAAGCGCAGGGCAAGGGCATCATCGACGCCTTCCTCGACCTCGCGGTCGAGGAGCACCTCGACACCGAATGGCTGCACGGCGAAAACAACGTCGACGAAGACGCGGTCCGGCAGATTCTGACCTATCCGAACGCGATCATCGGCCTCTCCGACGGCGGCGCCCACGTGCAGTTCCAGAGCGGCTTCGGCTTCTCGACCCGCCTCTTGGCCGAATGGGTGCGCGAGAAAAAGGCGATGTCATTGGAAACCGCGGTGCGGCGGCTGACCTTCGAGTCGGCCTCGACCTTCGGCCTCTACGACCGCGGCCTCCTGCACCCCGGCATGGTCGCCGACATCGTGATCTTCGACCCCGACACGGTGAAGCCGCTGCCGCTCGAGGTCGTGCACGACTTCCCGACCGGCGCCAAGCGGATCAAGGAGCCGGCCCAGGGCATCTACGCCACCTTCGTCAAGGGCGAGATGCTGATGAAGGAAGGCAAGCACACCGGCGCGCTGCCCGGCCGCGTCCTGCGCAACAGCTACTACAAGGCCAACCACGCCTGACCATTGTTACTCGTCATCCCCGGGCTTGACCCGGGGATCCACGAGCAGCTTCTCGTGGATGGCCGGGCCTAGCCCGGCCATGACGGTTGGGGCGGCTAGGTCAACCGGCGGCGATTTCGTCGAGGCGCGTCGCCAGGCGGCCCAGCTGCCACTCGCGGGCGAGCGCCGCGGCCGTGTCCCAGCTCGCAACATGGTCCGGCAATGCCGGGATCGGGGCGGCGCCATCCATCGTCGCGATCCGGCGGTAGAGGCGCAGCTGCTCGGCCTGGCCGAGCAGCTGGTTATCAGCGAATGCGTCCTCCAACGTCGCGTATTTGTGCAATAGGGCCGCCGCTCCTTTCGGGCCGACGCCGCGGGCGCCGGGCAGGCGGTCCGACGGGTCGCCGCGTAGCGCGATGAAATCCGGCACCTGGCGCGGCTCGACGCCGTAGCGCTCGCGCACCTCAGAGGGGCCGATGCGCGCCATCTTGCCGGCCTTGACCGGGTGCAGGATCGTGGTGCGCTCGGAGGCGAGCTGAAACGCGTCGCGGTCGCCGCTGGCGACCAGCACCGTTCCGCCGCGCCGCTCCTCCGCCGCGACCGCCGCCGCCAGGAAATCGTCGGCCTCGTAGCCCGCTGCCTTAGCGTTGGCAAAGCCGCAGGCGGCGACAAACTCGGGGAGCACACCGAGCTGCTCGACGATCTCCTCGTCGAATTGCCGGCCGCCCTGGTAGGGCGGAAACAGCTCTTGCCGGTAGGTCGGCGCGCCGAGCGTGTCCCACCCGACCAGCACGGCGCGCGGCCGCTCGGTTTCATAGAGCCGCAACAGGATATTGGCGAATCCGACGATCGCGCCGCCGCCGCGTCCCCCCTTGCGGCGGATCGATTTCGGCAGCGCGTGGTAGGCGCGATGGGCGAAATTGTCGCCGTCGACGACGAGTAGCGGACAGCTCATGCGGCCCTGGCTTCCTTGCGAAGGACTACTGATAATATGGCCTAAGATTTGGGAAGGGGCAGGGAGCGCAGCATGAGCGACGCAGCTAAGGGACCGGGCGCCGTCGAGCGGCCGATCCTCGCCAACGAGCCGGGCGACTATTGGGGCAGCGACGCCGTCGCGCTGATGCTGCGCGAAGTGGGGCTCCCCTATGTCGCGCTCAACCCCGGCGCTTCCTATCGCGGATTGCACGACAGCCTCGTCAACCTCTTGGGCAACCGTGACCCGCAGATGTTCTTATGCCTGCACGAGGAGCACGCGGTGGCGATCGCCCATGGCTACGCCAAGGTCACGGGCAAGCCGATGGGCGCGATCGTGCATTCGAATGTCGGGCTGATGCATGCGACGATGGCGATCTTCGACGCGTGGTGCGACCGGGTGCCGGTGTTCGTGCTCGGCGCCACCGGGCCGGTCGACGCAGCGAAGCGCCGGCCGTGGATCGACTGGATCCACACCGCGCAGGACCAGGGCGCCCTCGTGCGCAATTTCACCAAATGGGACGACCAGCCGGCCTCGGTCGCGGCCGCCGCCGAGTCGGTGCTGCGCGCCTACCGGATGATGACGACACCGCCCCAGGGCCCGGTCTACATCTGCCTCGACGCCGCGTTGCAGGAAAGCCGCATCGGCGACTTGCCGCCTCTGCCGAAGGCTGACCGCTTCCGCGCGCCGCGCGCCGCCGCGGCCGATGCCGGCGCGCTCGCCGAGGCCGCCGCGCTGCTGCAAGACGCCGAGCGGCCGCTGATCCTCGTCGGACGTACCTCGCGCAATGAGGCGGACTGGCAGCGCCGGGTGCAACTGGCCGAGGCATTGGGCGCGATCGTCCTGACCGACGCCAAGACCGGCGCCGGCTTCCCGTCGCGCCATAAATTGCAAGGCCCGCCCGCCGGCAACAATCCGAGCGATGCCGCTTGCGCCCTCATTCGCCAGGCCGACGTGATCCTCAGCCTCGACTGGGTCGACCTCGCCGGCGCGTTGAAAGCCGGCTTTGGCGCAGAGCCCGTCGGCGCCAAAATCATCCTCGCCTCGCTCGACCACCTCAGCCACAACGGCTGGAGCATGGATTACCAGGGCCTGCCTCCGACTGATCTCCATCTCGCGGTCGAGCCCGACACCGCGGTGGCGGCGCTCTTGCCGCTGCTGAAGCTGCGCACCCCGGGCTGGCCCGAGCGCCCGGCCTCGACGTTGCAGCCGCCCGATCTTGGCACCGCCGAGGCGATCACCCCGCTCGGCCTCGCGGCGGCCTTGCGCGAGGCGGTCGGCGCGCGCCCGACCTGCCTCATTCGCGGCCCGCTCGCCTGGGCGGGCAACACCTGGGATGTCGCCCATCCGCTCGACGCATTGGGCGGCGACGGCGGCGGCGGGGTCGGCGCCGGCCCGGGGATGGCGGTCGGCGCGGCGCTTGCCTTGCGGGGCAGCGGCCGATTGCCGGTCGCAGTGCTCGGCGACGGCGATTTCCTGATGGGCTGCACCGCGCTGTGGACGGCGGCGCATTACCGCCTGCCGCTGCTCGTCGTCGTCTCCAACAACAACTCGTTCTTCAACGACGAACTGCATCAGGACCGCATGGCCCGCCAGCGCAACCGCCCGGTGCAAAACCGCTGGATCGGCCAGCGCATCGCCGATCCCGAACCCGATCTCGGCCTGCTGGCGAAGGCCCAGGGCGGCGAAGGCTGGGGCCCGATCCGCCGGCCGGATGAGCTGCCCCGCGCGATCAAGGCCGCGATCGAGTGCGTCGAGGCGGGCGGCCTCGCGGTCGTCGACGTGCGGGTCGAGCCCGGCTACGCCCCGGTCAATTCCGCCGCGGTCGCGCGCGGCTAGGCAGCGGCATGGACGGTGACATGCTGCGGGTGCCGGCCGGTACCGACCTTGTCGAATGGTATTTCGCGCAGGGCTGGACCGACGGGCTGCCGATCGTGCCGCCGACAAGGCAAACGGTCGATGCGATGGTCGCGGCGCTTGGCGGCGAGCCGGATTTCGTCGAGTGCCGGGTGCCGCCGCGCCACGGCAGCCTGACGCGCGAAGTGTTGGCGATCAACCTGGTGATGGCCGGCTGCCGGCCGGATTACGCCCCGGTGGTGCGCGCCGCGCTGCTGGCGCTGACGCAGCCCGCTTTCAACCTCAACGGGGTACAGGCGACGACCCACATGGCGGCGCCGCTCCTGATCGTGAACGGCCCGCTGGCGGTGGCGATCGGCATGAACGGCGGGGTCAACGCGTTCGGCTCGGGCAACCGCGCCAACGCCACGATCGGCCGGGCGATTCGCCTCGTTCTCCTCAACGTCGGCGGCGGCTGGCCGGGCGACCTCGACAAATCGACCCTCGGTCACCCCGGCAAATACACCTATGCCGTCGCCGAGAACGAAGCCGACAGCCCGTTTGCGCCCTATCACGTCGAGAAGGGTTTTTCGCCCGAGGATTCGACCGTCTTCGTGATCGCCGCCGAGCCGCCGCACAGCGTCACCAACCACGTCGCCGACGACCCCGAGGGCATCCTCGACAGCATCTGTTCGGCGATGAGCACGATCGCCAACAACAACGCGGTGTCGTCCGGCCATTGCGCCGTGGTGATCGGCCCGGAGCACGCCCGCACCATCGCCGCCAAGGGCTGGACCCGGCACGATGTCAAAAATTACCTGCACATGAACGCCCATAATCTGTTCCGCGAACTGGCGTTCGACCACCGCTACGGCCGGGTCTACAACCGCAACCTGCCGCGCTGGTACAAGCGAGAACCCGACTCGCGCATCCCGATCGTGCCGAGCCCCGACCACATCCACCTCTTCGTGATCGGCGGCGCCGCCGGCCGCTTCTCCGCCTTCATCCCGGGCTGGGGCCACATGTCGTCGCCGGTGCTGCGCAGCATCGACGGCGCCGGCAATGCCGCGCCCGCTTGCGTGGACGGCACCTGCTATCTGTAATTCTCGTCATTGCGAGGAGCGCAGCGACGAAGCAATCTGGAGGCGGCGAGCGCAACTGGCGCGAGATTGCTTCGCTCCGCTCGCAATGACACCGAGTTGTAGAGGTGGTTTGATGATGGAAGCAGAGGATATCGGTGTCTTCGACCCGCGCGGCCGGGTCGAGGCCGAGCGGGTCATGCCGGCGGCGCGTGTCGCCGCGCTCGACGGGAAGCGGCTCGGCATCCTCGACAACACCAAATGGAACGGCAACAAGCTGCTGCGCAAGACCGCGGCGTTGCTCGACGGGCGCTTCAGCTTTGCCGCGGTCAATTACTACCGCAAGGAGAGCTTTTCGAAACCCGCCGACCCGGCCCTCCTCGCGCAGATCGCCGCCGACAACGACATCGTCCTGACCGCGATCGGCGATTGAGGGTCGTGCACGTCGTGCTGTACGCATGACGGCATCGCCCTCGAAGCCTTGGGACGGCCGACCGCGGTGGTTGTGACGACGGAATTTTTGCACGAGGCCGAGGTGCAATGCGCCGCGCTCGGCATGCCCGGTCTCGTGCCGGTCGTCATCGACCACCCGCTCAGCACGATCTCGGAATCCGAGATCGACGCCCGCGCCGTCCAGGCCGCCGAGCGGGCCGCGGCGATATGGCGGGAAGCGGCTAACCCCGCTCGATGATAGCGGCCAGCCGGCCGGCGGCGCGCTCGCAGCCTTCGCGGCTGACGTCGCGGTGCGTCACCGCACGCACCGTGCGCGCGCCCAGCGCCGAGACCAGCACCCCCGCCTCCTTGGCGTGCGTAACGATGGCCGCGGCGTCGGGTAGGCCCGGATCGAGACGGAAGACGACAATGTTTGTCTGGGTTGTCGCGAGGTCGAGCGCGACGCCGGGAAGCGCGGCCAGCCGCTCGGCGATCAATCGGGCGTTGGCATGGTCGTCGGCAAGTTGCGCCATGTGATGGTCGAGGGCATAGAGCCCGGCCGCCGCCAGGATGCCGGATTGCCGCATCGCGCCGCCCAGCATCCGGCGCGCCCGCACCGCGCGGGCGATGTCGGCGGCGGTGCCGGCGAGCACGCTGCCGACCGGACATCCCAGCCCCTTCGACAGCGCCACCGAGCAGAGATCGAAGGGCCGCGCCAGCTCGGCCGCGCTGATGTCGGATGCGACCGCGGCGTTGAACAGCCGGGCGCCGTCAAGATAGCTTGCGATGCCGGCAGCGCGGGCCGCCTCGCAAATCGCCGCGACCTCGCGCTGTGGCCACACGACGCCGCCGCCGAGATTGTGGGTGTTCTCAATCGCGACGAGGCCGGTCGGGGGAAACACTATGTGGCCGCGCGGTTTGACGGCGGCGCGGAAATCGTCGGCGGTGAAGAGGCCGCCCTTGCCGATCGGGGTGAACTGCACACCGGAATTGGCGGCGCCGGCGCCGGCCTCGTGCCAGTGCATATGGGCCTCGGCGCCGACCAGAACCTCCTCGCCCGGCCGGGTTAGGAGTTTCAAGGCGATCTGGTTGGCCATCGTGCCGCTCGGCACGAAGAGGGCCGCCTCTTTGCCAAGCAGCGCGGCAATGCGCTGCTGCAGCCGGTTGACCGAGGGGTCCTCGCC
Source organism: Allostellaceae bacterium (assembly GCA_035309005.1). GTDB lineage: Bacteria > Pseudomonadota > Alphaproteobacteria > ATCC43930 > CGMCC-115725 > DATARH01. The sequence continues at coordinate 7,057 of DATGFP010000119.1, read as the reverse complement.
ATACTGGTCGTCGCCGACCGGCGCCACCGCCATCGCCTGCCGCATGCCGGGCGACGGCCGCGTGACGGTGTCGGAGCGCAGATCGATCGGTTCAAGCGATTCCGTCATTGCAGCCTCGCGCGCCATCGCCACCAGAGCGTCCGGCCGAGATTGCTTCGTCGCTGCGCTCCTCGCAATGACGCTTTCTTGCTGTCATTGCGAGCACGGCGAAGCAATCTCGTGCGCGTGAAGCGCTTCATCCCGGAGCGGCGTGCCTTTATCGTGTGGCATGAGCATCGAAGAACCGGACGTCATCGAGGACACGCCGCTCGGCGTGTTGCGCCAGGTGTTCGGCTTCGACCGGTTCCGCGGCCAGCAGCAGGCGATTATCGAGCACGTGCAGGCGGGCGGCGACGCGGTCGTGCTGATGCCGACCGGCGGCGGCAAATCATTGTGCTACCAGATCCCGGCCTTGCTGCGGCCGGGGCTCGGGGTTGTCGTGTCGCCGCTGATCGCGCTGATGCACGACCAGGTCGACGCGTTGCGCCAGGCCGGATTGCGCGCCGCCGCGCTCAACTCGGCGCAATCGCCGGCCGAGGCGATGACGATCGAGCGGGCGGTGCGCGGCGGCGCGCTTGACCTGCTCTACGTCGCGCCGGAGCGGCTGCTGACGCCGCGTTGCCTCGACCTGCTGGGGGGATGCCGGATCGCGCTCTTCGCGATCGACGAGGCGCATTGCATTTCGCAATGGGGCCACGATTTCCGCCCCGAGTACCAGAAGCTGACGGTGCTGCGCGAGCGCTTCGCCGGGGTGCCGCTGATCGCGCTGACCGCGACCGCCGACCCGCCGACGCAGCGCGACATCGTCGCCCAGCTACGGCTCGACACGGCGCCGGTTTTCGCCGCCGGCTACGACCGGCCCAACCTGTTCTATCGCATCCTCGACAAGCGCCAGCCACTCGAGCAGCTGCGGCATTTCCTTGCCGAGGAACACCCCGAGGACGCCGGTATCGTCTACTGCTTCACGCGGCGGGCGGTCGAGGAAACCGCTGCGTTTCTGACCGCCGCCGGCCGCGAGGCGCTGCCCTATCACGCCGGCCTCGACACCGCGACCCGCGAGCGCCATCAGCAGCGGTTTCTGCGCGAGGAGGGGCTCGTCGTCGTCGCGACGATCGCCTTCGGCATGGGGATCGACAAGCCCAACGTGCGTTTTGTCGCGCATCTCGACCTGCCGAAGACGCTGGAAGCCTATTACCAGGAGACCGGCCGGGCCGGCCGCGACGGGCTGCCGGCCGATGCGTGGATGACCTACGGCAGCGCCGATCTGATGAATTTGCTCCGGCTCCTTGGCGAGATGGACGCCGAGCGGCAGCGCATCGAGCGCCGCAAGATCGAGGCACTGACCGCCTATTGCGAGACCGTGGCCTGCCGCCGGCAGGCGCTGCTCGGCTATTTCGGCGAGCCGGACCACCCACCCTGCGGCAATTGCGACAATTGCCGCTCGCCGCCCGAAAGCTGGGACGGCACGGTGGCGGCGCAAAAGGCGCTGTCGGCGGTCTACCGCACCGGCCAGCGCTTCGGCGCACATCACCTCGTCGACATCCTGCTCGGCAACGCGACCGAGCGGGTGACCCGGCTCGGCCACGACCGGCTGAAGACGTTCGGCGTCGGCACCGAGCTCGACCGCCGCCAATGGCTGTCGGTCTATCGCCAGCTGGCGGCGCAGGGCATCGTCGTCCCCGACCCGACCCATGGCGGCTTGGCCCTTGCCGACGCCGCAACCGCGATCTTGCGCGGCACGCACGAGGTCCGCTTCCGTCTCGATGCCCGCCCTCAGGCCCGCCGCCGCGAGCGCGCCGCGGCGCCCGCCGCTGCGGCGCTCGACCCACCGGCGCAGCGAAGCTGGGAGATGCTGCGCGCCTGGCGGCTCGACGAGGCGCGCCGCCAGGAGGTGCCGCCCTATGTGATCTTCCACGATGCGACATTGCTGGAGGTCGCTCGCCGCCGCCCCGCCGCGCGTGATGCGCTGGCGCAAATCCCCGGAATGGGCCGCAGCAAGCTCGACCGCTACGGCGACGCGCTGCTCGCGGTCATCGCCGAGGCGCAGCCGCCGGAAACCGGCGCCCGGTAGTCAAAATTGCACGCGGGGCACGGCCGGGTTGCAATGGCGTTCTCGCCGTGCTGAATTCCGGGGATGAATTTTCTCGAGCGCTGGCATGACTACTGGTCGCCGCAAGAGCGGATTGACACCTCGCCCAGGATTTCCGACGAGGTAAAGTACACGACCTGCTACATGTGCGCCTGCCGCTGCGGCATCAAAGTGCACTTGAAGGACGGCGGCATCCGCTACATCGAGGGCAACCCGAACCACCCGGTCAACCGCGGCGTCATCTGCGGCAAGGGCGCCTCGGGCATCATGCAGCAATATTCGCCCGCCAAGCTGTCGAAGCCGCTGCTCCGGGTCGGCGAGCGCGGCACCGGTGAATTCCGCGAGATCGAATGGGACGAGGCGATCGCGACAGCGCTCTCGTGGCTCTCGAAGATTCGCGCCGACGACCCGAAAAAGCTCGCCTTCTTCACCGGCCGCGATCAATCGCAATCGCTGACCGGGTTCTGGGCGACGCAATTCGGCACACCCAATTTCGCCGCGCATGGCGGGTTCTGCTCGGTCAACATGGCGGCGGCCGGCATGTACACGATCGGCGGCAGCTTCTGGGAGTTCGGCGAGCCCGACTGGGAGCGTACCCGGCTCATGCTGATGTTCGGGGTCGCCGAGGACCACGACTCCAACCCGATCAAGCTGGCGCTGTCGGGCATGCGCCGGCGCGGCGCCAAGTTCATCACGGTCAACCCGGTGCGCACCGGCTATTCGGCGATTGCCGACGAATGGATCGGCATCCGGCCCGGCACCGACGGCCTCTTCGTCTTGTCGCTGGTGCACGAGCTGTTGCGCGCCGACAAGGTCGATTTCGCCTATCTCGGGCGCTACACCAACGCCGCCTGGCTGGTGATCCAGGCGCCCGGCACCGCCGAGGACGGGCTGTTCGCCCGCAATGAGGCCGGCGAGCCGCTGGTTCTTGCCGCGGCAGGCGACGTCCAGAGCGCACTTCGGCCGGGACTGGAAGCACGCGTCGTCGGCGACACGACATTGCCGGATGGCCGTCGCGCCGTACCGGTCTTCCAGCTCTTGGCCGAGCGCTATCTCGATCTGCGCTACGCGCCAGAGGCGGTAGCGGAAACCTGCGGCATCCCGGCCGAGCGCATCCGCAGCCTCGCCGCCGAGATCGCCCGCGTCGCGTTCGACGAGGAGATCGAGATCGCGCAACCGTGGACCGACTGGGCAGGACGGCGTCACGAGACAATGCGCGGCCGTCCGGTCTCGATCCATGCGATGCGCGGCATCTCGGCCCATTCCAACGGCTTCCAGACCTGTCGCGCGCTGCACCTGTTGCAGATTCTCCTAGGTACGATCGATGTGCCGGGCGGTTGGCGCTACAAATCGCCCTACCCGAAGCCGGCCCCGCCAGGCCCGAAGCCGGCCGGCAAGCCCGGTCAGGTCGCCGCCATGAAACCGCTCGCCGGCGCGCCGCTCGGTTATCCGATGGCGCCCGAGGATCTGATCCTCGACGACGTCGGCAACCCGCAGCGCATCGACAAGGCGTTCTCGTGGGAGGCGCCGATCGCCGCGCACGGCCTGATGCACATGCTGATCCGCAACGCATGGAAGGGTGACCCCTACAAGATCGACACGCTCTTCATGTACATGGCGAACATGGCGTGGAATTCGGCGATGAACATCCCCGAGACCTTGCGCATGCTGACCGACAAGGAGCCCCAGAGCGGCGAATACAAGATCCCGCGGATCGTCTATTCCGACGCCTATTATTCCGAGACGGTGGCCTATGCCGATCTCGTACTGCCCGACACGACCTATCTCGAGCGCTGGGACTGCATCTCGCTATTGGACCGGCCGATCGGCGGCGTCGATGGGCCGGCCGATTCGATCCGCCAGCCGATCATCGCGCCCGACCGCGACGTGCGCCCGTTCCAGGACGTGCTGATCGAATTGGGCGCCCGGCTCGGCTTGCCCGCCTTTGTCGATGCCAATGGCGCGCCGCGTTTTCCGGGCGGTTACAAGGATTACATCGCACTACACGAGCGCACCCCCGGGGTAGGCCCGCTTGCCGGCTGGCGCGGTGAAGACGGCGAGGCGGCCGGCAAGGGCGCCCCCAACCCGCACCAGCTCGACCGCTACGTCGCCAATGGCTGCTTCTGGAAATACCAGTTGCCGCCGGAGCAACATTACTACAAGCACGCCAACAAGGCCTATCTCGAGACGGCCACCGCCATGGGGCTGATCGCGGCACCTGAGCCGATCGTGCTGCAGCTCTACGTCGAGCCCTTGCAGCGCTTCCGCCTCGCCGCGCAAGGGCACGGCGCCGTCGTGCCGCCGGCGAAGGACCGTGCCCGCATCGCGACCCATTTCGATCCGCTGCCGTTCTGGTATCCGCCGTTCGAGGGGACCCGCATCGACGAGCGGACGTTCCCGCTGCACGCGATCACCCAGCGGCCGATGCAGATGTACCATTCCTGGCACTCGCAGAATGCCTGGTTGCGCCAGATCCTCGGGCAGAACCGCCTGTTCCTCAACCGCGTGACGGCGCTCGGCCTCGGGATCGCCGACGACGATTGGGTGTGGGTGTCGAGCCATGCCGGGCGCATCGAGGCGCAGGTCAAGCTGATGGACGGGGTCAACCCGGATACGGTGTGGACGTGGAACGCGATCGGCAAGCGCAGCGGCGCGTGGAACCTTGCCGCGGCCTCGCCCGAGTTCACCAAGGGCTTCGTGCTCAATCACCTGATCACCGAAATGCTGCCGGGCGATGGCACGGACGAGCGCGCGAACGCCGATCCGATCACCGGCCAGGCCGCCTGGTACGATCTGCGGGTGCGCGTCGAGAAAGTGCTGCCGGCCGAGGCGGGCCACAGCGCTCCGAGCTTCCCGACCCTGCACCACCCGCCGGCGATGGCTTCGCCGGCCGAGACGCTGCGCTATGGCCAGCACATCGCCGGCGACGCGCCACACGAGGGCGGGCCATGACCGATCTGCCGCGGCCGCATCCCGGCCAGAAAAAGCTTGGCCTTGTCATCGACCTCGATCTCTGCGTCGGCTGCCACGCCTGCGCCACCGCCTGCAAAGAGTGGAACAGCGGCGGCCACATGGCCCCGCTGCCCGATTTCAACGCCTATGGCGACGGCGCCTGGGGCGTGTGGTTCAATCGCATCCATTCCTTCGAGGAAGAGGGCTCGGCCGGCGGTAGCGCGTGCACTGTGCATTTTCCGAAATCGTGCCTGCACTGCGACGAGCCGGCTTGCGTCACGGTGTGCCCGACCGGCGCCTCCTACAAGCGCGCCGAGGACGGTATCGTCCTCGTTAACGAGAGCTTGTGCATCGGCTGCAAGCTCTGCTCGTGGGCCTGCCCCTATGGTGCCCGCGAATTCGACGCCGACGCCGGGGTCATGAAAAAATGCACCCTGTGCATCGATCGCATCTACAACGACAACCTGATCCCCGAGGAACGCCAGCCGGCCTGCGTCATGGTATGCCCGACCAAGGCGCGCTTCTTCGGCGACCTCGGCGATCCGAATTCCGCCGTATCGGAGATCGTCGCGACGCACGGTGGCAAGGATTTGATGCCCGAACTCGGCTACCGGCCGGTCAACAAATACCTGCCGCCACGACGCGCCCCAACGCCATCCGAACCGCTCCAGCTTGCAGCGCTCGGCGCACCCGATTCCGATTCCGGCGGCAACGCGCTCTTGCGCTGGGTCGACCGGCTGCTGTCGCGCTAGACACGGCTGCATCATGCACCCGGCACTTTCGATCGTCTTCTTCACCACCGCGTCCGGTGCCGGGTTTGCGCTCCTGTTCCTGATCGGCATCGGCGTGCCGCTTGGCCTCTTGCCGGACGATCCGTGGTTCGGCCTTGCCGCCTTGGCCCTGGCCTTTGCGCTGGCCGCCGGGGGGTTGGTGTCGTCGGCCTTCCACCTCGGTCATCCGGAGCGGGCGTGGCGCGCCTTTTCGCAATGGCGCTCCTCCTGGCTGTCGCGCGAGGGCGTGATGTCGGTCAAGACCTTTGTCCCGGCGGCCATATTCGCGATTGGCTGGGTTCTGTTCGGCGCGACCTCCGGCTTCATCGGTCTGTGCGGCATCCTCGCGGCGGCGCTGGCGGCCGGCACGATCTACTGTACCGGCATGATCTACGCCTCGCTGAAGCCGATTCACCAGTGGCGCAACCGCTGGACCGTGCCGAATTACCTCGCGCTCGGGCTGATGAGCGGGTTTCTGCTGCTCGACCTGATCCTGCGGTTCTGGGTCTCCTCGCCAGTCGGTACGACAATCCTGACCCTCATGGCGATTGCCGCGGCGTGGTGGCTCAAGGAGGCCTATTGGCGGCTGATCGATACAACCTCCGCGCCGAGCACGGTGGCAAGCGCAACCGCGCTCGGCAGCCGGGGCCGGGTGCGGCTGCTGGAGCAACCGCATACGCAGGACAATTACCTGCTGCAGGAGATGGGCTACCGCATGGCGCGCAAGCACCGGGCGCGGCTACGCGTCATCGCGCGGATCGCCGGCTTCGCCTTGCCGGCGCTGCTGACCCTGGTCGCGCTGGTCGCCGCCGGCAAGACGGCGGCAATCGCCGCGGCGATTGCCGTGGCGACCGCCGGGCTCGGGTTGATTATCGAGCGCTGGCTGTTTTTCGCCGAGGCGAAACACACGGTGACGCTCTATTACGGCGCCGACGCAGCCTGAACGGACAGGCCAAGCCCCATCGGACCTGCCCCTTGTCGACAAGCTGGGAAAAGCCGTTGACGCTGCCGGGCGATGGGCCTATAAGCCGCCTCCCGCAGCGGCCCCCCTATTCTATCTGGCCGCGGTCGGATTGTTGATTGACATTGTTGGTATATGGAAGGGATGCGCGGGCGGCGGCGGGGTCGTTGCTGCTTGCGCGAGGGTGCGGGCGCGAGCCTGCATCTGGAGGTAAGCGTTGTGACGGCCCTTGTTGGGCGGCCGGTT
>DATGFP010000118.1:0-8572 GCA_035309005.1 Allostellaceae bacterium | reverse complement strand
GTGGACGAGGCGCGGCGCGGCCGGCTGCCGCCGGGCGACGAGATCCTCCCCGCCGAGGAGGGGCGGGGCAATCGCAGCAGTGGCGCGACGGCCTATGTCGTCAGGAAGCGGGTCATGGTCGGCGGCGACACGCTGACCGATGCGCAGGCCACCTTCCAGCAGAACGAGCCGGTCGTCAGCTTTAAATTCGACGCCGCCGGGGCACGGCGCTTTGGCGATGCGACCCGCGATAATGTCGGCAAGCCCTTCGCCATCGTCCTCGACAACAAGGTGATCAGCGCGCCGGTCATCCGCGAGCCCATCCTCGGCGGCAGCGGCATCATTTCCGGCAGCTTCACGGTGCAGTCGGCGAGTGACTTGGCGCTCCTGCTGCGCGCGGGTGCCCTGCCGGCGCCGATCACGATCCTCGAGGAGCGCACGGTCGGCGCGGAGCTCGGCGCCGATTCGATCCACGCCGGCGCGGTCGCCAGCATTGTCGGCGTGATCCTCGTCGTGATTTTCATGGTGTTGTTCTATGGGCTGTTCGGGATTTTTGCCGACATCGCGCTGATGTTCAATCTGTCCCTGATGCTGGGGGCATTGTCGCTGCTCGGCGCCACCTTGACGCTCCCGGGCATCGCCGGGATCGCCTTGACGATGGGTATGGCGGTCGACGCCAATGTCCTGATCTATGAGCGGATCCGCGAGGAGCTGCGTGGCGGGCGCTCGATGCTGTCCTCCCTGGAAGCGGGCTTCACCCGCGCTTTCGGCACGATCCTCGACAGCCACGTGACGACGCTGGTCGCCGGCATCCTGCTCTACATTTTCGGCTCCGGTCCGGTGAAGGGGTTTGCCGTCACCCTCAGCATCGGCGTCCTCACCTCGCTCTTCTCGGCGATCCTCGTAACCCGGCTGCAGATTGTGACCTGGGTGCGGCAATTGAAGCCGAAGGCGATCCCGCTGTGACGGCCCCCGCCATCGTCATTCCCGCGAAAGCGGGAATCCAGCGTGGCCACAATCCGTCGCTTGCCCTGGACCCCCGCCTTCGCGGGGGTGACGACTTTCCCTTGAAATGATCGAGGCGCAATGAGACCGCTGATTGTCATCCGGCGCGTGCCGCAGATCGATTTCATGCGGTGGCACCTGTTCGGCTTTGCCTTCTCGCTGGCGCTGACCGCGCTGACGATCGGGTTGTTTTTCACCGTCGGGCTCAATTACGGCATCGACTTTGTCGGCGGCACGCTGATCGAGGCGCGGACGACGACCGGGCCGGCCGATCTGGGGGCGATGCGGGCAAAGCTCGACGCGCTGCATCTGGGCGATGCGTCGCTCCAGCAATTCGGCAGCCCGGACGACGTCTTGATCCGGCTGCCGCAGCAGCCCGGCGGCGACGCCGCGCAGATGAAGGCGGTGCAACTGGCGCGCGATGCGTTGGGTGCGAATATCGAATATCGCCGCACCGAGGTCGTCGGGCCGAGCGTCGGCAGCGAATTGATCCGCAACGGGGTGCTGGCGACCGTCCTCGCCCTCGGCGCGATCCTCATTTACGTCTGGTTCCGCTTCGAGTGGCAATTCGGCGTCGGGGCGACGATCGCGACGTTGCACGACGTCATTACCACGGTGGGCCTCTTCGCGATCTTCCAGCTCGAGTTCAACCTGACGACCTTGGCGGCGATCCTGACGGTTGCCGGGTATTCGATCAACGACACGGTGGTGATCTACGACCGGGTTCGCGAATCGATGCGCAAATACCGTACGATGTCGTTTCGCGATCTGATCAATCTCGCGCTCAACGAAACCCTGTCGCGCACGATCCTGACGGTCAGCACCGTCGCGCTGGCGGTATTGTCATTGCTGATCTTCGGCGGCGAGGTGCTGAAGGGGTTCTCGATCGCGATGCTGTGGGGGATCGTGATCGGCACCTATTCCTCGCTCTTCATCGCCGCCCCGGTGGTCTACTACATCCAGCCCAACCGCCGCGCGATCGCCCAAGGCGCCGACAGCCCGGCGTCCGCCGCCGAGCGCGCCTCGCGCTGAGCCGCGGGCCGAGGCCGCAGGAGAGGCCGATGGAGCTGACCGCGCTGAGCCAAGCCGAGCGCCAGTTCATCGAGCGCTACGGGGCGGCCGGGTTCCGCGTCAGTGGGGTGCTCTATCGCGGCGCCATTCTGGTGTTCCCCGACCGGACGCTCGAATGGGCCACAGCGGCGGTCACGCCCGAGGGCCTCGCGCCGGTCGTCGCGCATGGCGGGGTTGAATTGCTGCTGATCGGGCTCGGCCGCCGCATGGCACCGGTCGCGACGGCGCTGCGCAATTCGCTCAGAGCCAGCGGCATCGCGCTTGAGGCGATGGATACCGGCGCCGCCTGCCGCACCTATAACGTGCTGGCCGGCGAAGACCGCCGCGTCGCGGCGGCGCTGCTGCCGCCCGTTTGAGTGGCACGCCGCTTGCGGCGGGGAACCCGCGAAGGCGTTCGGTCGGCGAGGATGGCACCCTTCGATGACAGCGCCGCCTCGGTGGTGTTCGGCGTCGGGCATAATGGCGGGCCGCCCATGGATCCCGGCGCCGGCTGGCGGCAGTTCTGCTGGAAAAAGGCGCACGCCCGCGCCTGGAAAACCCCGCCGCGCGAGATCGCGCTGGCGCGCCTGGCGCGCGCCGAGGCGCTCGGCATCAGCTACCGCGAATACACCGCGGTGCTGCTCGATAAGGGCGTGCATCTCTAAGATGCCCGCAACCCCCTTGCCCGGGCTTGGCCCGGGCATCCACGTCTTGAAATCCGCTATGATCCGAAGACGTGGGTGGCCGGGTCACGTCCGGCCAAGGGGTAGGGATTTGCCGAACTAGCGCGCCTTCGCGAGGTTTTGCGCGACGAAGTCCCAGTTGACCAGGTGGTCGAGGAAGGCCTGGACGAAATCGGGCCGGCGGTTCTGGAAGTCGAGGTAATAGGCGTGCTCCCAGACGTCGCAGGTGAGGAGCGCGGTCTGGCCCTCGGCCAGCGGGTTGACCGCGTTGGGGGTGCGGCTGATCGCCAGCTTGCCGCCGCTGGCGACGAGCCAGGCCCAGCCGCTGCCGAACTGGCCGACCGCGGCCGCCTTGAAATCGTCCTTGAACTTGGCGAGGCCGCCGAGGTCGCGGTCGATCGCCTGCGCGATGTTGCCCGAGGGGGTCCCGCCGCCGCCGGGCTTCATGCAGTTCCAGAAGAAGGTGTGGTTCCACACCTGCGCGGCGTTGTTGAAGATGCCGGCCTTGGCGGCGTCCTTGGCGGTCGCGGCGATGATCTGTTCGAGCGTCTGGCTCGCCATCGGCGTGTCTTTGACCAGATTGTTGAGATTGGTCACATAGGCCTGATGGTGCTTGCCGTGATGGAAATCGAGCGTATTGGCCGAGGTATAGGGTTCGAGCGCGTTTTTCGGATACGGCAAGGGGGGCAGTTCGAAAGCCATATCAGCCTCTCCAGCTCTGGGGTTGTGTCCGCCGTGACATATTGGGTTAACGAGGTCTTGTGAAGGGAGAAACGCGCGAATCTGCGCCGAGCGTGCCGCCGCGCGGCCTGTCGCCGCTCGGCGCCTTGCTGCGCCGGCACGACCGCGACCGCTATCAGACCGCCCTCTTCGCCCCGGCAGAGCGGCGCGAGGCGCTATTTGCGCTCTACGCCTTCAATTACGAGATCGCCCGGGTGCGCGAGAGCGTCACCGAGACGATGCTCGGGCAGATCCGCCTGCAATGGTGGCGCGAGGTGGTGGAGGCTGCCTATGCCGGCGACGCGTCGCGGCCGCACGAGGTCGCGGCGCCGCTCAGCGCGGCGATCCGCGAGTTCGGCCTCAGCCGGGCGCCCTTTGAGCGGCTGATCGACGCCCGCGAGCGCGACCTCGACGACGCGCCGCCGGCGACGATGGCGGCGCTCGAGGATTACGCCGAGGCGACCTCCGCGAGCCTCATCTGCCTCGCTCTCGAAATCCTCGGCGTCCGCGACGCGGCGGCAACGGAGGACGCGCATCCTGCCGGCGATACCACCGAGACGGCGGCGGTCCATATCGGCATCGCCTATGCGCTGACGGGGCTCTTGCGCGCGATGCCGTTTCACGCCCGCGCCGGGCGCTCATACATCCCGGCCGAACTCGCGGCGAGGACCGGCCTCGATCCGCGCGACTACGCCGCCGGAAGGGGCAGCGACGCATTGCGCGCCGCGGCCGCCGAGATCGCAACGGAAGCGGCGGGCCATCTGGCGGCGGCGCGCCGGCATCGCGCCGAGGTGCCGCGCGCTGCGCTCCCTGCCCTGCTGCCGGCGATTGTCGCCGAGCGCGCGCTGACGCGGTTGCGGCGCGCCGACTGGAATCCGTTCGATCCGCGCGTCGCGGCGCCCGACGCAGGGCTCTCCTGGCACCTGCTGCTTGCTCACCTGTCGCGGCGGTTTTGAGCGACTGGATGGTGGATTACGCTTCGCTAACCCACCCTACGCAAGTTACGCAAACCGGTTAGCGGCCCTGGAAATCGGGCAGGCGGCGGTCCGCCATCGCCTTGATGCCTTCCTTGAAATCCTCGGTCTGGCGCAGCCAGTCCTGCTCGACGAGCTCGCGCTCGGTCGCCGCTTCGACCGCGTCGATGAGGCCGCGGCGCAGCGTCTCGCGGGTCGCGACGATTGCGAGCGGCGCCGATTGCGCGATCTCCAGCGCCAGGGCCTGCGCCGCGGCGCGCACCTCGGCCTGCGCCACCAGCAGGTCGGCGAGGCCGATGCGCACCGCTTCGTCCCCCGCGATGCGCCGGCCGGTGTAGAAGAGGAGCGCCGCCTGCTGCGGCCCGACGAGGCGCGGCAAGGTCACGGTCAGGCCGAAGCCGGGATGAAAGCCGAGCCGGTTGAAATTGGCGCTGAAGCGCGCTTCGGCGCAGGTCACCCGGAAATCGGGGACCAGCGCCAGGCCGAGCCCGCCGCCGACCGCGGCGCCCTGGATCGCGCCGACGATCGGCTTTTGCGTGCGGAAAAGCCGGATGCCCTCCTTGTAGAGATGCTTGCCGCGGCCGCTCTTCGCCGCTTCCTGCACCGTGCCGGTATCCATGCGCTTGGAAAAATCGGCGCCGGCGCAGAAATTGCGGCCCTCGGCCGCCAGCACGATGGCGCGGCACGCGGGGTCGGCGTCGAGCCGCTCGAAGGCCTCGCCGATCTCGGCGATCAGCGCGGCATCGAAGAAGTTATTAGGCGGCCGGCGCATCTCGACCGTCGCCACCATGCCCTCCAGGACGACGCCGATCTCGTTGAACCCGCTGTAATCGGTCATGGTTTTGCTCCCTAGCGTTTGACGATCAGCGCATCGACGACGGTCAGGCCCTCGCCGGCGGCATGCACGATCGCCGGGTTGAGGTCGATTTCGGCAATCGCACCGGCGTGGTCGGCGGCGAAGCGCGACAGCGCGACGATCAGCTGGGCGAGGGCGGCCTTGTCGGCTGGGGCCTCGCCGCGCACGCCATCGAGCAGTGCTGCGCCGCGGAGTTCGCCGATCAGCGCCAGCGCCTCGTCGGGCCCAAGCGGCACCGGCGCGAAGGCGACATCGCGCAATAACTCGACATGGATGCCGCCGAGCCCGACCATAAGCAGTGGCCCGAAAGTCGGGTCGCGCGTCACGCCGAGGATCATCTCGTGGCCGCGCCGCGCCATCGCCTGCACCAGGACGCCGTCGATCGCGGCGTCAGGTTTGGCCGCCCGAGCCCGCGCCACGACGGTGCGATAGCCCTGGCGCACCGCCGCCTCGCCGGCGAGGCCGAGCAGCACCACGCCGGCCTCGGTCTTGTGGAGGATGCCGGGCGACTGCACCTTCAGCGCGACGGCGTGGTTTCCGGTTTCCTGGGCGATCCGCGCCGCCGCCGCGACCGCTTCGTCCTCGCTCGTCGCCAGCGCTTCCGGCGGCAATGGCACGCCGTATTGTGCGAGGAGCGCCTTCGAGGCGATCTCGGTTAGCACCGGGCCCGATGCTGCCAGCGCCCGCGCGACCTCGTCGCGCGCCGTAACCGCCGCCGCCGGCGGGGCGGTGCGTCGCGTGAGGCGCCCTTGAAAGGCGCTGTAATCGACCAGCGCGCGGATCGCACGGGCGCAGCTGGGCATTGCGGTGTAGCAGGGGATGCCGGCTTCGGCCAAGGCGCCGATCGAGGTCGGGGTCGCGGTCGTATAGGTCGAGAGCAGGATCGGCTTGTCGCAGGTCGCGGTAATCTCGGCCATCTCCGCGGCGAGTTTCTTGGCGCGGCTCTCGTTGGCGAGCGAGCTGATCAGGAGGATCGTGTCGATCCGCTCGGATTGCCGCACCAATTCGACCAAGGGCGCGTAGCCGACTTCGCCGATCGCTTGCGCCGTCGCGTCGATCGGGTTCAATGCCGAGCCGTAGGACGGCAAGAGGGCCATGATGCGGCGCTGGATGTCCTCTTCAAGCACCGGCAATTCGAGCCCGTGCGCCGACAATATGTCGGCCATCCACACCGCGCTGCCGCCCGACCCGGTGATGATCGCGACCCGATTCCCGCGTGGCAGCTTGCAATAGGCGAAGGCGGTCGCGACATCGACCATGTGGTCGAGGTCTTCGCCGCGGATGATGCCGTGGTGGCGGAAGACCGCATCATCGGCGGCGCCGGCATGCGCCAAGGCCCCGGTATGCGAGGCGGCGGCGCGTCGCCCGGCGTCGGAGCGCCCGACCTTGGCGACGATCAAGGGCTTCCCGGCACGCGCCGCCTTGTCGGCGACGGCGCGGAAGCGGGCGGGATCGCGGATGCCTTCGAGGTAGCACAGGAAGATATCGGCGCCGCCGGCGTCGAGCACCCAGTCGACATAATCGTGCGCCTCGAGCACGGTCTGGTTGCCGGCGCTGATCTGGTAGGTAAAGCGCAGCTGGCGGTCGCGGCCGCGCGACAGAAACGCGAAGGTCAAGGCACCCGACTGGCAGCTGACCGCGATTGGCCGGGAGCGGCTGTTCTCAGGCAACAGCGGCACGGTGTGGTCGTGGAACACCGGACTGAAGGTCGCGACCAGCGGCCGTAGCGGGTTGACGAGCCCCTCGCAATTGGGCCCGGCGATGACCATGCCGGTGCGCTCGGCGATCGCCCGCAAGGCGGTGTCGCGCGCCGCCGCCTCGTCGCTCTTCTCCTCGGCGAACCCCGAGCTGATGATCGCCGCGGCCGGAATGCCGCGGGCGCCGCACTGCTCGATCGCCGCGACGACATGCGCGGCGGGCACAAGGATCACCGCGAGGTCGGCGGCCTCCGGGATCTCGGCGATCGTCGCGTAGGCCTTGTGCCCGAGCACCTCCTTCTGGCTGCGCGTCACCGGGTAGAGGCGGCCGTCATAGCCGTGCTCGATCAGCTGCTTGGTGAGGCGCCCGCGCAGCGAATCGTCGCCGGCGGCGCCGACGATCGCGACGCTCTCCGGCGAGAGGAGTGGCCTCAAATCGGGCATTGCGGTCTCGTTTTATGGTCGCGCTGCGCTCGGGTTATGGTCGCGCTGCGCTCGGGTTATGGTCGCGCTTCGCTGGTGGCGTCCGCCGGGTCGATGTGTTGCAGCCAGCGCGCCAGCCAGCCGGCGATGACGGCGCCGACGATCGGCGCCAGCCAAAACAGCCAAAGCTGGCCGATATAGGCGCCGCCGGCAAACAGCGCCGGGCCGGTGCTGCGCGCCGGGTTGACCGAGGTGTTGGTGACCGGGATCGAGATCAGGTGGATGAGGGTCAGACAGAGCCCGATCGCGACCCCGGCAAACCCGGCCGGGGCGCGCCGCGCGGTCGCGCCGATGATGACGAAGAGAAAGAAGAAGGTCAGTAGCACTTCGATGCAGAAGCAGGCGGCGAGCCCGTATTTCCCGGGGCTGAGGACGCCGTAGCCGTTGGCCGCGAAGCCGCCCGCCACCCAGCCGGGTTTCCCCGAGGCGATGACCCACAGCGCCGCGGCGGCGAGGATCGCACCGACCACCTGGGCAATGATGTAGGGCACCACCTGGCGGCCTTCGCAGCGCCCGGCGGCCCACAGGCCGCAGGTCACCGCGGGGTTGAAATGCCCGCCCGAGATGTGGCCGACCGCATAGACCATCGTCATCACCGTCAGGCCGAAGGCGAAGGCGACCCCGAGAAAGCCGATGCCGAGCGCCGGAAAAGCCGCCGACAGCACGGCCGCGCCGCAGCCGCCGAAGACCAGCCAGAAGGTGCCGAAGAATTCCGCCACCGCCGGGCGGACGAGATCGTTTCCCATGGCGCTCCCCCTCTATGGCAGGCTTCCCGCGACCCGATCCGCCGCGAGCACCGCCCGCAGATTTTTAGCGCAAGCCCAGGCCGCGCGCGATGATGCCGCGAAGGACTTCGCGGGTGCCACCCTGGATCGTCAGCTTGGGGGCGATCAGCGTCGTCATGCGCAGCGCTTCCTCGAAGCGGTCGTCGTTGCTGTCGGGCGTCGAATCGCCGGTCGGCGGCGCCAAGAGGCGCACCTTGTTGGGCAGCGCCTGTTCCCAGTTGGTGCCGAGATCCTTGACGACGGCGGCCTCGACCGCCGGGGTTTTGCCGGCCTGCAACATGCCGGCGACGCTCGCAGACATGCGCCGCAGCGTCGCCAGGTGCGCGACCTCGCGGCCGAT
>DATGFP010000117.1:0-106712 GCA_035309005.1 Allostellaceae bacterium | reverse complement strand
GGGCAGCGCCTGTTCCCAGTTGGTGCCGAGATCCTTGACGACGGCGGCCTCGACCGCCGGGGTTTTGCCGGCCTGCAACATGCCGGCGACGCTCGCAGACATGCGCCGCAGCGTCGCCAGGTGCGCGACCTCGCGGCCGATGCCTTCGGCGAGGCGCTCGCTCGGCTCGGGGCCGGCGCGGCGCACCAGTTCGACCAGCGCCGGGAAGGTCTCAAGCCAGCGGTCGGGGCCGCTGCGCTCGTAGGCCAGTTCGTCGGACGCCTGCTTCCACGCCATGTCGACTTCACCGATCAGGTGGAGATCGGGCACGAACGCATCGTCGAAGAAGATCTCGTTGAATTCGTGCTGGCCGGTCAGATTGATGATCGGGCGGATCGTGATGCCCGGCGACTTGCAGTCGATCAAGAACTGGGTAAGCCCGTGGCGGTGGTTTTCCTTGGTCTTGGGCGAGGTGCGCAAAAGCGCGATCATGTAGTCGGAATTATGCGCGTTCGAGGTCCAGATCTTGCGACCGTTGACCAGCCAGCCGCCGTCCACTTTGGTCGCGCGGGTCGAGGCGGCGAAGACGTCGGAGCCGGAATTGGGCTCCGACAATCCGATGCAGAAGCACAATTCCCCCGAGGCGATGCGCGGCAGGATGTTCGCTTTCACCGCTTCCTGGCCGTAGCGCAGGATGACCGGGCCCGATTGGCGGTCGGCGGTAGAATAGGAGCGGGTCGGGGCGCGGTGCGCCAGCATCTCCTCGGTCACGACGTAGCGTTCGAGATGGGTGCGCTCGTGGCCGCCGTATTGCTTCGGCCAGGTCATGCCGATCCAGCCCCGGGCGCCGACCTTGCGGGCGAAGGCGCGCGCGTTGTCGCCGCGGCGCCCATCCGGGCTGAAGGTGCCGGCGTCGATCTCGGCGCGCAGGAAGGCGCGGACTTCCTGGCGCAATTCCTTGCACTCAGGCGGCAGGTCTACCGGATCGAAGTGAAAATTGTAGGCCATCGTTCGCTCTCCGCCGCCGCCAGACTCTCAGATACGCGAGATGAAGCGCTGTCACGAGCCCTGTGTCAGGAACGGCCACAATTGGTCGGCGCCGCGCGCCGCGACCATGTGGCCGAGCTGGGTCGCCCAATGCGTCTCATTGCCGAATTCCTCGCGCCACGCCCAGAGCCGCCGCGTCGCGTGGTGCAGCGAGTGCTCGTAGGTGAAGCCCATCGCGCCATGCACCTGGTGAGCGATCGCGGCGCCGGCGCCGGCCGCCTCGCCGACCCGCAATTTCGCCACCGCGACCTCGGCCGCGACCAGTTCGCTGCCGAGCCCGTGCAGCGCGATCGCCTCGGCGGCGGCGTCCGCCGCGGCGCCGGCGGCGGCGACTTCGCCCGCCAAGGTCGCGAGGTTGTGCTGCACCGCCTGGAACTTGGCGATCGGCCGGCCGAACTGGACGCGGTCGAGCGACCACTGGACCGATTGGTCGAGGATGCGCTCGAGGGCGCCCGCCATCTGCTGCGCCCGCGCCGCGGCGCCGAGCCGCACGAGGCTCAGCGTGCCGAGGTCGGGCGCCGCGCCGACCGCGAGCGCGGCGGCGCCGTCGAACGACACCGTGTCGCGCGGCTCACCGGCGAGGCTCGTGCCGGGGCTGATCGCGAGCCCGTCGGTGGCGACCAGCGCGACCGAGGGGATCCCGGCCTGGTAGGCGAGCACCGCGATGTGGCGGGCGCGGCTGGCGAAGGGGACGTGGCGCGCCCGGCCGCGCAACGTGTGGCCCGAGAGCTCGATGTGGCCATCCTCATAAACCGGGGCGAGCGTCATCGGCCCGCCGGGCGCCGTAATCTTGGCGTGCGCTAGGAGCCAGCCGGCGAGCAGCGTCTCGGCCAACGGCACCGGCGCGGCATAACGCCCCGCGACCCGCAACACGGCAAAACCGTCGGCGATGTCGGCTCCGGCGCCGCCCAGCGCGTCGGGCACCCAGGTCAGCGTCAGGCCAGATTCCTCAAGCGCCGCCCACAGCGCCTCGGGCCACGTTCCCTCCTCGGCCGCGTTGACAATCTGCGGCTCGCACAGATCGGCGAAGATGCGGGCGGCGGTGTCGACGATGATGCTGTCGCTCATCCCAGATCCTGGCGCTTCAGTGGGCTCATCCGGCGTGGGCTGGAACCATGCAGCCCACCGGCCGGCTTGACAAGCGCGCGGGCCTCGCCGGTTGGCGCTTTCGCGAAATCGCCGCGGGGCCCATTATGGCGGCGAAGAAATCGGAGCCGGCGACAACGCATGGCGGATATCGGTCGGATCATCGCGGCGCCGCTCCGCGAAGCGGCGCCGCGGATGCGCAGAAACCTCTGGCGCGGCCGACTGCGCGGATCTGAATACGCCTGGGCGGTCGCGTTCTGCCTACCCTACATCGCCCTCTTCCTCGCCTTCGTCGCCTATCCGATCGCTTTCGGCCTGTGGATGGGCAGCGAGCCGAGCCTTTATGCGACGCTGGTTTCCGATCCGATTTACGTGATGACGCTGGTCAATACGGCGCTCTACATCGGCGTCGCGGTCAACCTGAAGATGTTCTGCGCCCTCTTGCTGTCGGGCTTTTTCATGCGACGGGGGTGGTGGATGAAGGCGCTGTTGATGGTCTTCGTGCTGCCGTGGGCAGTGCCGGCACAGCCGACCTACATGTCGATCCACTGGATGCTCGACGGCGAATACGGCCTCCTCAACAACCTGCTCTACCAGCTGTTCGGCATCGCCGGGCCGAGCTGGCTGACCTCGCGCTGGCTGGCGCTCGGCTCGGCGATGTGCTCGCACATCTGGAAATGGCTGCCGTTCTGGACCGTGATCCTCTTGGCCGGCCGGATGGCGATCCCGCCGGAGATCCTCGATGCCGCGAAGGTCGACGGCGCGGCCGGGTTCCGCAGCTTTATTCACATCAGCTTTCCGCTGCTCGCCAACCTCTACCTGACCTGCACGCTGTTGACGACGATCTTCGCGCTGGGCGACTTCAACCCGATTTACTTCGTGACCGGCGGCGGGCCGGCACATACCACGAGCGTGCTGGCGACGCTCAGCATTCGCTACGCCTTCGACATGGCCCAGCCGCGGCTCGGGGTGGCGACCGCGCTGTCGGCGCTGCCGTTACTGATCCCGCTGATCGTCGTCCTGATGCGCAAGTTCCGCGCGTCGCAGGTGCAGCTATGATTCCGGGGAGTGCGGGCGCACCCGTATGAGGCTGATCGGCTTCAGGCTCATCACCGCGTCGCCCTCCTGATTGAGCACTTCGACCAAGCTGCGCAGGATCCCCTGTTCGGGCCGCGAGCGCGAGCGCCGCGCCTCGAGGATCGTGACCCGCAGGCTCAATACGTCGCCCGGCCGCACCGGCTTCAGCCAGCGCAGTTCGTCGATCCCGGGCGAGGCGAGGCTGGAGGCCGGCGACAGGAAATTGTCGGCGAAGAGGCGCATCATCATCGCGGCGGTGTGCCAGCCGCTGGCGATGAGGCCACCGAAATGGCCGCGCGCTGCCGCCGCGGGGTCGGTATGCATGGCCTGCGGATCGTATTTGCGCGCGAATTCGATGATCTCGGCTTCGCCGACCGGGATGAAGCCGGCGGTGAACACCGCGCCCGGCGGATAATCTTCGAAATAGCGCGGGCTCATTCGCGCGGCGGCCCCTCCCGCTGGGGATCGGCGAAATCGATCAGGCAAACCTCCTCGCTCGCGGTGTCGAGCACGGCACAACTCAATTGCCAATCGTTGCGGCTGTCGCGCGCGTCGCCGGCCGAACCCGGATTGATCACCAGGACCCGGCCAAACCGCGCCGCGAGCTGCTGGTGGGTGTGGCCATAGAGCACGAAATCCACCTCGGCCTCGGCGAATTTGTGGAGCTCGGCGCTGCCCGGATAGATGTAGGCGCCACGCGGCTCCCATGGCGTCGAGTGAACGAGCAGGAACGACTTGCCGCCGAGGCTCATCGCGCGGCGGTGCGGCTGCGCCGCGAGCCACTCGGCCAATTGCGGATCGACCCCGTCGCGGGCCCGGGCCCGGACGCCGTGCGGCCCGAAAAAATACTCCTCGTGGTTGCCGAGGATGACCCGCGCATCGCGGTCCCGCAGCAGGCGCACCACCGCATTCGAAAAGCGATATTCGTAAATGCTGTCGCCGAGACAGATCAGCTCCTCGACGTCGCCCATCAGGCCAAAGGCTCGCTCCAGGGCGGCCGCGTTGCAGTGAATGTCGGAGACGATCCCGACCCTCAACGCCAGGATTCCCGCAGCATAAAGGTGCCGTATTCACCGGCAGTGGCGGATGGTGCAAACTTGCAATACCGGGGCATGTACACGTCGATTGTTGATAACGGGCGGAGGATCGCTAGCCGAGTTTGAGGCGTTCTTTGGTCCGGGGTGGTTCTCTCTCGCTGCCGTTCAGCCTCCGCTGGGGCGCGGCGCCAATCCCGGATGTCTCTGCGAGGAAGAGCGACAAGCATGGCCATCGCCGACACGGTATGGGAACGGCTCGCGCGTTTCAACGCGCCGCATCGCGACGAGCGCCGCGCCGGCGGCGGTCTCGCCTCTCGCGACGCCGCAGCCGCGGCGCTGCGGGCGCTCGCGGCATCGAGCGCATGGCTGCTGCGCGCCGCGGGCCGGGTGATGTGGTTCTGGGTGCTGCCGGTCCTCGCGCGCTTGCCGGCGGCGATCGCATGGCTCCTTTGGCACGGAGTCCCGCGCCTCGTTGTGGCGTTCCGCTGGGCGATCCTCGCCGGCGCCATCGCGCTGGCCGGCTGGGCCGCTTACCACGAGATGCGCAACTCGCGCGGCGAAGCCTGGCTGTTCTCGCGCCTCGACCGCCGCATGAATTTCGCCGTCGGAGCCGGGCCGAGCCCGTCGATCCATTTCCCCCGCGGCGGCCCCTATGACGACCGGCTCGGCTATAACCAGATGCCGGGCTTCCTCGCCGCGCTGACCGCCAACCGCTACACGATCGAGCGCCAGGCGCGCTGGTCGGAGGGGCTCGCCCGCTTTGTTCACTATGGCGGCTTCCCGGTCTATCCCGAGAAGGACCAGGCGGGCCTCACGATTTCCGACCGCAACGGCGACGAGATCTATGGCGCGCATTTCCCGCAATGGGCCTATCCCGATTTCGCCAGCGTCCCGCCCGTGATCGCCCGCAGCCTCGCCTTCGTCGAAGACAAATATCTGTTCGACGCGCGGGAGCCCGAGCGCAACCCGGCGATCGAATGGCAGCGCTTTGCGCTGGCGGTCGCCGGGCGCATCGGACGGCTCGTGGTCCCCGGGCTGCATGAGGGCGGCGGCAGCACGCTGGCGACGCAGATCGAAAAATTCCGCCACTCGCGGCGCGGCCAGACCAGCGGGATCTTCGACAAGCTGCGGCAGATGGCGACCGCCTCGGCGCGCGCCTATATGGGCGGCCCCGACACGCTGGCGCGGCGCCAGCAGATCCTTACCACCTATCTGAACGCGACGCCGCTCGGATCGATGCCCGGCTACGGCGAGGTGATCGGGGTTCCCGAGGCGCTGCGGATCTGGTTCGGCACCGATTACCGGGAGGCGACGCGGATCCTGGAAGAGACCCCGCGCGACGCCGCCGGATGGGCCCGCCAGGGCGAAATCTACCGCCAGGTGCTGAGCCTCCTGTTGTCCGAGCGGCGCCCGAGCTATTACCTGATCGGCCACCGCGACGCGCTGGGCGCACTGACCAACCGCTATCTGGGCATCCTGTGCGAGGCCGGCATCATCGACCTCGAGCTGCGCGACGCGGCGCTGGCGGCGAAGCTCGGTTTCCGCAGCGCACCGCCGCCGGTGAGCGCGGTGGCGTATGTGCCGCAGAAGGCGACCGAGGACATCCGCGACAAGCTCGTCTCGCTGCTCGGGTTGCCCGACCTCTACAGCCTCGACCGCCTCGACCTCAGCGCCAAGACATCGCTCGACACCGCCGCCCAGGCGCGCGTCACCGACGTCATGCAGCGCTTGTCAGATCCAAAATTCCTGCGCTCCTCGGGGATGATCGGGAAGCAGCTGTTGGGCGAGGGCAATCCGGCCGACGTGACCTGGAGCTTTGTCCTCTACCAGCGCGGCGCCGACCGCAACTATGTCCGCATCCACGCCGACAGCCTGAACAAGCCGTTCGACATCAATTCGGGCGCCAAGCTGATGCTCGGCTCGACCGCCAAGCTGCGCACCCTCATCACCTATCTCGACATCGTCGCCAAACTGCACAAGCAATTCGCCGCGACCCCGCCGCGCGAGCTGGCGCAGGCCGCCGCCGCGGCGCAAGACCCGCTGACCGGCTGGGCCGCCACCTACCTCGCGCACGCCCGCGACCGCAGCCTGCAGCCGATGCTTGACGCGGCGATGCAGCGTACCTATTCGGCGGCGGCGGAGTCGTTTTTCACCGGCGGCGGCAGCCAGAGCTTCGGCAATTTCGAAGCCTCGGAAAATGCCGAGCGGCCGACCGTCGAGATCGCCTTCCAGCACTCGATCAACCTGGCCTTTATCCGCCTGCTGCACGACATCGTGACCTACGAGACCGCGGCGAGCGGCGTCGCTTTAAAGGAGCTGATCGACAATCCCGATGATCCGCAGCGCCAAGCCTATCTGCAGCGCTTTGTCGACGCCGACAGCCGCCATTTCCTTTACCATTTCTACAAGGACTACAGAGGCCTCGACAGTGCCCAGACGCTCGACCTTCTGGCCCGGCGCACCCGGCCGATCGCGACGCGGCTGGCAACGGTTTTCCTCTCGGCCCACCCCGACGCACGGCTGGCGCAGTTCCAGGCGTTCCTCGCGGCGCACCTGCCGCGCGAGACGATCAGCGAAAAAGAGCTCTGGAGCCTCTATCTAGGCTATTCTCCGGCCAAGCTCAACCTCGCCGATCGAGGCTATGTCGCGGGCGTGCATCCCTTGGAACTGTGGCTCGTGAGCTACCTGCAGACGCATCCCGGGGCGTCATGGGACGAGGTGCTGAAAGCCAGCGCGCAGGTTCGCCGAGACGTCTACAGCTGGCTCTTCAACGGCAGCCCCCGCAAGCAGGACGTCCGCATCCGCATCCTCCTCGAACAGGATGCCTTCGAGGAGATCCTGCAAAACTGGCGGGCGCTCGGCTATCCCTTCGCCCAGCTGGTGCCCTCGCTCGGCACCGCGATCGGCGCCTCCGGCGATCGCCCGGACGCGCTCGCGCGGCTGATCGGCATCATCATGCATGATGGAGTGCGGGTGCCAACCGTGACGATCGAGCATCTCGATTTCGCCGCGAACACGCCCTACGCAACCAGCCTTGCGCCGGCGGCGTCGCCCAAGCGGGTGATGCCGGTCGAGGTCGCGCGCACGGTGCGCCACGCGCTCGAAGGCGTCGTCGCCGACGGCACCGCCTCGCGGCTGCGCGGCGCTTACACCACGGCCGACGGCAACCCGCTCGCGGTGGGCGGCAAGACCGGCACCGGCGACAACCGCTTCGACCGCTTCTCCCCGGGCGGCGGGATGATCTCGTCGCGCGTCGTCGACCGCACCGCGACCTTCGTCTTTTTCCTCGGCGAGCAGTTCTTCGGCACGGTAACGGCTTATGTGCCGGGGCAGGCGGCCGGGCATTTCCATTTCACCAGCGCGCTCGCGGTGCAACTCTTGAAGGTGCTGAAGCCCGATCTGGAGCCGCTGATCGCGCCCCCGGGGAGTACCCCTGGGAGCGCGCCCGAGAACGCGCCGGCGCTGATCGGCTCGTCGCGGCCGCGGCAGGCCGCCGGAATGGCCGCGCTCGGCCAATGAATCCAAAGCGGGACCCCTGCGCGCGGTAAAACCGCGCTAATTTACCCGTTCCGAGCGCCACAGGAGGCTGCCATGGCCATCGTTCTCGACCACACCATCGTGCCGGCGCGCGACAAATCGCGTCGGCCAAGTTTTTCGCGCGAATCTTCGGGCTCGACTACAAGGGACCGCATTCGCATTTCGCGCCAGTCCAGGTCAACGAGGCGCTGACCCTCGATTTCGACGAGCGCGGCGCCCTTCGAAAGCCACCACTACGCGTTCCGTATCAGCGAAGCGGAGTTCGACGCGATCTTCGCGCGGGTCACGGCCGAGGGCATTCCCTACGGCAGCGGGCCGCGCTCGCGCGCCGACATGGCGATCAACCACCGCAAGGGCCGGCCGCGGCTTCTATTTCGAGGACCCGAACGGCCACGTGCTCGAAGTCTTGACCGCCTGAGAAGCCGGCCCCGCCTGAGAAGCTGACCCCACCGGCGAGGTGTCGCCGCGCCGGGCCGCGGCGGTGGCCGCGATGTTGCGACGGAGCTCGCGGTCGTGATCGGGGTGCAGCGTCCCCATCAGGCGGTCCCATAGCGTGAAATGCGTCGCGTAGTTGCAGCGGAAAAAGCGGTGGTGCTGGTCGTGGTGGGTGACCCCGACCAGCGGCGACGGCGGCCAGCACAAGAAGCCGCCGTGCTCGTAGCCCGAATGGCCGACAACGCCGGTCAGCTGGTCGTAAAGCTTGTGCGCCAGGAGCACGAACGGGGCGGCCGGCACCAGGAAATGCGCGACCAGCCAATAGGACTGCAGAAAGAAATTGTCGGCGAGCCGGTCGCTGTTGTTCGACCAGGCGACCGGGGTCACCGTCAGATGGTGCCAGCGGTGCACCCGGCTGTAGAAGAGGCGGGTGTGGATCAGGCGGTGCAGCCAGTAGAACCAGGCGTCGAACAGCACCAGCGAGAGGGCGAGCGACAGGAGGGTTCCGGCGATCCCGCGGGCCGGCGCGAGGCCCCAGCCGAATTCGGCGTAAAGCCAATGGCCGGTGCCGAACATCGCCGCGATCGCCACGAGCGATAGGAGGCTTTGCCGCCGGTCGCGGCGGATCTGCGCCGGCGGTGTCTGGCGCGCCTGGATCTTCGCCGCGCCAAGCCGCCGGTTGAGGTGCCCGACGAGGCGGCAGCTCACCCAATAGGTCGCAACGAGGAGCGCGTAGACCGCGACGATGGTCACGGCCCACAGCGCCAGCTCTTCAGCGATCATCGGTGCCCAGATTGCCCGGAATGACCCTGCCATGCCGCGCCAGGGTGCCACCTTTCCACCGCCGCGGCAAAGCGCGATCGCACGGCGGCGGAGGTTTCCGCGCCGCGGCCTTTCCTAGCGATAGTAGCCCGGCGGCGGGGGTGGTGGCGGGGGCGGTGGGGTCGTCGCGGCGCCGGTGATCGCGCCGAGCGCCCCGCCGGTGGCGGCGCCGATCGCCGCACCGGTGCCGCCGCCGGCCGCAGCGCCGATCGCCGCGCCGGCGCCGGCCCCGATAAGGCCGCCGCCGAGCGCCCGCTGCGCCGGATCATAGGGGTTGTTGCAGGCAGCCAACCCGAGCAGCAGCGCGATGGCGGCGCCCGGCGCACCTAGTCTCTTGGTAATGCTCTCAGCCATGCAACTTTCCCTTCCCCTGCTGAATCATGTTCGCCGCATCTGCGCGACGCCAACGTCGGTGCGGCCTCCGGGTTCCCCGTCAGGGCGAATGCCTGGAGGTTTATGCGCGCGGCCCGATCGCTATTGCGGACCGCCGCGCATCGAGGCGGGCTGGCCGGGCAATTTGAAGCGGCCTTTATCGGTCAATTTCGTGCCGCTGACCTGGAAGAGCGAGAGGTCGCGGTCGATGAAGTTGCCGACGTAGAGGTAGCCGCCATCGGCGCTGAAGACGGCGCCCTCGGGCAGCGCGCCGACCGAAACCTCACCGACATTCGTTACCTTTTTGCCGTCGATCTTGAGGATCCCGACGGCGCCGCCAGGATGATAAAACCAGCTCGATTTCGGCTGGTTCGAGCCGCGCGCCTCGATCGTCACGGCGAGGTTGCCCTTGGGGCTGAAGGCGAGGCCCTCCGGCGAATCGCCGACCGTGACGTGTTCTATGACGCGCACCGGGTTGGCTTCGAGGTCGATGACGCTGACCGCGTCGGCGTTGCCGTCGGAGCTGCCGCCATTGCCGTTGTCGGCGGTCAGTGCAAGCTTGCCGTTGGGGCTGATGACGACGTTGTAGGGATAGATGCCGGCCGGCAGGTCGCGCTTGTCGTAGGTCACTTTGTCGCCGTCAATCGACAGCAGCGCGACCTTGTTGGCGGCGGCCTTGGCGACGAGGGCGCGCTTGCCGTCGGGGGTGATCGCGACGGCCGACACCGAATCTGCGGGCGCCCCGACCGTGACGCTGTCGATTATCTTGACCTCCTTGCCGGCGATCGACAGCACCGAGACCGTGCCGTCGGCGCGGTTGCAGACCAGCGCCAGCTTGCCGTTGGGCGCAATCGCCAGGCCGGAGGGCTGCTTACCGGCGGTGAGCGTCGCGATGATCGCGGGCGGGCTCGCCTTGAGGTCGATGACGAACACCTTGTTGTCCGGGACGAGCTTGTAGTCGGCACCAGTGCCGCTGGGCATCAGCGAATTGGCGACCAGCGCGATGTCGCGCGACGGCGCGATCGCCAGGTTGGTCGGCGGCCCGGCGATTGTGTTGGCGAGCGGAATGGTCGCGAGGATCTTCGGCGCCGCCGGCTTCGCCGTGTCGATGATCGAGAGGCTGTCGTGTCCGGGCTCGTGCAGCATCGATTTTCCGTTTTGGTCCCAGCCCGGCTTTTCGTCGTTGCCGACAATCATCAACTGCGCGCTCGCCGCGCCGGCCGCCAGCGTCCACACAATCGCCGCCGTTGCTGCCGTGCGGCCGACGAGCCGAAATCCGGCCATTTCCCCCTCCGCTGATTTTCCCGCGCTCGTTCGGCGCCTTCCCTGATGCTGCCGCGAGATTGGCGATGCCGCAAGCGCTAGCGGTCGAACCGCTCGCATTGCCGCGCCGCCGCGACCAGGGCAGCCGCGTCGCCGGGCAGCAGCAGCCGCTCGGCGACGAGCGCGGCGGCGGCCGCCTCGACCTGCTCGACATAGGCCGCGCGGCTGCCGTAGCGCTCCGCGAGCGAGGGGCGCGGATCGCCGGCTGCTTCGCGCTCGGCACGGGTGATGGCAAAGGGGATCAGCGAGCCGTCGCGGTCGGCCAGTTCGCCGGGCTGCGCCTTGTAAACGTTCCACCCGGTATAGGTGCCGAGCGGCACCGCGATCGACGGCAGGCGGATGCCGGCGACCTCGTTGCCGTCGCCGTCGACCGCCGAGACATAGGTCGCGTAGACGCGCCCGGTTCCCTCTTCCGGCGGGTCGATCCAATCGACCGGCAGGCCGACGCGGTTGGCGCCCGGCGCGTGCGCGAAGCCGTTGACCGGCGGCATGCGGATCGTCTCCGCCGGCACGGCGGTGCCGCGAGCGATCGACGGGACCCGGCTCGGCGGCGGCGCGACGCCCTGCGTCACCCACTCCTCGAGCGCGACAAAGAGGGCGCGCAGCGCCGGGGTCGCGCTGTGCGGGTTGCGCGGGTTGACGCAGGGGCCGGGCCGCGGGTCGACCCCCGGCCGCCCGCCATGCTGAGTACCGGCGATCAGGTAGGCGCGGGCGTTGTCCGGCAGCACGAGGTCGTGTTCGAGCCCAGCGTCGGTATGAATGAGCGAGGCGCCCTTTTGCCAATATTCGGTGGCGCTGTTGGTCTCGATGATCTTGGGGTCGCTCGCTTCGCCCTTGAGGATGCCGTCCGGCCGCCCCGACATCGGGTCGATGCACTGGGCCATGCTGAACGGGAACCAGTTTTCCGGGTAGAGCCGGTCTTCGTGCTGCGTCGCGGTGCGTCCGGGCATGCCGAAGCGGTGATTGGCAAAAACCTTGCCGGCGCCGGCGACGTGGCTGAACACGCCGTCGAAGACCCGCCTGCCGTCCGCGGCGCGGTTCATTCCCAGTTCGAGGAAGTGGCGCAGGAAGCGCCCGCTCTGCGACACCCCGAAGGCGAGCGCGTGGCTGATCTCCCCCAGCCCCAATTCGCCGCCGCGGCTGGCGCTCTCATGGCGCAGGAACGACACGAGGTCGCGCACGCTGGCAAAGCCGATGCCGAGCACCTTTGCCCCCTCGGCCTCGTACCACAGCTCGTAAATGCGGAAAGGCTCGAACTTGCGGCCCTCGGGCAGGAGGCGGATCGCGCGCTGGTCCACGAATTCCCATTCCCCACACGGGACCAGAGTGCGCCGGTCGCCCTCTCGGTTGCGCACCATCAGGCGCGCGGCCAATTGCTGGGTAGCGGCGGCCGGGTGGCTGAGGCGGCGCAGGCTGCCGTCGCCCGACGCGCGGGTGCCGAAATGAAATTCGTCGCGGATGCGGCCGGTGACCGGCCGGCCGTTGTTGAGCGCCAGCGGGAAATCGCCGCCGAGCCCGCCATTGGCGCGCGGCGCGCCCGGGTCCCAGCCCGACCACACCAGGGAATAGCCGCGCCCGAGGCAGAAGCCGAGGCCGGCGTCTTCGCGGGTCTTCGGGTCGTTGGTGCGGGCCGGGTCGCCGGCCACGACGTCGTCGAGCAGGTTGAAAATGCGCTTCGAGCCGCGGTTGGGGACGTCGTAGACCAGGATGCCGCTGCCGCGCGCCGGGTCCTTCGGGCGCAGCACGTCGAAATCGGTGGCGTATTCGGCGAGGCCCTCGGCGTCTGGCGCCTTGTCGAGATCGACGATGCCGGCATTCTCCGGGGCGCGCCGGTCGAGCGTGCCGCGCGCGACGCCCTTGATCCGGACATACGCCCCGGCCGCGCCGAATTCGTGGCCCCCGGCGAAATCGGCACGGTCGGTGACGCTGATATCGGTGATCGGCATGCTTCGTCTCCGTCAATCGGCGCGGTCGACCAGGTGGATGAAGGACCCCATCACCGAGCCGCGCCGCAACCCGCCCTGGCCCAGATCATGGCCCGAGGCGTCGCACAACGTAAAGAGCGGCTCGCCTTCGGCTTCGAGGGTAGTCGCGTAGTGGAATTCGTGGCCGCGAAAGCGCGCGCCGGCAGCGCCGAGCGGCCCCGCAGTGAGCACCGTGGCATCGCGGTAGCCGAGATGCAGACCGCGATCGGCGAAGCTTGTTTTCAGCGGCAACAGCCCGGCCATGCGGTGCGGGTTGCCGTCGGCGTCGGTCAGCGCTTCCCCGAGCGCCATGTAGCCGCCGCACTCACCGTAGATGACGACGCCGGCCGAGGCAGCGCGACGCAACCCGGCGAGGCAATGCCCAGCCGAGGCGAGGCGGCCGGCGTGCAGTTCCGGGTAGCCGCCGGGCAGGTAGATCGCGTCGGTCGCCGGGTCCGGCGGCTCGTCGGCGAGCGGCGCGAAAAACGACAATTCGGCGCCCTGCTCGCGCCAGCCTTGCAGCACCGCGGGGTAGGCGAAGAGGAAGGCGTCGTCGCGCGCGATCGCGATGCGCGTCCCGAGCGGCAGCAGCGGCGCGGCCGAGTCGGCGGCGGCGAGCGTCGCCGGGCGGGCGAGCGTGAGCAGCCGGTCTACGTCGAGGCGCTCGGCTATAAGGCTCGCAGCGCGCACGATCACCGCCTCGGCCGCGGCATGCTCGCCGGCCGGGACGAGGCCGAGATGGCGCTCGGGCAATGTCAGCCCGGGGTCGTGCGGCAACGCGCCGAGGCAGGGAATGTCGGGGAGGTGGCGCGCCATCGCGGCTTCGAGGAGGGTGTGGTGGTGGGTGCCGGCCACCCGGTTGAAGATCACCCCGGCGAACGGCAATGCTGGGTCGTGGCGCGCGAAGCCGGCGACCAGGGCCGCGGCCGAGGCGCCCTGCCGCCGCGCGTCGACAACCAGCACAGCGGGCCAGCCGGTCAGCCGGGCGAGCGCCGCGGTAGAGCCCGCTTCGCCGTCCGGACCGGTGCCGTCGAAGAGGCCCATCACCCCCTCACACAGCACGATGTCGGCGGCGCTGTCGAGCCCGCCGGCAAGTCCGGCGAGGGTCGCCGGGCGCATCGCCCAGAGGTCGAGGTTACGGCAGACGCCGCCGCTCGCCGCGGTGTGAAAGGTCGGGTCGATATAATCCGGCCCGGCCTTGGCGGCGGCGACGCGCATGCCGCGCTCGCGCAGGTGGCGCAAGAGGCCCAGCGTCACCAGCGTCTTGCCGCTGCCCGAGGCGGGGGCGGCGATGATCAGGCCGGGCGCACGCATCGTCGCCAACACTCCCGCTGGGCAAGAGGGGCGCGATCGGGCCATAGTTCGCCGCGCCAGACAAGGAGAGGCTGATGCCGAACAACGTCGCGATCGGGGTCGGGACGATGGAATTCCCGTTTTCCGGCGCTGCCGCCTATTGGCGCTGGGTCGATCTGTGCGAGGCGGGCGGAATTGATTCGATCTGGCAGACCGACCGGCTGGTCAGCCCGACACCGTTCCTCGAATGCATGAGCGTGATGGCGGCATTGGCCGGCCGGACGCGTCGCATCAAGTTTGGGGTCAATGTCCTATCCCTGGCGATGCGCGACGCCGTCTTGGTGGCGCGGCAATGCGCGACCATTGACTTTCTGTCGAACGGGCGGCTGTTGCCGGCCTTCGGCATCGGCAGCCCATTGGGGCCGGAATGGACGACCCTCAACCTCGACCCCAAGACCCGCGGCCGCAAGACCGACGAGGGGCTTGAGGTGATCCGCCGGCTATGGAGCGAGGACAAGGTCGATTTCGAGGGGGTGCACTATCACCTCTCGGGCGCCTCCATTTCGCCGAAGCCGGTGCAGGCGGATCTGCCGATGTGGATCGGCGGCTCGTCGGAGGCGGCGATCCGGCGCACCGCGCGCCTCGGCACCGGCTGGCAGGCCGGCCCCGAAACCCCGGCGCAGGCCGCTGTCGTGGTGGCCGCGATCAAGGCGGCGGCGATCGAGGCGGGCCGCACCATCGACGACGACCATTACGGCGCCGGCATCCCCTACCGCTTCGGCTCGCCGGATGACCCGGCCCTGGTGCCGTTGTTCGACGCCTATAGAAAGCGCACCGGCCGCGAGCCCAAGGATTATTTCGCGATCGGCGACGCCGAGGCGATTGTCCGGCGCATCGCCGACTACGTCGAGGCCGGGGTCTCCAAATTCATCCTGCGCCCATCAGCCAAGGGTGACGACGAGATCATGTCCCAGACCCGCCG
The DNA here is from genome assembly GCA_035309005.1 of Allostellaceae bacterium. GTDB lineage: Bacteria > Pseudomonadota > Alphaproteobacteria > ATCC43930 > CGMCC-115725 > DATARH01. Next base: position 91,758 of record DATGFP010000117.1, on the reverse strand, counting down.
CCTGATCGACGAAATCCTCCCCCGCATCGCCCAACGTTGGCCGAAGCCGGCAAAGCGCCGCCCCGCCGCGCAAGCCGCGGAGTGAGGCGGCGGCTGCGGTCACCCCGCCGCGTAGCGCCGCGCCAGGGCGAGGAGCACGGCGTCAAAGGTGGCGCCCTCGGCGAAATGGCCGACCTCCGGCTCGGCGCCGCCCGGCGGCGCGGCCCGCGCGTCGGGAAAGGGGGCGCCGAGGCGCTGCGCGATCGGCACCACGCCGGCCCAGCAGGGCGCGCCCAAATCCTCGGCGAGATCGAGCGGGCCGTCGTCGCGGATCTTCGCCGAGGCGTCCTCGATCAGCATCGAGAGGAGGCTCGTCGCCTTCAATTCCTGCGGCAGGATCGGGCGCATCAACCGGGTGCGGCCGGGATAGAGCCGCTCGACGAAGGCGTTGAGGCCGGCTTCTTTCTCGGCCGGGTCGGTGACCGGCGCGGCGGTGCCGAAGGCCATCACCGCACGGTAGTTGAGCGAGTGGCGGAAGGCCGAGCGCGCCAGTACCAGGCCGTCGACATGGCTGACCGTCAGGCACACCGGGATGCCGGCAGCTTGCATGCGCAGCATGCGGCTGGCCGACGAGCCGTGCCAATAAAGCCGATCGCCCTCGCGCCAGTAGAGCGTCGGGGTGACGTAGGGCCGCCCGTCGATGATGTAGCCGACATGGGCGAGCAGCGCCGCGTCGAGGATCGCGAACACCGTCTCGCGGTCGTAATGCGCCCGTTCGGGGTGGCGGCGCACGCGGGTGCGCGGGGTCGGCGGGAAGGCGGGCGGGGTCGTGCTATCGGGCATGGGCAAGGCTCCGGCAGGCTTATTTGCCGTGAGGTTATCCCGGCACGCGGTGTGAATGAAACGCCCTTCGGTGATCGGCGTCGCGCCACACTCTATCGGCGCAATCGGGCGCAGGCCGCTATGCTGGCGGCGACACGCGCAGGGAATCGGAGGATTGCGGATGAGTGCAGGGCCGCTGGTGGTCACCTACCAATTGACCGGGCGCAGCCGCGAGATCGTCGCAGAGGAACTGGCCGGGGCGGCCGAGGTGGTGTACCTCGCCGACCTGCCGCACGGCGCGCGCGGCGCGGCGTTGCGCCGCGCCGGGGCGCTCCTGGCGCACGACACCTCGAAGGAGTTGAGCTCCAACGAAATCCCCTTGATCCGCGGGGCGCGGCTCCTGCAGTTCACCGCCGCCGGCGTCGATTGGGTGCCGACGCGCGACCTGCCGGCGGAACTGCCGGTCGCCGCCAACAAGGGCGGCGGCACCGAGCCGATGTCGGAACATATCGTCGCGCTGGCGCTGGCTTGCGCCAAGCGGCTGTTTGTCGAGCACGACAGTCTGAAGCGCGGCGAATTTAACCAGCGCAACAGCAACCGCATGCTGCGCGGCGGGGTGTGCGGCATTCTCGGGTTCGGCGCGGTCGGGGTCGCGGCGGCGCGCCTGATGCGTGCCTTCGGGATGCGGATCCACGCGATCAACCGGCGCGGCGCGAGCGCCGAGCCGACCGATTGGATCGCCACCACCGATCGGCTCGACGAGATGCTGCGCGCCGCCGATCTCTTGGTGATCAGCGCGGCGCTGACCACCGCTACGGCTGGGCTAATCGGCGCCCGCGAACTCAAGCTGATGAAGGAGGATGCGATCCTCGTCAACGTCGCGCGCGGCGAGATCGTCGACGAGGCGGCGCTCTACGCCCACCTCGTGGCGCATCGGCGGTTTTTTGCCGGCATAGACGCGTGGTGGGTCGAGCCGGTGCGGCACGGGCATTTCGCGATGGCCCACGCGTTTCTCGACCTGCCCAACGTCGTCGGCTCGCCGCACAATTCGGCCGGCGGCGGCGCCTGGCGCGACGAATACCTGCGCCGCGCAGTGCGCAACTGCCGCCGCGCCATCCTTGGCGAGACGCCCCGCAACCTGATCGGCCCCGACGAGCGCATGGTTTAAGGCGGCGGCAGAAGCTCGGGCGGGGAGCGGATGACGGTTTGGCGGCCGCGTTTCCAGACGGCGAGCGGCGGGCGGATCTCGGCGATCGCCTGCTCCGGCGTTTCCGTGTCTATCACCACGAGATCGGCCGGGTTGCCGGGCGCAATTCCATAATCGGTGAGGTTGAGCAGGCGGGCCGAGCGCTCGGTCAGCATGCCGAACAACGCGCGTAGTTCCTCGGGCGCCGCGATCTGCAGCACGTTGGCGTGCAGATTGGCCATGCGGATTAGGGAGCAATCGCCGTAGGGGGTCGCCGGGTTGAGGACGTTGTTGCTGGAGAGCGAGCAGGTGACGCCGTTGGCGCTGAGGAAATTGGCGTCGGCGACGCCGCGCACCACTGCGTGGTCGCGCTCGCGGCCCATCAGATAGAGGTCGGTCGCCGGCAATACCGTCACCGCGATGCCGGCGCCGGCGAGGCGGCGCGCCAGCGCGGCGACATCAGCCGGCGGCAACAGCGAAAGCTTCGCCATGTGGCCGGCAACGACCCGGCCGCCGCGCCCGAAGCGCTCGGTCAGTTCCAGCACCTGATAGATGTGCATCTGCCCCGGGTCGTCGCCGACGTCGAGGTGGAGGTCGAGGTCGACGTCGTAGTCGCGCGCCAAGGCGAAGATGCGCTCGAGCTGCTCCCCGGGGTCGCTGTCGTAGCGCGGCGCCGCGCCCAACACCGGGGCGCCCTGCTTCAGGGCCGCGACGAGCAATTCCTCGGTGCCGGGGTAGTTGGTCATCCCGTCTTGCGGAAAGACGCAGATTTCGAGGTCGATCGCCCATCTGTAATCGGCGGCCAGCGCCTCGACCGCCTCGAAGCTGCGCAGGCCCACCGCCGGATCGACCTCGAGCTGGGTACGCATCCGGGTCGTGCCATGGGCGAGGCACTCGCGCAATGTCGCCTCGGCGCGCCGATAGACGTCCTCGGCCGTGAAGTCCTTCTTGAGCGGCGCGGTCATCGTTACCGGGTTGACCCGACGACCCGAAGGCGGCGGGCAGCGGCCGACGATGCGCGACTTGTCGAGATGGATGTGCGTCTCGATCAGCCCGCCGCAGATGAGCCGCCCCTCGGCATCGTAGCTTCGGGCGGACGCGGCGGCCTCTGACGGTACGCTGCCGATCGCGACGATCCTGCCGTCCGCGACGGCGATGTCGAGCGCGCCGTCGTCGGGTCGGTCGGCGAGGCGGGCGTTCCTGATCACGAGGTCCATGGGCGTCGGGCCTGTTGCGGCGGGGCTGCCGCAGGTATACGTCAGCCGGCTTCTTCGACCAACCGCCGAGGCCGACCGATATCGGGCCACAGCGAATTCCTCGCCGCCAACCGGCGCAACTGGGACGAGCGCGTGCCGATCCACCGGCGCGACCGCAGCGGCTTTTACGCGGTCGAGCGATTTCTCGCGGGCAACAAGGGGCTGCATCCGATCGAGGCGATGGAATTGGGCGAGGTCGCCGGCCGGCGCCTCGTCCATCTGCAATGCCATTTCGGCCTCGATACGCTGACCCTGGCGCGGGCCGGCGCCGCCGTCACCGGCGTCGATTTCTCGCCTATAGCGATCGCCGAGGCGCGCCGACTTGCCGCGACGCTCGGGATCGCTGCCGATTTCGTCTGCCGCGACGTCTACACGGCGCGCGCCGCCGTCGCCGGCCAGTTCGACATCGTCTACACGACCTGGGGAACGATCTGCTGGCTGCCGAATCTCGGCCGCTGGGCGAGGACGATCGCGGCGCTGCTGGCGCCGGGCGGCTTTCTCTATTTCGCCGACGCGCATCCCCACATGCTGGCGCTGGAGGAGCGCGACGGGCGCCTCGTCCCTGAATTCGCCCTCGACACGCCAGCCGACCGGCCGCTCGTCTTCGATACGGCCGCGACCTACAGCGGCGACCCGACACCGCTCGCCGCGACCCGCACCTACGAGTGGATCCACTCGCTGTCGCGGCTGGTCAGCGCACTGATCGATGCCGGGCTGGCGCTCGAATTCCTCCACGAGCACGCGACGCTGCCGTGGCCGCCGTTCCCGATGTGCCGGCGCGGCCCCGATGGGCTGTGGCGCCTCCCGGACGGCGTTCCCTACTTGCCGCTGTCGGTGTCGCTGCGGGCGCGCAAGCGCTGAGCGCGCCGGCAAACCGCACCGGTGGCGTAGACTTTCCGAGGCCGACGCGGCTATCGTTGCGGCGATCGATTTGCCGGTGCAGAGGGGAGCAAGATGGCGCAAGGCGCAACCACCAACGAAACGCTGATCTGGAACTTCAAGGTCTTGGCGCACAACGCGCTCGACGGCTTCGGCGGCATGGGCGAGGGGATGTCCTTGCAGCTCGCCAAGGACGGGCGGCGGATCCTTTGGCTCGCCCACGAGAGCGCGCCGAAAAACTTCACCTCGGTCGATGTCAGCGACCCGCGCAACCCGAAGATCGTCTCGCGCGCCGACCTGCCGCAGACCCACATGCGCTCCAATTCCCTGGAGACGGTCGGCGACATCATGGCGATCGCCTACCAGACGACCAAGGTCGGCCTGCAGCCGGCCGGTGTCGAGATCTTCGACATATCGGTGCCGGAAAGCCCGCGGCGCATCGCGTTTTTCGACCGCTCCGGCCCGACCTCGCGCGGCGTCCACCAGCTGTGGTTCGCCGACGGCGAATATATCCACATGAGCTCGGGCTCGGCCGACTCGCGCCCGACCCACCCGAACGACGACCAGTTTTATCAATGCATCGACGTGAAGAACCCGTCGAAGCCCACCGAGGTCGGCCGCTGGTGGCTGCCCGGCACGCAGCAGGGCGACAACGTCGCGCCGCCGACCCGCCATCCTGAGGGCACCGACACCGGCTTCCGCCCGCACAACACCAACGTCTACCCGCAGCGCCCGGACCGCGTCTATATGGGCTATATCGACGGTGGCATGATCATCCTCGACATCGCCGATAAGGCGCACCCGAAGATGGTCTCGCGCTGGGATTACCATCCGCCCAATTTCGGCTTCACCCACACGGTCGTGCCGTTCTTCGAGCGCGACCTGCTGGTGGTCAGCGACGAGTGCACCCGCAATGACGGCGCCGACTGGCCGAAGCTGGTGTGGATCGTCGACAACCGCACCGAAGAAAATCCGGTGCCGATCTCGACCTGCCCGTTGCCGCCGGTCGAGAGCTTCGCGCGCCGCGGCGGCCGCTTCGGCGCCCATAACCTCTGGGAGAACCTGCCGAAGGAAGGCTGCTGGAAATCGGAAAACATCGTTTTCGGCACGTTCTTCAACGGCGGCCTCCGAGCCTACGACCTCTCGAACCCGTACCAGCCCAAAGAGGTCGCGCATTTCGCGCCGCAGGTCGCCGGCGCGCCGACCGGCGCCTGCCAGATCAACGATGTCTTCGTCGACGACCGCGGCATCGTCTTCGCCGTCGACCGCCACGTCGGCGGCCTCTACACGCTCGAAATGGATTTCTGAGCGCTTGAACTTTCGTCATTCCCGCGTTAGCGGGAATCCAGAGCGGCGAGTCGACGCCGGTTGCCCCTGGACCCCCGTTTTCGCGGGGGTGACGTTTCAGGAGTCGCATTGACGTGACGCACGCGGAGCTCTTCACCACGCGCGATGCCTCCCCATTTGGCCGGCGGCAGCGGCGGGCGCGCGGGGCGCGCATCCCGGTGACGGTCGTCACCGGGTTTCTCGGCTCGGGCAAGACGACGCTGATCCGTGAATTGCTGAGGGCTCCGGAGGGCGCCAACACCGCGGTCGTAATCAACGAGTTCGGCGAAATCGGCATCGACGACGCCCTGCTGCGCGCCTCGAGCGACGCGACAGTGCTGCTGGGCAACGGGTGCCTGTGCTGCGCCGTGCGCAGCGATCTGCAGGAAAGCCTGCGCACCCTGTTCGCCGATCGGGCGCAGGGCAGGGTGCCGAGCTTTCAGCGCGTCGTCATCGAGACGAGCGGCCTCGCCGACCCCGGCCCGGTGTTGCAGACACTGGCCAGCGACCGCGCGCTGGGCGAGGAATTCCACCTGCAGGCGCTGGTGACCGTGGTCGACGCGCCGGGCGGCGCCGGCAACCTCGCGCAGATACCCGAGGCGCGCCAGCAGGTGGCCTTGGCCGATCGCATCGTCCTGACCAAGACCGACCTCGTCGACTCCGCCACGCTCAAGGCCTTGACCGGCCGCATCGCCCAATTGACCGCGGCGCCGCGCGCGACCGCCGTGCATGGCGCGATTGCGCCCGGTTTCGTGCTCGATGAAAGCCTCGACTTACCCGCTCGGGTCGCGGCCCACCAGCACGACCACGCGCACGCCCATTCGCACGGCATCGACAGCTTTGCGCTGTTCTTCGATGCGCCGCTGCCGTGGCCGGTGTTCGAACAGGCGATGGCGGTGCTCACCGGGCTGCGCGGCGCCGACCTGCTGCGCGTCAAGGGGTTGGTTGCGGTCGCGGGTTGCCGCGGACCGGTCGTCGTGCATGCGGTGCAGCACGTCGCGCACCGCCCGGTTGAGCTCGAAGCCTGGCCCGACGCCGACCGCCGCTCCCGCCTCGTCTTCATCACCCGCAACCTGCCGAAGGAGCCGGTCGAGGCGCTGTTCGCCGCGGTGGCTTCCGTCGCGGCGGCCGCCTAAAGCGCATCCCACAGCTGGCGGATCTGCTGGCGCTGCGGCGCGTCGGGGAGGCGCCCGAAGCCGGCCTGCAGATCGTCTGCCACGTGGGCGGGATCGGCGGTCGCAGGGATGACGCAGGTCACCGCCGGATCGGCGACGATGTATTTGAGGAAGAGCTGCGCCCAGCTGGTACAGTCGAATTCGGCGGCCCAGTTGGGCAGCGCCCGGCCGCGCACCCGGCGGAACATGCCGCCATCCTCGAACGGCCGGTTGACGATGACCGCGACCTTCCTCTCGGCGGCGACCGGCAGCAGCGCGGTTTCGGCGGCGCGGGTGCCGAGCGAATAAGCGCACTGCACGAAATCGATGTCGGGCTCGCTTTGCAGGATGCGGGCGAGTTCGGGCAAGGCGCCATTCGTGTAATGGGTGATCCCGATATAGCGGACTTGGCCCTTCTCCTTCATATCCCTCAGGGTCGCCAGCTGGGTACGCCAGTCGAGCAGGTTGTGCACCTGGATCAGGTCGATGACCGGGCTTTTGAGCAACTCCGCCGAGCGCCGCATCTGCGCGATTCCGGCCTCGCGCCCGCTGGTCCACACCTTGGTGGCGAGAAAAACGCGCGGGCGCAGCCCCAATTCAGCGACGAGGTCGCCCGTTACCGTCTCGGCGCGGCCGTACATCGGCGAGGTGTCGATGATGTGGCCGCCGGCCTCGGCGAAGGCCCGCAACACCGCGCGCAATGGCACGCGCGCCGCCGCCCCGACGTCGAACACCTGCGAGGTGCCGAGGCCGATGACCGGCATCGCCTCGCCGGACGAGGGGACCTTGCGGGTGATCATCGTATCAGCCATCACATTCCTCTTCCGTGCCAGCGATATCGCCGCGCCACCGACGCCGGCCAAAACGCGACGCCGCGACATCTGCACCGGGGTCGTCATTGCGAGCGAAATCGAGGGTCTGTGGCGGGCTCGCCGAGATTGCTTCCTCGCTCCGCTCGTCGCAATGACCGTCGTTATTGCTCGCTCAAACCGCCCAAGCCGAGCATCAGACAAAGGTTTTGCACCGCTGCCCCGGAGGCGCCCTTGCCGAGATTGTCGAGCCGTGCCACCAGCACTGCCTGGCGCCGTGCCTCGCTGGCATAGACGCTGAGTTCGAGGCGGTTGGTGTCGTTGAGCCCTTCGGGCTCGAGCTTGCCGCCCGCCGCCGGCGCGGCCACGCGGACATGCTCGCAGCCGCGGTAGAAGGCGGCCAGCACGGCCTCGAGGTCGGCGGCGCGCGGCTTCCCCGGCAGCGCATCGAGATGCAGCGGCACCGACACCAACATGCCCTGGCGGAAATGTCCGACCGACGGCACGAAGATCGGGCGGCGCGCGAGGCCGGCGTAGAGCTGCGTCTCGGGCACGTGCTTGTGTTCGAGCCCGAGCGCATAAAGCTCGAAGGGCGGGCCGCCCGAGCGCTCATGCGCCTCGATCATCGCCTTGCCGCCGCCCGAATAGCCGCTGACTGCGTTGATCGAGATCGGGTAATCTGGCGGAACGAGCCCCGCTTCGACCAGCGGCCGGATGAGGGCGATCGCGCCCGTCGGGTAGCAGCCTGGATTGGCCACCAGCGGCGCCCCGGCGATGGCCTTCGCCTGGCCCGGCCCCATCTCGGGAAATCCGTAGGTCCACGCCGGATCGACCCGGTGCGCGGTCGAGGCGTCGAGCAGCTTCGGCGCCGCCGCGCCGAGCCCGGCGGCGAGCGCGGCGGCTTCGCGCGCCGCTTCGTCGGGCAGACAGAGGATGACGAGATCGACTTCGGCCATGACGTCGCGACGCGCCGCGACGTCCTTGCGCAGTGAGGCAGGCAGGCTTTTGAGCGCGATTTCGGGCAGGGCTTCGAGGCGGCGGCGGATGCCGAGACCGGTGGTGCCGGCCTCGCCGTCGATGAACACGCTCGGCTTGTTGCTCGCCATTATCCTTCGCTCCTCACCCTCATCCTCAAATACGAAAAACCCCGTCGGCGAACCGGCGGGGTCTGGCTGTCTCACCTGCGGATGCCGGTCGGCGCGGCTTCAGAAAGCCCCTGCGTTGACCGGCAGTCCGCCCGCGCACGATGCCCGAGCCCCGCCGCTGCGGCGGCGTCGGCGTCGTTCGGTGTCGCGGACGATCGAATGCATGCGCTAGAGGCTAAGGGCGGGCTCTGCGGCCGTCAATGGTGCCGTATCATTTGGCGGCGGCGAATTCGGCCAGGAGCGCATCGCGCACGGTGTCGAGGTCGAGGCGGTGCGCCGAAATGAGCGGGGCGCTCTCGACGATCATCTGGTCGATGTCGCCGAGCACCTTCAGGCGCTTATAGAGGTCCTCGCTGTCGAGCCCGAGCCCCTCGCCGAGCAGTTCCATGAAGTTAACCACTTCAAAGCTGCGGCCGTCGCCGGCGTCGCAGATTTCGCGGTGACAGGCGTGATAGATCGTCGCCAGCGTCGTCACCCCAGCGTCGGCCACCGCGGCAAGCTCGCGCTGAACCAGCTCACGCTTGAATTTCGGCAGCTGCGCCAGGCTGTTGGCCTGGGTTCCGACGCGCGGCACGGCGATGTCGACGAGTTCGGCACCGGGAATGATCGAGAGCAGCGTCTTAACCGCGGCGATGACCTCCGGGAAGACCGGGCGCTCGTGCAGCGCGATCTTCTTTTCGACCCGCCGCCGCATCAGCCCGGCGAGCCGCTCGGCGTGCGACGCGAGGAACGCGAGGAACGGGTTGAGGTCGAAGGGTTTGCTGCCAAACTCCAATTCGTAGTTGGGCAGCGACACTTCGCCGATCGATATCTGGCAGGAGGGACACCACGACAACACGGTCGTGGCGCCGGAAGACGCCAGCCCGTCGATTGTCGCGTAGGCCATCTTGTTGTTGGTAACGAAATCGCCGGCGCGATGCTGGTAGACGCCGCAGCATTGGCCGACCCCGCCCATCACCTCGTAATCGACCCCGAGAAGGTCGAGAATGTCGAGGCAGAGGAGCGCGATGTGCGGCGTCTTCAGGACGTTGCAGCCGGTATAGAAGACGACGTCGGGCGGCGCGGCGCGCGGCTCGCGCGGCGGCGCGAAGCGCGCCAAGGTTTCGGGCGGCAGTTGCAGGCGCGACAGCACGCGCACGCCGCGGCTCATCGTCTGAAACGGTTGGCGCCAGCGCGTCCCGAGCGGGCTCGTTCCGGCGTTGCGGCGGGCGAAGCCGCGCGCCAACTGCACCATGAAGCGCGGGTTGATGCCCTCGTGGCAGGCCGGGATGCAATAGCCGCTGCCGCTGCAGGCTTCCGTCCAGCTTGCCGCCTCCGCGGTACCCGCGCCGCCGGTGATCAGATCGACAATGGCGCCGGCGGTGGCCGCGGGATCGGCTTCGGCGATGCCGGCCGGCCCGATCATCGGGCAGGCGCGGAAGCAGTCGCCGCACCTTGTGCAGGCATCGGCGATCGCCGCGCCGCGCGCCTGGAATGCGTCGAAGACCTCGGCTGTCTCGGCTTCTGCGCCCATGCACCCCTCACGCCGGTCGTGCGCCGCTACGATTGTAACGCGACAATAGAGAAGATTGCGCCGCGCTGCCGCCTTAATTCGATGCCGCGGCCCCGGTCGGATCGGCGCCATCGGGCGGACTGGCGCGGCACTACGCGCGTGCCTGCTGCGGCCGCGGGGCATTTGACGTCGACGCATGGCTGCTCATGCGTTTTCGCATGGGACAAGCGCGTGTTACAGATTGTTGACGTTTCGTCATCAGTTAGACACCGGGCATGACCAAACCAGGACGCGGCGGCGCCAAATGCGACAAACCGGACCCCGCACCCGAAGGGAGTGAAAAAGCGATGCTGCTCGCCCTGCAATGCGTGTCGAACGAGCCGAATATCGTGATCCATTCTGTCGACCGCCAGATTCGCGATTTTCTTAGCGGCCGAAGCAATGGCGAAAGCCTGCTGCATGCGCTCTATGACGACATCCTCGACGAGCCGGTTCCCGAGCGGCTACGCGCCGTGCTGCGGCGCTGATTCGGCGCGCTCCGGCGGCGCCAGGGCGTCGGTGGGACTCGACAACGCGGCCCCGTCCAGGCCGTAGCGATTTGAGCGGACAAGGATAACCAGGATAATCGGGCGCCAAGTTTCGTCGCCATTCCGTTTCCTCAACTTCTGCGCTAAATCTAGGCAACGTGCGGGCAATCGCGGCCCGCCAGCGGGGAAGGAACGACCGGAATGGCATACACCGAACGGGCGCAATACGCCGGCGCGGCGCCGCCGCTCAACCTGCCGTTCATCATCGGCGCCTCATCGGTCGGCACGCTGATCGAATGGTATGATTTCTATATCTACGGCGTGCTGGCGGCGGTCTTCGCGACGCATTTCTTCCCGGCCGGCAACGCCTTTTTCGCGACGCTAGCAACCTGGGCGGTGTTTTGGTTCGGCTTCATCCTGCGGCCGTTCGGCGCCTTGTTTTTCGGCCATCTCGGCGATCTGATCGGGCGCAAATTCACCTTCATGCTGACGCTGATCATGATGGGAGTGGCAACCTTCCTGGTCGGCTGCATACCGAGCTATGCGACCTGGGGCATCGCCGCGCCGATCCTCATCGTGGTGATGCGTGCGGTGCAGGGGTTGGCGCTCGGCGGCGAGTATGGCGGGGCAGCGACCTACATCGCCGAACACGCGCCCGACGGCCGGCGCGGCTTTTACACCAGCTGGATCCAGACCACCGCGACGATGGGGATCGTGCTGGCCCTGCTCGTCGTTTTGATCTGCCGCAAGTCGATGAGCCCGGAAGCCTTTGGCGACTGGGGCTGGCGCGTGCCGTTCTGGCTCTCCTCGATCCTCGTCGTGCTGTCCGGCTACATCCGGATGAACCTCGCCGAGTCGCCGCTTTACGCGCGGCTAAAAGAGCAGGGCAAGGCCTCGACCAATCCGATCCGGGACACCTACAACACCGGCCGCAATTGGGGGCTGATGATCTTCGCGCTGTTCGGCGCCACCGCGCCCGAGGGGGTCGTCTGGTACACCGGCCAGTTCTATGCGCTGATCTTTCTGTCGGGTGTGCTCGGCGCGGCCAATTACCCGACCACCTACACGATCATGATGGTGGCGCTGACGATCGGCTCGCTCGGCTTCCTGTTCTTCGGCTGGCTGTCCGACAAGATCGGCCGCCGCTACATCATGTGCACCGGCTTCGCGCTGGCGGTGCTGACCTATTGGCCGGTGTTCAAAGCCTTCACCGCCTACAAGGACAGCCCGGCCATCCTGACCGTGCTGGTCCTCTATCTGGTGCTCCTGGTCACGATGGTTTACGGGCCGATCGCGGCCTTCCTCGTCGAGTTGTTCCCGGCGCGCATCCGCTACAGCTCAATGTCGATGTCGTACCATATCGGCAACGGCTGGTTTGGCGGCGGCGTGCCGTTCATCGGGACCTTGCTGACCGGCGCCACCGGGATCGCGCTGGGCGGGCTGTTTTATCCGATGGCGATCGCCGCGGTCGGGGTCGTCGTCAGCCTCGGCTTCCTGCGCGAGCCGACCCATCAAATCCGCATCTGGGACGAGGTCGGCGGCGAGCAGCCGCTGGTGCCGGACCAGCCATAAGCCGTGATCGCCGGCTCCGGCCGGATCAGAACGCCACGTCGTCGCCGCCCTTGAGGGCGAGCAGCGAGCGGGCTTCGTCCGGGGTGGCGACCTCGAGCGATAGGTTCTCAAGGATCGTGCGGATACGGCTGACCTGCTCTGCGTTGCCCTTCGCCAATTGGCCGCGCCCGAGCCACAGCGAATCCTCGAGCCCGACCCGCACATTGCCGCCCATGATCGCGCCCATCGTGATCAGCGGCATCTGGTGTCGCCCGGCGGCAAGAATCGACCAGGCATAGTTGTCTCCGAACAATTTATCGGCGATGCGCTTCATGTGCGCGAGGTTTTCCGGGTCCGCGCCGATGCCGCCCAGAATGCCGAATATCGTCTGCACGAAAAGCGGCGGCTTGACCAGCCCGCGGTCGAGGAAATGCGCCAGATTATAAAGGTGCCCGACGTCGTAGCATTCGAACTCGAACTTGGTGCCGCAGCCCTCGCCGAGTTCTTTGAGCGAGCGCTCGATGTCCTTGAACGTGTTGCGGAAGATGAAGTCTCGCGTCATCTCGAGAGCCTGCGGCTCCCACTCGTATTTCCACTCCTTGTAGCGCTTGAGCATCGGGTAGAGCCCGAAATTCATCGAGCCCATGTTCAGCGAGCACATTTCGGGCTTGGCGCGTAAGGGGGCCGCGAGCCGCTCGTCGAGGGTCATGCCGTGGCCGCCGCCGGTGGTGATGTTGACGACCGCGTTGGTCGCCTGCTTGATGCGCGGCAGGAACTGCATGAAGATTTTGGGGTCGGGGGTCGGCCGGCCGTCCTTGGGATCGCGCGCGTGGAGGTGCAGGATCGCGGCGCCGGCCTCGGCAGCGGCGATCGCGTCCTTGGCGACCTCGTCCGGCGTCAGCGGCAGATAGGGGCTCATCGTCGGGGTATGGATCGACCCGGTCACCGCGCAGGTGATGACGACCTTGCTGCGCAACGGCATGGCAATTCCTTCACGGTCAGGGTTTTAGGCGGCACCGAGCGGCGGCTTCTTTGCCCTGAGGATGAACAGATACTGGTGTTCGGTTTCCTTGTGATAGACCGGCTCGAAGTCGGCCTGATAACAAAAGCGAAAATCCGACATCGGCGTCTTCCCCACCTGCCGCTGGTATTGCGCCTGGCTGAGAAAGACCAGCGTTCCGGAGTTGATAACGCGGCGGTGCGACGGGTCGCCCCATGCCCAGATGGAATTCCACATCGGCACGGTGGCATGAAATAAGCCGTCTGGTTTCAGAATGCGCCAGAAATCGCTCCACTGGGCAAAGAAGAATCGCCAATCTCCCTGCGCTCCGGTGTGTTCCAATACTTCATAGGCATGAATTTCGTCAAAGTGATTTTCCTCGAACGGCAACGGAATTTTCTCGAGATCCCAGATATGGTCGGGCTTATGGTCATCGTTGTGATCGAGCGTGACCAATCCGTCCCATTGTTCGTTGCCGGTCATGTACAACTTTTTCCTGCGGTCGGCCCCGCAGCCAAGTAGCAGCTCTCGACGCATCGCGTTCCCCGCGGTTTGGCGCCGGCACGCGGCGCCGCAGCCATTATTGTGCTCGATGGCAGCGACATGCAAATCCGCGCCAGGGCGCGGGGGAGGTTGCTGCGCTCAGCTGTTCGCCCGGATGAATTCGGCGACCTTCGGGTAAGTTTCGGTCTGCCAGCGGCGGCCGTTGAAGACGCCGTAATGGCCGACCGCCGGCTGCAGGTGGTGGGCGTGCTTGGCCGGCGCCAGGCTGCGGCACAGCGTGTGCGCCGCGACGGTCTGGCCGACCGCGCAAACATCGTCGCGCTCGCCCTCGACGGTCATCAGCGCGGTCTTCTCGATCGCGCCGGGATCGACCAGTTTGCCCTGCACCCGCAAGCGGCCGCGCGCCAGATCGTGGCGCTGGAACACCCGCTCGATGGTTTCCAGATAGAAATCCGCCGGCAGGTCCATCACCGAACTGTATTCGTCGTAGAACGCGCGGGTCGGCGCCGCGCCGGCGCAATCGCCCTCGGCGAGCTGGCGAAACATCCGCCAATGCGCTTCGACGTGCCGGTCGAGGTTCATGCTGATAAAGCCGGCCAATTGCAGGAAGCCGGGATAGACGCGACGGAAGGCGCCGGGATAGCGCGCCGGCACCGTCGTGATCACCATGTTCTCGAACCAGGCGAGCGAATGCGAGGCGGCGAACCGGTTGACCTCGGTCGGGTTGGCGGCGGGGTCGATCGGGCCGCCCATCAGCACCATCGAGCGCGGCTGGCAGGGGTCGCCGGCCGCCGCCATCAGCGATACCGCGGCCAATACCGGCACCGCCGGTTGGCACACCGCCATGACGTGACAGCCGGGGCCGAGCTGCCGGATGAAATCGATGACCAGCTCGATCATGTCGTCGAAGCCGAACTGGCCGTGCTGCAGCGGCACGTTGCGGGCATTGACCCAGTCGGTCAGGTAGACGTCGTGGTCCTGCAGCGCCGCCGCCACGGTGCCGCGCAGCAATGTCGCGAAATGCCCGGAGAGGGGCGCGACGATCAACAGCTTGGGCTGGTCGGAGGCGGCCGCCTTGCGGAACCGCACGAGCCGGCAGAACGGATGCTCCGCCGCGATTTCCTCGCTGACCGCGATCTCGGCGCCGGCGATCGTCACGCGGTCGATGCCGAAGGGGGGGTGCTCGTGCCGCAGCCTGGTATCCGAGAACAGGTTCAATGCCGCGCTGGCGCCGCGCACCAGCGGCAATTGGTCGAGCCCCAGCCAGGCCTGGTCGAGCAGGCCACGCGCAGTATCCGCAAAGAGTCGCCACGGGGCGAGGACATCGCATTGTACTTGGTAGGCGTCATACAACATGGCTGTTCAGGTCCAAATTCGTCGTGCAGCAGATTTGGCGCGGGACGAAACCTCACTGTGCATATGGTAACCCCGGCCACGCCAGCGATTGCGTCGCCGCGGCCCCAGCCATGCGCCGGCGCGCGACAGAGGGCCGGCTTCGATCCCGATCGGACCCTAAATCGTCCTTGGTTTCAATAGGATAAATTAATGCCGCGACAAGGCGGTGGGGAAATCGCGCGCCGATTTCGGCAAATTCGGCCGCCGTCGCCGCGCAGCCCCCGAACGGGCGTCGGATTCGCGGTTCGGCGCAGCGGTTCAGCGCGGCGGGGCGGCGACGCCGCCGCGCAGCTCGTGCACCACGACGCCGAGCCGCCGCGGCGGCGGCGCCAGCCACAGCGGATGAGCGAGGCTCGTCGCGACGTCGCTCTCGCCGGCCTGCCAGCGGCGCAGCACCGCGGCCGGCGCGAAATCCGCAATCTTGCCGGCGAGACCCTCTGCGCTGCCCTCGTGCACCAGGTGCAGGATCGTCATTGTCGCCTCGCTCGCTTCGGCGAGGCATTTGCGGATATCGCCATCGCGGCGCGACGCCGGCGGCACCCGCTCGCCCAACAGCGCGATCATCCGGCGCAGATCGTGGTTGCGCCGCAGCGCCGCGATCTCGCGCGCCGACCGGCTGGCGCCGCCGCCGCCGCCCGGCGCCGGATCGTAGCCGTCGATCACAAAGCACAAGGTGTCGGCCGGCCGCGCGTCGTCGAGCGCGGCAACCGACACAGCGCTGCCGCCATAGCGCTGGCCGTCAAGCTCGATCGCCGGCATCCCGGGCAACGCGGTGCTCGCCAGCACATGGTCGGGGCCGAGCACGTGGCGGTCGTTGTCGAAATAGGTCTCCGCCCCGGTGACGAGGTTGACCGCGCCGAGCACCAGCCGAACCGCGCCGGAGTTGACGCGATCGAAATCGACCGCCGCGGCGATCAACTCGCGCAGTTCGCCGGTGCGCATCGTCGGCCGTAGCGACGCTGCCGCCCCGTTGCGCTCGCGCCAGCCCGGCAGCCCCGCGGCGAACCACCCGCGCAGCCTCGATCGCGCCCGATACGCCGCGCCGGGCCCGCGATGGCGGCCCAATTCCTGCCAGAACTGGCGCAGCCGGAAGATCCGTTCGTGCGGCAGGTTGCCGGCGATGATCGCGGCGTTGACGGCGCCGATCGCCGTGCCGGCGATCCAATTCGGCCGCACCCCGCAATTCTCCAGCGCCGCGTAGGCGCCAGCCTGGTAGGCGCCGAGCCCGCCACCGCCCGACAGCACCAGCGCGATCCGGTCGAAACGGGCGAGGCTTTTATCCGATCGCGCGCGCGCCAAACTCCGCTCCCTGCGCTGCCTCCGCCGGTCCGCTACGACCCGCGGCGCCTTGTTCAACCGGTCTCCATGACAGCCAGGAGGCAAGAAAAATGCCCCCCGGCAGCGCCATCATAAGAGGTCGCGCCGGAGCGTCCAGTGCCGAAACGCGGGCGCCGTCATTTCGCGTCGGGACTCGACACCGCAGGCACCGACCGCAGGTAGAGCGCGATGGCGCGGCGGTCTGCCTCGGTCAACCGCGCGGTGCTGCGGACGACCTCGCGCATCAGGCCGCCGACCTGGTCGAGATCGGGCGTGCGGCCGTCGGTCAGCACCCTGACGATGTCGTCTTCGCTCCAGTCGCCGATGCCGGTTTGGGCGTCGGGCGTGATGTTGGGAACCTCCTTGCCGTCCGGTCCCTGCGCCGCCCCGGCGAGAAAGCGCCGCGGGTCGGGGGCGCCCCAGCGGTTGCGCGGGGTGTGGCATTCGCCGCAATGGGCGAGCGCGGTGACGAGATAGGCGCCGCGATTGTAGGCGGCGCTGCGGTCCGCCGCCGGGCGAAATGGCCCGGGTGTGAAGTACAGCCATTTCCACCCGGTCTGCAGAAACCGCCAGGAAACCGGGAACGCGATGTCATGCCGCCGGTCGGCCTGCCGCACCGCCGGCTGCGCAAAGAGGTAGGCCTTAATCGCCCGCAAATCGGCGTCGGTGATCCCGGTAAAGCTCGGGTAGGGGAAGACTGGGAAGTAATTGGCGCCGTCGGGGCGCACCCCGTCGCGCAGCGCGCGGCGGAATTTTTGGTCGCTCCAGCGCCCGATGCCGGTCTCCGGGTCGGGGGTGATGTTGGGGCTGTAGAAGGTGCCAAACGGCGTCGCCAGCGCCCGCCCGCCGGCAAAGGGCTTGCCGCCGTGCTCGCTGTCGGTGTGGCAGGCGACGCAGTCGGCGGCATTGGCGAGATAGGCGCCGCGCGCAATCTCCCCCTTATCGGCAATCGCCGACGAGGGGGCCAGCAGCAG
Organism: Allostellaceae bacterium; assembly: GCA_035309005.1. GTDB lineage: Bacteria > Pseudomonadota > Alphaproteobacteria > ATCC43930 > CGMCC-115725 > DATARH01. The sequence goes on along the minus strand of DATGFP010000117.1, from coordinate 74,442 downwards.
AAGTGCAGCAGCAAGGGCCGTTATTGCAATTTCGCGCGGAAGTCGTTGTGGCAGCTGCTGCAGAAGTCGAGATCCTTAAATGCCGCCGCGACCTTGGCGTTATCGCCGCTCCTAAGGGCGGTGTCGAGCGCCGCGATTTGGCTGACGACCTTCTTGTCGGCGGCGAGGAAATCGTTGCGTTTGCTCCACACCTCCGGCTTCGGCCCGTACTTGCCGTCGTGATTCGGCCCCTCGCTTCCCGGTGGAAAATAGTTCGGCACCGTCGGCACCGATTTTGACAAGGACTCCGCGGCCGCTATCGCAGCTGCCTGTTCACCCTTGCCCTGCACATAGTTCCTGATGACGACCCATTGTCGGCCTTGATCTTTCATCAGTGCTTCGCGGTCGGCGATCATTTTGGTTTTATCCTGAGCCGATGCCGGGCCGCCCAAGAGTGCGACCGTGATAAGCGCGACCCGGATCGCCAGCGCGGCCTTTGGAGCCTTCATGTTTGCCTCCCTCATTCTGAGGTGCGGCAGCCTAGAAAGCCGTGCGGCTAATGCAATCGGCCTGTAACCGGCCTCGCGATCATGTGATCGGCATTTCGATATGGCTCTTGAACCCGGGCCGCTCGCGCAGCCGGTCATACCACGCACGCAAGGCCGGCAGCGTCGGCCGCTCGATCGGGAAGGTGAACCAGCGATAGATCTGCGTGCCGAGCACGATCTCGGCGAGGCTCAGCCCGGTGCCGGCGAGAAAAGGCTGCGCCGCGACGGCATCTTCGACGATCATCCAGCCGGCGAGCGCGCGCCGCCGCGCCGCCTCGGCCGCCGCCGGGTCGCGCTGCTCGGGCGGGGCGCGCACGAGCTGCACCAGCAGCACCGACATCGGCGTCGCGATGACCGACAGCTGCCAGTCCATCCAGCGCTCGACATGGGTGCGGGCGGCGGGATCGCGCGGGTAGAGGCGCTCGCCGTCGCGGGTCGCGCAGAGATAGCGGCAGATCGTGTTCGATTCCCACATCACCAGGTCGCCGTCGATCACCGTTGGCACCAGCCCATTGGGGTTGAGCCGCAGGTATTCCGGGTTCTGGTTGCCGCCGAACGGCCCGCCCCAATCGGTGCGGTCGTATTCGATGCCGAGTTCAGCGCAGCACCACAGCACCTTCTGGACGTTCGACGAGGTCGTGCGGCCCCAGATTTTCAATAAGGCTGGCATGGCAGAAATCCTCCCGGTGCGGCGGCGCAATGGAGCCTCAGAATTTTGCGCGACGCAACCACGCGAGGTCGATCGGATGTATGCTGCGCCTCCCACCGCAGCGGGACGGCAGGAATGATCAACCGCCTAATTACAGCACTTTTCGTTGCCGCGTTTGCGCCGGCCGCGCTGGCCAGCCAGCCGGGGGTTGTGGCGATGAAGAACTGGAAGACGATGGACCTCTGCACCAAAAAGGCGCAGATGGCCTTCCCCGATTACACTGCCGAATCCAACGCCAGGCGCGACGCACAGCTGAAGGCGTGCCTGGCGGGGCAGAACCTGCCGCCGCGCGAGCCGCTCGCGCCGCCGCAATAGCAGCCGCTACTCACCGCCGCCTTGTGGCGCGAGCGCCGGCGGTCTAGCGTCATGTTCTCATCCTTAGCGGAGGAACCCCCGATGATCGTCGAATTCCGTACCTACCGTCTGAAGCCCGGCTCGGTCGCTGAAGCCGAAAAGCGCTTTGCCGAAGGCTTGACCAACCGCACCAAGGTGTCACCGCTCGGCGCCTTCTGGCACACCGAGGTCGGCCCCTTGAACCGCATCATCCATGTCTGGCCCTACGAGGATTTCGCGCATCGCGAAAAGGTCCGGTCGCAGAAGATCGAGGGCTGGCCGCCGAAGATCCAGGAGTTCATCGAGGAGATGAACAGCGAGATCTTTATCCCGGCGCCGTTCTCGCCGAAGCTGGAGCCGCGCCAATTGGGCGGCATCTACGAAATCCGCACCTACACGCTGGCGCCCGGCGCCATCCCCGCGATCATCGACCGCTGGGCGACCGCGATCGCCAAGCGCGTCGAACTGTCGCCCTTGGCGTTCGCCGGCCATTCCGAATTGGGCGGGCTCAACCGCTGGCGCCACATCTGGGCCTACAAGGATGCCAACCACCGCGCCGAGACCCGCGCCAAGGCCCAGAAGGAGGGCATCTGGCCGCCGCGGGGCGGCCAGCCCGGCCAGACGCTGATCCAGGAGAACGCGCTGGTCGTGCCGGCTGCCTTCTCGCCGCTGCGCTGAATGCGGCGTGTCCCCCTCCCCGTCGCGGGAGGGGGGCACGGCATTTGCGATGAGCCTGCGCGAGCGCATCGGCGTCGACGTCGGCGGCAAGCTGGCGCTCGAGGACGCCGTCGCCTGGGCGGCGGCGCATGGTGTGCGCTACATCGACGTCCAGCTCGACACCGGAGCGAACGCGCTCGATACGATCACCGACAAGCGCGCCGCGCGGCTGCGCCGCGAGTGTGAGCGGCACGGGCTGCATCTCGGGCTGCACACGTCGTCCGCGGTCAACGTCGCCGAGTTTGCGCCGTTCGTCGCCGACGCGGTCGAGCAATATCTGATGGCCTATGTCAATGCCGCCGCGCTGCTCGGCGCCGAGTGGATCGTCATGCATGCCGGGTTTCACTTCGGCTCCGACCGCGAGACGCGGATGCAGGCGGGGCGCGAGCGGTTGCAGCGCGTCGTTGAGCATGCCGAATGCAAGCGGGCGCTGGTCCTGCTGGAGAACCTCAACAACGAACCCGAGCAGGCCGAAATGCACTACCTTGCCCATACGCTGGAGGAATGGCGGTTTTATTATGAGCACATCCGCTCGCCAGCGTTCGGGCTTTCCTTCACCGCCAACCATGCGCATTTGGTGCCGGAGGGGATCGCGGGCTTTGTCGAGGCGCTCGATTTCGGCCGGGTCGCCGAGGTGCGGCTGGCCGATTGCTGGCGCAACGGAAACGAGGTGCACCTGCAGCCCGGCGCCGGCGACCTCGATTTCGCCGACCTCTTCCGCCGCATCGAGCAGAAGGGCTTCCGCGGGCACTACATGAACGCCTTCGGCTCGCTCGACGACATGCTTCAGGGCCGCGATGAACTGGTACGCCTTGCCGCGGCGGCGGGCTTATCGGCCGATTGACTATTCGCGCGGCTCGACGTCGAGCCGCACCGCGATCCCTTCGAGGCCCGGCTGCGCCGCCGGGTAGCGGCGCAGCACCAGGGGATCGTGCCCCGGGATGACGTGGTGCGGCGACGACGCCAGCCGCTTCAGGGTCGTGAAGCCCTCGAGCATGTCGCCGACGTTGTAGACCGTGGCGTAGGCCCGCATCTGTTCGAAATTGGCGTAGAAATGCGAGGCGTCCGACGCCAGCACGACCCAGCCGCGCCGCGTCTTGACCCGCATGAATTGCAGGCCCTCGGTATGGCCGCCGACGTGATGCACGGTGATGCCCGGCGCGATCTCGTCCGCGCCGTCGTGAAACTGCACGCGCCCCTGGAAGACGCGGCCGACCATCGCGGTCACGTCCGCGGCCTCGAACGAGCGGCGGACGTCCTGGTGGCACATGCAGCGGCCGGTGCAGAATGCCATCTCGCGGTCCTGCAGGTGGAAGGTTGCGTTGGGGAAGAGGTCGTTGTTGCCGGCGTGGTCGTAATGCATGTGGCTGATGACGACGTCCTGGACCGCGCTGGGGTCGACCCCGACCGCCAGGAGGCCATCGCGCGGCGGACGCAGGAACGCGCGCTTGCGCTTTCGCGCCATCGCCTCGTCGAACCCGGTGTCGAAGATCACCGTGCGGTCTTCGCCCTTCACCGCCCAGACGAAATAATCGAGCGGCATCGGCCCGTCATGCGGGTCGCCACCGTAGAAATTCTCGCTCGCCCGCCGCTCGTTATGGGCATAGCGCACCGCGTAGATTTCATAAGTGTCGACAGTCATCTTCTACCTAATTCGTGTCATTGCGAGGAGCGCAGCGACGAAGCAATCCCGTCGGGGAGGGTGCCCGGCGCGGGATTGCCTCGCTTTGCTCGCAATGACAGCGGCTTGAACAGCGGCTGGGTCAGGTCCGCTTGAACAACCGGTCGGCGTTGCCGGCCATCAGTTTTGCGCGCTGCTCGGGGCGGACGTCCCAGGCGAGGAAGTTGCTGACGGTCTCGGGGAATTGGCACTCCGAATGCGGGTAGTCGGAGGCGTACATCAAAACGTCGTCGCCCAAAAAGCGGGTCACCATGTCGAACATGTCGGCCCCCTCGTGGCGCTCGACGCTACAGAAATAGCGCCCGCTCTTCAGGTATTCGCTCGGCTTCATTTTGAGTTCGGCGGTCGAGCCGACGTAGGCGTATTGCTCGTCCATGCGCTTGCCCCAGAACGGCAGCCAGCCGAAGCCGCATTCCAAGGTGCCGACCCGCAGATTGGGGAAGCGGTCCATGATGCCGCCGCCGATCACCGAGGCGATGAAGCGCATCGCGCCCCAGGGGTGCGACGCCAACCGCCCGAGGAAGATGTTGTCCCACAGATCGGCGTAGCCGGGGAAATAGGGCGGCGTCCAGGTGAAGCTGTGGTGCACGATCGGCAAATCGTGCTCGTCGGCGGCGCGCCAGATCGGGTCGAGCTTGGGATGGTCGGCCGGGATGTCCTTGGTAACGAGCGGCATCACCGCGACGGCCCAGCGCGACTTGCCCCATTCGCGGATTTCCTTGACCGCCGCGTCGACATCGCGCGCCGAGGCGACGATCATGCCCTGCAGCCGGTCCGGGTGATTGCCGCTGAAATCCGCCATGTGGCGGTGGAAGGCACGGATGATGTTGGTTTCAATCGCCGGGTCCTCGTGGCCGACAAAGCTGGTCCACGAGGTGGGAATGAGGAAATGCGTGTCGGTCCCCTCGTCATCCATGTCTTGGAGGCGGCTTTCGGCCTGGTCGTCCTGGGTTCCGGCGCGCGGCTGTTTCGAACCCATCCAGTGGGTGTCGCGGCCGCTATGGGCGTCGCGCGGCGCCGCCTCGCCGAGGATGCGCTTATAGGCGATCTGACCGTAGCGGTAGACGTGGCGGCCGGGCGCGCCGCCGGGATTGTTGGGCCGCACCGGCTGGCGGTATTGCGCCAGATCGGCGAGGCGCGGGCGAAACCCGGGGTCGACATATTTGTCGAGCACTTCGGCCGTCGGCTCGACGTGGGTGTCGGCATCGAACACGCGCAACCCGTCTTTCATCTCGGTCCTCCCTTGCTGGACTGTTGCGATCTCTATACACCCGCTTCCGCCGCGCGGGAACGCCTGCCCGCTCGCGGCCGCCGGACCCGGCCGAAAAATGCTCGACCGCGGTTCGAGATTGCGCAAGGCTGCCCCGCCGACAGGCTAAGCGAGGACCACAAGAACCATGCCGCGTGTGACTTACGTTGCCCAGGACGGTAAGGAGACGACGCTCGACATCCCGGTCGACACCACAATCATGCAGGCCGCAATCCTCCACGGGATCGACGGCATCGTCGCCGAATGCGGCGGCTCGTGCATGTGCGCGACCTGCCACGTCTATGTGCGCGACGACCAGCTGGCGATGGTGTCGCCGGTGTCGGCCGACGAGGATGCGATGCTCGAAGGCACCGCCAGCCCGCGCCGCACCAACAGCCGCCTCTCCTGCCAGCTCATCGTATCGCCGGCAATGGACGGGCTCGTCGTCTACCTGCCGGAAACCCAAACCTGATGCCCGATGACGGGATCGTCATCGTCGGGGCGGGCCACGCCGGCTTCCAGTTGGCCGCGTCGCTGCGCCAACATGGCTACGGCGGCGCGATCACGCTGATCGGCGACGAGCCGGTATTGCCCTATCAGCGGCCGCCGCTGTCGAAAGATTACCTCGACGGCAAGATCGGCCTTGAACTCCTCTTGATGCGGCCGGAGGCGTTCTACCGCGATCACCGCATCGGCTATCTCCCCGGCGCCAGGGTGATGGAGATCGACCGCGCCGCTCGGGCGGTGCGGCTCGCCACCGGCGAGCGCCTGTCGTATAGCCATCTCGTATTGGCCACCGGTGCGCGCAACCGGGTGCCGCCGTTGCCCGGGATCGAGCTAGACGGCGTGTGCTATCTGCGTACCCTGGCCGAAACCGAGGAGCTGCGCGAGCGCTTGGCGGCTGCCGGCCGGGTGGTGGTGATCGGCGCCGGCTTCATCGGCCTCGAATTCGCCGCGGTGGCGCGCGCCAAGGGCAAGCACGTCCACATCGTCGAGCTGGTCGACCGCGTCATGGCGCGGGTCGTCTCGGTGCCGACCTCGCTATTCTTTGCCGAGGCGCACCGAGGCGCCGGCGTCGAGTTCGGCTTTGGCGCGCAGGCGGTGCGGATCGCCGGCCACGGCGGCAAGGTCGACCACGTCGATCTGGCCGGCGGCGAGCGGCTCGCCGCCGACCTCGTGCTGGTCAGCGTCGGCGTCGTGCCGAACACCGAATTGGCCGCCGCCTCCGGCCTCGCGGTGGCGAACGGCATCGTGGTCGACGCGACGCTGTTGACCGCCGACCCGGCAATTTCGGCGATCGGCGATTGCGCCACTTTTCCCTGTGTTCACGCCGAGGGCCAGCAGACCCGCCTCGAAGCGGTGCAGAACGCCGCCGACCATGCGCGCTGCGTCGCCGAGCGCATCCTTGGCACGCCGCGTCCGTATACGGCGCTGCCATGGTTCTGGAGCGAGCAGGGCAAGCTGCGGCTGCAGATCGCCGGGCTCACCACCGGGCACGATCAGACGGTGCTGCGAGGCGACGCGGAGAGCGGTGAGTTTTCGGTGTTCTGCTACCGGGACGGGCAGCTGCTCGGCATCGAATCGGTCAACCGCCCCGCCGATCATGCGCATGCCCGGCGGCTGCTCGCTGCTGGGCGCCAGGTAAGGCCGGACGAGGCCGCCGACGCCAGCTTCGACCTGCGCGCCGCAGCGAGTGCACGCAGCGCCTGACCGGCAATTCCTACAGATCCTGGTAGATGTCGAGCGCCAGATCGAGGTCGTCGAATACCTTGCCGCGGCCGCGATGCAGCACGAGCGCGCGCGAACAGTAGTCCCTGACCACGTTCGGCACGTGCGAGGCAAGGATAAGGCAGCGGTCGGAGCGCTTCTCGAAAAGCTCCTCCTGCGAGCGTCGCTGAAAGCGCTGGTCGCCGACCGAGATGATCTCGTCGATCAGGTAGCAGTCGAAATCGATCGCGATCGACAGCGCGAAATTGAGCCGCGCCCGCATCCCGGCCGAATAGGTGCGCACCGGCTCGGCGAGAAACTTGCCCAATTCGGCGAAATCGTCGACGTACTCGCGCATCAGCGGGAATGGCCGGTTATAGAGCCGCGAGATGAAGCGGATATTGTCGTTGCCGGTCATGCTGCCGCCGACGCCGCCGTTGAGGCCGACCGGCCAGGAGACCGACATCGTTCGCTCGATGGTGCCGCTGGTCGGCACTTCGATCCCGGCGAGCAGGCGGATCAGCGTCGACTTGCCGGCGCCGTTGCGCCCCAGCACCGCCACCTTCTCGCCGCGCTCGACCATGAACGAGACATCGTTCAGCACTCGGTGGTAACCGTGGCCGGTTTCCGAGTGGTAGTCCTTGCTGATCCCGGTCGCAGCAATCATCGGCGCGGCTCGGCTGGTTCTGCGGCCGGCTAGGCCGAGGCGTGCTCGCGCACGCTGGCGACCAGGAGCCAGGCGATGCCGTAGGCCAGCAGGCAGCTGACCACGACCGTCGCGAACGACAGGAACCGCTTCGGATAAAGCGGGTAGTCCGCAAGGTTGGGCTGGGCGATCGTCTCGAGGTAAAGCTGCTGGCGCTGTGCTTCGAGGCGGGCGGCTTCGAGCGAGGTGAAGGCGGAGGCCAATTGCTTTTGCGCCAGCAGGCGCTGCACGTCGAGGCGCTCGTATTCTCCCACCGCGGTCGCGACCGAGTTGCCGTTGCCGGCGATTTTCGAGCCTTCCTCGCCGATTAGCCGTTCGAGCGAGGCGATGCGGGTGCGGTACAGCCTGATTTGCGGGCTGCTCGGCGAATCCTTGATGATTTCGGCGAGCCGCCCTTTGGCGGCGGCCAATTGCGTATTCATCTGCGCCAACAGCTCGAGCGGTCCGACCGAGGCGCTTTTCGGATCGAGCATCTTCTCCTTGACGCGGTAGGCGGTCAGCTCGGTCTGGATCTCGGCGATGCGCGCTTCGGTGGTTTCGACTTCGTGTTGAAACACCGCGAGTGCGTCGTGCCGCGAGCGCTCGTTCAGCGCGTTGACCAGCTGTTCGCTGAAATTCATCAGGGCGCGGGCCATGCGCTGCGCGTCTTCCGGCCGGTAGGCCTTGACCTCAAGCGTGCTGACCCCGCTGGTGCTGTCGACTTCGACCGAGACGAAGCGCGCATAAGCCTGGTAGAGCGCCTCGAAATCCTTGCGCCAATACCATACCCCGGGGAACCGGGTCAGCAGGTCGCCTTCCGGCCGGCCGAGCAGCGTGCGCAATTCGTCCTCGCGTTCGAGCCGGCGCACCGCGTCGCGCGACATCAGGTAGTCGTGCACCGCGAAGGTGTCTTCCGACACAGACGAACCGGCCGCGCTGCTCAGCATCGCACTGAGCGCGCTGACCGGGGTCTTGCTCGGGCCGCGGACGACGAACTTAACCTCGGACACATAAAGGTCGGAGGCGATCGCGAAAAAATAGACGCCGGCAATCAGCGTCGGCAGCCCGACGATCGCCCAGAACCAGACGTTGAGCGACCCAAAGAACGCCAGCAGCTTAGCGACATAGCGCGGCGGCAGCCCGCCGATAACGGCGGCATCGCGCACGGCTTGGACGCGGCGGACGAAATCGACCATTGCGAAATCCGGCTCAGCTGGCGGGAAAAAAAGCGAAAACTCCGGCCGAGGACGCCGCTTTCCCCCCGCGGCGCCGTGCCCAACTATAGCTGCGGCGCCGGCGAAGCGGAACGGGAAAGCGCCGCAGCGTCAAGCCTACGCGACAGGAGATCGGCGATGAAGGCGGCCAAATCGCCGCCGGTAAAGAGATACCCCGGGATACCGGCGGCGGCGCCGGCGGCGAGATCGCCTTCCTTGTCGCCGACCAGAAAGCTCGCGTCGGGGTCGACCGGCCAGCAATCCACTAGGTCGAGGATCATCCCCGGCGCCGGCTTGCGCCAGTCGCTCGGCCGGGAATATTCCGGGACGACGCCCTCGGGGTGAAACGGACAATAGCGGATGTCGTCAATGTGAGCGTCGGCCGCGGCCAGTTCGCCGGCGAGGTGGGCATGCACCAAGCCGACTTCTTCTTCGCGGTAGAGCCCGCGCGCGACGCCCGCCTGATTGGTGACCAGGAAGACGAACAGCCCGGCATCGTTGAGCAGCTTGACCGCCCGTTTGGCGCCCTCGATCCAGCGGAACCGCGCCACCGAGCCGACATACCCGTCATCGTGGTTGAGGACACCGTCGCGGTCGAGAAACGCCGCCGGCCGGCGCCGGCGCAGCGGGACCTCGCGCTGGGCGCGGGCCAAATCCGCCGGCACGCCGATATCGACGAAATAGCGGTCGAACGCAAAGCCGCGCAGCTGTCCCGCCGCCGCCAGCCGGGGAAAGAGATCGGCCTCGAGCGAGGATTGCGGCTGCAGCGCGTCGGTGACGGCGCGGCGCAGCGCGTAGACCCCACCGCTGACGAGCCCCGCTCCGCCGCCCGCGGGCCGCTCCGCGAAGGCCGCGATGCGATCCCCAGCCAGCCGCACTGATCCATAGCGGCTGGCATCGGCGAGCCGGCGCAGCGCCAGGACGCCGAGCGCCTCAGGATCGGCCGCCAGCCGGAAGGCCAAATCAAGCAGGTTGACGTCGAACCACGAATCGCCATTGAGCATCAGGAAGGATTCGTCGAGCCGGTCACGCGCCTGCCACAGCGCGCCGCCGGTGCCGGCGGGCGCCGGCTCGACCGCGATCTCGATATCGAGGCCGAAGCGCGCCGCGAGCCGGCTGGCGGCGACGTATTCCTCGATCCGCGCCGCGCCAAAGCCGGCAAGCAGCAGGATGCGCCGGACCCCGTGGCGGCCGAGCTCGAACAGCAGCACGTCGAGAAAGGGCGCGTCCCCGACCGGCATCAGCGGTTTCGGCAGGTCGGCGGTCAGCGCGCCCAACCGGGTACCGCGCCCGCCGCAAAGGATGACGGCCTGCCCAATCATGCCGAGCCACTTGTCGCGTTCGCCGGCGCCTGTCAAGCGCGCGGCGATTTTCATGGACAGGCGGCGCGCCGGCGATAGGCTCCGCGCATGCGCAATTTCGGCGACAGGATACCCCGGCCGCGGCGAGATGCCTCGGGCGCGGCGATGGCTATGCTCTTCCCGGAGCTCGCCGCGGTTCCGGGAGTGCGGCTGGAGGAAGGACTATTGCGCGCCCCGCCGCGCGGGCGGACGCCGCCGCCGCTGCTCAGCGCGCTGGTGGCAGAAGGCCCGGCGGGCGGCGCATCGGCCGGCATCGCGACGCCCGGTGGCATCCTCGCCGAGCGCGGCTGGGAGGATCGCACGCTCTTGGCGCGGGCGGCGGCGGCGCGCCGGGCGCTCGCGGCGGCGCGAATCGGCGGCGCATGGTGGCACGGCGGCGACGGGACCCGGCTGCCGCCGGGTGACGGCCTTGCGGTGGTCGATCTCGTGGCCGCCGAGCGCGGCGCGGCGCCGGATGCGGCGGTCGCGGCGGCGATGCTCGACCGCGCCACGGCCGAACACCCTGCCCAGCGACTCATCGTTCTCGCCGCCGGTCTTGCCGGCGGTCGACTGAGCGCCGGCCTAGCCTCCAACGCGGCGCGAGGCGCTACCGTGCTCGGCGCGGCGATCGACCCCTGGCTGATGCTTCCTCGGGCGAAGCGGGTCTACAGCGCCGGCGGCGAGTTCGGCTTTCTCGCCCTCATTGCGGGAGTCCCGGTCACCGCGTTTGGCGAGGCGTTCTACGCCGGCTGGAGCGTCACGGACGACGCGCCCGGCCTGCCGCAGCACGGGTTTCGGCGAACGGTCGACGAGCTCTTCGCCGCCGCCTGCCTGCTCGCGACGCGCTACCGCGACCCGTTTCGCAACACCGCCACGAGCTTCGAGGAAGCGCTAGCGATCCTCGCCGACTGGCGCCGGCTCGACGATGCCAACCGCGGCGTCGCGGTGTGCGTCGGGATGTCGTTCTGGAAGCGCCGACGCATCGCGGATTTCCTGCGCTCGTCGGCCGGCGGCCCAGTGTTCCGCCGCACCGCCGCGGACGCGCTTGCCGCGACGCGGCGCGGACCCGGGCCGCCCGGTGCCATCGCCGGCTGGGCATCGCGGCTGCCGGACGGCCTCGCTGCGGCGGCGGCGCGGCATGGGGTGAGGCTGATCCGCGTCGAGGACGGGTTCATCCGCTCGGTCGGCCTCGGCTCCGACTTCCTGCCGCCGGCCTCGCTCGTCTGCGATGCCCGCGGCATGTATTTCGATCCGCGCCAGCCGAGCGACCTCGAAACCCTGCTCGCTGAGACCGAGTTCGCGCCGGCGCTGCTGGCGCGGGCGCAGCGTCTGGCGGGCCAGCTCGTCAGCCGCGGCGTCACCAAATACAACCTCGCCGCCGGCGCCGCCGAGCTGGACCTGCCGGCCGGGCGACGCTGCATCCTGGTGCCGGGCCAAGTCGAAGACGACCTTTCGATCACTTGCGGCGGCGGCGCGGTCCGCACCAACCGCGACCTCCTCGCCGCCGTTCGGGCGGCGAACCCCGACGCGTGCATCCTCTATAAGCCGCATCCCGACGTCGCTGCCGGGCACCGCCAGGGCGCCGTACCCGACACCACGGCGCGGCGCTTCGCTGATCTGTTCGTCGGCAGCGCCGCGACGGCCGCGCTCCTCGCCGTGGTCGACGAAGTGCACACGATGACCTCGCTCGCCGGCTTCGAGGCGCTGCTGCGCGGGCGGCGCGTCGTCGTCTACGGCCGGCCGTTCTATGCCGGGTGGGGGTTGACCGTAGACCAGCTGCCGATCGACCGCGGCCGCCGCTTGACGCTCGACGAATTGGTCGCCGGCGCCCTCATTCTTTATCCGCGCTATCTCGACCCGCTGACCCGGCTGCCGTGCGGGCCTGAGCTGATCATCGAGCGTCTCGACCAGCCGGGATTGTGGCGGCCCGGACCGCTGGTGCTGGCCCGCCGCTTGCAGGGGATGATCGCGCGGCGGCTTAGCGAGGTTCGCGCAGTGCTCCCCATCGTCGGCGCGTCGCCGGCGCGCGGGCTGAGCGAGCGGCCGCGCCCCTGATGCGGGCACCTTACCGGGTCGTGGTGATCACTGGCGCCTCGAGCGGGCTCGGCGCCGCGCTGGCCCGCGCCTACGCCGCCCCGGACACGGTGATGGGCCTCGTCGCGCGCAACTCGGAGCGTCTCGCCCTGACCGCCTCCGCGTGTCGGGCGGCCGGGGCAAGCGTCAGCAGCGCCGCGATCGACGTCGCCGACGGCGCCGCGCTTGCCGCCTGGCTCGGCGAATTCGACCGCGCCCATCCCATTGAACTGCTGATCGCCAACGCCGGCACCTCGGCCGGGGCGGAACCGGGAAGCCCCGGCGAAGAGGCCGCGACGACGCTGCGGCAGATCGCGGTCAACCTCAATGGCGCGGTGCACACGATCGCGCCGCTGGCGCCGCTGTTGTGCGCGCGCGGCCGCGGCCGGATCGTCGCGATCGCCTCGGTAGCGGCCTTCCGCGGCCTGCCCTACAGCCCCGGCTACTGCGCCAGCAAAGCGGGCTTGCGGGCCTACGGCGAGGCGCTGCGACCGCTGCTTGCGCCGCACGGCGTCGGGGTGACGGTGGTGTGCCCGGGCTTTTTTGCGTCGCCAATGACCGACCGCTGGGACGGGCCGGTGCCGTTTCTGGCGAGCGGCGAGTGCGCCGCCCGCCGCATCAAGCGCGGCATCGACCGCGGCCGCGCGCGCGTCAATTTTCCCTGGCCGCTAGTGCTCGGCATGCACTTCTGTGACCTCGCCCCGGCGCTGCTCGGCGACCGCATCCTGCGCGGCTTCCGCTTTCGTATTCGGGCGGCGTGAAGCGATGGGGCCGGTCACAGTGCTGCTGCACGTCGCCCCCGGCGGGGGCCTCGTCGTCGCGGGTTGGCTGATGCCGCGGCGCCTCGCGCGCTCGCGTTTTGGCGGCCCGGCGGCGCTGCTGCTCGACGCCGCACCGCTGGCGCTGGGCGCGCTGCTCCTCGGCATCGCCAGCGGGCGACCGCTCTTTGTCGGCGTCGTGGTGCTGGCGCTCGGCGCTGCCTTCACGGTGGCCGATTACGCGATGCGAGAGACGCTGCGCGAACCGGTGGTGTTTTCTGAATCGGTCGAGCTGCCGCAGGTCTTCACCCATCCGCATCTCTATCTACCGTTTGCCGGGCCTGGCCTGGTGCTGGGCGGGGGCGCGGCGGCGCTAGCGCTGGCCGTGATGTTGCTGGCGATCGAGCCGCCCCTGTGGCCGCCGCAGCCGCTCGCGGCGGCGGGCGCGGCGGCGCTGTTCGCGGCTGTCCTGTGGCTGCTGGCGTGCCCCTTTCCGCTCGCCGCCGCTGCGCGCGTGCTGCACCGCCTGGAGCCGCGCGGCGAGCCCGACGTCGACGCGGCAGCGCTCGGCCCCTTCGCGATGCTGATTGTGCATACTGTCCTGGCGCGGGCCGAGCGGCCGGCGCGGCAGCGCAGCCTCGCGGCACCGGCCCTAGTGCGGGCGCGGGGCGAGCCCGAAGGCGGCCCGACAGGAGGACCAATCGTCATCGTGCAGTGCGAATCGTTCTTCGACGCACGCCGCCTGTCGCCGCGCATCCCGCGCGAGCTGCTGCCAGGCTTCGAAGCCTGCTGCACATCAGCGGCCCAGTTCGGCCGGCTCGAAGTGCCGGGCTGGGGGGCCAACACGATGCGCACCGAATTTGCCGTGCTCAGCGGGGTCCCCGAGAGTGAACTCGGCTACGATCGCTTCAATCCCTATTACGCGCTGGCGCGGGTGCCGCTCGCATCGCAGGTCTGGCGGCTGCGCCGAGCGGGCTATCGCACGATCTGCCTGCACCCGTTCGATCGCCGCTTTTTCCGCCGCGACCTGGTTATGCCGGCGCTCGGCTTCGACGAGTTCCTCGGCCGCGAGACGCTGGGCGGCGCACGGCGGCCGCCCTATTGCCCGGACCCCGAGCTCGGCCGCCATATCCTGCGCCTTCTCGACGCCGCCGGCCCGCGCACCTTCATCTTCGCGATCACGATGGGCAATCACGGGCCGTGGATGGCGAAAGGGCCGCCGCTCGATCCGGCGATCGAACGCCTCTTCGATCGCGGCGAGTTGCCCGACGACGGCGGACTGTTGCGCTATCTCGACGGGCTGCGCCGCTCGGACGAGATGCTGCGCCTCTTGGCGGCCGGGCTCGAGCGGCGCGACGACAATGCGGTGCTCGGCTTTTATGGCGACCATCTGCCGAGCCTCTCCGGGGCGTTCGCCCATTTCGGCTTCGATGAGCCGCACAGCGACTATGCGATCTGGCCGGGCGCAAGCGGCGCCCCGCGACGCATCGACGTGCCGGCCCACCGGCTCGGCAGCCTGGTGATCGATGCGGCGCTCGGCACAATGCCTGTGCCGGAGGGGCGCCGGCGCCTCGAAGCGGCGGGTTAATCCGCCGCGGCGCGGGCGTCCGCCGCGGGTTGCGACGGCGCCGGGGCGGACGCGACGAATGGGGGCGTCGCGGTCATCTGCGCGATCAGCCGGTCGTAATGGAAGTGCGCCGCGCAAGTCATGCAATAGATCCGGATCAGGCGGATGTTCGGGCGCCGCTTCATCGCGAGCCAGATCCGTCGGCGGTATTGCCGCCGCAACTCCGCATCCGGCACCACACGCATTAGTTGCACGAAGATGTAGAGCGTCTGGATGCCGGCCCACGCCCGCAGCTTGAGCCAGCGCAGGCGGTGCCGCCGCAGATGTTTGGTGCGCCCCGGCGCCGGCAGCCATTTGGTGCCGAGGCACATCGCGTCCATCCGCGCGAAGAAGGCGTCGGGCGTATAGAGGTCGCTGATCAGCTTCAGATAGCCCTCGCGCAGCGCCGCCATGCTGAGCCGCAGCGGCACCACGTTGGTCGCGGCGGCGGCGCCCCAGTTCGCCATCACGAACCCATCGTCGAGCCGGCCCTCCGCCGCGAGGCGCTTATGGAGCGGGGTTTGCGGGATCGCATAGAGGACCTGGACGATCATCTGCGCGATGCGCGACTGCGCGACGAACTCCCGGTGCAACTCGAAGACGCTTTCGTCGTCGTGGTCGAAGCCGATGATCGTGCCGCCCCACACAAAGATGCCGGCCTCCTGGATGCGGTGAATCTTTTCCAGCGCCGTGCCGCTGCGGTCGGTCAAATTCTGGATCTTCTTGGTTTCGCGCAGCGCTTCTTCGTTGGGCGATTCGATGCCGACAAAGACGCTGTCGATGTTGGCGTCGAGCATCAGCCGCATCATCTCGTCGTCCTCGGCGAGGTCGATCGAGGCTTCGGTCACGAAGCTGAGCGGATAGCCGCGCGTCTCCTGCCAGGCGATGATGTCGCGCAGGATCAGCTTGATCGCCTTCTTGTTGCCGATCAGGTTGTCGTCGACGATGAACGCGTCGTGCACCCCGTTGGCGACGAGGCTCTCCAATTCGGCGATCACCTGCGCCGAACTCTTGAGCCGCGGGCGGCGGCCGAACACCACGATGATGTCGCAGAATTCGCAGGTGAACGGGCAGCCGCGCGACACCTGCAGGCTGCCGTAGAGGTAGCGGTCCATCTTCAAGAGATCGAAGCGCGGCGCCGGTACGACGGCCATATCGGTCTTCTCTGCCTGCTCGTAGCGCGGCTGGTGGCGGCCGGCGCCCCACTCCGCGAGGAACTGCGGCCAGGTCTCCTCCGCCTCGCCGATGAAGACGGCGTCGGCCAGCGGCCCGAGATCCTCGGGGCTGACCGTCGCCCAGGGGCCACCGAGCGCGACAAAGACGCCGCGCGCCTTCAATTCCCCGATGATCTCGGCCATCCGCATACGCTGCACCGCCATGCCGGTGACGCCGACGATGTCGGCCCTGGCGCAGCGCGCGAAATCGATCGCTTCGACATTCTCGTCGATGATCGTGACCCGGTGCTCGGGCGGGGTCAGCGCCGCCAGCAGCGCCAGGTTCATCGGCGGCAGCAGCGCTTGCTTGCGGAACATCGGCAGGGCGTAATCGAGGCCCCAATAGGTCGGGTAGAAACGCGGATTGATCAGTACGATGTCGGCCATGAGGATTTCCGCTGTCTGACCGGGACCGGCCGCGATGATAGCCGAAGCGGCGGCGCGATGTCGGGGTTAATGCGGGGGGCGTCTAGCGGCGCGGTTCGAGGGTGACCTGGATGCCGCGGCGGGCCCGCAGCGTCGTCCAGGCGACCGGCTCCACCTGCTGGTCGGGCACCAGGCGGAAGCGGAAGCGCTGCGCCAGGACGGCGACCGCGATCAAGACTTCGTTCAATGCCAGCGCGGCGCCCGGGCAGACATGCGGCCCGACCCCGAACGGCAAATAGGAGTAGCGCGGCCGCGCGCTCGTCCGCTCGGGCGCGAAACGCTCGGGATCGAAGCGCTCGGGGTGCTGCCACAGCCGGCGGTGACGGTGGACGACCCACGGGATGATCGCCACCACAGAGCCCCGCGGCACGCGGTGGCCGCAAACCATATCGTCGGCCGCCGCGCTTCGTAGCGTCAGCGGCAATGGCGGGTAGAGCCGCATCGTCTCGTCCAGCACCTGGCGCAGGTAAACCAGGCGACCAAGATCCTCGGGAGCGGGCGAGCCGCCGCCGAGAACCTCGGCGAGTTCGACGTGCAGACGCTGCTCGACCTCGGGGTGCAGCGCCAGCAGGTACCACAGCCACATCATCGGCCGCAGCGGCGTCGCCGCGGTCGCGGCCAGGGTCAGCACCTCGTCGCGGATTTCCGCGTCGCTCAGATGCTGCCCGGTCTGGCGATCCGGCGTGTTGGCGAGGCGCCATAGCAGGTCCCGGCCGCCGCGGTAATCGGCGCTCCGGCGCTTGGCGATCAGGCGGTCGAGCAGGGCGTAATAGGTCTCCGGACCGGCCCGGCTGCGGCGCCAGCGGTCGACGAAGCGCAGCCGGCGCGGCAGCGGCAAGAGGTCGAAGACGCCGTATTTTTCCGGATAGCGCCCCATCCGCACCAGCATCGCGTCGATCTCGGGCTCGTTCCCGGCAAACACCCAGCCACTGGTGCGAGTCAAGAGATGGGTCAGGGTGCGGCCGATCTCGAACGGCTGGCCCGGCGGCAGCGCGGCCAGATGCTCGGCCGCCGCCTCGGTCAGCCGGATCAGCGTCGGCAGGTCGGGGCGCAACGCGCGGTGGTCCAGCGCCGGGTTGATGATGCGGCGATGCCGCCACCAGGCTTCGCCCTCGAGGCACACCATGCCGCCCTGCGCGCTGAACTCGAAGGCGCGACGCACCGGCGAGACCCGCAGGTAATTGTCGGTATTGTCCTGCAATACCCGCCGGATGCCGTCAGGGTCGCTGACCACGAAGACGCGGCGCCACAGATAGCGGCGCGCGACGAAGAGTTCGTCGAACAGCGCGTCGTCGCAGGCGGCGAGCGAATTTGCCGGCAGGGTACGCAACAGCGCGAAAGTCGAGAGCGGCCGGGCCGGTCGCGGCGGCATCGCCATGCGCGGCAGCGCGGCCTCTGGCATGGCCGTCGCCGGCAGTGCCACCAATCAGGCCGCGCGGCTCGCCGCGGCGACGCGCGGTTCGACCGTCATCCATATGCCGTCGCGTGGCCGGATGTTGGTCCAGGCGGTCGGCTCGACGGTGCGGCCGGCGACGAGGCGGAAGCGGAAGCGCTGCGCCAGCACCGCCGTCGCGACCGTCAGCTGCAGCATCGCCAGCGACGCGCCGACGCAGACATGCGGGCCAGCGGCGAATGGCAGATAGGCATAGCGCGACCGCGCCGCAGCTTCGGCCGGCTCGAACCGGTCCGGGTCGAAGCGGTCGGGGTCACGCCACAGCTTGCGGTGGCGATGCACCACCCAGGGCATGATCGCGACGATCGAACGGCGCGGCACCCGCCGGCCACAGACCACGTCATCGGCCGCGGCGGTGCGCATCATCATGATCGGCAGCGGCGGGTAGAGCCGCATCGTCTCGTCGAGCACCTGGCGCAGATAGACGAGCTTCGGCAGGTCGCCGGCGGTGGGCGCGCGCCCGCCGAGCACCCGGTCGAGCTCGCCGTGCAACTTCTCCTCGGCGCCCGGATGTGTCGCCAGCAGATACCAGATCCACGGCAGCGGGCGCAGCGAGGTCGCCGAGGTGGCGCCGAGGGTCAGGATCTCGTCGTGCAGTTCGGCGCGGCTGAGCCCGGCGCCGCTTTCGCGGTCGCGCGCGTTGGCTAAGCGCCATAACAAATCCTGGGGGCCGGCGTAGGCGGCGCTGCAGCGCTCCGCGATCAGTCGGTCAAGGAGCGGCGCGAAGCCGGCGGCCTCGGTGCGGGTTTTGCGGTGGCGGTCGAGCGCCCGCAGCCAGCCCGGCGTCGGCAGCAAATCAATCAGGCCGTAGCGCCCGGGATACTGCCCCATGCGGTCGATCATCGGGTCGAGCGCGCGGTCGACGCCGGCAAAGACGTGGCCAGTCGACAGCGTGATCAGGTGCCGGAAAGCCTCGTGGGTGTCGATCTCCTGCCCGGCCGGCAGCGCCGCCATGTGCTGCGCCATCGCCTCGGCCAGCTCGACCAGCATCGGCACGTCGGGCAACAGCGCGCGGTGATCGAGGGTCGGGTTGATCAGGCGGCGGTGCTGCCGCCACGGCGTCCCCTCGGCGTGCAGCATGCCGCTGCCCGAGGCGAACTCGAAGACCCGCCTGATCCACGTCAGGCGCGGGTAATTGTCATAATTGTCCTGCAGCACACGGCGGATGCCGTCGGGATCGCTGACGACGAAAAACCGCCGCCTCAAAAGCCGCCGCTCGACCACCAGCTCGTCGAACAATTCGTCATCGCAGGCCGCCAGCGAATTGGCCTGCGCGATCCGCAGCAGCCGGTAGGTCGAGAGCGGCCGGGCCGGCCGCGGCGGCATCGCCGGATGGGGCCGTCGCTCGACCTCCCCCGCCCCACTCATCGCGGCCCCCCGTTCGCTGCAACAGCGGCCCCGACAGTAACGCACTCGACCCGGGGCGCAAACATTGCGGCCGCCGCGAGGCGATTGACACCGGCCAGCGGCAGCGTCGAACATCGCCGCGGCGCGGGTTTCGGAAGGGCAGCGCGATGGAGATGGAGGACCGCACCGTCGTCGTCACCGGCGGCGCGTCGGGTATCGGCAGGGCGACCGCGCGCCTTCTGGCGCACGAAGGGGCGCGGGTGTTTGTCGGCGATATCGACGAAGCGGGCGGGCATGCGGTTGCCGAGGAAGCGGCGCGCGACGGGCTCGCCATCGAGTTCCTGCCGCTCGACCTGACGCAGCCCGGGGCGATCGAGGATTTTGCGGCGGCGGTCGCGGCGCGGGCCGCAATCTTCGATGGACAGGTCGACGGGCTGGTCAACGGCGCCGGCTGGGACCGCATCCAGCCGTTTCTCGAAAATCCGCCGGAGATGTGGGACCAGCTGATCCAGATCAACCTGTTGGGCGCGGTGCGCCTGAGCCGCGCGCTACTGTCGTCGATGGTCGTCGCGCAAGCCGGCAAGATCGTCAACATCGCGAGCGACGCCGGCCGCGTCGGCAGCACCGGCGAGACGGTCTATGCGGCGGCCAAGGGCGGCCTCATCGCCTTCACCAAATCACTGGCGCGCGAACTGGCGCGCTACCATATCAATGTCAATTGCGTCTGTCCGGGCCCGACCGATACGCCGCTGTTCCAGCGCCAACCGGAGCGGATGCGCGAGGCGCTGACCCGGGCGATCCCGTTCCGCCGCATCGCGCAGCCCGAGGAGATCGCCGAGGCGGTAATGTTTTTTCTCGGCCGGCGGTCCGATTACATCACCGGCCAGGTGTTGAGCGTCAGCGGCGGGTTGACGATGGTTGGCTGACCCGCCACCCCAAGGGGACCAAAAAACCAGGAGCTGAGCCATGCGTCGGGGCTATTTGACCTCTCTTGCCGGGGTTGCGCTGATCGTCGCGTCGGGTGCCGCCTGGGCGCAATCGGACGCCAACCAGGGTGCCCAACAAAACGTCCGCGAAAGCCAGCAATATGAGCAGCTGCTGTGCTCCAACCCGGCCTTTCGCGCCAAGCGGATCGCCCAGGAATGCGGTCCCGTGACCGATCCGCAGCTGCATGAAAGCTGCCTTGCCTCGTTCCAGTGCGGCGGGCAGCGGCCGGCGCCGCACCGCAACCAGGCGCCGCCATCCGAAACGATCCGCTGAAAAGAGGAGGGATAGATGGCCAATCCCGCTCCCGGTTATGCCACCAAGCCCGAGCACCGGGTCGATCTGTTGCCCGAGGCGCGGCGGGTGCGCGTCAGCTTTGCCGGCGCCGTGATCGCCGACAGCATTGCCACGGTGCGGTGCGAGGAAACCGGCCACCAGCCGGTCCATTACTTTCCGGAAAAGGACGTGCGGCTCGATCTGCTGCAGCCGACCGCCCACCATACCTATTGCCCGTTCAAGGGCGAGTGTTCGTACTGGACGATCGAGGTCGCCGGCGGCGGCGGCAAAACCGCCGCCGAAAACGCGGTCTGGGCCTACCAGGCGCCGTTTGACGAGGCGACGGGCCTCGCCGGCTATTACGCTTTCTACAAGAGCCGCGTCGATGCCCTCGAGGTAATGTGAGATGCCGCAGCTGATGCAGAACTGGGTGATCAGGAAGCCGGTCGCCGCCTCGCGCGGCGGCGTCGTCGTGGCCCAGAACGGGGTGGCCGCGGCGGTCGGCGCCGAGGTGCTGGCGGCCGGCGGTGGCGCGGTTGACGCGGTGGTCGCGACCGCCTTCGCGCTCGCGGTGCGCGAGCCGTGGAACAGCGGGCTCGGCGGCATTGGCTTCATGGTCGTCCACCCGCCGGGTGGCGGCCGCGCTGAAGTCGTCGATTTCGGCCCGATTTCCCCGGCGGGGCTCGACCCGGCTGCCTATCCGTTGACCGGCGAGACGCGCACCGAACTTTTCACCTGGCCTCAGGTCGAGGGCGACCGCAACATGCACGGGCCAGCCTCTTTCGCGATCCCGAGCGCGGTGCGCGGCTATGCGCTGGCGGTCGAACGGTTCGGCCGCACGCCGTGGCGCGACCTTGTCGCGCCGGCGGTGGCATTGGCCCGCCAGGGGCTGCCGGTCGACTGGTGGGTGACCCTGAAGACCGCGAGCGCGGCCCAGGATCTGCGGCGCTACGAGGAAAGCCGGCGGGTCTGGCTGCCGGGCGACCTGCCGCCGGTAAGCCCGCCGAACGGCGAGGCGCCGGCGCTGCAGCTCGGCCGCCTCGCCGACACGCTGACACGGCTTGCCGAATTCGGGCCAGACGATTTTTATCGCGGCGACATCGCGGCGGCGATCTCGGCGGACGCTCGGCAGGGCGGCGGCGTCTTGTCGGCGGACGATCTGGCGGCGTGCCGGGCGCGTCTCGTGCCGTCGCTGGAAATCCCCTATCGCGACTATTCGATGCACGCGGCGCGCGGGCTGACCGCGGCGCCGACGCTGGCCGACGTGCTCGACCGGCTGTCGAGCAAGCGCTTCGCGCAGGCGCCCGACGCGGTCTACTTCGAGACGCTGATCGATGCCTTGCAGCAATCCTACCACGCGCGGCTCGCCGGCCTCGGCGACGTTCGGCCGCCGGGCGAGAGCTGCACCACCCACATCACGGCGGTCGATCGCGAAGGCGGCATCGCCGCCCTGACGACGACGCTGTTGTCGACCTTCGGCAGCCGCTACGTACTGCCACAGACCGGCATCCTGATGAACAATGGGGTGATGTGGTTCGACCCGCGGCCGGGTCGCCCCAATTCGCTGGCGCCGGGCAAGCGGGCCCTGAGCAACATGTGCCCTCTGGTGGCGGCGCGCGACGGCCGCGCCCGCTTTGGGGTCGGCGCGTCGGGCGGGCGGCGCATTCTCGCCGCCGTGGTGCAGCTCGCGAGCTTCATCGTCGATTTCGCGATGACGCCGGGCGAGGCGGCACACCATCCGCGCATCGACGTCAGCGGCGAGACCGGGATTGCAATCGACCGCCGGCTGTCCGAGCCGATCCGCGAGCGGCTAGCCTCGCGCGCCAGCGCGGCGCTGGTCGAGCACACGGTATGGCCGTCGAATTTTGCCTGCCCCAATCTCGTGCTGCGCAGCGACGATGGGCTCGCCTACGGCGTCGCCGACGTGATGTCGCCGTGGTCGGCCGCCATCGCCGAGCCGGGGAAAGAGGCCTGACCATCGGCGCATCGGCGATGAACGACGCTTCCGAGGCGGTCCGCGCCAGACCCGCGATCGTGCGGCCGCGCGATGCGGCCTCGCTGATCGTGCTGCGCGGGGAGGGGCGCGGCCTCGAGCTCCTAGCCGGCCGGCGGCCGGAGCATGTCAAATTCATGCCCGGGGTCTGGGTGTTTCCGGGCGGCGCGATCGATCCCGAGGACCGCCGGCCGTGGCACGTCGAAGCCGGCGGCGAGCGGCTGCCGCCCCGGCTGCGGCACAGCGCGCGCGCCGCGTTGCGGGAAACCTGGGAAGAGGCGGGCGTGCTGGTGGGCCGTCCCGCAGCGTCCGACAGCGCGCCCGCTAATCCGCCGCCGGGCGCCACGCGCGGGCTCAGCCTCATTGAGACGGCCTATGCCGAACGCAACATCGCCGCGGCGCTCGACGCGCTCGAATATGTCGGGCGAGCGATCACCCCGACCGCAGTCTTTCGCCGCTTCAACACCCGCTTTTTTCTTGCGGACAGCAGCGCCGTCGTCGGTGATCCGGTGTCGACCGATGAACTCGAAGACGTCGGCTGGCATCCGATTGGCCGGCGTCCGCTGGCGCCGTTCCGCGACGTCAGCCAGTTCATGCTGCGTCGCGCGATAGCCTTGCGCGACGGGAGCGCACCTGCCGCGACGCCGTTGTTCTACACGGTGCGCAACAAGCGACGGATCCAGGTGTGCCGGGAGGCGGTGCTCGATCTCTAGCGCGCCCGAACGGCGCGCCGGGACACTGAAGGAGGCAAACGATGGCGATCCGCGAAATCCTCGTCACGATCGATAGCGCCGCGAGCGTCGCGCAGCTGCTGCCACCGGCGGCCGCGCTAGCGAAGGCGCACGGCGCGCGCCTTACCGGGCTGTGCGCCAGCGGCTACCCGGCCGAAGCTGCCTACGGCGATCTCTCGGGGTGGATGCAGCTCGTCGAAGCCTATCTGGACGCACAGCGCGCCGAGGCGAGCAGCGCCGAGGCGGCGTTTCGCCAGGAGCTGGCGCAGCACCAGCTAGCCGGAGACTGGATTTACCGCGAGAGCAACCCGACCGACACCGCGACCGCGCTCGCCGCGCTTTACGATCTGGTCGTAGTCGGGCAGCCCAACCCCGACGCCGAGTCCACGGGCACCCCGGTGCTGCGGCCGGAGGGGGTCGTGCTCGAATGCGGCCGCCCGGTGCTGATCGTGCCTTATGCCGGCAGCTTCGCAGCGCTGGGCCAGCGCGTGCTCGTCGCCTGGAACGGCAGCCGCGAGGCAGCGCGAGCGCTTCACGACGCGATGTTTGTAATGCAGGACGCCGCTGCCGTGACCGTGCTCGCGGTCGGGCCCGGCGCGCCCGACGCGGGCGCCGCCAGCGTCTCGGCTGGCGATGTCGCCGATGCCCTGGTTCGGCGCGGCATCACGGCCACCGCCGAGACCGAGACCGCCGGCGATATCGGGATCGAGGATCTGGTGCTGTCGCGCGCCGCCGATCTCGGCGCCGATCTGCTGGTTATGGGCGCCTACGGCCATTCGCGGCTGCGCGAATACGTGCTCGGCGGCGTCAGCCGCGGGATCTTCCAGCACATGACGCTACCGGTGCTGATGACGCATTGAGGGCTCAGAAGAACCCGGCGAGCAGGTTGATCGACAGGGCCAGCACCACGGTATTAAAGAGGAACGACAGGATGCCGTGGGCCAGCACTAGCCGGCGCCACGGTTGCGTCAATACCTGCACGTCGGAGACCTGCGCGGTCATGCCGATGACAAACGAGAAGTAGAGAAAATCCCAGTAGTCGGGGTCGCTCTGCTCGGCCGGGAAGGCCAGCCCGGGCGCGTCGTCATCGGCCAGGTCGTTGTAGAAACCGTGCGCGTAGTGCAACGCGAACATCGCATGGGCGAGCGACCATGACAGCAAGATCGTCAGGCCGGCGAGGACGGTTTCGGCCACCTGTCCGGCACCCCCCGCCGCCTTGGCCTCGCGCATCAGCCCGAGGATCGCGAACATGCTGAAGAAGGCGGCAGCCGCCACCAAGACAAGGAAAACCCAGCGCGTTTCGTCCTCGAGCGCGGCCCGATAACGCATTGCGTCCGGCGTAGCGCGGACCGCCATCGCGATCGCCAGCGCCAGGAAGACCACAGCCCCGCAATCCCAGGCGACCACCGCCCGCAGCGGGTCGCTGAACCCGCGCGGGGCCAGCAGCGCGACCGCGACGCCGAAGGCGATCGACACGAAGAGGCGCGGGCGAGATCGCAGATGCCGGCGCGCCGCGGCAATCGGCCAGAACGCCATCGCGCTCAGCTGGGCTTGAGGCCGAGGCGGGGAATCTCGATCGCCGGACAGCGGTCCATTACCACCTCGAGGCCGCGCGCCTCGGCCCGCCGGGCGGCGGCGGCGGCGACAACGCCGAGCTGCAGCCACACCACCTTGGCGCCGATCGCGATCGCCTCGTCGACCGCGGCGCCGGCCAGTTCGCTGCGGCGAAAGACGTCTACCATGTCGACCGGTTCGGGAATCTCGGCGAGGCTCGCATAGCAGCGCTCGCCGAGTATCTCACCGCCGGCGGCGAACGGATTGACCGGGACCGCGCGATAACCCTGCCGCTGCAGGTAGCGCATCACGCCATGGCTCGGCCGGTGCGGGCGCGGGCTGGCGCCGACCACCGCGATGGTGCGGACGCTGGTCAGGATGTCGCGCAGAAAACTATCGGGATAATTCGCGTGATCCATCGGCGGACTGTGCGCCCTCGCGTTGCCCGAAGGGAAGTGGCTCATCGCCCGGTCCGAAGCCTCGCCCGCGACCCCGCGTCCCCCAGCGAACCGGGCCGTGGGTTCAGTCGGCCGCGGCGGGCGCCGATGCCGCTTCAGCGCTCGCCGCACCCGCGCGCAAGAGGGTGACGCGATCGATGAGGATCGCGCCATCGAACGCGGCGCGGGTCGAACTGAGCCTGATCGCGAGCGGGCGCTCTGTCAGTGCGTCGAGGACAAAGTCAAGCCTGATTTGGGCACGGCCGTCGCGCTGCGGGCGGAGCGCCCCAGCGGCAAGCGGCCGGTCCGCGGCGATTTCGACGAGGAATTCATGCTCGACGGCGCCGCGCGACAGCAGCGCGCTCAGGGACAGCGACCAGGCGCCGGGCGGCAGCATGATATGCGGCCCCTCCAAGAGACCGCGCGCCCGACCGGTGATGTCGACCGGACCGGCGACGCGCTCGGTCGGCCGGTCGGCGAGAAAGAACAGCTCGCGCGTCCATATGATTGCCGACAGTTCGCGATCTTCGTCCGCGACATAGGGCTCGAGCGCGCCGATCACCATTTGCTGCTCGGCCGGCTGCAGCGCGTTCCACCATTGCGACGTGTCGTGCGGCGGCCGAACCGGACTGGCGCAGGCGAGATCGCGCAGGATGCCGGTGAGCGCGGCGTCATCGACCGCGATCCGCAGGTGCCGGGCGATAGCCGCGGCGGTCGCGGCCGGCTGCGGCGCGTCGCGATCGGCGTGCAGGATCAGCGCCCCAGGCATCGCCGCCCAATCCCATAACGCCCCGCAACTGCTCGCGACCATCTGCGTCGCCGCGGCAAGCCCAACGCCCTGGCCGAGCACCAGATCAACCAGCGCCGGACGCGGGTCGTCGAGCGCGACGATTAGGTCCCGCCGGTCATGGCCGAGCGCGGCGCGCAGCTTCCCGCCCGGCTGGCGCGCCGCCACCACGCCCTGTGAGGCGCCGGTGGTGAGGGCGTTGAGCGCCAGTTGATCCAGGGTCTCGGCATGGCTGAGCCCGTTCGGGCCAAGCGCCAGCCCAGCGAGTTCTACCGTCAGCGCATCACACCACTGGGCGAACCGGCCGGGCAATCCGAAGACAAAAAAGAACATCGCGCCCGCTTCGCGTTGCGTCAGGCGGCCTCTTCTAGCCAATCGCTGCCGTGGTGTCACCGTGGCCCGCCACAGGCTCGGCGCTCACAGGAAGGCGCTCACAGGTCGAGCACGGCCTCGAAAGCCTCCGAACCGCTAAAGGCGTCGGGTTGGCGCACCGCCAGCGGCTGCAGGACGACCTGGCCGAGCGCGAGGCGTCCACGCGGCTTCTGGTTGGTCACCAGCACGCGGATTTCGAGCCCTTTCGCGCTGGGCTCATCGAGCGAGAAATCGATGTCAGCGGCGTGGACGCCGCCCGCCGTCGGAACCAAGACGCTGTGGCCGAGTTGCCTGGTATCGGCGAAGGCATCGATCAGAAAGCTGTTGCCGGCGGCATCGGGCGAGACGCCGAGGATGATCCGCGCCGACCATCGCCCGGGCGGCAAGTGGATATAGGGGCCGTAGATCAAGACACGCGGCGGACCGGCGACATCGATGATCCCGGTCGGGCGAACAAACCCCTCGCTGTGCAGTATAAAAATCTCCCGCCGCCAGACGATCTGGTCGAGAACGCCGCCGCCGAACAGTTCGGCGTAACCCGCTAGCGCGCCATCGACGACCCGCTGCGCCGGCGTGGAGAGCGCCGCGGCGGCAGGCGCGGATGCCAGCGCGCGGGTCAGTTCGCTCGCCGCGATCCTCTCGGCGATGCGGCGGGTCCTCGGCCGGCTGAGGTTGAGCCCGAGATGGCCGGCAATCGCCACGACCGCGGCGCCAGGATCGGCCCGCGCCGCATTCGCGTGCAGCGCCAACGCTCCGGGCAGGGCGACGAATTGCATGATGAGCGGGCAGCAATTCGCCACCGCGCGTGTTGCCAGACCCAACTCCGAGCCGGTCTCGGCCAGGATATCCGCAACCGCGGCGCGCGGATCGTCGAGCGCGACGAGAAACCGCACTCCGGCCGCAGACAGGGCCGCCAGCAGCCGATCATCCGGCTGGTGCAATCCGACGACGAGATGGTCGCTGGTGGCTTCTATCAGCCGGTGGGCGATGATTTCGAGGGCCCCCGGTATCGGCCAAATGCGGGTCAATTCCTCGATCGAGGGCCAGGCAAGCTTGCTGACGCTGCCGCCCAGGGCACCAACCAGTTGCGCGACGACCCCCTCGCACCATGCGGCAAACCGGCCGGGAAAACCGACTGACAGAAAGATCACCCCGACACCCGGTCCGTTTGTCCCGCTGCGACATCTAGTGAAAGCGGCTAGGATTGGCGAGTGACGAAAGGCCGCGCGGGCCGGGTGCGTCGCGATTTCACAGCGGAGCAAGAGGGTGATGGTGACGCGTGATGAGGTGGTCTGGGCCTACCGCCTTTTCCTCGGTCGCGAGCCGGAGAGCGAGACCGCGATCGAACTGCACCGCCAACTGCCGGACGTCGAAGCTCTGCGCCACACCTTTCTCGACAGCACGGAATTCGCCGGCGCCAACAAGGTAAATTGGCTGGTACGGTGGCTGCACGGCTACTGGGTCGCCGCGCCGGTCATCGGCGGCCGCTATCTGATGTGGATCGACCTCGGCGACCGCTTCGTATCCTCGGCGTGCCTGCAGGACGACTACGAGAAAGAGGGCACGCGGTTTATGAACGCCGCGTTGCGACCCGGCGATGTTGTTGCCGACGTAGGCGCCGATCTTGGCTGGTTTACCCTGGTGGCCAGCGCGATTGTCGGCAATGAAGGCCGGGTCCACGCCTTCGAGCCCCGCGCCGAGACCGCGAACTATCTCGAAAAAACCGTGGCACTCAACAGCTTGGCCGACCGGGTGAGGGTGCATCGCTGTGCGCTGTCGGATCGGCAGGGAGAGGGCGTTCTAACCTGGTCGGCCGCTACCGACAACCCCGGCGGGTCGTTTCTGGCCGATGCAACGCCGGCCCCTGACATGGAGCGGCAGCCGATCCCGCTGCGAACGCTCGATGATCTGGCGTTGCCTCGCCTCGATTTTTTGAAGGTGGATGTCGAGGGCGCCGAGATGCGGGTGTTTCGCGGGGCGCAAGAGACCCTGGCTCGGTGTCGCCCGATGATCCTCTCGGAACTCCATCCGCAAATGCTGGAGCGCGTATCGGGCGACGCAGCGGATGCGTATTTCAGCTTCTTCGACCGGTTGGGCTATCGCGCTTTCATCGCCGATCGGGAGCGCTGGGGGGAGCAGATCAACGCGTATCCCAGCGACTGGCCGTGGCCGCTGATCAACCTGGCGCTGTTGCCGCGGCCGATCAGCCTGGACCAGGTCGTTACACCGCCCGGCGCGACAAGCGCGACCGAACAAGACGGCGGACCGGCCGCCCATCCGAGCGAAAAATTGCACCGCGACAAGAAATTATTCGGTCGGATCATCGACACCCTGCGAAGCGCGATCGGGGCCGGTTAGCCG
Source organism: Allostellaceae bacterium (assembly GCA_035309005.1). Lineage (GTDB taxonomy): Bacteria > Pseudomonadota > Alphaproteobacteria > ATCC43930 > CGMCC-115725 > DATARH01. The sequence goes on along the minus strand of DATGFP010000117.1, from coordinate 45,908 downwards.
AGGTCGGTGCGGGACAACAACAGGTCGCCATGCGGCAATCCCAGTAAAGCGGTCGCCTCAACCGGCGTGAGTTCGGCGCTCTCCCGGTCGATTACCCAGAAGCGAAATCCCAGCCCCTTCAGCCAGGCGACTAACTCGCCGAGATCGGCCCGGGCTCCCATCATGTCGACCGACCATTCGGTGATGATCTTGACGCCGGGGGAGCGCTCAATGAGGGCCTGCGCCCCGCGCAGGGCCAGCGGCTCCGATCCCTCGATATCCATATGGATGAGGTCGACCGCCCCGACCCGGTCGCCTAGCGCGGCATCGAGGGTCACCGCCGGGACTTCGATGCGGATCGGATAATTGTCGTCGTAGGTCGGGATGAAGTGGCCGGGGACGACATTGCCGCTGCCGTGATGATCCGGGCTCTGAGCGAGAATGAGGCTGCCCGGGCGGTCGCTGACCGCGCAGCATTGCAGGTCGATAAGATGGCCCAGGCCGTTGATGTAGATCGTTGCCTTGAGCAGGCGGACGAGGTCGGGTTGCGCCTCGAAGGCGTGTACCTTGCCGTGCGGCGCCACCGCGGCGCATAGAATAATGGTATAGTATCCGATATTTGCACCGCAATCGATCACGGTATATCCCGGACGCAGGAAGCGCAACATCGTTGCTTCTACATGCAGTTCCCAAGTGCCGTCCAACAATACCCGCGGCGTTATATCGACATCCTGAGGGACGACGTAGAGGCGCTGACCGCGATGCGTCCAGCAAAGCACTCGGTCGCCAAGAAATATCGGAGCCGGCCGCGGGCTGGCAGCGGCTCGGCTGGGTGCCCCCTGCGCACCCGATTTCTTCAATTCTTGATAGCGATGTGCGAACTCGTCGGTCGCGAGCAGATATTCGACGGCCTCGCGAAGGCCGCCGAGTCGCGACGCTGCCTCGATTTCGCTCTGGTGGATCGGCCGACGCCCGAGCAGCAGTTCAAAGGCGACGGCAACCTCGTCGCGGCGCAGCGCACCGACCGATTGCGCCCCGGTTTCTACGCGACGCGGTGAATGCTGCTGCCGCGCCGACCGCGAGAAGATGCTCATGCTCCATCCTCAACCGTTATTCTCCGTCATCCGCGGCTTCGATGAGGCCCAGGGCCGCCCAGGGCTGGGTCTCCGAGTTGGTCTCCGTCGAGAGCACCGAGCTGCGGATCTCGACGGTGCTATCGCTCGACGCCAACGAGTGGGTGATCTGGTGCCGAATCATTAACTCGAAGAGTTCGATGCGGTCGCGGTGGCGGGCGGCCACCGCCTGCAGGCTCGGATCGGGGGTCCGGCGCAACGCCGCGAAAAGCCGCAGCATCAAGCCGGCATGGTAGTTCCAGAAGCCGTGATTGGTGTGGCGCGTGCCGCCATCGTCGAGCCACGCCACGGCTATCGCATCGGCCTTATGCGGACCGTCGTGCCAGTCGATCCGTATCGTCTCGATCGAGTAGCAGCCGAGGCCGCGATCGATGACCGCGGCAAAGCGGGCATCCGCGATGATTTCGGCCGCCTGAGCCAGGGCGAACAGCGCGGCGCTGTGGCAATCGACAAAGACGATGCGCTGGCTGTGGACCCCCATCAGTATGCCGGACACCGCAGCCCCGGCGACGTCGTCGAACCGTTTCTCGAATTCGAGCAGCACCTCGCACAGCTCCCCCAGCCGGTGGCGATAATCGGCGCTGCCGGTCGCCCGGTGCATCGTGACGAGGCTCAACACGACAAAAGCCAGCTGGCGCGAGAAGATCGTATCCTCGCCGCGCTGGTGGCCCGATACGAAGAGGTCGAAATATGTCGCCAGACAGGCATCGAACAGCGACTTGGCCTCGTCGCGCAGGGTAGCGCCGCAGCCGCGCTGCCCCAGCGCCACGAAATAATGGGCGAAGGCATTGAGTTCGGCGCCGTAATCGTAGGAGACGCTATAATCGATCGCGGTTTCGTGCGGCACGCCGAGCGCGGCCGCGGCATCGTGCAGCAGCCGGCGGTAATCCTCGACCCGCCGGTAGAACCCGCCGGCGGTTAGCATCTTGTTCTCGGCCGCGACCAGCCGGCGGCCGCGGCAGCCGCCGCCGAAGCGGTAGCGGGCGCGGACAAAATGCAGAAACCCGGGCTCGCGCACCAAGACCTCGAGCTCGGCCAGACGCTGCGGCTCGCGGGGCGCCGTGTGAGCGGCCAGCGCGAACCCGGCGATCTGCTGCTGCACGATCGAATAATAGTCGCACCCCGCGACCGGCAATTTCTGGCGGCCCCGCGACTGGGCGGTGAAGCGCAACGGCTCGCCCTCGGGGCGCCCGGCGAAGATGTGGCTGTAACGCACCCCATTGAGGCCGTGGCTGAGATAATCCTGAGCGATCGTCAGCTCGACGTCGCTGATGTCGGCGCCGGGATCGACCTCGAGCGCCGCTTCAACGCCGATCACCATCGAGCGCGCATCGATCGAGTAGCGGTAGGATATGCGGCCGACCCGCAGCTCCTGCCGGCGCGGCTTGAAGCGCAGCTCGGCGGCGTAGCGCAGCTCGAGCCGATGGCCGTCGAGGTCGCTGGCAAAATCGTCGATTGCTTCTTCGACCGGCACTGAGTAGCGCCGCTTGCGGTGGGTGAACTCGACGCAATTGGTATGAAACAGCAGGTTGTCGGCGGTGCGATTGTCGTGGAAGCGGATGCCGGCGACGACCACGCCGCGCGACAGATCGCAGCGCAGGTGCATCAGCGAATGGTAGAAGCTCAATTCGCTGCCGTCCTGCCCGGTCAAGAGCAGCCGGGGCGAGCCGACCCGCCGCAGAATCAACGGGCCGCGGCACATCAGCCGCAGGAAGCGCAGAACCTCGTCGGTTTCCCGGGCATAGCGCCGGCACAGCTCGGGGCGCGCCAGCAGCTCGACGATCTTGGCATTGTCGTCGGTCCAGAACCAGGTGTCGCCGGCGAACGGATGCTCGGTCTCGGCGGCAGCGAAACACGCCGCGTCGGCGAACCGCAGCGGCCGGTAAAGCCGCCTCACAATGAACTCGGCGGCGGCCACCGGATCGATCGGCGAAGGTTGCATGTGCGGCTGCTAGGGGCTGGCGATCGGGCTCGGCGATGCGGCGGCGCGGGACGCGGGGCGGCCACCCATAAACCTGCGATTCGGAGCTCGACGCAATCCCCCGTGACGGGCGCTCCCGCGGCGCTGTTGTCGCTTGCGCGGCGGGTGGCGCCGCGCAATGCTCAATCGAGGCTCAAACCCGGGTGATTTCGGCTGCTCTTGGAAGAGAAGCGGGTGGCGCGATGAAGGTTTTGGTTACCGGCGGCGCCGGGTTCATCGGCTCGGCGGTGTGCCGCCTCTTTGTCGGCGAACTGGGCCTCTCGGTGCTCAACCTCGACAAGCTGACCTACGCGGCCAATCTCGCCTCGCTCAAGACGATCGACAGCGACCCGAGCTACTGCTTTCACCGCGCCGACATCTGCGACCGGGCGGCGGTCGCCGACCTGCTGCGCGCCTTCGCCCCCGATGCGGTGCTGCACCTCGCCGCCGAGTCGCATGTCGACCGCTCGATCGATGGCCCGGGAGCCTTCATCCGGACGAATATCGAGGGCACCTATGCGCTGCTCGAAGCTACGCTCGAATACTGGCGCGGCTTGCCGGCCGAGCGGGCGGCACGGTTCCGCTTTCACCATGTCTCGACCGACGAGGTGTTCGGCTCGCTCGGGCCCGACGGCAAGTTCACCGAACGGAGCCGCTACCAGCCCAATTCGCCCTATGCCGCCTCGAAGGCGGCGTCCGACCACCTGGTGCGGGCGTGGCATGAAACCTTCGGCCTGCCGACGGTGCTGAGCAACTGCTCGAACAATTACGGCCCCTACCATTTTCCGGAAAAGTTAATTCCGCTGACGATCCTGAAGGCGCTGCACGGCGAGGAGATCCCGATTTACGGGAAGGGCGACAACGTGCGCGACTGGCTCTACGTCGACGACCACGTCCGCGCGCTCCATGCCGTGCTGTGCCGCGGCCGCCCGGGCGAGAGCTACAATATCGGCGGCGACGCCGAGCGTAGCAATCTCGACGTTGTGACCCTGATCTGCGACCTGCTCGACCAACTGCAACCAAAGTCGCCGCACCGCCCGCACGCGCGGCTGATCTCCTTCGTCGCCGATCGGCCCGGCCATGACTGGCGCTACGCGATGGATGCGACGAAAATCCGGGGCGAACTCGGCTGGCAACCGCGTGAAAACTTCGCGACGGGCCTGCGCCAGACCGTCGCCTGGTATCTCGACAATCGCTGGTGGTGGCAGGCGATCTGGTCGCAGCGCTACCGCGGCACCCGCCTCGGCGTCGGCCATCCCGACCCTCACCCCCACTTGTCGGGGAATGACGTCGAGGGAGACCGATGAAGGGCATCATCCTCGCCGGCGGGTCGGGCACCCGGCTCTACCCGGCGACGCTGGTCGTCAGCAAGCAGCTCCTGCCGGTCTACGACAAGCCGATGATCTATTACCCGCTGACGACGCTGATGCTGGCCGGCATTCGCGACATCCTCGTCATCACCACGCCCGAGGAGCGAGGCCGCTTCGAGGCGCTGCTCGGCGACGGCAGCCGCTGGGGCCTCGCGCTGTCCTACGCCACCCAGCCGCGCCCGGAGGGGTTGGCGCAGGCCTTCATCATCGGCCGGGACTTTATCGGCGACGGCGCCGTCGCCCTCGTGCTCGGCGACAACATTTTCTACGGCCACGGCCTGCCGGAGATGCTGCAGGACGCGGCGCGGCCGCGCCCGGGCGCCACGGTCTTCGCCTATCAGGTGCGCAACCCGCAGGCCTATGGCGTCGTCGAGTTCGACGGCGGAGGCAAGGCGATCTCGATTGAGGAAAAGCCGATCGAGCCGCGTTCGCAATGGGCGGTTACCGGCCTCTATTTCTACGACAACGCCGTCGTCGAGATCGCGCGAGGCCTAAAGCCGTCGGCCCGCGGCGAACTCGAGATCACCGATCTGAACAATGTCTATCTCGGCCTCGGCCTATTGCAGGTGGCGCGGCTGGGCCGCGGCTATGCCTGGTTCGACACCGGCACGCACGAGGATCTGATCGAGGCCGGCGAATACGTCCGCACCGTCGAGATGCGCCAGGGTCTCAAGATCGCCTGCGTCGAGGAAGTCGCCTATCATATGGGCTATATCGACCGCGACCGGTTGCTGGCCGAGGCGCAGCGCTTCGGCAAGAACGATTACGGCCGCTATCTCGCCAACCTGCCCGAATAGGATCCCTTGCCATGAGCAACCCCGGTTTCGCCTACCCCAATCTCTTCGGCAAGAAGGTGCCCCCGCCGGCGCCGCGCTGGGCCGGCAACGCCAAATACAATTTCATCGGCGGCCACAACGACCGCACGCTCGTGCCCATCGAGGGATTGATCGAAGCGGCCGCCACCGCGCTGCGCCGCGACGGCCGCGAACTGGCTCTTTACAGCATGGCGCAGGGGCCGCAAGGCTATTTGGGCCTGCGCCAGTTTGTCGCCGACAAGCTCGGCCGCTGGCGCGGCATCAAGGGCACCGCGGAAGATGTGCTGATCACCTCGGGCTCCGGCCACGCGATCGACCTCGTCAACCAGGTGCTGCTCGAACCGGGCGACACGGTGATCCTCGAGGAATTCACCTATGGCGGCTATCTGACGAAGCTGCGCCGGCTCGGCGTCACCATCGTCGGCACGCCGCTTGACGAGGATGGCATCCGGATCGACGCGCTGGGGCAAATCCTCGCCGATTTGAAGCGCCATGGCACCACGCCCAAATACATCTGCACGACCGCGACGATCCAGAACCCGACCGGCAGCATCATGCCGCTCGCCCGGCGCCACCAGCTGCTGGCGCTGGCGCGCGAATACGGCGTCCCGATCTTCGAGGACGAATGCTACTCCGACCTGACCTGGGGCGGCATGGACGTGCCGCCGGCGCTCTATTCGCTCGACCCGAGCCACGTCATCCATATCGGCTCGTTCTCGAAGACCCTGGCCCCGGCGCTGCGCCTCGGCTACGTGATCGCCGATTGGGAATTCATGAGCCGCATGGTCGCGATCAAGACGGCGGCCGACAGCGGCACCGGCGCCCTCGAACAGATGGTCGTCGCCGAATACTTCTCGAAGCATTTCGAGGCGCATGTCGACGAATTGAGCCGCGCGTTGAAGGGCAAGCTCGATACGATGGTCGAGGCGGTCGAGCGCGAGTTCGGCACCGCAGTCGAGCCGTGGGCACCGAAGGGCGGGATTTTCCTGTGGATGAAGCTGCCCGACGAGATCGACGTGCGCAAACTGGTGCAGCCCGCGCTCAAGGCGGGCGTCGCGTTCAACCCAGGCCCTGAATGGGCCGTCGACGGCGAAGCCTCGAAGTCGCGGCTGCGCCTGTGCTTCGGCCTGACGACCAAGGATGAGATCCGCGAGGGGGTCGCCGCCTTCGCCCGCGTCTGCTACGAGGAGACCGGCATCCCCGAGCAGAGCGGCAACATCCGCCGCTCACCCGCCTCATCATAACATCGTCATCCCGGCGCAGCCCGGGACCCATATTTCAGCGATCTCGATGGTAGATCGCTGGATCCCGGCCGTCACCGAAATGGTAATTTTGAGGGTGGTGTGATGCCGAGCCAAACAGAGATGCGAGCGAATATAGACGCGGCATTGCAGGGTACGGTGGAGCGGCGCGAGGTGCCCGGGGTCGTCGCGATGGCGGCGAGCGAAAAAGGGCTGATCTACCGAGGCGCCTTCGGCGTGCGTGCATTCGGCCAAGCGCCGGCGATGACGCTCGACACCGTCTTCCGCATCGCCTCGATGACCAAGGCGATCACCTGCGTCGCGGCGCTGCAGTTGGTCGAAGCAGGCAAGCTCTCGCTCGATGGGACGCTACCCGACATCGATCCGGCGCTTTCCGCGCCCAAGGTGCTCGACGGTTTCGCGCCCGACGGCACGCCGCAGCTGCGACCGGCGAAGCGGCCGGTCACGCTGCGGCATCTGATGACCCACACCGCCGGCTTCACCTACGAGATGTGGAACGCCGACACGCTGCGCTATGTCGAAGCCAGCGGCACGCCGATGGTGATGTCGGGGCAGCTCGCGGCATTGCGCCGGCCGCTCAATTTCGATCCCGGCGAACGCTGGGAATACGGCATCAACATCGACTGGATCGGCCGGCTGGTCGAAGCGGCGAGCGGGCAGGCGCTCGACGCCTATCTGCGCGACCATATTTTCGCGCCGCTCGGCATACCCGACACCGGCTTCGCGCCGACGTCCGACCAGCGCGCCAGGCAGGCGAGCGTGCATCAGCGCCAGGCGGATGGCAGCCTCGTGCCGCAGCCACTCGAAGCGCTGGGGCCCCGCGAATTCCTCGCCGGCGGCGGCGGGCTCTATTCGACCGCCGGCGACTATTTGCGCTTTCTGCAGATGCTGCTGCATGGCGGCAGCCTCGACGGCGCCCGCATCCTCCAGGCAGAAACCGTCGCCGAGATGAACCGGAACCAGATCGGCGACCTGCCGGCCGGGGTCCTCAAGAGCAGCGCGCCGCTGCTGACCAATGACGTCGACTTCTTCCCCGGCGCCCGCATTCGCTGGGGCCTCGGCTACATGCTGAACCTCGATCCCGGCCCCAACGGCCGCAGCGCCGGTACGGTCAGCTGGGCGGGCCTCTTCAACAGCTATTACTGGCTCGATCCGGTCCGCCGCATCACCGGCGTGATCCTGACCCAGATCCTGCCGTTCGCCGATCCTGCCGCGGTCAGCCTCTACGGCCAATTCGAGCGTAGCGTCTACGCCTTGGCCGAGGCCGCATGACCCTCTTCCACCTGCTGCGGCATGGCGAGCGGCAGGAAAGCCGCGTACTGGTCGGGCGCATGCCGGGGATCGCTCTGAGCGAGCGCGGCCGCAGCGAGATCGCGGCGGTCGCCGAACGCCTCGCGGAGGGCAACATCGCGGCGCTCTATTCGAGCCCGCTCCAGCGCACCCGCGAATCGGCCGAGATCGTCGCCGCCCGGCTCGGCCTGCCGGTCGCGTTGCACGACGATCTGATCGAGCTCGATTTCGGCGAATGGACCGGCGCGACCTTCGAGGCGATCCGCGCCGACCCGCGCTGGCCGGCCTGGGCCAACCACCGCAGCCTCGCGACAATCCCCGGCGGCGAGAGCATGCGACAGGTGCAGCGCCGCGCGGTCGAGGCCCTCCTCGAAATCGGCGAGGCGCACCCCGACGAAAGCGTGGTCGTCGTCAGCCACGGCGACGTTATTCGCGCGATGCTGGTCTTCGCGCTCGGCATGCCGCTCGATTTCTACGGCCGGATCGAGGTCGCGCAGGGTTCGCTCAGCACGGTGCGCATCGATACTGCCGGAATCCGCGTTCTCGCGATCAACGAACGCCCGCGCCTCTAGCCCGGCAGGCGAGGCAGACCTAGTCTAGCGGCCGCGTGCCGGGACGGCTGCAGGCTCCGCCGGCTCGGCGAAACGGGCATGCGCCGCGATATAGGCGTCGACATGCGCCGCCACCGTATCGGCGCTCTCGGCGAAGAAGTGGTCGGAGCCCGGGATCTTGCGAAAATCGATCTTGATGTCGCGCTGATGCGACAGCTTGTGGACGAGCTTCTGCACCGCCTCCGGCGGCACCAGCGAGTCCTGGTCGCCCTGCAGGATCAATCCCGATGACGGGCACGGCGCGAGAAAACTGAAATCATACTGGTTGGCCGGCGGCGCCACCGAGATGAACGCCTCGATCTCGGGCCGCCGCATCAACAGCTGCATGCCGATCCAGGCGCCAAACGAATAGCCCGCGACCCAGCAGCTCGCGGCATTGGGGTTGTAGCCCTGCAGCCAGTCGAGCGCCGCGGCGGCATCGGCTAGCTCGCCCTCGCCGCGGTCGAAGCTGCCCTGGCTGCGCCCGACCCCGCGAAAGTTGAACCGCAGGGTCGAAAACCCGCGGCGGACAAACGTCTGATAGAGCGTGTATACGACCTTGTTGTTCATCGTCCCGCCATGCAGCGGGTGCGGATGCAGCACCACCGCCATCGGCGCGGTGCCGCCACGGGCATGGTGATAGCGGCCCTCGATGCGCCCTTCCGGGCCGTTGATGATCACGTCAGGCATGGCAAATCCGGTTCAAATCCGACTCTCCGGGTCTGGTTTGACGACCCCTTTTGCACGGGTTCCGCAACACCGCTCGACCTATACTTGATCCGGTTAGTGGGGGAATTATATGCTCGTGCCGGGGTCCGCAAAGCCGCCGCGCGAGCGCGGCGTGGCAGGCGACGATAACATAGTGACGGCGATGCTCTTCAAAAACCTGCGCAGCGAGATTGACGCGACGCTGGCGCGCGACCCGGCGGCGCGCTCCCGCCTCGAGGTGGTGCTGTGCTATCCCGGCTTTCAGGCGCTGCTCTATTACCGGCTGGCGCACTGGCTTTGGCAGTACGGCTGGCACCTCACCGGTCGCTTCATCTCGCATGTCGGGCGGGTGCTGACCGGGATCGAAATCCATCCGGGCGCCCGCATCGGCAAGCGGCTCTTTATCGACCACGGCATGGGGGTGGTGATCGGTGAGACCGCCGAAATTGGCGACGATTGCACGCTCTATCACGGCGTGACCTTGGGCGGCACCCGCCCGACGCGCGAGCAGGGCGGGCAGAAGCGCCATCCGACGATCGGCAACAACGTCATCGTCGGATCGGGGGCGCAGGTGTTGGGGCCGTTCCGGGTTGGCGACGGCGCCCGCATCGGAGCCGCTTCGGTAGTACTGCGCGAGGTGCCCGATGGCGCCACGATGGTTGGCAATCCGGCCCGTCAGGCCGGCCGGCGCTCGGGGACCGAGGCCGGCCCCCCCGGCTTCGAGCCCTACGGGGTCAGCGGCGAGATCCCCGATCCGATCGCCCGTGCGCTCAACGGCCTGCTCGACGAGGTCGCAGCGCTGCGGGCGCGGCTCGCCGAACTCGAAGCGACGCCCGATCTAGCGGTGCCCGGCGAGAGCGCGCCGCCGGGACCCGAAGCGGTGCGCCGCCGCGTCGCGGGAGCGCAGCCGTGAAACTCGGCAGCAAGGGCCGCTACGCGGTGATGGCGATGGTCGATTTGGCCCAGCACGGCGGCGGCGCCCCCGTGTCGCTAGGCGATATCGCCGAGCGCCAGGAGATCTCGCTCTCTTACCTCGAACAGCTATTTGCTAAGCTGCGCCGTAACGGCCTCGTCACCAGCGTGCGCGGCCCGGGCGGCGGTTACCTCCTCGCGCGCGGGCGCGACGAGACGCGGATCTCCGACATCATCCTCGCGGTCGACGAACCGCTGCACGCGGTGCGCTGCGTTCCGGGCGCCGCGATCGGCTGCCGCGGCGATCGCAGCCGCTGTCCGACCCACGATCTGTGGGAGGAACTCAGCAACCAGATTCACCTCTATCTGAGCTCGGTATCGCTCGGCGATGTTTGCGATAAGCGCGTGCTCGGCACCAGCGGCATGGCCCAGCGCACGGAATACCGGGCCGCGAACGTCCGCTAACGTGAGCCAAGCGCCAAGCGCCAATCCGCGCGAGACCTATCTCGACTGGAACGCGACCGCGCCGTTGCGGCCAGAGGCAGCGGCGGCGGTCGCCGCGGCGCTCGCCCTTTGCGGCAACCCGTCGTCGGTGCATCGCTGGGGCCGCGCGGCGCGACGGCTGGTGGAGGTCGCGCGCGGGGCGGTGGCGGCGCTGGCCGGCGCGTCGCCTGACGGCGTCGTCTTCACCAGCGGCGGCACCGAGGCCAACCACCTCGCGCTGCTCGGCAGCGGCCGCGAGCGGATCCTGGTGTCGGCGATCGAGCACGGCTCGGTGTTGCAGGCGGTGCCGGCGGCCGAGCGCATCCCGGTCGATGCCGAGGGAATTGTCGACGCGGCGCGGCTTGAACAGTTGCTCGCCGGCGATTCGCGCCCGGCCCTCGTTTCGGTGATGCTCGCCAACAACGAGACCGGCATCCTCCAGCCGGTCGCGCGGATCGCCGAAATCGCGCGGGCGCACGGCGCGCTGTTTCACTGCGACGCGGTACAGGCGGCCGGCAAGATGCCGCTGGCGGCGGCCGAACTCGGGGCCGATCTGCTCAGCCTCTCAGCGCACAAGCTCGGCGGCCCACCCGGCATCGGCGCGCTGGTGGTGACCGGCGCGGCCGAGCTCGCCCCGCTGATCCGCGGCGGCGGCCAGGAGCGCGGCCGCCGCGCCGGCAGCGAAAACCTGCCGGGCATCGCCGGGTTCGCCGCAGCAGCCGAAGCTGCGCTGGCGGCCGTCACCGATTACCGGCGGGTCCAGGATTTGCGCGACGGGCTCGAAGCGGCGGCGCTGCGGGCGGTGCCGGAGGCGGTGGCGATTGGCGCCGGCGTGCCGCGCCTGCCCAACACGGCGGCGCTGTCCTTGCCCGGGGTCGCGGCGGAAACCCAGGTCATCGCGCTCGATCTCGACGGGGTCATGGTCAGCGCCGGCGCCGCTTGCTCGTCGGGCAAGGTCGGGCCAAGCCATGTGCTGGCGGCGATGCGGACGCCGCCCGACATCGCCCAGGGCGCGATCCGCGTCAGCCTCGGCTGGACAACGCGCGAGGCTGACATCGCACATTTCCTCGACGCCTGGACCGGGCTCGCGCGGCGCACGCTGGCCAATCGCAGGATGACGAACGCCGCCGAGGCGCCTACATAGAGTGACGGTGAGGTCGATTTCGGCATTATCGTGGGGCGGGAGATACGGGAACGATGGCACAAAAGCAGGCCATGTTGGTGACCGACGCCGCAGCGGAGCGCATCCGCGCGCTCTTGGACCGGCGCGGCAAGCCCTCGATCGGGGTGCGGGTCGGGGTGCGCGCGCGCGGCTGCTCCGGCCTCAGCTACACGCTCGAATACGCCGACGAGAAGGGCAAGTTCGACGAGATCGTCGAAGACAAGGGAGTGACGATCCTGGTCGATCCGAAGGCCGTCATGTTTCTCCTCGGCACCGAGATGGATTACGTCGAGGAGAAGCTCGAATCCGGCTTCGTTTTCCGCAATCCGAACGAGAAGGGCCGCTGCGGCTGCGGTGAATCCTTCCACGTCTAGGCCGGCCACGTCTGAGCCCGCACTGGCGCTGGGGCAGCTCGCGGCGGCGGGCGCCGTCCGGATCACCGGTGTCGATCTTTCGCGGCCGCTCACGCCCGAGCTGAAGAACGCAATCGTCACGGCCTTTCTTGCCCACCACATCGTCATCTTCCCGGACCAGGCACTGACTCGCGAGCAGCAATTCGGCTTCGCGGCGAATTTCGGCGAGGTCGAGGCGCACGGCACCCATCGCCCCGGCGCCGACAAGAAGCGCTACGGAGTGGCGCACGTGCTCTCCAACCTCGACGAGCATGGCAGGCCGCGCTTCAGCTCGTCCAAGGCCGCCAATTACCACTGGCATACCGACAAACCCTATCACGCGGCACCGCCGATGCTGACGATGCTGCATGCGGTCGAGCTGCCGCCCTCGGGCGGTGACACCGAGTTCGCCAATACCGCGCTCGCCTACGCCGCGCTGCCGCCGGCGACGCAGCAGCGCCTCGCCGGCCTACGGGTTGTGTTTCGCCCGGCCTTCGACGCGAGCCGTCCCTCGGTCGAGCATCCCTTGGTGCGCACCCATCCCGACACCGGTAAAAAGGCGCTTTATCTTGGCAACCATGCGACGCACATAACGGGAATGCCGGAAGCCGACGGCGCCGCGCTGCTCGCCGGGCTGCTCCAACACGCGACGCAGCGGCAATTCGTCTACGTCCAGCGCTGGCAGGTCGGTGATCTTGTCATGTGGGACAACCGCTCCCTCTTGCACCGCGCGGTTGCCAATTACCAAGCCGACAAATACCGCCGCGTCATGCACCGCAGCGTCGTCCGAGGCACGCCGCCGTTCTGAGGGCCTTGCCCCCAAGCGGCGCTTGCGCCTAGCTTCGCCCGTAAGCCTCAGCCGGGGCCTGCGCCGAGCCGCGCCGCAAGCGGCAATTGGCCATCCGCACCGATCTCGCCGGACGCGATTGATCCCCGCGCTCCGGGCGCCGGCGGCGCCAGAGCGAAACCAAAACGACGCCCGATCAAGGCGCGCTGCGGCATCTCGCGCAGCCGCCAGACCTTGGCGTCTATCAGGAAATGGCCGCAGGTGATCCCCAGGTAAAAGTGCTGGACAAACGATGAGCGTAATCCCGCAAAGAAGAACAGGCCGCCGAGGATTGCTAAAGCAAGCCCGCTCGCGCTAATCGCCCGTCGCGGCGCCGTCCAGGCCAGCACACACATGAACAAAAGGTATTGTGCGCCATGCGCTATGGCATAGCTCCAAAATACGACGAGCACGCTGCCGCTGAGCAATGCCGGCAGAAAAAACAAGGCGGCACAACCTGCGGCCGCCACAACGAGCGGCGACCGGCGCGCGGCTGGATCCCGCCAAACGATAACGATGATCCACGCAATGGCGACGGCATAGAGGGCCGCCCCAGCCAATCGGAGCGCCCCCGGGTCCCCGAGCGCCGGCAGGTCCGTGGTCCGACTCGCCATGACGCCCAGGATCGCGACGGGCACTGTAGCGGAGAGCGCGGCAGACAGTTGTGCCGGCAACCGAGTGCCGCTTGCCTTCGCCGCGAAGGAGACAATTCCGTAATTCTGGCGCTGGTAGTGGAAGACCTGCCATGAGAAGAAAGCGAGAAAGAGGCCGGGCCAGATCGTCGGCGCCAATTGTCCGATGATAATGAAGCCAGCCCCCAACGCCAGCGGAGCGACGACAAACCGCAGCCAAGCGCGCCGGACCAGTGGACGAAATTCGGGGTCTCCGAACAGATAGAGGGTCGACGCAACGTGTCCGCCGCCAGTCAGATTGGCAGCGAAAATTATTCCGGGCAGCTGCGCTTCGTGCGGCGCAAATCCTAGGATCAGCGCGAACGGCGCCAGCGTCACTGCCAGCAATGCGCAAAAAAACACCGATTTCCCGGCACCGCCCGATGGCATCCAGCCCTCCCAATCAGGCAGTCGGCAGCATAGCCCGGTCAGGTTTAGCTAAAGTTAATGCATCCTTCTCGACAGCCGCCGCGGCAGTCTCGCTTGATCTGGCGGCGCAGCTTCCCTAAGGATGCCGACCTCGAAGCCCGACCGCGAAGGGATCTGACGTGCCGCCGGCAGACGAGGTTTACGGCGCGCCGCATCTGGCGCGCAATCCGGCGAATTTCGCGGCGCTGACGCCGCTCAATTTTCTCGCCCGCGCGGCCGCCGTTTATCCCGACAAGCTGGCAGTAGTCGACAGCGGGCGGCGCTTTACCTACTGGCAGTTCGATGAGCGCTGCCGGCGCTTCGCCGACGCGCTGCGGCAGCGCGGCATCGGGCCGCGCGATACGGTCGCGGTGTTGGCTCCCAACGTCCCGGCCCTGCTCGAAGCGCATTACGGCGTGCCGATGGCGGGAGCGGTGCTGAACGCCTTGAATTATCGTCTCGACGCGGCCTCGATCGCCTTCATTCTCGGCCACGGCGGCGCCAAGCTCCTCATAGCCGATCGCGAGTTCGGCCCGCTCGCAAGCGCGGCGCTGCGCGCGCAGGGCCGCAAGATCCCGCTGGTCGAGATCGCCGACGGCGACAACGGCGCCCCGCTCGGTGGCACGGAATATGAGGAGTTCCTCGCCGAGGGAGACCCGGCCGCCGCGTGGTCGCCGCCCGAGGACGAATGGGCGGCGATCGCGCTCAACTACACCTCAGGCACCACCGGCAACCCGAAGGGCGTCGTCTACCACCATCGCGGCGCGTTTTTGAACGCGCTCGGCAACGCGATCACCTTCGGCCTCGACCGGCATTCCACCTATCTGTGGACGCTGCCGATGTTTCATTGCAGCGGCTGGACCTACACCTGGGGCGTCACCGCCGTCGCCGCGACGCATGTCTGCCTGCGCCGGGTCGAGCCGGCGGCCATCTTTGCCGCGATCGCCGAGCATCGGGTGACGCATCTGTGCGGCGCGCCCATTGTCCTCAACATGCTGGTGCACGCCCCTGACGCGGTGAAGCGCCGCTTCGAACATGTCGTCGAGGCGGCAACCGGCGGCGCGGCGCCGCCCTCATCGGTCATCGAGGCGATGGAGCGGATGGGCTTTCGCGTGACGCACCTCTATGGCCTGACCGAGAGCTACGGCCCCTCGACGTCGTGCGCCTGGCAGGAGGAATGGGCGGGCCTGCCATTGGCCGAGCGCTCGGCCAGGATGGCGCGCCAGGGGGTGCAATACCTGACGTTAGACCGGCAGCGCGTCGCCGACCCGGCGACGATGAGGGATGTGCCGGCCGACGGCGCGACGATCGGTGAACTGATGCTGCGCGGTAACACGCTGATGAAGGGCTATCTCGCAAACCCGGCGGCGACCGAGGAGGCCCTCGTCGGCGGCTGGTTCCACACCGGCGACCTCGCGGTCATGCACCCGGACGGCTACGTCGAAATCAAGGACCGCTCGAAGGACATCATCATCTCCGGCGGCGAAAATATTTCCTCGATCGAGGTCGAGGAGGTGCTGTACCGCCATCCGCAGGTCATGGAAGCGGCGGTCGTCGCCCGGCCGGACGAGCGCTGGGGCGAGAGCCCGTGCGCATTCGTCACGCTGAAGGAAGACGCGGGCGCGGTGACGCAGGCTGAGATCATCGCCTTCTGCCGCGGCAATCTGGCGCATTACAAGGTGCCGCGAACCATCGTGTTCGGCCCGCTGCCCAAAACCTCCACGGGAAAAATCCAGAAATACGCGCTGCGCGAGCAGGCGAAGGCCGTGCAGGCGTGAGCGAAAGCGCTCGCGTCGCGATGCCGAATTTCTCCGTCGCCGGCGAGGTGGTGCTGGTCACCGGGGCGTCCTCCGGCATCGGCGAGCATTTTGCCAGGGTGCTGGCCGCCGCCGGCGCCAAGGTGGCGCTCGCGGCGCGCCGCGAAGACCGCCTCGCCGAATTGGCGCGCGAGATCGAGGCCAAGGGCGGGCAATGCCTGCCGCTTGCTTGCGATGTGACAAAGCAAGCGAGCGTCGCCGCCGCCATCACCGCCGCCGAGGAGCGTCTCGGGCCGCTCTCGGTCCTCGTCAACAACGCCGGCGTTGTCGTCTCGAAGCCGCTGTTCGAGCACACCGAGGAGGATTGGGACTACGTCGTCGACACCAATCTCAAAGGCGCGTGGCTCGCGGCGCGCGAATTTGCCCACCATCTCGTCGGGCTGAAACGCCCGGGGCGGATCATCAACATCTCGTCGGTCCTCGCCTCGCGCACGATCGGCCGGGTGCCGGCCTATTGCGCGGCGAAAGCCGGCCTCAGCCACCTGACGCAGGTGCTGGCGATGGAACTGGCGCGCTACGGCATTCTCGTCAACGCGCTGGCGCCGGGTTACATCGAGACCGACTTCAACCGCGCCTTCTTTGCAACCGAACCCGGCAAGGCGCTGATCGGCCGTATCCCGTTGCGGCGCATCGGGCAGGTCCCCGACCTCGACGGAGCGCTGTTGTTCCTCGCCTCGCCGGCCAGCGCCTATGTCACCGGCGCGGTCCTCGCGGTCGATGGCGGCCACGCCGTTGCCGCCATTTGACCTCGGGGCGCTCGCCCGCTTTCTCGCCGCGACGAGCGGCGCGAGCAGCGTTGAAATCGCCGGGATAGAGCTGCTTTCCGGCGGCGCAATCCAAGAAAATTGGGGGATCGACGCAAGCTTTGGCGGCGGTGACCTGGCTGGGCCGCAGCGTCTCGTGCTACGCACCGGTGCTGCAACCGGCATTCCATCGAGCCTGTCGCGCATCGAGGAATTCGCTGTGCTGCGCGCGGTGCACGCCGCTGGCGTCGCCGCACCGGAGCCGCTGTGGCCCTGCCCCAATCCGAGCGTCATCGGCAAGCCGTTCTTTGTCATGCGCCGCGTTCCCGGAACCGCGCAGGGCCGACAGATAACGTCCGACCCGGCGTTCGATCCGGGCTTGCCGGAAATCGCCGCCCGGCTCGGGCATCAGCTGGCGCGTCTCCAAACCATCCGGCCGCCCCGTTCGGATCTCGCTTTTCTGCCGTCGATTGGCGCCGAGGAGCACATCGCGAGCTTCCACCGCTATCTGGACGCGCATCCCGCCCCGCGGCCGGTCCTCGAATGGGCAATACGCTGGCTGGAAACCCACCGGCCGGCGCCGCTGCCCGCGGTGCTGTGCCATCGCGATTTCCGTACCGGCAATTACTTGCTCGATGGGGCCGAGTTGACCGCGATCCTCGATTGGGAATTCGCCGGTTGGGGCGATCCCGACGAGGACATCGGCTGGTTCTGCTGCAAGGGCTGGCGCTTCGCCCGGCTCGACCGCGAGGCCGGCGGCATCGCGGCGCGCGCGCCGTTCTACGCCGGCTACGAGAGCGCCGCCGGCCGCCAACTCGATCCGGCGCGGGTATTTTTCTGGGAGATGCTTGCAAATGTGCGCTGGGGGATCATTGCCTTGCAGCAAAGCGACCGGCATCTGATCGGCGGGGCGCGCGATCTCGCGACCGCAATCATCGGCCGCCGCGCCGCCGAATGTGAGCTGGAGCTGCTGATGCTGCTCGATCCTGGCGGCGCGCCCACCGAATTTCGCCGCCATGCGTGACCGCCCGAGCGGCATGGCGCTGCTTGCGCTCGGACGCGAATGGCTGCTGCGCGAATTGCTGCCGCTGGTGCCGGCGGAGCGCGAGCGCGAGGTGCGGCTCCTCGCCACCGCGATCGCGATCGCCGAGCGCGAGGCCGCGGCCGCCAACGCGCCGGCGCGCGATGTCATGCACGCGCTGGAGGAGCTTTATGGCGAGGGAGACATCGCCCTGCTGCTCGCTCGCCTAGCCGCCGACCTGCGCGTCGGCGCATTCGAGATATGCGAACCGCGCGCGCGCGCGGCGCGTGCGATACTATGGCGGCTGACGATCGTGAAGCTGCGCGAGGGAAACCCGTCGTTCCTCGCCGAGAACGGTTTCGGAGACTGAGCCCGTGTCGCAATTGAGGGTCCGCGAAGCCATCGACGCCTTCGCCCGCGGTGAGATCGTCGTCGTCACCGACGACGACGATCGCGAAAACGAGGGCGATTTGATCGTCGCCGCGGTGCATGCGACGCCGGAAAAAATGGCGTTCATCATCCGTCACACCTGCGGCATCGTCTGCGCCCCGGTCACCGGCGACATCGCGCGGCGGCTGCATCTGGCGCCGATGGTCGCCGACAGCGACGCGATCCACGGCACCGCCTTCACGATCTCGGTCGACTACCGCCACGGCACGACGACCGGCATCTCGGCCGACGACCGCACCGCGACGATCCGCGGGCTCGCCAACGGCAATGCCGGGCGCGCCGATTTCGTGCGGCCTGGCCACATCTTTCCGCTGATCGCCAAGGATGGCGGCGTGTTGATGCGCTCGGGCCATACCGAGGCGGCGATCGATCTGTGCCGCTTTGCCGCGATCGAGCCGGTCGCGGCGATCTGCGAATTGGTCAACGATGACGGCACGGTGATGCGCGGGCCGCAAATCGCCGCCTTCGCCAAAAAGCACACGCTGCAGCGTATTTCGGTCGCCGATCTAATCGCCTATCGGCAGGCGCGCGAGAAGCTGGTAACCCGGGTCGCCGAGTTCACGATCGAAAACGAGGCCGGCGCCTTTCGCGGCTACGCCTACGTCACCCCGTTCGACAAAGTGCATCATTTCGCCTTCGTTTACGGCGAGATCGGCGACGGGCGCGACGTGCCGACCCGGCTGCACCGCGCCAATGTGATCGAGGACGTGTTCGGCGGCGCCAAGCCAATCCATGCCGCGCTCGCCCGCTTCAAGGAAGCGGGAAGCGGTGTCCTCGTCTACCTGCGCGAGGGCACTTCCGGCGTGCCGACCACCGCGATCGCCGACGACGGCACCGCCTCCGAACTGGAGCGCAGCCGGCAGTGGAAGGATATCGGGCTCGGCGCCCAGATCCTGCGCGACCTCGGCATCACCTCGATCCGGCTCTATGCGACGCGCCCGCGCACCTACGTTGGGCTCGCCGGGTTCGGCATCGAGATCGCCTCTACCGAGCCGCTCGATGAAGCCTCGGGCCTGCGGCTTATCCTCAACGAGGCAACCCAGCCGCGCCGCGCCGCCGGCGAATGACGCGATGATCAGCGCCGCGATCGTCGGTCTGGGCCGCTGGGGCCAGACGCTGGTCGGCGCGGTGCAGGGCAACAGCGACCGGCTGCGCTTCGCCACCGCGGTGAGCCGCGACCCGGCACGGGTCCGCGAGTTCGCCACGCAGCACCGGCTGCAAGTCGTCGACAGCTTCGCGGCAGCCCTGGCCAATCCGGCGATCGACGCAATCGCACTGGCAACGCCGCATTCGCAGCATGCAGACCAGGTGGTCACTGCGGCGGCAGCCGGGAAGGCGGTATTCTGCGAGAAGCCGCTGGCGCTGACCCGGGCCGACGCCGAGCGTGCCGCCGCGGCCTGCAGCGGGGCGGGGGTGGTGCTCGGCATTGGCACCGACAAGCGCTTCTTCCCGGCCCTGGCCGAGATCGCGCGCTTGGTTGACAGCGGCGAATTGGGGCCGCTCTTGCATGTCGAGGCGCATTTTTCGAACGAGGTTGCGGCCGGCTTCGCGGCCTGGCGCGACACGCTCGACGAGACGCCGGCCGGCGGCATGACCGGCACCGGCATCCATATGCTCGATGCGCTGGTGCGGCTCGCCGGCCCGGTCCGCAAGATCCATGCACAGATGCTGTCGCAGAAGCCGCCGCCCGACCCCCATGACAGCGTCGTCGTGCTCATCGAATTCGCCTCCGGGGTGAGCGGCACGCTGGCCGCGGTGCGCTCGACGCCGGCGTTCTTGCGCGTCCATGCCTTTGGCCGCAGCGGCTCGGCCGAAGCGATCAGCCGCAACGAGATGGTGGTCCGGCACAGCGGCGCAGCGCGGGAACTGCGGACATTCGCCAACATCGACACGGTGCGCGTCAACCTCGAAGCCTTTGCCGACGCGGTCGCGGGCCGCGCCCCCTACCCGATTTCGGTCGGCGAAATCGTCAACGTCACGGCGGCGTTTGTCGCGATCGCCGAAGCGATCCGGGGCGGCGGCGGGACGCGCTTGGTATGACCGAGACCCTGCCCTACGGCGCATGGCGCTCGCCGATCACCTCGGACCTGATTGTCGGCGAGGCGATCGGCCTCGCCGGCGTCAAGGTCGACGGCGACGATATCTACTGGATCGAAGGTCGCCCGGGCGAGGCGCGCAGCGTTGTCATCCGCCGCACCCGGGAGGGCCTTGTCGCCGACGTCACCCCGCAGCCGTTCAACGCGCGTACCCGGGTGCACGAATATGGCGGCGGCGCCGCGACGGCCCATCAGGGGGTCGTGTTCTTCAGCAATTTCGCCGACCAGCGGCTTTATCGTCAGGAGGCCGCCGAGGCGACGCCGACGCCGCTGACGCCGGCGGAGGGCGGCTGGCGCTATGCCGACGGGCTGTTCGATGCGCGACGCCGGCGGTGGATCGGCGTGCGCGAGGAGCACGCCGCGGGCGGTGCGGTTCACAATGCGCTGGTGGCGGTCGATCCGGCCGCGCCGGGGCCGGGGCGCGTGCTGGCCGGGGGCCATGATTTCTTCGCCTCGCCGGCGCTGTCGCCGGATGCCGCCCGCCTCGCGTGGCTCAGTTGGGACCACCCGAACATGCCGTGGGTCGGCACGCAGTTGCGCCTCGCTACAATCGCCGATGATGGGTCGCTCGCCGAGGCGCGGCTGGTCGCTGGGGGCCCGGCGGAATCGATTTTCCAGCCGCAATTCTCGCCCGACGGCGCCCTGTATTTCGTCTCCGACCGCAGCGGCTGGTGGAACCTCTACCGCTGTGACCCGACCTCGGGCGAGGTGCGGCCGCTGTGCCCACGCGCCGCCGAGTTTGGCCAGGCGCAATGGGTCTTCGGGCAATCGAGCTACGCCTTCCTGTCGCCGGACCGGCTGGTCTGCGCCTATGCTGAAGGCGGACGCACCCGGCTCGCGCAGCTCGACATCGCGACCGGGACGTTCGCGCCGATCGCGCTGCCGTACAGCGAATTCGGCAGCATACGGGCCGCCGGCGAGCGCATCGTCTGTATCGCGAGCGCCCCCGACAACCCACCCGCGATCGTCACGATCGACACGGTGAGCGGCGCTGTCGAGGTGCTGCGGCGATCGGCCCCGGCGGCTGCAGAAGAGGGGCTGCGGCGCTATTTCTCGCTGCCGCGGCATCTCGCCTTCCCGACCGCGAACGGCCTGACCGCCTACGCCAACTACTATCCGCCGGCGAACCCCGATTTCGCGCCGCCGGCGGACGAAAAGCCGCCGCTCGTCGTCAAATGCCATGGCGGGCCGACCGCCTCGGCCTCCTCCAGCCTCAGCCTCGGCATCCAGTATTGGACGAGCCGCGGCATCGCCGTGCTCGACGTCGATTACGGCGGCAGCACCGGATATGGCCGCGCCTACCGCGAGCGTCTGCAAGGGGCGTGGGGCGTCGTCGATGTCCAGGATTGCGTGGCGGCAGCACGCCACGTCATCGCCGAGGGGCTGGCCGACGGCGAGCGCGCTGTCATCACCGGCGGCAGCGCGGGCGGCTACACGGTGCTGGCGGCATTGGCGCGCAGCGACGTCTTCGGCGACGTGTTCCGCGGCGGCGCCAGCTATTACGGGGTCAGCGATGTCGCCGCGCTGGCCCGCGACACCCACAAATTCGAATCGCGCTATCTCGACTGGCTGATCGGCCCCTACCCCGAGCGCGCCGATCTCTATCAGGAACGCTCGCCGCTGACGCATGCTGACAAGCTGCGCCGGCCGGTCATCTTCTTTCAGGGTGCCGACGACCGGGTGGTGCCGCCGAACCAGACCGAGATGATGGTCGAGGCATTGCGCTCTCGGGGCATCCCCACCGGCTATCTGCTGTTCGCAGGCGAGCAGCACGGCTTCCGCCGCGCTGACAACATCAAGCGCGCGCTCGACGCCGAGCTTTATTTCTACGCATCGCTGATCTTCCGCACCCGCCTCAGCTTCTGACCGCTTCTTGGGTGGAACCCTCAGACCGGTTCGAGCTTCTGGTGCGGTGGCGGCGGCATTTCGACCGTGATCGCATCGCCATCGCGGACTTCGCCGCCCTCGAGCACGATGGCCATGATGCCGGCCTTGCGGACGAGATTGCCGGCCTCGTCACGCGCCAGCGTCGCGTTCATCAGCCCGGGCTGGAAACCATCGAGCTGGCGGCACGGGTTGCGCAGCCCGGTCACCTCAACCACAGCCGCGTCGCCAAGCCGCAGCCGCGTCCCGGCCGGCAAGCCGAGCAGGTCGAGGCCGCGCGTCGTGACGTTCTCGCCCATCTGCCCGGCGGAGACGGCAAACCCGGCGGCCCGCAGCTCGTCGAACAGCTCGGCATGGATCAGGTGCACCTGGCGCAGGTTCGGCGTATCGCCGAACCGGGCGATGCGCGAGCGGTGCTTGACTGTTACCCCCTGATGCGCATCGCCATCGACGCCGAGCCCGGCGACGAGGCGAATGCTGCCGGCATTGGCCTTGGTAAAACTGTGCGTCGGACTGCAGCTGACCGCCGCGACGATCCTCTTCATCGCGCCATCCCCCTAGCGGTTGCGGAAGGCGGGTTTGCGCTTGGCGACGAAGGCGGCCATGCCTTCCTTCTGGTCCTCGGTGGCGAAGGTCGAGTGGAACAGGCGGCGCTCGAAACGCACGCCTTCGGCGAGCGTCGTCTCGAAGGCGCGGTTGACCGATTCCTTGACCATCATCGCGATCGGCCCCGACAGCTGAGCGATGCGCTCGGCCACCGCGACCGCCTCCGCCATCAGCTTGTCGGGCGGCACGATGCGGCTGACGAGGCCGAGGCGCTCCGCCTCGGCGGCATCCATCATCCGGCCCGTGAGGCACAGATCCATCGCCTTTGCCTTGCCGATAAAGCGCGGCAGGCGCTGCGTGCCGCCGGCCCCGGGCATCGTGCCGAGGTTGATCTCGGGCTGGCCGAAGCGCGCGTTGTCGGCGGCGATCACGATGTCGCACATCATCGCGACTTCGCAGCCGCCGCCGAGCGCAAACCCGGCAACCGCGGCGATCACCGGCTTCCGGCATTGCGCGACGCGCTCCCAGCCACGCGTGATGAAATCCTGTGTATAGGCCTCGATATAGGTTTTGTCGGCCATCTCCTTGATGTCGGCGCCGGCGGCGAACGCCTTGTTGCTCCCGGTCAGGACGATCGCAGCGATCGCAGCGTCGCCCTCCAAATCGTCGAACGCCTGGCCAAGCTCGGCGATCAGCGCGGCATTGAGCGCGTTCAATGCCTGCGGACGGTTGAGCGTGACGATGCCGACGGCGCCACGCCGCTCGACGATGATGGTGGCGTATTGCCCGCTGCTCATGATTCCCTCGCCGAAATGGCCGGCCGCACCCGATCGGGCCCGCGGCCGCCCGATGACGGAGCTTAGGATTAACCGCCGAAATCGGATAGCGAGGAAAGGCCGGACGGACGCTCGGCTTAGGGAGCGCGGAAGGTGGCGGTCTCGGCCGCCAGCAGCGACCCCGCGGGCTCTGGCCGTGGCATCGGCGGCGTTACGCCCGGCGCCCGCAGAAGCGGCAGATCGGGCCGCCGCCCCTGGCATCCGCCGCGGCGGCAGCCTGGATTGTCGCAATCGAAAACCGTATCGGGGCAGATCATTGCCGCTCTCCCTTCCCCTCTCCTCGCCAGACCGTCCAGGGCCGAGTAATCCATCAAACGGTTTGATGCATGGGAAAGGTCCCAAAAGAGTATTTTTAATCGATCTTCGGAAAAAGAGAGGATTCGATAGCGAATTCGACGCTTATCGATACTGTCGATTACAAGGCGTTACGAGGCAGCAGCCAGTCAGCGCTGGCGTTTCGCGCAGAAAAACGTCGAGCGCCCGGTCTGCACGATGCGACGAACGCCCTCGGCGCAGGTGCAGCCCGGGCACGGCTCGCCCTCCTTGCCGTACACCGCCCAGCGATGCTGGAAATAGCCGAGTTCGCCGTTGGCCTGGACATAATCGCGCAACGAGGAGCCGCCCGCAGTGATCGCCTCGGCGAGCACCTCGCGGATCGCCGCCGCGAGGCGCCGGGCCCGCGCGCCGCTGATGGTCGCGGCCAGCCGGCGCGGCGAGATCCCGGCGCGATAGAGCGCCTCGCAGACGTAGATGTTGCCGAGCCCGGCGACAATCTTCTGGTCGAGCAGGGCGGATTTGATCGGCGTCATCTTGCCGGTGAGCGCGCCTTCGAGATAGGTGCCGTCGAATCCCTCTTGGAGCGGCTCGGGTCCCATCCCCGCCAACAGCGGATGCGCCGCCTCGGCGCCGCGCGCGATGTAGTCGAGCAAGCCGAAGCGGCGCGCGTCGTTGAAGCGCACCACGGTGCCGTCGTCGAGCGTCAGGATCACATGGTCGTGCCGTTCCGGCGGCGTGCCGGCGGCGCCGGCGGTGATCCGCCCCGACATGCCGAGGTGCAGGAGTAACACGCCGCTGTCGTCGAGCTCGATCAGGAGATATTTGCCGCGCCGCCGCAGCTGCCCGATCAGCGCGCCGGCGAGACGCTCTGCCAGCATCGGGGGAAACGGCCGGCGTAGGTCGGGACGGCGCAGGTCGGCATGCACGATGCGCCGTCCGGTCATGCGCAGCGCGAGACCGCGGCGGACGGTTTCGACTTCAGGAAGCTCCGGCATCCGAGTTCTGGCAGCTGAGGGGCGGCAGGGACTATTGTCGTGCCCGATGAACCGAGACGAGACAAGCGATAACTCTGCTTGGCGGGAAGCCGGCGAGGAGACGGATTTCGGCTACCGCCGCGTGCCGGAAGCGGCGAAGGCGCCGCTGGTGCGCGAGATCTTCGACAGCGTCGCCGGGCGCTACGACCTGATGAACGACCTGATGAGCGGCGGCGTCCACCGCTGGTGGAAGGCCGAGATGGTGCGCTGGCTCGCGCCGCGCCCCGGCCAGCTTCTCATCGATGTCGCCGGCGGCACCGGCGATGTGGCACGCCGCGCCTTGCCGCGGCTGCAGCCCGCGGCGGGTGGAGCCGTCATCGTGTGCGACGCCAACCCGCAGATGCTGGAGATTGGTCGCGCCCGTGCCCTCGACGACGGCATCCTGGCCGGCATCGAGTGGCTCGGCGGCGATGCCGAGGCATTGCCGCTCGCCGACCGCTCGGTCGATCTCTATACGATCGCCTTCGGCCTGCGCAACGTGACCCGGATCGAGCGGGCGCTCGCCGAGGCAAGGCGCGTGCTAAAGCCCGGCGGCCGCTTCCTGTGCCTCGAATTCACCCCGGCGGTGGCGCTGCTGCTGCAGCCGCTCTACGACCTCTACAGCTTCCAGGTGCTGCCGCTGCTCGGCCAGATCGTCACCGGCAACCGCGATGCGTACACCTATCTGGTCGAGAGTATTCGCCGCTTCCCGCCGCAAGGCGCGGTGCTCGAGCTGATCGCGGCGGCGGGCCTGGAGCGGGGCCGGTTCCGCAACCTGACCGGCGGCATCGCGGCGCTCCATTCGGCCTGGCGGCTCTGACCGAAGCGGCGCGGTGTCGCTCTTCCGCAGCAGCCGCAATCTGGCGCGCCTTATCGGGATCGGGCTGGCGCTGGCGCGGCATGACGCGCTGTTTCCGCTGGAGCGCGTGGCGGGCGCCGCGCCGTTGGTGCGGCTGGCCCGCCTCGCACGTCGCCGCGCCACCGGCGCCCGCCGGCCCGGCGAGCGGCTGGCGGCGGCGCTCAGCGAAATGGGGCCGAGCTTTATCAAGCTCGGGCAGATCCTGGCAACTCGCGCCGATCTGTTGGGAGACGAGATCGCGCTCGACCTCGCGCTGCTGCAGGATCGCTTACCGCCGTTTCCGGGGCGGGAGGCGCGCGCCCTGATCGAGGCCGAATTCGAGCGGCCGCTCGCTGAGCTGTTTGCCACGTTCGACGAGACCGCGATTGCCGCGGCCTCGATCGCACAGGTGCATTTTGCCGAGACGACCGACGGACGGGCGGTGGCGGTCAAGGTGTTGCGCCCCAGGATTGCCCGCGCCTTCGCTCGCGACCTCGACCTGTTTCGCTGGCTGGCGCGCCTCGCCGAGCGGACCCAGCCCGCGCTGCGCCGCCTGAAGCCCATCGAGGTGGTCGAGACATTGGCGCAATCGGTCGAGCTCGAGATGGATTTGCGCTTCGAAGCCGCCGCCGCCTCCGAGCTCGGCGAGAATTTCGCCGGCGATGCTGCCTTTCGCGTGCCGCAGGTCGATTGGCTGCGCACCGGGCGTAGCGTGCTGACCACCGAGCGGGTCGCCGGCATCCGCATCGACGACCGCGAGGCGCTCGTTGCCGCCGGCCATTCGATGCCCGATCTGCTGCGCTCGGCGGCGGAGACATTCTTCAAGCAGGTGTTCCGCGACGGCTTCTTTCATGCTGACCAGCATCCGGGCAACCTCTTCGTCGCGGCCGACGGCGTCCTCGCGGCGGTCGATTTCGGCATCATGGGCCGGCTCGACCGCGAGACCCGCTATTACCTCGCCGACATGCTGGTGGGGTTTCTCACGGGCGATTACCGCCGGGTCGCCGAAGTACATTTCACCGCCGGCTACGTGCCGCGGCGGCGCTCGGTTGATGCTTTCACCCAGGCCTGCCGCTCGATCGGCGAGCCGATCCTCGGACGCAAGCTGCACGAAATTTCGATCGCCCGGCTCCTGGCGCAGCTGTTCCAGGTCACCGAGCAGTTCGAGATGGAGACCCAGCCGCAGCTGCTGCTGCTGCAGAAGACGATGGTGCTGGTCGAGGGCATCGGCCGCCGGCTCGACCCGACGGTCAACATCTGGGGGCTAGCGCAGCCGCTGGTCGAGGCATGGGTGCGCGAAAATCGCGGCCCCGAAGCGCAGCTGCGACAGCGCTTCGAGACGGCATTGGAGGCGCTCGACGAATTGCCGCGCCTATTGAAGAGCCTCGACAAGCTGGTCGGCGACTGGGCGAGCGAGGGTGTTGTGCTGCACGCCGAGAGCCTAGCGGCGCAGGCAGCACACCGCGCCCGCCTCTTGCCGTTGCTGGCGATCCCGCTGTGGCTCGCCGCGGCGGCGCTGGTTGCGATCGCGCTGCGGCTTGTGCTGGCGGGGTAGCTACGGGCAGATTTCACTCTCGGCGAAGAAAAACGCGATCTCCTGCGCGGCGTTCTCCGGCGAATCGGAGCCGTGCGCCGAATTGGCCTCGATCGACTCGGCAAAGTCCTTGCGGATCGTACCCGGAGCAGCCTTGGCGGGGTCGGTCGCGCCCATCACCTCGCGGTTTTTCGCAACCGCGTCCTCGCCCTCTAGCACCTGCACGACGACCGGGCCCGAGATCATGAAGTCGACGAGGCTGCGGTAAAACGGCCGCGCCGCGTGCACGGCGTAGAAGCGCTCGGCCAGGTCGCGGCTCAGCCTGAGGCGTTTCTGCGCGACGATGCGCAAGCCGCTGCGCTCGAAGCGGTCGTTGATCGCGCCGGTCAGGTCGCGCCGGGTCGCGTCCGGCTTGATGATCGACAGCGTGCGTTGGGTGGCCATGGCGGTTCTCGGCTAGAGGGGAGGCGCGGGTTATAGCGAGAGGCCGCGGCAGCGGCAATGCAGCCGCGACAGTTGTAGCGGGTGCGGGGCGTCCCTATCATCACACACAATGCTGCACGGGAGCCGTCAATGGTTCAGATCGCCGAAGTCGATACCGTCCCCGGCACGATAGAGGCCGACCTCGTTTACCTCGCCAAGCCCGAGAAGCTGGTGACCTATGTTGCCAAGCCCGGCGGGGTCGACGAGCGCGAGGGCGGCGACAACGAGACGCACCATGTCAGGCTGCATAACGGCAGGCCGCTCGCCGGCGGCTTCGAGTTCGAGCGCGAGGGCTTCCGCTTTGTGCCACACCACACGCGCGTCGCCGATTTCTTCGACGACGCAGAGGTGCGGCGGGTCTATTACCCAGAATGCGTCGAACTGATCAAACAGGTCAGCGGCGCGAAGCGGGTCGTCGTGTTCGACCACACATTGCGCACCGCCAGCGACCGGCAGCGCGAGGCGCAGCAGATCCGCGACATCGTCAGCCGGGTCCACAACGACTACACCGAATGGTCGGGGCCGCAGCGGGTGCGCGACATCATGGGCGCCGAGGCCGAGGAACTGCTCAAGGGCCGCTTCGCGATCATCCAGGTGTGGCGGCCGATCAACCACCCGGTGGAAAGCCACCCGTTGGCGATCTGCGATGCGCAGAGCGTCCGCCCCGAGCGCCTCGTGATCAACGAGCGGCGCTACCAGGACCGCATCGGCCAGACCTACGCGATCACCTACGACCCGGCGCAGCGCTGGTACTGGTTCCCGCACATGCGGCCCGACGAAGCCTTGGTCTTCAAGGTCTACGAATCGCTGACGGACGGCCGCGCCCGCTGGACCGCCCACACCGCCTTCGCCGATCCCACCGCCCCACCCCATGCCCGCCCCCGCGAAAGCATCGAAATCCGCACGCTGGCGTTTTTCTGAGGCACTGAGGGGTTCATTTTAGCGAATCGTCATCCCCGGGCTTGACCCGGGGACCTACGTGGATGCCCACGGATCACGCCCGTGGGCTGAAGGCCCACGGGTCAAGCCCGGCCAAGACGGGGGAGGAAAAACGCCCCGCTCTATCGGACGACGGTCTAACTCAGTCCGTAAAGCCTAGCCGCGTTGTCGTGGGTCAGTTTCCGGCGCATTTCGGGGGATAGGGTGCTCATCTGGCGTTCGATGGCATCGCGCGAATGCGGCCAGACGCTGTCGGGGTGGGGATAGTCGGAGGCCCACAGCAGGTGGCCTTCGCCGAAGAACGGGATCAGCGACATCGCCGCGTAATCCTCCTGGAAGGTCGCGTAGATCTGGCGCTTGAAGAGTTCGCTGGGCTTGGTTTCGAGCTGGATGCCGCCCTTGTCGGCCCAGAATTCCTTGGCTTCCCACAGCCGCCAATGACGGTAGTCGAGTTCCTGCACCAGCCAGGGCAGCCAGCCGGTACCGGCTTCCGCCATTACCATCTTCAGTTTCGGATGGCGCTCCAGGATGCCCCAGGCGAACAGATCGACAAACGGCTCTAGAAAATTCGCCATGAAGAACTTGGTGTTCTCGAAGACGCTGGCGGTCTTGCCGGCGACGCGGTCGCCGGGTTTGCCGACAAAGACGGTGATGTGCCAAGAGAGGATGATCCCGGTTTCCTCGAGCGCCGACCACAGCTTTTCCCACGCCGGGTCGTCGAGCTTCGGCTTGATGTTGGCGATCATCAGCGTGACCTGGCGCACCCCGCCCTTCTCCGCGAGGCGGCGCAATTCAGCCACCGCGCCGTCCGGCGTCTCGGGCAGCATCGGCACGCCGATGAGCCGATCGGGCGCCGCCGCGCAGAATTCCATCAGCCAGTCGTTGTAGACGCGGTAGCACGCGACGCGCAGCGCCTCGTCATCGGTTGAGATCTGGAAGATCGGGCCAAAGATCACCTGTGTCTCGACCCCGTCGCGGTCCATGTCCGCCAGGCGCAATTCGGCGACGGCCGGCCGGCGCGCGCTGGCGTCGAAGATGCCGGCACGATCGAAAGCGGTGTAAATCGGCTTGACCGCGCGCTGGTTGCCGGTCGCCGGCTTCTTGCCGTTCCAGGCGCCCCAGGGCTTGCCGTCGCAAATCCACACCGCCTGGCCGCCCTGCTCCTCAACGCGCGGGGCGCGATCACGCAGTTCCGGCGGCAGCCGGGTCAGCCAAAGATCGGCCGGCAACTGGCCGAGATCCATATGGTCGTCGCAGGAGATCAGCTGATTGGACATGGGGTCCCTCGGCAGGTAGAGGCGTGACTCCGCCTTTATAGCATCACGCACGGGTTTGGAGCGCGGGCTTTCCGAGGGGGCCATCAAGCTGACCGGGCCGCTGCGGGCGTCCGATATCGGGCAGGAAGACGGTCAAGAGCCCGAGCAGCGGCAGGAAGGCGCACAGCCGATAGACGAAGTCGATGCTGGTGGCGTCGGCCAGCCGCCCGAGCAATGCCGCGCCGACCCCGGCAAGGCCGAACGACAGGCCGAAGAAGAGGCCGGCGATCGTGCCGACCTTCCCCGGCACGAGGTCGATTGCATAAACGACGATCGCCGAGGAGGCCGAGGCCAACGTCAAGCCGATGGCGACGCTGAGCGCCGCGGTCCACGCGAGGCCGACATAGGGCAACGCCAGGGTGAACGGGATGACCCCGAGAATCGAGCCCCAGATCACCGATTTGCGACCGATGCGGTCGCCGAGCGGGCCGCCGATCAAGGTGCCGAGCGCCACCGCGGCGAGAAAGACGAAGAGGAAAACCTGGGCGTGCGCCACCGACAGGCCGAATTTGCTGATCAGGTAGAAGGTATAATAATTCCCCAGACTGGTCTGGTAGAATGATTTCGAGAACACCAGCGCCAGGAGGATCGCCAGCGACCACGCCACCCGGCCGCGCGGCAGCGAGACCGCTCGGTGATGCGGTGCGCGCGCCGGGCGCGGTGCGGCACGCTCGCGCCAATGCCAGTTGCCAACACCGCACAACACCGCCATCGCGAGCAGCGCCGCGGCGGAAAACCAGGCGATACTCGATTGGCCTTTCGGCACGACGATGAAGGCGGCGAGGATCGGCCCCGACGCCGAGCCGACATTGCCGCCAACCTGAAACAGCGACTGCGCCAACCCGTGCCGCCCACCCGAGGCCATCCGCGCGACCCGCGAGGCCTCCGGGTGGAACACTGCCGAGCCGGCGCCGACCAGCGTCGCCGCCAGCAACAGCAGTGGGTAGCTGCTGGCATGCGCCAAGAGCAACAGCCCCACCAGCGTCGACCCCATGCCGACCGCCAGCGAATAGGGCCGCGGCCGGCGGTCGGCGAAGTGCCCGACGGCCGGCTGCAGCAGCGATGAGACCGCCTGCATCGTCAGCGTGATCATGCCGACCTGCGCGAAGCTGAGGCCGTATGAGGTCTTCAGCATCGGATAGAGCGCCGGCACCAGCGACTGCATCATGTCGTTGAGGAAATGCGAGAAGCTGAGGGCGAGGATGACCGAGAACGCAGTCGCCTCGGCGGCGCGGCGCGCCGTGCTGGGTTCCGATACGCTCGTGCTCATCCCCAATTTCGCTCCCGCCGCGGACGGCAGCGAGAATACCTGCAACCGGGCTCGCGTTGCTTGATTGCTGCGCGCGTTTTGGCGATGGCAGCCATACGGAGACGCGAGGCGCCGGCCCCGGCATGCCGCCGCGGTTACACCGCAGCGCGCACCTGCGGCATGACTTCTTCGGCGAGGATCTGCAATTGGTCGAGGGCGAGGCTGTTGGGCATGCCCGGCCAATGCACCGAGGCGACGATGTGGTTGACCCCGAGGCGGCGGTTAAGGCGGATCATCTGGTCGGCGACCTCGGCCGGCGAGCCGAGCAGGAAGCGGTCTTCCAGGAGTTCGGCGAAGCCGTGGTCGAAATCGTCGCCCTTTGGCATCACCTTGTCTTGCCCCCAGTCGCGGTAGGCCTTGTATTTTTCTTCGAGATAGGGCTGCGCGCGGCGAATCGCCTCTGCGCGGGTCGGCGCGACGAAGACCTCGCGGCGCATCGGCACCTCTGCCGGGAACGGCTTTCCCAATTCGTCGAGGGTGCGCTTATAGAGCTCCATCTGGCGCTCGATCGTCGTCAGCGTGTTGTGCGGATTGATGTACCAGCAATCGGCCAATCGCGCGGCGCGGCGGATCGCAACATCGGCATTGGCGCCGATCCAAATGGGCGGGGTCGGCTGCTGCAGCGGTTTAACGGTGCAGTTCGCATGGTCGAGCTCGAAATGCGAGCCCTTCATGTCGACGAAATCCTCGGTCCATAGACGCTTTATCGCCTCGAGGGATTCCTCGAAGCGGCGCCCGAGGCCGGCGCGCGGCACGCCGAACGCCTTGAACTCGACGTCGCGGTAGCCGATGCCGCAGCCGAAAACCAACTTGCCGCCCGACATGACGTCCAAGGTCGCAAGCTGCTCGGCGAGGTCGAGCGGCTTGTGCAGCGGTAGCAGCACCAGGCCGCAGATCAGACGCAGCCTCGGCGCGATCGCCGCCGCATAAGCGAGGAACGGAACTTGCTGCACATATTCGAACGGATGCGCGCTGTAGTGCGAGCCCTTGACGATGCCGTCGAAGCCCAGCGCATCGGCGCGCCGCACCAGCTCCAGATCGTCGCGCAAATGCCCGGCGATGTCGCCCGGCGGATGCTGGCCGCGGACGATCAGGCTGAGCTGCATCATCCTTCCTTGGGCACTCATTCGGGCGCCATGCCTTTCTCGGCCAATTCCTTGCGCGCGTTGGCGTTCTTGTCGAGCGCGAGGCCCATGCCGCGCTGCACGTTGGCGGCCTTGGTGAACTGGATGTTGGAATATTCGATGACCTCGATGCGGTTGCCCCACGGGTCGAGGAAGTCGAGGAATGGACCCTCGACCATCCGTGCCCCGGCGGCTTCGGCGCGCCCCTTGACCGAGGTGCGGTCGTCGACGACAAAGCCGATATGCCGGCGCTCGGCCCGCCGCTCGACACCGCGCCGCTCGGCGCTGCGGCGCTCGGCGCCGTCGCGACGGGGGGCGTGGGTCAGCGTCATGTTGATGAACTGGTCGCCCAGATCGATAAAGGCGTTGCGCTCGCCCTTGCCGCGCAGCGTGAACTCGAAGATCCGCCCATACCACTCGAGCGCCGCGTCGATGTCGCCGACCTCGATCGCGACATGGTTGATGCCGACGAGCCGCGGCTTTCTGCTGGTGTCGCTCATCTCCCGATCCTTCGCTTGAACCATACAGCTTAGGCCCCATTTGGCCCAACCGGCCGGGCGGGCGCAAGCGACGCGACAACGCCCGGCTCCGTCGCCCCGACGACGCGAGGCGCATCCCAGCCGTTCGTGCATTCTTCACACCCTGGGCGCGCAGGCTTAATGTTTGGGCCAACGGCGAGGAGCGCGCGCGCATGGCTGAATTCATCATCACGACGGCAGTCGGCACCGGCGAGAAGGGGTTTGCCGGCGACGGTGGACCGGCGACGCGGGCGCTGTTGAACGGCCCCTTCGACATCGCCTTCGACGCGGCCGGCAACCTCTATTTCTCGGACACCTTCAACAACCGCATCCGGTGGGTCGACGCGGCTACCGGCGTCATCGCCACGCTCGCCGGCAACGGCGACAAGGGGTACGCTGGCGACGGCGGACCGGCGACCGCAGCGGCGCTCGCCGAACCCTACGGGGTCGTCGTCGACCGCGCCGGCAATATCTACATCGCCGACCGGCTAAACCGGCGGGTGCGCCGCATCGACGCCCGGTCCGGCATCATCACAACATTGGCCGGCACGGGCGAAGCAGCCTATAGCGGCGACGGCGGGCCGGCGGCGGCGGCCGGGCTCGCCGAGCCCAACGGCCTCGCTTTCGACGCCGGCGAGCGCCACCTCTACATCACCGATGTCGCCGACAACCGCGTCCGCGTCGTCGACCTCGCGACCGGGAAGATCGCGACCTTCGCCGGTACCGGCGAGGCCGAGCACAGCGGCGACGGCGGTCCGGCGGCGGCTGCCGGGACCTTTGGCGCGCGCGCGGTCAAGCTTGGCCGCGACGGCACGGTCTACATCCTCGAGCGCCAAGGCAGCAGCCTGCGCGCGGTCGATCCCAGAACCGGCATTATCACGACGGTCGCCGGCACCGGTGCGCGCGGCTATTCGGGCGACGGTGGGCCAGCAAAGGAGGCGGTATTCGACGCGCCGAAGGAGATGGCGATCGACCGAGACGGCAGCCTGTTGATCGTCGACACCGAAAACCACGCGATCCGCCACATCGACCAGCGCAGCGGCATCGTCACGCTGCTCGCCGGCGGCCATCAGGGCGGTGACGGCGACGGCGGGCCGGCGACTGCGGCCGGGCTCGACCGGCCGCACGGCGCCGTCGTCGGGCCCGACGGCGCGATTTATATCGGCGACACCAACAACCACCGCATCCGCAAAATGGTGCGCCCAGGGTGAAGCCGCACTCGTCGAAGGGGCGCGCCGTCAGGCGCTTGCCGCCTCATCTAGCGGTCGCGCTGGTGCTGCTGACCGCCGCGGCGACCGCCGCGGGCCCGATCGAGGCGGTGACAACGCCGGGGTCGGGCACGCTGACGATGTGCCGAGATTGGCTCGTCCACGAAGCCTGCGACACCTACCACAGGATCGCGGTGCCGGCGCAGGTCGCGGTCGGTGACAAGATCGAGATCACCTATGGCAGCAACCCGAAGGACTACACTTTTCACGTCACCGGATTTCATCAACACGGCGACGGCTGCACCATTCTGAGCAGCCACAGCACCCCCGACGAAAGCGGCGAGAAGATCGAGGTGGCCGATTGCCGTGCGATGCCAAAGCCCGCAAGCGGCGAGCGTTAATCGGGCCCTCGGGGCTAGCCTCGAAGCTAATTGTCGCCGGCGAGAAAGCGGCGCAATTCGGCGACGAGATCCTTCGGATTGTCGCCCTGTACCGTGTGGCCGGCGCGCGGCACCGTGACGAACCTGCCGTCGGGCAGCCGCTCGGCCAGGCGGATGCCGTCTTCTTCGTGGAACACGTCGCTCTCGCCGCCGCGTACGATCAGCGTCGGGCAGGCGATGCGCTGGAGGCCGTCGGCGAGGCCGGCGCGCTCGGCGCGGTGCGCTTCGTGGTCGAGCCGCTGGAAGCGGCGGGTGTCATATTTCCAGCGCCAGGTCCCATCGGGCTGCTGCCGCAGCGCGTGCATCAGGCTGCGGCGCAGGATTTTCGGGTCGCGGCGCGGGTTGAATTTCAGCGCCTTCTCGATGATCGCCTCGATCGTGACGGTTTCCTGCACCTCGTTGACGAAGTCGCGGATGCGCGACGAACCCGGCCGGCGCATCTCGGGGCCAGCATCGATGATCACAAGATTGGTGAGGCGCTCGGGATGGGAGATCGCGAAGGCGAGCGAGTTGATCGCACCCAGCGACATGCCGACCAGGATGAACTTGTCGAGCCCCAGATGATCGACAAACCCAAGCGTGTCGGCAATCTGAGAGCCGATCGAATAGTCCAGATCGTGCGCCCAGTCGGTGTCGCCGTGGCCGCGCTGGTCGAGCGCGACGCAGTGGTAATCGTCGCGCAAGGCGAGGCAGCATAGATCCCAGGTATGCGCATTGAGCGCGCCGCCATGCAGGAATACGATCGACGGCAGATGCTTGTTGCCCCAGTCGAGGTAATGGAAGCGCATCCGCCCGAGGTGAAACTCGTGGCTTTCCGGCAATACGATCCGGTCGTCGAAGCTGAACCCGGCGCGAACCGACGTGGCGGCAAGGTGCTCGCGGTATTCCTCGGCGGATAGGCTCATGGCGGCAACGGGCTCCTTTGGCGGGTCGGCGGTGAGGCTGTAGCACGAAAGGGGCCGCGATGCCGCAACTGCGAAGACGCGGCGGCTATGCGGCAAGCGAATGTTTGCGGCGCCGAGCGACTCCGCTACGGTACGCGGCAGGTTGTCATTCCCCGGAATGATAAATCACCAGGACGAGAGGCGGCGATGAGCGAGGTCAATCTGCGGCACGGCATTTTCCTGCCGCCGTTCCATCCCAACGAGGAAGACCCGACGCAGTGCCTCGAGCGCGACCTCGATCTGATGGTGTGGCTCGACAAGCTCGCCTTTCACGAAGCGTGGATCGGCGAGCACCATTCGGCCGGCTACGAAATCATTTCGAGCCCTGAGATCTTCATCGCCTTCGCCGCCGAGCGCACCCGCCACATCCGCCTTGGCACCGGCGTCGTCTCGCTGCCTTATCACCACCCCATGATGATCGCCGACCGCATCGTGCAATTGGACCACATGACGCGCGGCCGGGTCATGTTCGGCGCCGGGCCGGGCCTCCTCGCGGGCGACGCGATCATGATGGGCATCGACCCCTTGACCCAGCGCGACCGCATGGCCGAGGCGCTGGACGCGATCCTGCGCCTCTTCAAGGGCGAGATCGTCACCGAGAAGACCGACTGGTACACGATGGAAGGGGCGCGCCTCCACCTGCTGCCCTATACGAAGCCCTATCCCGAGGTCGCCGTCGTCAGCTCGAACACGCCGTCGGGCGGGCGGCTCGCCGGCAAGTACGATCTGAGCATGATCTGCGTCGCCGCGACCAACCCGTTCGGCTACGAGGCGCTCGGGGCGAACTGGCAGATCGCCAACGATGTCGCGGCCGAATATGGCCGCACGATGGACGCGAACCAGCTGCGCCTCGTCGGCCCGATCCATATCGCCGAGACCCGCGAGCAGGCCTTCAAGAACGCCCGCTGGGGCTTCGAGCGCTACATCGGCTACGCCAACAACAACCAGCCGCGCTACATCGTGCCGGCCGGCAAGGACCCGCTCGAATGGTTCGTCGAGAACCACTATGGCGTGTGCGGCACGCCGGACGACGCAATCGCCCTCATCGAGCGGCTGCAAGCAAAGCAGGGCGCGTTTGGCGCCTTCCTGCATCAGGCGCACAACTGGGCCGATTGGGAGGCGACCAAGCGCTCCTACGAGCTCTACGCCCGCTATGTGATGCCGCATTTCAGCCGGGCCAACGCGCCGCGCGCCGCCTCCTATCAATGGGCCGGCGACAACCGCGCCGAGTTCAGCGCCAAGCGCCAGGCGGCGGCCAAGGCAATGTTCGACAAGCACGAAGCGGAGAAGCGCGCCGCCGAGTAGGGCGGATGGGGCATGGCGCGCCCGCTTCGCGGCCGCGAAGCGTGGTAGAGGTGTCAAACATCATCTGAGATCCGTCCAATGCGAGTGGCACCCAGCTCGGTAATCTCATTTATGGATACTCTCCAAGGTTGGCAGGGAAGTTCTCACGGTTCGCCACCCGTTCGCGACCCCGGCAATGTGAAAGGCTTGGTTGCACTAATCGACTTGATACCTGACGAGCTAATACGGTTATCACCCTCCGATTTTGCTGCACTTGTAGCCGCCAAAGAGCAGCTGAAAGTCGGCCTCGAGCCGCCAATTTTCCGGCAATACAACGGCACCGAGATTCAGGCTCTTCGAACACTCTACAAAGTTTTGGGCGCTTGCCCGGACGAGGCGCCGGCGCCAGATACGACAGATCCAGCATTTATTTCTGACAGCGATCTTCGAGCGGACTTACACCAAGATCTTGGAGAAGTTAACCGAGCATTGCAAAATGGCGAGTGGAAAGCCACGACAGTTTTGGCTGGCGCGATTGTTGAGGCGCTTCTGCTTTGGGCGCTTCAGAACAAAACTACAGAATCTAACTTGAAGGCGGCCGCGACAACATTGGGTAAGTCAGTTAATCTTATCGGTCGGCCTCTGGAGAAATGGGAGCTGCACGAGTTGATCGAATTCGCGCATGCGACTGCGCTTATATCGGAGTCAACGCGGGCTGCAGCTAATCTCTCGCGTGACTTTCGGAACTTGATTCATCCTGGCCGATCGCAACGTCTCTCCCAAAAATGTAATAGGGCAACCGCTTTCATAGGTGTGGGCGCCGTGGAAGCGGTGATTAGAGATCTGAGCTAGAGGTTCGCGCGCCCGCGCTCGGCGCCGTTCGAGCCCCAGACTCGAGCTGGCGAGGCCGCAGGCCGACGAGGTGCTGGTGCGGGTAGTCGCGCGCGGTATGGGTTACACCGATCTGCACGCCCACGGCGGGTATCTCCCGATCCTGATGTTGCCCTAGAAGCGCCGGCCCGATCCACATCCGTCGTGGATCAGTCCTTTACATATTCGAGGCGGAAGCCGGTGCCCCAGGGCTTGACGTGGCCGACCGAGGGCGAGGGGAAGTGCATCGTGCAGCACAGCGTATCGGTGTCGCAGTAGCGCTCGAAGAAACGCCGCCGAGTCGCGACCGCCTGGTCGCGGTCGGTATCGACGCGCATGACGAGTTCGGGGTAGCGCGCCTGGATCGGCGAGTGGATGAGGTCGCCGGTGAAGACCGCCTGGTCGCGCCCCCGCCCGGCGCAGACGGCGAAATGGTCTGGCGTGTGGCCCGGGGTCGGCATCAGGCGGATGTGGTCGTTGAGCTCGTGGTCGCTGGTCACGAGTTCGGCCCGGTTGGCTTCGATCACCGGCAGCACACTTTCCGAGATGTTGTCGAGCGGGGTTTTCTGGTGAACACCGCTCCAGTAGTCCAATTCCTTCTTCGAGAAGAGATAGCGCGCCTTTGGGAAGGTCGGCACCCAGCGGCCGTTTTCGAGCTTGGTGTTCCACCCGACATGGTCGCCGTGGAGATGCGTGCACATGACGAAATCGATGTCCTGCGGCCCAAGGCCGGCGGCCTTCAGCGCCGCCATCCAGTTGCTATCCTTCTTGCCGTTCCAGGTCGGCCGCAGCGGGAAGGTCTTGTCGTTGCCGATGCAGGCATCGACCAAGATGTTGTGGTGCGGCGTCTTGACGACATAGGACTGGAAGCACAAGACGACATTGCCGGTCTTGGGGTCGTAGCCGGAGGGCGCGAGCCACGAACGGTTTTCCTCGAACTGCTCGTCGCTGAGGGTCGGCAGGAACTCGCGCAGCGGCGTGAAGCCGTGTTCCTGCTCGACGATGCGGTGGATCGTCATGTCCTGGACGGCAAAGCTCGTGGGCATTGGGCGCTCCTCTCGCGGGTAAATCGTTGCCGCGATGGTAGCCGCGCCGAACCGCGGAATGAAGCCTATTCCGCGAGCTCAGCGCCGCCCTACCCCTCCTGGTCGACGCCGACGATCAGGTGACACTCCCGCACCTCGGCGCGAGGGACACGCAATTCGCTGGGCGGGTTGAGCTGGCGCAGCACCAGCACGTCGCCTTCCCAGCGCACGAACTGCTTGATCAGCACCGCGTCGCCGGCCTTGTAGACGACGACGTCGCGGCCGCGGGTCGGCGGTTTGAACGGGTTGACGTGGAGCAGCCAGCCCTGATCGTAGCGCGGCTCCATGCTGTCGCCGACCATGTAGATCGCGTAGGCGCCGCGCACGCCCACCAGATTGGCCGGCCGCTGCGTGTAGCCGATCGGGCCGTCGCCGAGAAACATCTCCTGGTCGCCGCCGCCGCGCCCCGCGCTCCTGATCGGGATCGGCTCGGCGCGCAAGGGCGTCGCAGTCAGCGCGCCGGCGCGCGGCGGGCGGCCGCGCCGCGGCGGCCCGGGCGGCCCGGCATCGGTTGGCGGCAGCGGGTCGAGGCTGGCGCCGGCGTGGCGCAGCACATCCTCCTGCGAGACGCCGAGAAAGGCAGCGACCTGCACCGCCTCCAACAGCTTCATCTGGCGCTCGCCCTTCAGCATCCGCGAGATCGCTGAGGGGGCGAGGCGCAAATGGCGGGCGAGATCGGCCTGCGAGGTGCCGGCGCGCTCGAGCGCCTGCTGAAACCACATCGCGTCCATGTTAACCTATGATAATTGTTCCATTGACATTCGCAACGGGATAATATATGCAATATGCGCGTTTGACAAGAGGTGTTGCACACATGCTGAGCGGCATTGCGCCAATTGGCCCCGAGGATGACCACCTCAAGGATGATGCGCCCAGCAACTCTGGCCTTGGGGACCCTGGCCTTGAGGACCCTGGCCTTGAGGACCCTGGCCTTGGGGACCCTGGCCTTGGGCGCGCTGGCTGCGCCTTCATCGTCGACGGCGCGCCGGAGGGCGGCCTTTGCAACGCGCCGCGCCGACCGGGTTCGCCTTATTGCCCGGCGCATCACGCGCGCTGCCATCTCGCCGCCGGCAGCAGCGCCGAGCGCCGGCAATTGCGCGAGATCGAGGCGCTGGCGAAAGCGGTGGGTGGCAAGCGGGCCGGCCCTGCAGGGCAATCCGGCAGACCGTCCAATGAGCAGCCTCCGGAAGCGCTGCTGCGCCGCCTCGACCGCACCGCCCGGGCCGCTGCGCGTCCAAAAAGTTCATGTTTTGTTCGAAAGAATGCCGCGTCGGTTAAGGCCGGCAGACCGATAAAGCCAAACGACAGCGCCGACCAACCGCCGGTCGCGGCCGCACCGACGCCCGAGCGCCGCCGGCAAGGCCCGGTCGAGTTGCTGGAGCGTACGATCGGCGATAGCGCCGGGCGACCGTCACGGCCCTATCGCGCGGTCGACACGCTGGCGATCATGGAGCGGCGCGGCTCGATCACCGCCGGCATGCGGCTGGCGGGCGAAGCGTTTCGCGGCCGCTTCACGGTGGCGCAACTCGATCCGCTGCGGGCGCTCGACCTGTCGCGTCTGCGGCTTGGCGAGCGCAGCCTGCGGCCGGAAGGCGAGGCGCCAGGGCTGCGCATCGAGGCCGCGCGGCGCGGGGTGTGGCGCGCAATCCAGGCGGTCGGCGGCATCGCTTCCCCGGCTGGATCGTGCCTATGGCACGTGCTCGGCTGGGAACGCTCGCTCAAGGAATGGGCGTTCGAGCAGGGCTGGAGCGGTCGGCGGGTCAGCCAGGAAGCCGCCTCGGGCATCTTTGTCGCCGCGCTCGGTGCGCTCGAAGCGCATTTTGCGACACGACATTGATTGCTTATATTGTTTTTTCATGTTGACAAATCCGGATCGAGCTGCTATAAGTTCGTCACACTGAGAGAATTGGGCGGGCGATGACGCGGCGGCGCAGCAATCGGCGTCAGCCCCAAACGCCACCGAGGCTCGATGAAGATAGGCGCATCGCGTTTGCCGATCCGATGAGGATCACGCCGGCCGCCAAACTGGGCGACGTCGATGTGGCGACGATCGCCGCGGTTGTCGAGGCCGTCGCCACCAGCGAGCCTTGCCGAATTAAATGGTTCGATAAGCGGGCGGCGCTCGATGCGCTGGGCCGCCACCTCAGCATCATTCCGCTGCCGGCGCGGCGGCCGGAGGAGCCGGCGTCGGAAGATCAGGGAGAGGGTCCGCGTGAAGTTGTTGAGCGCGAGCTCGCTCGCCTCGCTGCCGGAACCGCTGCGGAAGACCCTGATCTGGAAGCTGACCCCAAAAGAGGCCCTGACACTCGCACATGACTGGCCTTTTCGGGCGCGGCCGGCGCAACTGCCGCCCACCGGTGAGTGGCGGGTCTGGCTGTTGCTGGCCGGGCGCGGTTTTGGCAAGACGCGCACCGGCGCCGAACTGGTGCACGCGCGGGTCGGAACATACGCCGCCCGGCGGATCGCGCTGGTGGCGCCGACCGCGGCCGACGTTCGCGACGTTATGGTCGAGGGCGAAAGCGGCCTCCTGGCGATTGCCGCACCGGGAAACCGGCCACTCTACGAGCCGTCGAAGCGGCGCCTGACCTGGCCCAACGGCGCGGTC
The DNA here is from genome assembly GCA_035309005.1 of Allostellaceae bacterium. Taxonomy (GTDB): domain Bacteria; phylum Pseudomonadota; class Alphaproteobacteria; order ATCC43930; family CGMCC-115725; genus DATARH01. The sequence goes on along the minus strand of DATGFP010000117.1, from coordinate 4,768 downwards.
GCGACGACCTTCAGCGCCGACGAGCCGGAGCGCCTGCGCGGGCCGCAACACGATTTCGCGTGGTGTGACGAACTCGCCGCCTGGCGCTATCCGACGGCCTGGGACATGCTGATGTTCGGGCTGCGGCTCGGCACCGATCCGCGCGTCGTGGTGACGACGACGCCGCGGCCGAACAAACTGATTCGCGGCCTGATCGCCGACCCGAAAGTCATCGTGACCGGTGGCCGCTCGGTCGAAAACTGGGCCAATCTGGCGCCGGCGTTTCTCGACCGCATCGTGCGGCGCTACGAGGGCACTCGGCTCGGCCGGCAGGAGCTTGACGCCGAGATCCTCGACGACACACCGGGCGCGCTCTGGCAGCGCGGCCTCATCGAGGCGGCGCGCTCGGGCGCGCTGCCGCAGCTGACGCGGGTCGTCGTCGCGATCGATCCTGCCGCCGTCTCGCACGAGAACGCCGACGAAACCGGCATCATCGTCGCGGGCCGCGATGCAAGCGCGCACGGGTACGTGCTGGCCGACGCCTCGGGCCGCTACGCGCCAGCGCAATGGGCCCGCGTTGCAAGCGCGGCCTATCGGGCACACCAGGCCGACCGCATCGTCGCCGAAGTCAACAACGGCGGTGAAATGGTTGAGGCGACGCTGCGGATGGTCGATCCCGACGTGCCGTTCGGCGCGGTTCACGCGTCGCGCGGAAAGGTCGCGCGGGCCGAGCCGGTGGCGGCGCTCTACGAGCAGGGCCGCATCCACCATATCGGGATCTTCCCGGCGCTGGAGGACCAGATGTGCGCCTTCACCGCAGGCAGCCACGGCGATTTCGACCGCGGCGCAGCCGGCTACTCGCCGGACCGGGTCGACGCGCTGGTCTGGGCGCTGAGCGAACTCTTTATCGAGCCCCACCCGGGCGAGGCAATATTCGAGACCTATCGGCGGCTTGCCGCCAAGGAGAATGAGGCTCCATGACACTTCTCGTCAAAGACGCCAACACCACGATCCAGTCGCTCTCGACCGAGGTCGACGGCAACGGCAACCTCGTGCCGGTCCACGCTCCGGCCGCCACCAACGCACAGGGCGTCGCGACCCCGGTCGGCCCGCAAAACCCGCTGCCGGTCGTCAACACCGCCGGCAGCGCCGCCGCCGACGGCAGCGGCACGCTGGCAACCGGCGGCAGCCCGCAGACGCTGTTTGGCGGCATCGTGCCGGTGAACGGCTTCATGGTGCAGAACAATTCGTCGGCGGTGCTGTGGGTCAGCGATGTCGGGGTCGCCGCGGCCGGCGGCGCCAGCATCCAGCTCGCCGCGAATGGCGGCAGCTTCGCCACCCCTTCCGGCTACAAGCCGGCCGGCGCAGTCAGCCTCTTCGGCGCGACCACCGGCCAGGCCTTTGCGGCGCGCCGCTGGTGATCGCGATGCGAGTGGCGCGCTGGCTCGACCGGATCCTCGCGGCCGCGGCGCTGATCGGGGTTGCACTGGTCGCCGTGGCGGCGCTGGCGCAATCGCCGGGGAATTTCTCGACGCTCTCGACGACCGGCACGGCGACGCTGAACGGCGATGTTCTGCTGTGCTCGGGCCATCCGTGGATCGACGTCAGATGCAACGGGGCGGCTGGCGACGGCAGCCATGACGACACGGCGGCGATCCAGACGACGATCGACGCTGCGATCACCAACAATTGGCCGGTACACATCCCGGCCGGCAGCTACAAGGTCACGACCAAGCTGACAATCGATTATGCCGGCCAAGCGTCGAGCGGCTTCCGGCTGATCTCGGAAGGCGCGACGATCGACGGCCGGACGATTGCAAGCGGCCCGGTGTTGCAGGTGCAATGCTCCGGCGGCACTGTCAGCAGCCCGGCCGGCTGCTTCTACTTCAAGGAAGAAGGCGTCCTCTTCGTCAACGCCAACACGCCCGGTTATGCGGTGGTGGTCGGCAAGGCCGATTTTTCCGACGCGCATAATTCGCTGAAGATCGACCACCTCGTCGTCAACAACGCCTCGACCGCGGCGGCGGCGGGCGGCCTGCAGCTCAACTTCGTGCTCGACAGCGACATCTTCGCGATCGCCGACAGCGCCGGCGGCGCCGCCGGCGTGGCGCTCGAGCAGACGCAATTCTCGCGGATTTCCGGCGCCGGCTCGGCGGCCGGCACCGGCGGCACCGCGCTCCTCTTCGAGCAGGGCTTCAACTTCTCCAATACGGTCTTTGCCTTCGACATGGAGAACGCGCCGACCTGCCTCGGCATCACCTTCAATCACGACGGGATGAACAGTTTCGTCTCGCCCTATTTTTCCTGCACTACCGCGGTCAACGCGACGGCGAGCACACACAATTTGCTGATCAACCCGACCTATGCCGGCAACGTCGTCAACCGCGGGCCGCAATCCACCGGCATCGAAATCGTCGGTTCCGGCAATTGGGCGCGCTGGCAATTCCCGGCGGCGGCGAGCTACACCGCCGCGCCGATCGACGACAAGACCGTATTGTCGTCGTTCAACGCACCCGGCGCCGCACTGGCGGTGACGCTGCCGGCAGTGGGCGCGGTCAACCCCGGCTGGTCGATGGGGTTCGCCACCGACAACGGCAAGGGTCTGACAATCACCGCGCCCTCTGGCGCCATCCTGGCGGGCGGCAAGTCGGTGTCGGCGCTGACGCTGGGGCCGGGCAACTACGAATACGTTCAGCTCGAAGCCGACGGCAACAATTTCCGTGTGGTGACGGCAACCCGCAGCACGCTGACCGCGAACGGCATGGAAAGCCGCGACTGGCCCGGCAACTGGCTCTACCCGTCGAGTGCCGGCTACGCCGCTACGTTGGGCGACAACGGCAATGTCGTGTCGAGCTTCAATACGACCGCCGGCCTGGCCGTCACGCTGCCGTCGACCGCCGGGTTGCCCTCGGGCTGGTCGATGGGCTTTGCCACCGACAATGGCAAGAGCCTGACGGTCCAGGTCAACGCCACCAACGGCGGCAAGATCCTCTATCCGCTGATCAACCACACCGAAAATACCACGCTGACGCTCGCCGGCAATTTTTACGAGTACGCGACGCTGCAATATGACGGCGGCGGCAATTTTCGCATCGAGCAGGTAACGCCGGCGACCGCCCAGGAACTGGGAATGGCGGGCACCGGCGGGGTGTCGCGCTGGGCGTTCCCCGCGGCCAGCGTTTACAGTGCCGGCGTCGCCGACAACGGCACCGCGGTCTCGGCCTACAATAGCCCGCTCGGCTTCCTGACCGTCACCCTGCCGTCGATCGACACGATCAACAACGGGTGGACCCTGGCAATCGCCAACGACAACAACAAGCTCGCCGCGGTGCAGGTCAACGCCACCAACGGCGGCCACATCCTCTATCCGGGCAGCGGCGCCTCCGCGACCTCGCTGCAGCTCGCCAGCGGCAATTACGAGACCGCGGTGCTGCAATTCGATGGCGCCAATTTCCGCGTCATGCAACTGACCCCCGCGAGCGCCGCTTCGGTCGGCATGACCGGCGGCACGTGCACGCCGAAATGGATATTCCCCTCGGTCAGCACCTACGCGGCCGGGCCGACCGATTGCGGCACCGCGATCTCCAACTTCAATTCGCCGATCGCCAGTCTCACGGTCACCCTGCCGTCGACGACGGCGATCGCCGCGGGCTGGCGGATGAGCTTCGCCTCCGACAGCAACAAGACGCTGAACCTGGCGGTCAACGGCACCAGCGGCGGGCTCATCCTGATCCCGGGCACCCGCGGTGGACAAAGCGCGATGACGCTCTATGGCGGCAATTACGAATTGGTGACGCTCGAATTCGACGGCTCGAACTTCCGCATCCTCTCGACGACACCGGCGACCGCCTCGGCCAACGGCATGTTCCCCGCCACCGCCACGCCGGCGACCAGCGGGGCGGCCTGCCAGACCGGCCAGATCGAATTCGACTCCAACTACCTTTACGCCTGCACCGCGCCCAATACCTGGAAGCGGTCGGCCCTTTCCAGCTTCTGACGGAGTGAGCTTCCGATGCCACCACAAGGCGGCCTGCGCACCCCCCTCACGCTGTCCTACACCTGGAACCAGCAGGGTCTCGAAACCCGCTTCAGCGAGGTATTTCAACCCGGCCAGGGCATCTTTTCCCCCGGCTATCCGCTGGCGCCGGCGGAGCCCGAGCAGGTGCGGCTGTGGGATTTTCCGGTCGGCGTCAATACGATCTACACGCCGCGCGCCTACGAGGCGGTGTCGTTCGCCGAGCTGCGGGCGATGGCCGACGCGCATGACATCACCCGCCTGGCGATCGAGACGCGCAAGGACCAGCTCGAAAAGCTCGACTGGACGATCAAGCCGCGGTCGACGCGCCAGGCGCCCGACGACGCGCGCGCCCGCGCCACGCTCTTGGCGGGTTTCTGGCGCCGGCCGGACGGCGAGCGCCCATTTGCCACCTGGCTGCGCGAGCTCCTTGAAGACCTCCTGGTGCTCGACGCGCCGGCGCTCGAACTACGCCGCAACCGGGCCGGCGAGATCATCGCTCTCGACGTCGTCGACGGCGCGACGATCAAGGTGCTGTTCGACGACACCGGCCGGCGGCCGAGGCCGCCGGCGCCGGCCTTCGAGCAGGTGATCCACGGCCGGCCGTGGAAGCTCTTGACCTCGGACGAGCTCCTCTACCTGCCGCGCAATCCGCGGCCGCACAAGGGCTACGGCTTTGGCCCGGTCGAGCAGATTGTGATGACCGTCAACATCGCGCTGCGGCGGCAGGCGATGCAGCTGCAGCACTTTACCGAGGGCAACGTGCCGCCGGGA
>DATGFP010000116.1:0-36330 GCA_035309005.1 Allostellaceae bacterium | reverse complement strand
TCGATCGGCGAGCGCTGCAACGCCAACGGCTCGCGCGCCTTCCGCCGGCTCCAGGAAGCGGGCGACTGGGACGGCTGCGTCGAGATGGGGCGCGAGCAGGTCAAGGAAGGCTCGCACACGCTCGACGTTTGCACCGCCTTTGTCGGGCGCGACGAGATCGCCGAGATGAGCGAGATCGTCAGCCGCATGCGCGGCGCGATCAACGCGCCCCTGGTCATCGATTCGACCGAATACCCGGTACTCGAAGCCGCGATGAAGCTCTACGGCGGCAAGCCGATCATCAACTCGATCAATTTCGAGGATGGCGAGGAGGCCGCCGACAGGCGCCTCAGGCTCGCCAAGCGCTTCGGCGCCGCGGTCATCGCGCTGACGATCGACGAAGGCGGCATGGCGAAAGAGGCCGACCACAAATTGCACCTCGCCGAGCGGCTCTACGATTTCGCCTGCAATAAGCATGGCCTGCCGCCAAGCGATCTGATGTTCGACCCGTTGACCTTCACGATCTGCACCGGCAACGCCGACGACCGTCGCCTCGGCCTCAATACGCTCGACGCGATCGCGGCCATTCGAGAAAAGATGCCCGAGTGCCAGATCATTTTGGGGCTCTCCAACATCTCGTTCGGCCTCAACCCGCCGGCGCGGCAGGTGCTGAACTCGGTCTTTCTCGACCACGCGCTGCGCCGCGGCCTGACCGGCGCGATCGTGCATTTCTCGAAGATTCTTCCCCTCCACCGCATTCCCGAAGAGGAATTGCGCGTCGCCGAGGATCTGATCTTCGACCGCCGCGCTGACGGCTACGACCCGCTGCAATCGTTCATGGCGCTGTTCCAGGACCGCGCGATCGAGAAAGCGGAGAAAAAGGGCCGCCCCGAGCAGATCGAGGAGCGCCTGGCGCAGCGCATCGTCGACGGCGACCGGCAGGACCTCGAAGCCGATCTCGACCTCGCGATGCAGGCCTACCGGCCGCTCGACATCATCAACGATCTGTTGCTCGCCGGCATGAAGACGGTCGGTGAACTCTTCGGCGCCGGCAAGATGCAGCTTCCGTTCGTCCTGCAATCCGCCGAGACGATGAAGGCCGCGGTTGGCTATCTCGAACCCTTCATGGAGCGGGTCGAGGGCCAGGAGAAGGGCACGATCGTGCTCGCGACGGTGCGCGGCGATGTCCACGACATCGGCAAGAACCTCGTCGACATCATCCTCACCAACAACGGCTACCGCGTCGTCAATCTCGGCATCAAGCAGCCATTGGGCGCGATCCTCGACGCCGCGCACGAGCACCGCGCGCACGCGATCGGCATGTCGGGGCTGCTGGTCAAATCGACCGTCGTAATGCGCGAAAACCTCGAGGAGATGAGCCGCCAGGGCCTCGACGTGCCGGTGATGCTCGGGGGCGCCGCATTGACCCGGCGCTATGTCGAGGAGGATTGCGTCAAATCCTATGCCTCAGGCCGCGTCGCCTATGCGCGCGACGCGTTCGACGGCCTGGCGCTGATGGACCGCATCGTCAGCAACGATTTCGACTTCTACCTCGCCGAGGCGCGGCAGAAAAACGCCGGCCGCCCGGTCAACGAGAGCCGCAAGCTTGGCCGCGCCGCCGATGTGCGGCCGATGCGCCCGGTGGATTTCGAGGAAATCCGTTTGCGTCGCGCCGAACTCAACCGCGGCGTCGAGCTGCCGCAGCCGCCGTTCTGGGGGGCTCGGACGATCGCCCGGGTGCCGGTTAAGGCGATCGTGCCCTACCTCAACGAGCGCATGCTCTACCAATTCCAGTGGGGTTTCCGAAAGGACGGCCGCTCGCTCGCCGAATACAAGGAATGGGCGCGCCGCGAATTGCGCCCGATCCTCGCGCGCATCGCCGACATCGCGATCCGCGAGGACATCCTGGTGCCGCAGGCGGCCTACGGCTATTGGCGCTGCGCCGCGCAGGGCAACGACGTCATCCTGTTCGACGACAGCGGCCAGCGCGAGGTCGCGCGCTTCCAATTCCCGCGGCAGAACAAGGAGGGCGGCCTCTGCATCGCCGATTTCTTCCGCGATGTGGGGGATGGCGAGCGCGACGTGATCGGCCTCCAGGTCGTGACGATGGGGCGCCGCGCGTCGGACGTGGCGCGCGAATGGTTCGCGCAAAACCGCTACCAGGATTACCTTTACCTCCACGGCCTTTCGGTCGAGATGGCCGAAGCCTTCGCCGAATACGTCCACAAGCGCATCCGCGGCGAATTGGGCTTCGCGCACGAGGAAGCGCGCGACCACGACGAGATGCTGGCGCAAGGCTACCGCGGCAGCCGCTATTCGTTCGGCTACCCGGCCTGCCCCAACCTCGCCGACCAGCGCCAGTTATTGGAGCTGCTGCGGGCCGACGAAATCGGCCTCACCCTGACCGAAGAAGACCAGCTCGACCCCGAGCAATCGACCTCGGCGATCGTCCTCCACCACCCGCAGGCCAAATATTTTTCGGTGTGAGGGCAACTCGGCGATATTGCGATCGATCTCCAGCCGGCCCAGGATGCGTCGATGAGCGATCAACCCGGCGATCGGGTCTTGCAAATGCTGCGGGCGATTCGCGGCGATTTGGTTGACGTGAAGGCGGATCTGACAGAGCTGAAACAACGTGTCGGCCTGCTGGAAGGCCAATACGCAAGCCTCTCGGTGCGCGTTGATCGCATCGCCGGCGACGTTGCCCTGATCAAGCGTCGTCTCGATCTGGTCGAGGCATAGCTGCTTTCCCTTCCTCTCGCCGAAAATAGAGCGGTCCGGCTCCGGTCGCCGCCCACCACCCGCAGACGGAGCATTTTTCGGTGTGATCGCGGCGGGCGAGCGCTAACGTCTCTGCGATGACGCCCGAAGAATTCATCGCCAAATGGCGCGGCACCGAGCTTAGCGAACGGGCGGCGTCGCAATCGCATTTCAGGGACCTCTGCCAGCTGCTCGGGGTGCCCGAGCCGACCCCGGCCAGCGCCGCTGACTACACGTTCGAGAAGCCGACACGGAAGATCGGCAATACCCAGGGCTTCGCCGATGTCTGGAAACGGCACTGCTTTGCCTGGGAATACAAGCGCGACCGCCGCAACCTTGTCGAGGCGTACGCGCAGTTGAAGGGCTACGCCGACGCCCTGGAAAACCCGCCGCTCTTGATCGTGTCGGACATGCAGGAAATTCGTGTCCGCACGAATTTCACCAACGCCATCGCCGTGCCGCACGTCATCCCGTTGGCCGACCTGCGCTCGGTCGAGGCGCGCGACCTCTTGCGCAACTGTTTCCTGCATCCCGAACGCCTGCGGCCGACCGCGACGCGCGAGAGCGTGACGGCCGAGGCGGCGGCGAATTTCGCCAGGATTGCCGTGGCGCTGCGCGAGCATCACGACGACCGCCGCGTCGCGCATTTCATCAATAAGCTCGTCTTTTGCCTGTTCGCCGAAGACATCGACTTGCTGCCAGGGCGGGTGTTCGCGGACATTCTTGATGAAGCAGCGAAGCGCCCGAGCGATTTCGAGCCGATGCTGCGCGATTTGTTCCGCGCGATGGCGAACCCGCACGGCCGCTTCGGCACGGTCGCGGTCCCCTGGTTCAACGGCGGCCTGTTCGATGACGACGACGTGCTGCCGCTCGGCCAGAACCAGCTGCGCGACCTGACCAATGCGGCGCGCCTCGATTGGAAGGCGATCGACCCGACGATTTTCGGGACGCTGTTCGAGAGCGGCCTCGACGACAAGAAGCGCGCCGAGATGGCGAGCCTGTTCGACGCGCCCGAACCCGAGCACCACGCCACCCTGCCGCTGCACGCGCCGGCGGCCAACCGCGGCGTCGGCATCCACTACACCGACGAAGCGACGATCATGAAGATCATCGAGCCGGTCGTGGTGGCGCCGTTGCGCCGCGAATGGGAACGGATCAAGGCGGAAATCAGGGAACTCGACGAGCGGCGCGCGCGAGCAACGGCGCCGGCGCAGCGAGAGCGGCTGCTGCAACAGGCGCGCGGCCTCTACGCCGATTTCCGCGCCAGCCTCGGCCGCTACCGGGTGCTCGACCCGGCCTGCGGTTCGGGCAATTTTCTCGCCCTGTCATTGCGCGCGCTGAAGGATTTCGATCTCGCGGTGACCGAGGACGCCGCGGCGATGGGCCTGCCGCTCGACGATTATCAGATCGGCCCGGAAGCGGTGCTGGGCATCGAGATCAACGCCTATGCCGCCGAGCTCGCAAGGCTCACGGTGTGGATCACTGAACTCCAGTGGCAGTTGCGCAAAGGCCTCCACGTCACCCGCCGGCCGATCCTCGACCGCCTCGACGGCATCCAGCGCGCCGACGCGCTCTTGACGCCGAGCGGCGGCGAGCGCGCATGGCCGGCGGCCGATGTCATCGTCGGCAACCCGCCGTTTCTCGGTGGCAAGCGGCTGCGCAGCGGCCTCGGCGACGCCTATGTCGAGCGGCTGTTCGCCGTCTATGCCGGCCGGGTCCCGCGCGAAGCCGATCTCGTCGCCTATTGGTTCGCCAAGGCCTGGGAGCAAATGTCCTCCTCCCTCTCCGCCCCTGGGGGCGGAGAGGGCCGGGGTGAGGTGGGGGATTCCACAGCCGTCGCCGACAAGCCCACCTCACCCTCCCAGCGCTCCGCGCCGGGCCCCTCCCTCTCCCCCCTGAAGGGCGGAGAGGGAAAAACCCAGCGCGCCGGGCTCGTCGCGACGAATTCGATGCGCGGCGGCGCCAATCGCCGCGTGCTCGATCGCATCGTCCGAGAAGGAGTCATTTTCGACGCCTGGGACGACGAGAAATGGGTCGTCGAGGGTGTGGCTGTGCGCGTGTCGCTGATCTGCTTCAGCGGCGACGAGGATGAGCGGCGGCCGAGGCTTGACGGCGAGCCGGTGGAGCGCATCAGCTCCGACCTGACCGCCGCGAAAAGCGATCTCACCCGGGCACGCCCGTTGACGGAAAACAAGGGCGTCGCCTTCATGGGCGACACCAAGGGCGGCGCGTTCGATATTCCCGGCGATCTGGCGCGGCGCTGGCTGCAACTGCCGCTGAACCCGAACGGCCGGCCGAACTCCGACGTGCTGCGGCCGTGGGTGAACGGCATGGATATAACGCGCCGCCCGTCCGACAAATGGATCATCGATTTCGGCTGGGAAATGAGCGAACGCGCGGCGGCGCTGTACGAGGCGCCGTTCGCCTACTGCCTCGCCAACGTCAAACCGGATCGCGAAAAGAACCGCCGCGAGGCGTACTGCCGCTTCTGGTGGCGCCACGTCGAACCGCGGCCTGGAATGTGGCGCGCGCTCAAAGGCCTGCATCGCTTCATTGTCACACCCGAAGTGTCCAAGCACCGCGTGTTTGCTTGGTTGCGCCCATCAATTGTTCCCGACCATAAACTCCAAGTCATATCGTCAGAAGGCGATTTTGCTTTCGGTATGCTGGTGAGCCGGATACATAAATCGTGGTCGCTCGGGGTCGGGTCGTGGCATGGCGTCGGCAACGACCCGCGATACACGATTGGCACTACTTTCGAGACCTTCCCCTTCCCCGAAGGGCTGACGCCGAACATCCCCGCCGCCGACTATGCCGGCGATCCGCGCGCCGTCGCGATCGCCGCGGCGGCGAAGCGGCTCGATGAATTGCGCGAGGCGTGGCTGAACCCGTCCGATCTGGTCGAGCGCGTGCCGGAGGTCGTGCCGGGCTATCCCGACCGCATCCTGCCGAAGAACCCGGAAGCCGCGGCGATCCTCAAGAAGCGCACGCTGACCAACCTCTATAACGAGCGCCCGGCCTGGCTCGACCACGCGCATCGCGACCTCGACGCCGCCGTCGCCGCCGCCTATGGCTGGCCGGCGGATACCAGCGACGAGGAAGCGCTGGCCCGCCTCCTGGCGCTCAACCTCGAACGCGCCGCGGCGGGGCGTTGACAAAATCGAAATAATATTGTATATTGTGCCCGACGGTCCGGATCGGGGCGCGGGGCGGACCCGGGCGCGGGTGAGCTGGCTGTAAATCCGCTGTAGAAACAGCAAAAATGGCGTCGGGCGCTTCGCCTGGCCGGGGGGTTGGGTTATGGTGCCGCCCTCAGCGCAGGGAGAATCGCGATGGCCTTTTACGAATTGCGGCAATACCACGTGCGGCCGGGCAAGATGGCGGAATGGGTCAAGATCATGGAGGAGGAGATCATCCCGTTCCAGGTGTCGAAGGGGATGGTCATCACCGGCAGCTTCAAGGGCGAGACCGACGCGTCGGCCTACGTGTGGATCCGCCGCTTCGAATCGGAAGCGCAGCGCGAGGCGCTCTATAAGGCGGTCTACGACACCGATTATTGGAAAGAGAAGATCGCGCCGCGCGTGCCCGAATGCCTCGACCGCGAGAAGATGGTCGTCACCCGCATCGTGCCGACGCGGCGCTCGCCGGCGCAGTAGCTCAGGCGCGCATCCCGGCGTCGCGCAGGCTGGCGCGGGCCTTGGCGGCGACCAGCACGGCGACGAGCGCGGTCGCAACCAGGCCGGCGGCGAAGAGGGCCCATTTCACCGCGCCGCCGCCGCCCTCGGCCGCTTCGCCCAGCGCGCCGATGTAGAGATAGAGCACGGTCCCCGGAATGATGCCGAGGAAGGTCGCGCAGGCGAAATGGGCAAACGGGATCGCGGTGACCCCGAAGAGGTAGTTCTGCAGGTTGAACGGGACGAGCGGGCTGAGCCGCAACAGCGCGACGATCTTCCAGCCGTCCGCGGCGACCGCCCGGTCGATCGCGGCGAGGTTGCGCCGTTCGGCGACCAGCGCGCGCACCCGGTCGCGCGCCAGATAGCGCGCGATCAGGAAGGCGAGCGAGGCGCCGATCGTCGCGGCGACCAGCACCACCGGCAGCCCCCACGCGCCGTAGGCAAAGCCGGCGAGGATCGTCAGCAGCGCCTCGGGCGCCAGCACCACCGCGCCGACAATGTAGATCGCGACGAAAAGGAGAACCCCGCGCCAGCCGAGGAGGAGCATCCAAAGGCGCAGCGCGGCGAGCCACTCGCCGAGCGGCAGCGCATGCCACAGGCAAGCGAGCGCGAGCAGCACGAGGCTCACCGCAACGAGCCGCAGCGCCCTCTGAGCGGCGCCGGTCACCCGCCGACCAGCGGCGGCAGCTCGGCGAGGCTGTGGATTTCGCGCTCGGGGCGTCCCGGCAGGCGCTCCGGCGGCTGGCGGTAGCGGTTGCACCACAGGGCGCGCATCCCGAAGGCGGCGGCGGCCGCGGCGTCCCAGCCGTTCGACGAGACGAAGAGGATCGCAGCGGCGCGGACGCCCAGCCGGTCGACCGCCAGCTGGTAGACTTTCGGGTGCGGCTTGAAGACCCCGACTTCCTCGACCGAGAGCACCAGATCGAGCAATTGGGCGATGCCGGCAGGCGCGACCGCCGATTGCAGCATGGCGGGCGAGCCGTTCGACAGGATCGCGGTCGGCAAGCCCGCCGCCTTGATGCGGCGCAACGCCTCGGGAGCGTCGGGAAAGGCGTCGAGCGTGCGGTAGAGGCCGAGCAGCCGCTCGCGCGGCACGGCGCCCTCCAGCCCCAGCGCGGCCAGCGCGAAATCGAGCGCGTCGCCGGTCACCTGCCAGAAATCGGCGTGGCGCCCCGCTACCGCGCGCAGCCAAGTGTATTGCAATTGCTTGTCGCGCCACAAGGCGGCCAGCGGCGCCGCCCGCTCGCCGAGTACGTCGCGGCACGCCGTCGCGGCCGAGGCGACATCGAAGAGGGTGCCGTAGGCGTCGAACACCACGGCCTCGACCCCTGCGATCTCCGCCTCAGCCATCGCGTTCCGCCTATTCCCACTCGATCGTGCCGGGGGGTTTCGAGGTGATGTCGTAGACGACGCGGTTGATGCCGCGCACCTCGTTGATGATGCGGGTCGCGGCGCGGCCCAGTATCTCGTGCGGGAACGGGTAATAATCGGCGGTCATCCCGTCGGTCGAGGTGACGGCGCGCAGTGCGCAGGCGAAATCATAGGAGCGCGCGTCGCCCATCACGCCGACCGTGCGCACCGGCAGCAAGACCGCGAAGGCCTGCCAGATCGCGTCGTAAAGCCCGGCGCCGCGGATCTCGTCGAGGAAGATTGCGTCGGCCTTGCGCAATATCTCGAGTTTTTCGCGCGTCACCTCGCCCGGCATGCGGATCGCGAGGCCGGGGCCGGGGAACGGGTGGCGGTCGACGAAATGCGCCGGCAGACCGAGTTCGCGGCCGAGCACGCGCACTTCGTCCTTGAAGAGTTCGCGCAGCGGCTCGACCAATTTCAGGTTCATCCGCTCGGGCAGGCCCCCGACATTGTGGTGCGACTTGATGGTGACCGAGGGGCCGCCGGTGGCGCTCACCGACTCGATGACGTCGGGATAGAGCGTCCCCTGCGCGAGGAATTCGACGCCGCCGATCTGGCGCGCCTCTTCGTCGAAGACGTCGATAAAGGTGGCGCCGATCGTCTTGCGCTTTTGTTCGGGGTCGGTGACGCCGGTGAGCTTTTCGAGGAAGAGGGCTCCGGCGTCGCGGTGGATTAGCGGGATGTTGTAATGGCCGCGGAAGAGGCGCACGACCTCGTCCGCCTCGCCCTGCCGCAGGAGGCCGGTATCGACAAAGATGCAGGTCACCTGGTCGCCGATCGCCTCGTGCAACAGGGCCGCTGCGACCGCCGAGTCGACGCCGCCCGAGAGGCCGCAGACGACGCGGCTAGACCCGACCTGCCGGCGGATGCGCTCCACCGCCTGGGCGCGGAAGGCCGCCATCGTCCAGTCGCCGTGGCAGTTGCAGACATGGTGGGTGAAATTGCGCAACAGCCGGCCGCCCTGCGGGGTGTGCGCGACCTCGGGATGAAAGACGACGCCGTAGAACTGGCGCTCGTCATCGGCGATCGCGGCGAACGGCGCCCCCTCGCTCGCCGCGACGGCACGGAAGCCGGGCGGCAGCGCCTCGACCTTGTCGCCGTGGCTCATCCACACCTGCTCGCGTCCGCCGCCTTGGGCCATCGGCGGCCAGAGGCCCTCGAAGAGACGGCAGCGGTCGAGGATGTCGATAAAGGCGCGGCCGAATTCCTGGTGGTCCGAGAGTGTGACGCGGCCGCCCAGCTGCGCGCACATCGTCTGCATGCCGTAGCAGATCGCCAGCACCGGCACGCCGAGGTGAAAGACGATGTCGGGCGCGCGCGGCGTCGTCGCTATCGTCACCGAGGCGGGGCCGCCCGACAGAATGATGCCGGCCGGCGCGAAGTCGCCGATCTTCTCTTCGCTCACCGTGTAGGGCTGGATTTCGCAGTAGACGCCGTTTTCACGCACCCGCCGCGCGATCAATTGGGTGACCTGGCTACCGAAATCGAGGATCAAAATGCGGTCGGTCATTGTGCGGAGCCCGCAAAGCTAGCGTCACCCCCGCGAAAGCGGGGGTCCAGGGCAACCGCCAGGATCATGGCACGCCTGGATTCCCGCTTTCGCGGGAATGACGGATTATTCAATGGTATCGCCATTATTCCAATCCGGCTCTTGAGCGGCCACCGGCGCGGCTTCTCGTTCGAAGAGGGCGACGAAGAAGCCGTCGGTACCGTGGCGGGCTGGCGTCAGGCGCAGGTAATCGTCGCCGCCGGGGGAGCGGCCGCCGATGGTCTCTTCCCAGGCGCGGGCCGCCGGGTAGAGCGCGAAATCGGGGTGCGCCGCTAGAAACCCCTCGGCCTGCGCCTCGTTCTCCTCGCGCAATAGGGAGCAGGTGGCGTAGAGGAGGCGGCCGCCCGGCTTTACCAGCCGCGCCGCGCTGTCGAGGATGTCGCGCTGGCGCACCACGAGTTCGGCGAGGTCTTGCGGCGTCGTGCGCCATTTGCCGTCGGGGTTGCGCCGCCAGCTGCCGATGCCGAGGCACGGCGCGTCGACGAATACGAGATCAAAGCTCTTGGCGTGATGCTTGACCCACAGGTCGCGTTCGCTAACGAGGGCGCGGCGCTCGACATTGCTGATGCCGGCGCGGCGCAGCCGCTGGCCGGCGCGTTCCAGCCGCCACTCGGCGGTGTCGCAGGCGACGAGCTTGCCGCGGTTTTGCATCTGGGCGGCGAGCGCCAGCGTCTTGCCGCCGGCGCCGGCGCAAAAATCGACGACCCGCATGCCGGGCCGCGCGCCGGCCAGCAGCGCGGCGACCTGCGAGCCCTCGTCCTGGACCTCGACGAGCCCCGCCTTGAACGCGGCGGCGCCGGTCAAGGGCGCGCGGTGCTTGAGCCTGAGGCCGAGCGGCGACCATGGGGTCGGCTCGGCTTGGATCTGCTCGGCGGCCAGGGCTCGGCGGGCGCCCTCGCGGTCGCCTTTCAGCGCGTTGACGCGCAAGTCGAGCGGCGCCGAGGCATTGAGTGCCGCCATCTCGTCTTCAAGACGCCTGCCATAGACCGCGGCGAGATGCGGTTCGAGCCAGTCCGGCAGGTCGCAGGCGACGGCGCGCGGCATCTGCGGGTGGGTCAGGCTGCGGCCGGCGAGGCCGCGCACCAGGCGCTGCTCGGCCGGCGAAAGCGGGGCCGGGCGAAAGCGGTCGCCGTCAAAGTTCGCCGCGACCTCGCCTGCTGGCCAGTGATCGACCAGCAGCAGCGCGGCGATCATCCGGCTGCGCGCGGCCGGCGCGACCTCGCCGTTGCCGGTGCGCAGGGTCCACCAGTCGATGACGGCGCGGTGGCGCAGCACGGCATAGACATGGGCGGCGACCGCCGCGCGGTCCTTGGCGCCGATGTAGCGCCGGCGGCGGAAATAATCGGCGGCGGTGTCGTCGGCCGGCCGCTCGCCGCCTTCGATCTCAGCGAGGATGTCGATTGCCGCGGCGACGCGGGCTCCCGGGGTCACGCCCTGCCCTTTTTGCCGTCATCCCGGCGAAGGCCGGGACCTACGGTCGGGTTCGCGTGCCTTGCCAACGCGCGCGGAGGGGGAAAGCAGGCTAAGCTTGGCAGCTTCGGGCACGGTGGGTCACGGCCTTCGCCGGGATGACGGGCTGGGGATGGGCCGGCCGAAAACGGCTCACATATCCTGCCGGTAGTTGGGCGATTCGCGGGTGATCGCGATGTCGTGGACGTGGCTCTCGCGCAAGCCGGCGCCGGTGATGCGCACAAAGGTGCAGTTTTTCTGCATCTCGGCGATCGTGCGATTGCCGGTGTAGCCCATCGCCGCGCGCAGGCCGCCGATCAGCTGGTGCACGATGTTGCCGACCGGGCCTTTGTGCGGCACGCGGCCCTCGACCCCCTCGGGCACCAGCTTCAGCGTGTCGGTGACTTCCTGCTGGAAATAGCGGTCGGCGGAGCCGCGCGCCATCGCCCCGATCGATCCCATGCCGCGGTAGTATTTATAGCTGCGGCCCTGGTAGAGGAGGACTTCGCCGGGGCTCTCGTCGGTGCCGGCGAAGAGCGAGCCGAGCATCGCGCAATCGGCCCCGGCGGCGATCGCCTTGGCGAGGTCGCCGGAAAACTTGATGCCGCCGTCGGCGATCACCGGCACGCCGTGCTTGCGGCACTCCTCGACCGCATCGACGATCGCGGTGAATTGGGGAACCCCGACGCCGGCGACCATGCGCGTCGTACAGATCGAGCCCGGGCCGATCCCGACCTTCACCGCGTCGGCGCCGGCTTCGATGACGGCGCGCGCGCCCTCGGCGGTCGCCACGTTGCCGACGATGACCTGCGTGTAGTTCGACATCCGGCGGATTTCGCTGACCGCTGCGAGGACGCGCGAGGAGTGGCCGTGCGCGGTATCGACCACCATGATGTCGACCCCGGCGGCGAACAACGTTTCGGCCCGTTCGAGCTCGAGCTTGCCGGTGCCGGCGGCGGCCGCGACGCGCAGCCGCCCGTGCTCGTCCTTGGCGGCTTGCGGGAAAAGCTGCGCCTTCTCGATGTCCTTGACCGTGATCAGCCCGGTGCAGCGGTATTCCTTGTCGACCACCAGCAGCTTCTCGATGCGGTGCTGATGGAGGAGGCGCTTGGCGTCCTCGCGCGAGACGTTCTCGCGCACCGTGACGAGGCCCTCCTTGGTCATCAGCTCGGAGACCGGCTCGCGCGGGTCGCTGGCAAAGCGCACGTCGCGGTTGGTCAAAATGCCAACGAGGCGGCCGCTGCTCTCGACCACCGGGATGCCGGAAATCCTGTTGTCGGCCATCAGCCGCAGTGCGTCGGCCAGCGTTTCGTCGGGGTGGATGGTGACCGGGTTGACCACCATTCCCGCTTCGAATTTCTTGACCTTGCGGACTTCGGCGGCCTGCTGGTCGATCGACATGTTGCGATGGATGACGCCGAGCCCGCCCGACTGCGCCATCGCGATCGCCAGCGCGCCCTCGGTCACCGTGTCCATCGCCGCCGAGACGAGCGGAATGCCGAGCTCGATCTCGCGGGTGATGCGGGTTTTTGTGTCGGTGTCGCCCGGCAGGATGCTCGACGCGGCCGGAACCAGCATCACGTCGTCGAAGGTCAAGGCCTGTCGGATTTCCATCGCGCCTACTACACGATTAGCGGATCAGGTTGAACCGTTATTTAGGGAGGGCGAAATCGCCAATCCAGCGGCGCAAATTCGCCGCGGCTATGCGCCACCGCGATAGCCCTTGGCGACGACGTAGGTCTCGGCCGATTCGGCGCGGCTGGCCGCCGGTTTGGCGTGGCGCACTTCGGCGAAGGCGCGTTTGAGGGCGGCCAACAGCTCGCCCTCGGTGCCGCCCTGAAAGACCTTCGCGACAAAGGCGCCGCCCGGTCGCAGCATCTTCTCGGCCAGCGCGAAGGCCTCCTCGGCCAGCGCGACGATGCGCAGGTGGTCGGTCGCGGCATGCCCGGTCGCCGGTGCCGCCATGTCGCTCAGCACGAGGTCGGCCGGGCCGCCGAGCAGGCCGCGCAGGCGGGCGGCGACTGCCGCATCGCGAAAATCGCCGGTGACGAGGGTGGCGCCGGGGATCGCGTCGGTCGGGTTGAGGTCGATGCCGACGACGGCGCCTTTGGGACCGACACGCTGCGTCGCGATCTGCGCCCAGCCGCCCGGGGCACAGCCGAGATCGAGGATGCGGCGGCCGACCGCCAGCAGGTGAAAGCGCTGGTCGAGCTGGAGCAGCTTGAAGGCCGCGCGCGAGCGGTAGCCGAGGCGATGCGCCTCGGCAACGAACGGGTCGTTGAGCTGGCGCTCCAGCCATTCGGTCGAGGACGACGTGCGGCGCCGCGCGCTTTTGACGCGCACCGTGAGGGGCCGCGCCCCGGATGTGCCGCCGCGGCCTCGCGCCATGGGGCTCACGCGGTCGTCTGGCGGCGCTGGTGCATCAACTCGGTGAGGATGCCTTCGCGGATGCCGCGGTCGGCGACGCGGAGCCGGCCGACCGGCCAGATGGCGCAGATCGCGTCGAGGATCGCGCAGCCGCTCAGCACGAGGTCGGCCCGTTCGCGCCCGACGCACGGGCTGGCGGCGCGGCCGTCGATGTCGAGCCCGGCCAGATGCCGCGACACGATCTCGATCTGGTCGAAGGTCAGGATGCTGCCGTCGACCATCGCGCGGATATAGCGCGGCAGCGCGAGGTTGATGCCAGCCAGCGTCGTCACGGTGCCGGAGCTGCCGAGCATCTGCACTTCGCCGGCGCGCACCTTGCGGTGGATGCAATGCGCCGCCTCGAACGGCGCCAACGCCGCTTCCGCCTCGGCCACCATCGCGCGGTAGATCGCCGGCGTCACCTCGATGCCGCCAAAGCGCTCGGTGAAGGTGACGACGCCAAACGGCAGCGACACCGAGCCGAGAATCTCGAGAGCGGTCGGCGCGCCGCGCGTCCGGGTTTGCCGGACCCAGACGATCTCGCTCGACCCGCCGCCGATGTCGAAGACGATCGCGTAGGGAATGCGCGGGTGCAGCAGGGGAGCGCAACCGGCAACTACCAGGCGGGCCTCCTCGGCGGTCGAGATGATCTCGATGTCGATGCCGAGCTCGGCGCGCACCCGATCGAGAAAGCCGGCGCAATTCTCGGCGCGACGGCAGGCCTCGGTTGCGACATAGCGGCCGGCGGTGACGCCGCGGTGCTCGATCTTGCCGGCGCACACCCGCAGCGCCTCCAGGGTGCGTTGCATCGCCGCCTCGGAGAGGCGACCAGTCGACGCCAAACCTTCACCGAGCCGCACGATCCGGGAAAACGCGTCGATCACGCGGAACCCGCCCGCCCGGGCGGGCCCCGGGTGCTGAAGGCCCACAGCGCGACGCGCGATCAGCAGACGGCAGTTATTGGTCCCCAGATCGAGCGCGGCGAAGCACGGCGCCAAGGGTCGCGGCACCGGCTTTATCCCTGTGGCGTCAGGCACGCCGATCGACGCCGCCTCGTCGGCGCGCAGCAGGGCCGCACCCGCCGGCGGATCTGCTTCGGCCGCTCCCGTGCGCTGTTGCGGGCCGCTTAACATCGCCCAATGGTACCGCACCGCGCCGCGAAATCGAAGTGCGGCGAAGAGCCCGCCTGGCTTGGCACTATTGCTGCGGCGGGCGCCACGGCTTGCCCGCGACGACCATGCCGCGCAAGGCAAACCTCCGCCGCCCGCGGCGGGTCTCGCCGATGACGTCGCTAAACTCGAATTCGCCGTCGGCCAGTTGCAGCAGCGTCGCGTCGCCGGTCGCCCCGACCGCGAGATGGCCGAGATCGTCGCGACCCAGCACCCGCGCCGGGGCGGCGGTGCTGGCTCCGACGATCGCCGCCGGATCGGCGCCGAGCGCGAGGAATTTCGACATTGTCACCAGCTGGTCGAAGGCCGGCCCGTTGATGCTCAGCGCATGCACGTCGCTGCTGATGACGTCGGGGAGGAAGCCCGCCTCCAGCATGCGTTCGGCGGTGGCGAAGCCGAACGAGCCGCCGCCGTGGCCGATGTCAAATACGACGCCGCGACGGCGCGCCTCCAGCACCTCCTCGAAAATCCGCCCGTCGGCCCGCACCGGCGCGTTGGGAAACGGCCGAAAGCAATGCGTGACGATGTCGCCGCGACGCAGCCGCGACAATACTTCGAGGCGCGACGGCGGCGGGTGGTCGAGATGCGCCATCACCGGCAGCCCGGTTTCTTCGGCGACTTCGAGCGCCATGTCGAGCGGCGCGGCGCCGGAATTGCCGCCGGCGCCGCGCCCGACGCGGACCTTGACCCCGACAATCAGATCACGGTTGGCGTTGATGACGCGGACGCATTCGCGCGGCTCGATGAGGCGCACATCGGCCGCCTCGCCGACCATGACGCTCGCGGAAAACGCGAAGATTCCGGGGAACGAGACATTGAGGAAGGGCAGGATGCGCAGCGCCGACGGCTCGATCACATGGCGGCGAAAGCCGTGGAAGTTGGCGGGCCCTGCGCTGCCGGCATCGACAAAAGTGGTGGTGCCGCTGCGCCCGGCGACGAACGCGGCGTCGACCCCGAGCGAGGTGCCTCCCCAATAAACATGTGAGTGCAGGTCGATCAGCCCCGGGACGACGAGGAGCCCCGTCGCGTCGACCGTCTGCTCTCCACGCAGCGGCAGGCCGGCGCCGAGCGCCGCCACCCGGCCGTCGGCAAAGCCGATATCGGCAACCTCGTCGCGGCCATTTCGCGGATCGAGGAGCCGCCCGCCCTTGAGGATCAGATCAAGCATCGCCGTTCCCGCTTCCGACGGGGCGAGCCTACACAGGCGCCCGGCACTGCGAAAGGTGCCGGTGCGCGAGGCGGGGGTTGGGCCTTCCCCCAAAGGCGCCATGCAGAGGCGGCCTCCCCCAAAGCCGCGCTCGCCCCCACGCCTCGCTGCCGGTCGACGGCAGCTGATTCTTCACCGCGCGACACAATGCCACAACATGTTGCGGCAACCTCTCAGTAAGCCACTGTATTTGTGTTATTAATATCTGCGTTAGCCGCTTGAACTTTTATCGCTGCATCGCAGCCTCGGCGAATCGGGCGGCAATGCCAAGATCGATTCGAGGCACCTTCCAAAATGCTCGGCGGAATTTCCCACCGATCCCCATTGAGCACGGAACCGATCGCGGAGCCCCCTTGACAGGGGCACAATTGCTTTGTCGGGGTACGAAGCACCCAGGCCTCAGACTCACGCGACGCGCAATCAGGCCGGGCCGAATTAGGGGAGATACTGAGCGGGTACTGGAGAAATCGGCACCGGGTTTGCCAGTGCGCGGCGAAGCAGCGCTAGCAGAATTAGGAACAGCGCGACCGGAGTGACCGGAATCCCCACAACTAAGCCTATAGCGACCATGGGTAATGGCAACGTCAATAGCGCCACAACGATCATCCGCTCCCAGGGCAGAAAGCCTATCCGCATTCCCTCGCGCCCGAGCCAGGCGGCGGCAAAAATCAGGCTTATCTCATCGTACGGCAGGGCAAAAGGCGTCGCCAGAAAACTCGCGACCGCCAACGCCGCATATTTGATCTCGGCCGGCGCCGGCGAGCGCCAGATAATCGCGACCGCACTCAGCGCTAACGTCCCCGACGCCAGCTGCAAGGCATCGGCGAGGGCTGGCGCGGCGCCAAATGATCGCGCCGCCGCAAGTATCGTGAGGCGCGCCGGACCTCGACCAGTGTCGAACTCGAGCACATGCTTGAAAAATGCGCTCCACGTCTCGACCCCAAAAAATGTTGAGGCCACGACCGCGAACGCCGTCGCGGTGATCCCAGTGGCAACGAATGCGCCCCACCGTCGATCGGCGGCAAGAGCAATGGGCAGCAGGATAGCCAATTGCGGCTTGCAGATCAGGCATCCAAAACAGACGCCCGCGAGCACCGGCCTGCGTTCGAGGATGATCAAACCACCAGCAAGCGCTCCTGCGGTGAAATAGCCGTTCTGGCAGAAGAACAAGTTAAGGCAAGCAGCTGGGGCGCCGATCAGCGTCAGCGCTGCAGCCTCCCAGCCGACCAGTCGGCGCAGCAGCACGAAACACAAGGCACCGCCGAGCAATAACCACGCAACCAGCGCTTGCCCGAAGGGAAACAACGCGAGCGGGAACGTCAGTACCAACATTGGCGGAGGATAATCGTACGTACGAAAGGTGCCATTGTGCAATGTCGTCGCCACAAAGGCATGAAACCATGCACGATTATAAACCGAACTGGCCGATCCTCCTGCTGCCGCCTTCACTCCCGCAAAAAAATTAATGAAGTCACCACCAAGCTCACTCCCTGTATCAAATATAACACTGTTTGCCAATAGGAGCGACGAGATTAGCGCGAACGAAATGCCGTACCAGCGTAGGGATTCATGGTTGAGCCAACGCGCTTGACGCAGCACATCAATCTTCCGCCGCCACACAGCTCTTGGGCCGGGACAGAGGTCGCTCACGCTATTTTCGAGGGAGTTTCTATCCAAGAATTTTTGCCGGGGTCTACGGTTGTGCAAGACTTGGGTGAATCTCCGGGACGGAACTGGAAGTGCGTGCCCAAACCGCGCGGATGAGTTGGAACATCACATCTGGCCGTCGCTGCCGTCTCTGAGCAGCGGCATGCCGCGCTCGCGGCGCTGCACCAGTCGGCGCAGGTGCAGCATCAGCGCCAGCGTCGCCAACCCGCCGACCCCCAGCATGGCCCATTGCAGCAGCCCGGAGCCACCGCCCGTCCAAGCCGAAAAACCGGCCGCGGTCAACCGTCCGATCATCACATAGCCGAACAGCGCCGGCAGAGAGGCGAGCGTGCCCACGAGGTAATCGGACCAGCCGATCGACGACAGGCCCAAGAGATAGCTGGTCGCCGAGAACGGCATGACCGGCGACAGGCGCAACAGGCAGACGATCTTCCACCCTTTGTCCTGGATGACGCCGTCGAGGTGGCGCAGCCGGCGGTGGCGCGCCACCAACCGCTCGATGCCAGAGCGGAACAACGATCGGCTCAGCGCGAAGGCAATGACCGCGCCGACGAGACTCCCGGCGGCGGCCAGCGAAAAGCCCGCGGAGAGGCCATAAACCGCGCCGGCGGCGATCCCGAGCACCGAAGCCGGCACCGCGCCGCTCACCGCGACCAAAACCTGCAGCAGCGCGAAAAGGCCCGGGCCGGCGGCGCCGGCGCCGCGCAGGAACTGGATCGCGTGATGCACGCTCGCCGCCGCACCGCCCGGCGACACCCGCCCGGCAACGCCGCCGAGCACGACGACACTCAAGACGACCCCGGCCAGCAGCAGGCGGCCGGGCGCCGCCAGTGCGCCCTTCAAGGCCGCGCTCATGCCGCGCGCTCGACAGGATGCGGCACGCGATTGCCGCCGCAATCGGCAAAGATCGCCGAACGTATGAAACCCCAGCGTTGCAGCCGGTACTGCACCGAGGTTTTGACGACGCCCAGCCCATAGACCACGCTGCGCCTGAAGTTGATCGACGACGCCTCCGGGAAATACAAGGTGGGACAGCTGATCTCGCCGACCCTAAAGCCGAAATATCTCGCCTGCGCCAACATCTGGTTATCGAATACGAAATCCTCCGAACAGTTCTGCAGCGGCAGCGTTTCCAATACCTGGCGGCTCCAGGCACGATAGCCGGTATGGTATTCGGACAGCTTCTGACCAAGCATGATGTTCTGAAAGAATGTGAGACCGCGGTTGGCGACGTACTTGTAGAGCGGCATGCCGCCGCTCAGCGCCCCGCGCCCGAGAATGCGCGACCCGAGGACCGCGTCGAACTGCTCGGACGCAATCATCGCCGCCATCGCGGTCACCAGCCGCGGGGTATACTGGTAATCGGGATGCAGCATCACGACAATGTCGGCGCCACGCGCCAGCGCCGCCGCGTAACAGGTCTTCTGGTTGCCGCCGTAGCCGCGGTTGCGATCGTGCCGGATCGTCTTGATCCCGAGCGCGACGGCGACGGCCAGGGTGCGGTCCTGGCTGGCGTCGTCGACCAGGAGGATGTCGTCGACGACATCGTGCGGGATCTCGTCGTAGGTCCGCTTCAGCGTCTTGGCCGCATTATAGGCGGGTAAGACGATGGTCACCTTCTTGCCAGCAATCATCGTCCTCCTCCGAGCGTCCCGCGCTGGCCTCTCTGGTCCGCCGGGCGCTCGCCGACCGGTCCCTCGGCCAAGCCTCGGTGGCTCGGCCTCGGCGGACGCTAGCTTACACAATTTACCAAATCATTTACCGCGATTCGCCGCGGGCAGACGGGCCGCTCTGCGGGGGTACCGGCCGGAGGAGGCCGGTCGAGGAGATTTCCTTAATTTGCCGCTAACCTTAATCTGCCAGGATACGCTCAGGCCGGCTGTGACGGGCCGGCAACGATGCGGGATGGGACGCCTTGCTGCCTGCGGTTGAGGGCTTTGTGCATCGCTGCGGCGAGGTGCTCGATCGCCGCCACATCGCCGCCCTCAGCGCGGCGCTGCTGGCAATCGAAATTGCCGCCTTCGTATTCTTCGCCGCCGGAACCTACGGCCTCATCGTGCCGCTGGCCCGCCCGACCACCACCGATTTTGTCAGCTTCTACGCGGCCGGCAGCCTGACGGACGCAGGAACTCCCGCGCTCGCCTATGACCAGGCGGCGCATCACGCGGCCGAGGAGCGCGCCACCAGCCCGGGCGTCCGCTACAATTATTTCTATTATCCGCCGGTCTTCCTGCTGCTGTGCGCGGCGCTGGCGAGCCTGCCCTACCTGCCGGCCTTCGTGGCGTTCCAGGTCGCCAGTTTCGCGCTTTTCCTGTTGGCAACGCAGAAGATCCTCGGCGACCGGCGCTGCAGCACACTGCTGCCGCTGCTGGCATTCCCGGCGATCCTGTGGAACATCGGCGTCGGGCAGAACGCGTTTCTGACCGCCACCCTGTTCGCGGCGGCCACCTGGCTCGTCGAGCGCCGGCCGATCATCGCCGGGCTGCTGTTTGGCGCGGTCTGCTACAAGCCGCCGTTCGGCCTCTTGATCCCGGTGGCGCTGGCCGCCGGGGGGCATTGGCGCGCCTTCGCCGCCGCCGCCGCCGCGGTTATCGGATTGCTGCTGCTGTCGCTCGCGCTCTTCGGTCCGGCGACGTGGGAAGCATTTCTGTCGGCGGCAATGGGCGCGGGGCCGGTTTACGAAGCCGGCGTCAAACTCGCCGGCTACGTGACGCCGTTCGGCGCGATCCGCGTCCTCGGCGGGCCGCCAGCGCTGGCCTACGGGGCGCAGGGCGTGGTGTCGCTCGCGATCGTCGCCGGAATTGCCGTTGCCTGGGGCCGCAACCTCTCGCTGCCGGTGCGGGCGGCGGCGCTCTGCTCGGCCACCCTTGTCGCGACCCCTTTCGTCATGTGGTACGACCTCGTGCTGGCGAGCGTCGCGGCGGCCTGGCTCTACGCCGGCGGCAGGCTAGCAGCGTCGGAGCGGGCGATTCTGGCGGCGCTCCTTCTGGCGGTGCTCGATCCGACCGCGATCGGCCACGCGCTGCATGTGCCGATCGGCGCCATTGCCGCCCTCGGCTTTGTCGCGCTCGTCGGCCGGATCGGCTGGCGCGAGGCGGCCGGGCTCGCCGCCTGCGATCTTGCTGTCGAGGCGTTTTCGGCGGCGCCCGACTGACAGGCGCTGAACGATCGTGGTATGTTCGGCGTTGGTTGCACGTAACAAACCAAAGAGGGCGTCGGCCATGAAGATCCGGATAGAATGGTGCAAGCCTTGAAACTATGAACCGCGGGCCCTCCGTGCGAGGGCGAGGCTGGTTGAGCAGTTTGGCGCCGAAGTCGAGTTGGTGCCGGGTGTTGGCGGGGCGTTCGAGATCACAGTCGATGGCCGGCTGGCATATTCTAAAAAGCAGAGCGGGCGTTTCCCCACCGATGAGGAGATCGATGCGCTGGGGACCGGCTAACGGTGCCCGGGACGCGGCGGGCAGCGCGGCCCGGAGCAGCACCGAATTTGCCTAAAATGTCGGCTAAAAGACCGGAAACCGGCTGCTATTGGTCGGCCGAGCCGACATCGCTCCGATCGGCTTTAACGCTTTGGCAAGTTTCTGCGGTCATTGTGGCCGCGTCAGCAGTCCAACGGAGGAACCTGAATGTTTGGCACCTTGAAGAGGCTTTGGAACAACGAAGATGGCCCGACCGCGATCGAATACGGCCTCATCGCCGCGCTCATCGCAGTCGTCATCATCGGCATCGTGACGATCGTGGGCACCGAACTCAGCACCACGTTCAACAACGTCGCGACCTCGCTCTAAACGGCGCGATTTGAAGCACGTTGCAACCCTCGGCGGCGCCATCGGTGCCGCTGAGGGTGTTCTTCGGCATGCGCCACCCCCGCCCTCGTTATGCGGCCGACGGCACGCATGATCCCTCTAGCTGCCGACGCACGGCTTGCGCAATACGAGCCGCCGCCTCGCCGGCGCCCGCCTCAATCAGATAATCCGGACGGATATAGCGGCAGCGCCCGATCTGCCGGACGAAAACGTCGGCACCATATTCGGGGCTGACCAAGACATCCTTATACTCGTTGAGCCGGACATAACTGTTAAAGAGAAAACTCGCATTATCGTCGATCGCTAGCTCGCCGACATGCCGCTCCATCGCGGCAAACAGCCTTTTGACGTCGTCGGTGATAAGAAACTGCGACTGCAGCGCTTGGAAGGCGCCGAAGACATGGTAGCCGGCACGTTCGGACCCGAGGCTTTCGCGTGCGTTCAGGCCGCGGATCAGCTCGGTTAGAAATATCCCCATCGATTCGTGCACCAGAGCGCCGCCGCCGCTCGGCGCCGGCGGCTCCGATAGATTCAAGATTTTGTTGCAGAAATGTTTGAACAGATCGACCTTGTGGTCCATCAAATTGCTGTACGATATCAGCTTGATATTCTCGCGCCCGAAAATGCGCGCGAACTTGTCGAGAAAAATCGCCTGGTTGATGCCGGGATGGCGGTCGGCGGTCGACAGCAGGGCGGCATGCCACTCCGGAAAGGTCTGCAGCGATCCCTGTTTTACCGCCTGCTGCCATTGCGACGGGATCCAGTCACTCCAGCGCCGGGCATAAAAGACGACGTCGATCTGCGCGCCGCGGGTCAGTTCTCGCAGATATTCGAGGCCGCGGTCGGGAATCGGGTTGAAGCCTTCCGACGACAGTAGCACGACCCCACTGCCGCAGGCGTTGAGCCGCGAGAATATGTCGACGAGGCGCTGATCGCGGCCTTGCGCCAGGCTTTCGGCGAGTTCGTGATGGGCAAACAGCGGCTGCTCGCGCCACCATTGCGATGGGTAAAGTACCCCCCTTTCGCGCAATTCCCGGCGCAGCCGCGAGAAATTGTATTGCAGGTATTTGGTGCCGGTCTTGGTCAGCCCGACATGCAGGACAAAACGCGGCGCGGCGGTCAGCGGCGCGGGGTGCGGTGGGAGCCACTCGTAAAATTCGACGATCGGAGCCGCGCCGTGACCGCGGATCCTGAAGGCGCCGTGCGTCGGTGTCGCCGCGGCGCCGGCGAACCGGACGACCACGTCGTAGTCGCTGCCGGGATCGAGCGGCGGCGCGAAGTCGAAGACGAAACCGTGCCTCCCCTGCCCGTAAGTTCCGAGATTGCGCAGGTCCAGCCGCAAGCGGTCGGCGTTCACTCGCCCCTTTTCATTCCCGTCGACCAGGATCACAAGTTCCTGCACCTCGTCGGGTGCATCGGGATCCGCCGCCCATCCGGCGATCTGATCGAGGCGAATGCTGTCGACATAGCCTACCCGCACCGAATGCACCCCACACAACGCGAACCATTCCGCCGGTTCATGTCAGTTCGTCGCCGGCCGCAATCTCGCCGCCCGCGACCACTTCCGCGTAAACACCCATCAGGTTATGACCGAAGCCGCGCTGCAGCGCGGCCGGGACGTCAATATCGCGCGCCGCCGTCGCCGGATTGACCTTGGTCGCGGCGCAGCGCGTGATCGCCGCGATGGCCCGCAGGCGCGTCGGGCCAAGCGCGATCTCGGAGCCGATCCAGGCGAGTTCGGTCCATGCCGGCGGTCCCTCGAAATAGACATTGGCGCGAAACCGCAGCGGCTCGACCGGCGCCGCGACGACCGCTTCGAGCGCAGCGATGCTCGCGCGATTGATCAGCGAGACGTATTGGTCGCTCGTCGCGTTGGGCTTGCGCCGCGCATCGGCAAAAGCATGCCCCGGCGCCTCGACGATCCGCAGCGGGCGTTCAACCGTCGGCCCGAGAAAATCCGCGAGGAAATCGCTGACCCGGCGGCAGCCCTCGGGTTCGGTAATGCGGGCCCGCAACAGAGGCGTGCCGGCCCGCGCGATGCTGAGTTCGCCGCTCGCGGCATCGAAGCTGGTATTGAGTTCGGCCAGCTTTTCATCGCGCATCAGCATTAGGAAATGCCGTTTCGCGAGCCATTCGGGGTGCCCCGGGTCGAACCGGGTCGATGCCAGCGCGATCGCAAAACGGCGATCGTGCGGCAGGCACTTGCCCGCCGACAGCCTCACCCGCTCGAGGCGCTCGGGGCTCAAGCCCTTGACCGGGTAGCGGTATATTGCCGTGATTCGTGTTGCCATTCTTGGGCCTCGCCGGCTTGCCGATTAGCGGGCGATTATACGCGATTAGCGCTATGCATGCGCCGTCGCCTCGGTGACAATGCGCGGCGTGACGCTGCAACAGTACGCCCGATGAGCGCTCAAGGGGCCGCGACCGGGGCCGACCCGACGGCGCGGCGACAACTCCTGCGCCGGCTCACGCGGTCGCTGGGCATCCTGGCCGCTGCCATTGGGCTCGGTGCCGCTGCGCTCGGAGCCTATTGCGGCATCGTCGTCTACGAGGGGAACTTCCACGCCGTCAGCCCCGGGGTGCTTTACCGCTCGGCTCAGCCGAGCGATGCCGAACTGCAGTCCTTCGTGCAGCAATACAAGATCAGATCGGTGCTCAATCTGCGCGGCGCCAATAGCGGCTCGCCGTGGTACGACGACGAAGTCAAGGAGTCGCGCGCTTTGGGGCTCGTCCACTACGACTACGGGCTATCGGCGAGGCGCTTCGTGACCGGCCGGCAGATCGCCGACATCCTCGACATCATGCGGCGCGCCCCGAAACCGCTGCTCATTCATTGCATGTCCGGCGCCGACCGCGCGGGCCTCGTCGCGGCGCTTTTTCGCTACGCCGTGGCGGGTGCCCGCCCCGAGGACGCGGATCGCGAGTTGTCGCTGGTATATGGCCATTTTCCCTACCTGACTAGCCGCACCGGCGCGATGGACGACAGCTTCTGGGCATACGTCCGGGACGCAACGCGCACCGCGGCCAAATAGCGCAGCGCTTACGGCGCGAGCGCGATCAGTCGCGCTGCCCGGTCGGGATGAATTCGAAATCGTCCGCCGGCACCTGGTCGAAAAACGCCTGGTGCTCGCTCTGCGGTAGCGGCCACAGTACCGGCGTCGGCTGATCGCTGGTGTACCAGTTCTTGCAGCCGCCGACCCAGACCGTGCCGGGAAATGCGGCACCGAGCCGGGCAAGGAATTTTCGGTCGCGACGGCGGTCGGCGCGACCGCGGCCCGCCGCGCGCGTGCTTCGCCGATGAGCCGCATGATGCAGCCGATTTCCTGTTCGAGACCAAGCGGCACCGGCACGTTGTTAACCGGCGCGAACGGCCCGTACAGCATGAAAAGATTGGGGAAGCCGGGCAGCGCGATGCCGCCGTAGGAATAGATGCTTTCCTTCCATGCCTCCTCGATCGTCACCCCGTTGAGGCCGGTCACGTTCATCGGCCGCATATAGGCGTGCGGATCGAACCCGGTGGCGTAGACGAGCACGTCGAGATCGACCTCTGTCCCGTCCGCCATCACGACGCCATGTGGCGCGATGCGCTCGATCTGCCCCTTGACGATGTGGGCGTTCGGCAGCT
Source organism: Allostellaceae bacterium (assembly GCA_035309005.1). Classification (GTDB taxonomy): domain Bacteria; phylum Pseudomonadota; class Alphaproteobacteria; order ATCC43930; family CGMCC-115725; genus DATARH01. The sequence goes on along the minus strand of DATGFP010000116.1, from coordinate 11,628 downwards.
GCACCGCTTCGTAATAGTTTCTGTCGGATTTCGGGATGCGGGTGCAGCCGAGGTTATAGTCGGGCGTCAGCTTCGCGCGCAGCTCCGGGTCCTTGATGAAGTCGAGATAGGAGCGGAACTCGCGCTCCATCGCGTCTCGCTGCGGCCCGGGCTTGAGGCGCCACTGATCGAATTCGTTGATGAATTGCCAGAGGCGCCGCTGCTCGCGCTGATAGCCGCCGGGCAGCCGCAGCCTCAGGCGCTCGCGCCAGCTCGAAGCCGGGTTGTCGCGGATATGGACCCATTGGGCGCGGCGGATGAACTGGGTGACCTCGCATCCCGCCCAGGCGAGCGCCTCGGTGATCTGCACGCCGCTGGCGCCGCTGCCGATGACGCCCCAGCGTTTGCCTTCGTAAGGCACGCCGTGGTCCCAGCGCGCCGAATGGAACGACGGGCCGGGGAAACTGTCGCGGCCCGGGATGTCGGGGAACAGCGGCTGGTGCAGAAAGCCGGTGGCGCAGATGAAAAAATCCGCGACATCGGTGTTTCCCCGAGCGGTCTCGAGGTGCCAACGCCCGCCGCTGAACCGCGCCCCGACGATCTCCTCGTTGAAGCGGATGAATTTGGTGAGGCCGCGGTCGCGCGCGACCTTCTTGATGTAGTCCCAGATCTCGCCGGCCGGCGCGTATTTGCGCGACCAGCCGTAATTGGGCTGGAACGGAAACTCGTATTGCCGCGACAAAACATCGACGAAGAGTCCGGGAAAGGTGTTATCGCGCCAGGTTCCGCCCACTTCGCCGGCCTTTTCGTATATCGTGAAATCGATGCCGGCGCGCTTCAGCGTCTCGGCCATGAAGAGGCCCGCGACGCCGGCGCCGGCGACGATGATGCGAAATCCCCGATCGGCCATCATCCCTCTCAAAGCCAAGGCCAGAGCTGCGTTGGATCGAGTTTAAGCCGCCGGCCGCGGCCTCGACAACGAGCGTCGCGAGTGACGGGCGGCGGCGTTAGCGTAAGATGCCGCAATGGCGCCCGAACGCGGCGCGGGAGGATAAAGCGATGCCGGATGTCCTCTATGTCGGCCTCCAGGACGATGACAAGATCGCGGTCTTCGCGATCGACGCCGATAGCGGCGCGTTAGCGCCGCGCGGCGAAACCCCGGCCGCCGGCGGGCCCTCGGTGATGGCGCTGAGCCCGGACCGGCGCACCCTCTATGTCGGACAACGCAGCGCGCCGGCGATCTCGAGCTTCCGGATCGACCCCGGTTCCGGCGGCCTGACGCTGCTCAGTACCCTCGCGGCGGCGCATGCGCCGACCTTTCTGGCACCCGACCGCACCGGCCGGTATCTATTGTCCGCCTATTACCAGGGCGGCGGCGCGACGGTGCACCGGATCGGCCCCGACGGCGCGGTCGGCGCCCCCTCCCACGACTGGCTGGCGACCGCGGTCGGGGCGCACGCGATCCAAACCGACCCGAGCAACAGCTTTGCCTTCGTGCCGCACATCGCTCGCCTCAACGACAACGTGCTGGAGCCGCCCAAGGACAATCCGGGCCCCAATTTCATCATGCAATTGCGCTTCGATGCCGCGACCGGGCGCCTCGCCTCCAACTCGCCGTCGCGGCTCGAACCGCCGGAGTGCATCGGCCCGCGGCATTACTGCTTTCACCCGAGCCGCGATCTCGTCTACTTCTCCGACGAGCAGGGTTGCAGCGTCAGCGCTTATCGCCTCGACCGCGCCACTGGCGGCCTGGCGCCGGCGCAAACCATCTCGACGCTGCCCGTCGGATTTTCCGGGCGCAACACCTGCTCGCAGATTTATCTGACGCCATCCGGGCAATTTCTCTACGTCGGCAACCGCGGCCACAACAGCATTGCCGCCTTCGCCGTCGATCCGGCCACCGGGCGGCTCGCCGCGATCGGCCAGGCGCCGACCGAAGCGGTTCCGAGCGCCTTCGGCCTCGCCCCCTCGGGGCGCTTCCTCTACGCCGCCGGTACCGCGTCCGGCCGGCTGGCGGCATACCTGATCGACGGCGCAAGCGGAGCGCTGAGCGCGCTCGCGACCTACGCCGTCGGGAGGCGCCCGGCGGCGGTGCTGGCCGTCCACCTCGGTTAAACTCGCAAGTCCCGGCAAGTCCCCGCACAACGCCGGCGCAAAAGAAATTGGCCGGAGCACAAGGCTCCGGCCAAGTTTGAACAGGGAGGCTTCACGTCTAGGAGACGTAAGGGTCCGTAGACCCTCTTTCCGGGCGCAAGTCCCGGAAACTCTTTTGCGGTCCTTTGAACCGCAGAAACTCGTCGCGATGCAGTATCGCGCAAGAACGAATATCGCGGTATACGGGGCTTAACACCAACGGGAATTGGTTCTGCCACGTCTGCAAAAACCGCAATGCTATCGTAGCGCCGCAAAGCTGGCGCGGCAACTCGCCGCAGTGGTAATTCAGCTCAATCGGCCTTCAGCCACTTTGCGCAGCAGGAAATCCCGAAAAACACTGATCCGCTTCGACGAGCGCAGCTCCTCCGGATAGACGAAATAAGCCTCGTTCGGCGGCCCGGCGACCTCCGGCAATACCCGCACCAGGGTCGCTTGCTCGGCCGCGACAAAATCCGGCAGCGACGCGAGGCCAAGCCCGCTCGTCACCGCGCGCAGCATCCCGTAAGTGTTGTTGACGCTGAGGATTGGCCGGCGGTCGCGCCCGGGCTTGATGCCGGCGTCGATCAACCAGTTGACCCCTGGCACCGGCGGGCGGGTATCCTCGCCGTAGACAATGAGGCGATGTTCGTCGAGGTCCTCGGCGCGCTGCGGCGTACCATGCTTTTTCAGGTAGTCGGCCGAGCCGTAGATATGTGCCTGGACGCTGACGAGATGGCGCTGGATCAGGTCCGGCTGGCGCGGCGGCGACATGCGGACCGCGACATCGGCTTCACGCATCGAGAGGTCGAGCTCCGAATCGTCGACCACTAGGCTGACCTGGATCTCCGGGTAGAGATCGAGGAACTCGCGAATCCGCGGAGTCAGCCAGATCGAGCCGAAATCAACCGTCGTAGTGATCTTTAGGGGCCCTTTCGGGCGGTCCTTCGATTCGGAGATCAGACTTTCCGACATCGCCAGCTTGGCGAAAACCTCGCGCGCGGTGCGGAACAACAATTCGCCCTGCTCGGTCAGAATGAGGCCGCGCGCGTGCCGGTGAAACAGCGGCACGCTAAGGCTTTCCTCGAGCGCGCTGATCTGCCGGCTGACCGCGGACTGGCTCAGGTTAAGCGCCTCGCCCGCATGCGTAAAGCTGCCGGCCTCGGCAACCGCATGAAAAACCCGCAACTTGTCCCAATCCATCGCCATTTGCTTGCCTTCCGGGAGACCCCCTCCCCCCAGCGCGTCGCGCGCGACCCCTATTGCGCGGCGCGCGGCGCGGCCACGTCCTCGTCGGCGGCGAGAAACTTCTCCGCCTCGAGCGCCGCCATGCAGCCGAGCCCGGCGGCGGTTACCGCCTGACGAAACACCCTGTCCTTGACGTCGCCGGCGGCGAACACCCCGGGCACCGCGGTCGCGGTCGAATCGGCGGCGGTCCGGACATAACCCTCCGCATCGAGCGGCAGCTGCCCCGCGACCAGCTCGGTAACCGGGGTGTGGCCGATCGCGACGAAAACGCCGTCGCAGGCCCGCTCGGTGACAGCGCCGGTGCGCAGGTTGCGCAGCCTGACACCGGTGACCTCCGGCGGCTCGGGTATGCCGAGGATCTCCTCGACGACGCTATCCCAGATCACCGCGATCTTCGGGTTGCGGAACAGTCGGTCCTGCAGGATTTTTTCTGCGCGCAGCGCGGCGCGGCGGTGCACCAGCGTAACGCGCCGCGCGTGATTGGTCAGATAGACCGCCTCCTCGGCCGCGGTGTTGCCGCCGCCGACCACGACGACCTCCTTGTCGCGGAAGAAGAACCCGTCGCAGGTCGCGCAGGCCGAGACGCCAAAGCCGCGGAAGGCTTCCTCACCCGGAACGCCGAGCCAGCGCGCCTGCGCCCCAGTCGCGAGGATCACCGTCTCACCGCGATAAAGATCGCCCGAATCGCCGGTCGCGACAAACGGCCGCCGGGCGAGGTCGAGCGCGACGATATGATCGGGCACGACCCGGGTGCCAACATGCTGCGCCTGATGCTGCATCTGCTCCATCAGCCAGGGGCCCTGGATGATCTCGGCAAAGCCCGGGTAGTTCTCGACATCCGTGGTGATCGTCAATTGCCCGCCCGGCTGCAGCCCGCTGACGAGGATCGGGTGGAGGTTAGCGCGCGCGGCATAGATCGCCGCGGTAAAGCCGGCCGGGCCGGCGCCGATGATCAAGACCCTGGTGTGGTGCTGCTGCGGCATCGCGCGACTTTCACATCCCCGCGCCCCGATTCGATAGGACAGCTATATATAGCATTTTTTCGCGCCGCAGCGATGACGGGCAGGTGCCAACGGCCGAAATAACCGGGACCCGCGCTAGAAACCGAACATATGGTCGAGACTGAAGGCCCCGCCCCGGCCCAAGAGCCCGTGATAGCCGAAGAGGCGGCAGGTCGGGTCGCGAATGACGGCATATGCGCCGCTCCCGGCGCGGCGGCGCACCCCCGCATCGAACAGCGCGTGGTAGCGCCACAGCCGCGAACCGGAGCAGGGAATCGCCAGCCCGGCGCGCGCAACCTCGGCGCCGGTGCGGTCATACAGGATGATTTCGGTCGCGCTCATCCGCCGCCACGGCTGCGACGCCGGGTAGATCAGCTGGCAAAGTGTGTCGTAGGGCTCCTCGCCGAGGCGCAGGAACAGCCGGGTCGACAGGCCGGGCGGCCGGCCGGCATAGGATTGCGGCTCGTCGCGATAGACGAGGATCGTGTTGAAGACATGCGCGCCGAAGCTGGTTTCAGCGACGTGGCCGCTCCGGCGGTGGCGGTAACGAAAGAGGGCGTGCAGCCAGCCGTCGCCGCTGCCGCCATCGGCGAAGTCGTAAACCAGCTCGGCGTGACCGTAGCTCTCGCCAAGGGCGCCGGCCAGGGCGTCGAGCGGCAGTGCGGTGGCGTGGCGGCGCGGCAGGCGACCGAGCGGCACGCGCGCGATCTCGCCGCCTTCCGGGTCGTAGAGGATCGCGGCGACCGGTAATTCTTCCTGCGACACCGCCATCGGCGTCGGCAGCAGGAGGCTGTCCCATTCGCCGACGGGCAGGATCGGCGCCGGCAGCAGATAGCCCTTGCCGAGCCACTCGCCGAGCCGCGGCAACGCCGGATCGGGTTCGAGATCGCTGCGCTCGACATTGACGTGGGCGATGCGCCGCCGCTCGCCGGCCCCCGCGACGACAACCTCGTAGCGTGGCCGCACGACGTGCTTGCCGGCATGCACCTCGATCTGGCGCGGCCAGGCGAGGCCCGGCAGCAACTCGGCGACATCGACGGCCCGGCTGGCGAACGGGCCGATCGCTTGCGCCAGCGCAGCGCCACCCGGTTCGCCCACCGCCTCGCCCATCGGATTGAGGCTGATCGCGCCCGCCGGGATCGGCGTCGGGTGGCTGTTCTGGATCCACAGGATGACCCGCTCGCCCGCAGCCGGCGCCGGCAGCCCGGCGTAGCGCTCGGCGGGCCACGCATTCGCGTCATGGGTGCAGGACAGCGCGCCGTCGGCCGCCCTGCCGCTCGGGTCTGGCTCGCCAAACGTATCAAGCGCGTATTTGACGATGTCGTGGCCGGCGGCGCCGGCGACATGGATGAAGAGCTGGCCGGCGAAGTCGCCGAGGCCGAACCGGGCGCGCACCTCGCGGCTGTCGATGACGATGGCGCCGCACCCGTCGCCGCAGCCTTCCGACCAGTCGGCCAGGATCTCACCGGCGCCGCCAAACAGGGTTAGCCAGCAGGTTACCGATTGCGAACCGTAGCCGGACCAATAATTCGCCGTGACGAGGCGCGTGTGCAACGCGTCGGTATCGCGAAACAGCGCGAAATTGGTCGCGAAGTTCAGCGGGTCGAGATAGCGCTGGCTGGTCAGCCTCTCTTCGGGAATGCGCATCGCATCTAGGCTGTGGACGCAGGCGCCCGCGGGTAGGTAGGGCTGCAGCTGGCCAATCAGCCGGTCGGCGTCGAATTCGGCAACCAGCACCGCGCGCGCGCCGCACCCCGCCAGCTCCGTCAGCGGCGCCACGCCGCGCCCCAGGACGGTGCCGCCGAGGCGCGCGACATCCTGGATATAAACTCCGGCGACGGCGACCCCGGCCAACCCGAAGATCTCGGCGAAGCCTTCCGCAGCGCCGCGCGGATCGACGATCGCGACCGGCCCGGCGCAGCGCAGCGCCGCGATCAGCGCGCCGGCCGGCGCAGCCGCGTGCGGATGCGTCAACGCTTTGTAAAGCGTGTTGCCACCGCGAAAATTGTCGAAGGTCTCGATGCCCAACGCCATGGCAACGGGGATACTACACTGGCCGCGGCTGTGCGAGACGCGACAACAACAGCGCGCGCAGCGCCGCGCCCGCCCGGGCGTTGTCGTCAAGCGGGGTATACGACCAGCGCTCGATTTTGCCGTTGAACGGGCGGGTTATCCCGGCCCTGCGCATGCTGTCGTGGAAGCGGGCAAACTTAGCGTCACCGCCCGCGAGCCCGATGACATGCACCGGCTTGCCGGTCGCCGCCGCCTCGCTGACCATCGAGATCGAATCGGCTGTCACCAGCAGCGCGTCGGCGAGCGCCAGAAAAGCGTAATAAGGATTGTCGCCGGCCCCGTCCCAGATCATCCCGGGCACACCGGCGAGACGCTGGCGCAGCAGCGCGAGGCCGCGGTCGCCGGTGCGCCGCGACGGCGTCAGCAGCACCGATCCGCCGCTCTGTCGCACCGCCGCCGCGATACTATCGGCGATGTCGGCGAGGCGCTGCAGTTCAAAACGGTAGGCCCGGTTGGAGCCGCCGATCAGCACGCCGAGGACCGGCCGCGGCAACCCCTCGAGAGCTGCAAAGCGGCAGCGCTCGATGGCCAGTCGCGCCGGCGTCACGCGGTGCAACGCGCCGCGCGTCACGACGACGCTGGGGCCGCGCAGCCGATCGTGCTCAGGCACGAACATCAGGTCGAACTCGGCGCGGCCGAAGCGCGGGTCCTGGACCTGGGCGGCGAGCGTGCAGCCGCCGCTGGCGCGGCGGATCGCCAGCGCCGGGCGCACTGCATTGCGGCCGCAGCCGATCACCAGATCGGGCCACGGCGGCCTCAGCCGCGCGCCCTTATCGCTTGCGGCGCGCAGTGGCGCCAGCCACAGCACCGGCGGCAACCAAGCCCAGGGTGGGCGAACCGCGAGACGCCGCTCGGCGAACGGCAGCCCGCTCGCCTCGGCCAGCCCCAATGCCTGGCTCGCCATGCCGGGCTTGCCGTCGTGCAACACCCAAACGACCGGGTCCGGCCCCGCTTGCCGCGCGCCTGTTGCGAATGACAGCGCCACCATGCCCCCGGTTTACGGAAACCCTCGCGTGTCGGCAAGCCGGCTCGGTATCGCGCAACAAAATTGCGCGGACGCGACGATATTCCTATTCTTGCTGCGGCGTCGGACAGTTCGCGGGACGGAATGGGATTGCACATGCGCGGACCAAAGCTCGACCGGATCGACCGGCACATCCTGCGACTGCTGCAAGATGACGGCCGGATGACCAATATCGAACTGGCACGGCGCGTCGGCATCTCGCCGCCGCCCTGCCTGCGGCGCGTGCGCGCGCTGGAAGTGGCCGGCTTCATTCGCGGCTATCATGCCGATCTCGCCGTCGAGGCGCTCGGATTTGCGGTTACCGTCTTCGCCCAGATCGGCTTGCAGAACCAGGCCGAGAGCGACCTCAAAGCCTTCGAGAGCCTGGTCGCGACATGGCCCGAAGTGCGCGACGCGCACATGCTGGCCGGGGAAACCGATTTTCTGTTGAAGATCGTCGCCCCCGACTGGGACAGCTATCAGCGGTTTCTCAGCGCCAAGCTGACTGCGGCGCCCAACGTCGCGCACGTCAAATCGGCGCTGGTGCTGCGCGTCTCGAAAGCGGCTCCCGGCGTGCCGCTTGCCGAAGCGCCAGTGGAGGCCGACGCGCCGGTACCGCCAATGCCGCTCGCCACAGCACGGAGCCGATAAAAGCTCCGTCATCGACGATAATAGAGACCCAAGTCCGACGCAGCCTCACCCGAAGGCGACGGTGACGATCTCGTAGGATTTGTTGCCGCGCGGGGTCGATACTTCGACGCTGTCGCCCTTGCCCTTGCCGATCAGCGCACGCGCCAGCGGCGAGGTTACAGACAGCCGGCCGTTTTTGATGTCGGCCTCGTCCTCGCCGACGATTTTGAAGGTCTGCTCCTCGTCGGTCTCCTCGTCGGCCAGCGTTACGGTCGCGCCGAACTTGATCGCCGAGCCCGACAGCTTGGAGACGTCGATCACCTCGGCGCGGGCGATCTTGTCCTCGAGCTCGCCGAGGCGGCCTTCGATAAAGCTCTGGCGCTCGCGCGCGGCGTGATACTCGGCGTTTTCCGCTAGGTCGCCATGCGTGCGCGCCTCGGCGATGGCGCGGATGACGGCGGGGCGATCAACCGATTTGAGGCGCTTCAGCTCCTCCTGCAAGCGGTTGTAGCCGTCCACGGTCATCGGGATCTTGGTCATCAAGTGGGGGGCACACCTTCGCTAGGCGGACGAGCGTTCAAAGGTAGGATTGCAGGGGCGCGACTTCAAGGCAGCCCTCGCGCAGCGCACTGATCGCCTGGACCGCGGCGCGCGCCCCAGCGACCGTCGTGTAGTAGGGGATGCCGTGGGTCAGCGCGGTGCGCCTGAGGCTGAAACTGTCGGCGATCGCCTGCGCCCCCTCGGTGGTGTTGAAGACGAGCTGGATGCGGCCACTACGCATCTCGTCGACGATATCGGGGCGGCCTTCCTGCACCTTGTTGACCGATTTGACCGGCAGCCCGGCTTCGCCGAGCTGGCGCGCCGTGCCGCGGGTCGCGACCAGCTCGAAGCCCCACAGGGCGAGCTGGCGGCACGGCCCGATCAGCGCCGCCTTGTCGCGGTCGCGCACGGAGACGAAGACGCAGCCCTGGAGCGGCAGCTCGGTGCCGCTGCCGAGCTGTGACTTGGCGAAGGCGCGGCCAAAATCGCGGTCGAGCCCCATCACCTCGCCGGTCGATTTCATCTCCGGCCCGAGAATGAGATCGACGCCGGGGAAGCGAGCGAACGGAAACACCGCCTCCTTGACCGCGACATGGCCGGGGACCGCGTGCCGCTCGGCCAGCGGCAACAGCTCGGCGAGCTTCCCGCCGGCCATGACGCGGGCCGCAATCTTGGCGATCGCGACGCCGGTGGCCTTGGCGACGAAAGGTACGGTACGCGAGGCGCGCGGGTTGACCTCAAGGACATAGACATCGCCGTTCTGCACCGCGAACTGTACGTTCATCAGCCCGACGACGCCGAGCGCGCGGGCAAGCGCGATGGTCTGCCGCTCAATCTCGCCGATCGTCTCGCAGCCGAGGCTGTAGGGCGGCAGTGAACAGGCGCTGTCGCCGGAATGGATGCCGGCCTCCTCGATGTGCTCCATAATGCCGGCGACATACACGTCGTCGCGGTCGGCGACGGCGTCGACATCCACCTCGATCGCGTCGCGCAGGTAACGGTCGATCAACACCGGGCTGGCACCCGAGACGATGACGGCGCGGCGGATGTAGCGCTGCAGGCCGGCGGTGTCGTGGACGATTTCCATCGCCCGGCCGCCCAGTACATAGGACGGCCGGATCACGACCGGATAGCCGATGTCCACGGCGATCGCCTCGGCCTCCTCGGGCGAATAGGCGGTGCCGTTGTCGGGCTGGCGCAGCGCGAGGCCGCGCAACAGCAGCTGAAAGCGCTGGCGGTCCTCGGCGAGGTCGATCGCGTCGGGCGAGGTGCCAAGGATCGGGATTTGCGCCGCCTCCAGCGCGCGCGCCAGGTTGAGCGGGGTCTGCCCGCCGAACTGCACAATGACCCCGAGGAGGCGGCCGCGCGAGGCTTCGACGCGCGCGATCTCGATGACGTCCTCGGCGGTCAAGGGCTCAAAATAGAGCCGGTCGGAGGTGTCGTAGTCGGTCGAGACGGTCTCCGGGTTGCAGTTGACCATGATCGTCTCAAACCCGGCGGCCGACAGGCTGTAGGCGGCATGGACGCAGCAGTAGTCGAATTCGATCCCTTGGCCGATCCGGTTGGGACCGCCGCCGAGGATGATGATTTTGTCACGTTCGGAGGGCTCGGCCTCGCATTCGGGCGGGCTGAGCCCGTCGCTCTCGTAGCAGGAATACATATAGGGGGTCAGCGAGGGAAATTCGGCGGCGCAGGTGTCGATGCGCTTATAGACCGGGTGCAGCCCGAGCCGCTGCCGCAAGGCGCTCGCCGCGTCCTCGCTGCCTCCCGCGAGCTTGGCCAGCCGCGCATCGGAAAAGCCCATCTGTTTCAGCCGCAGCAGCCCCGTTGCATCGCCCGGCAACCCGCCGCGGTGCACCTGCTCCTCGGTCTCGACGATTTCGCGGACGCGCTCGAGGAACCAAGGGTCGTAGCGGCACGCGGCGTGGATCTCAGCGGTGGTGAGGCCATGCCGGTAGGCCTGCGCGATCAAGAGCAGCCGATCAGGCGAAGGCTTGGCGAGTGCCGCCTTGACGGCCTCCTTTCCGCCACTTTCCACCCCGTCTATCGTGACCTCGTCGAAGCCGTCGAGCCCAGTATCCATCGAGCGCAGTGCCTTCTGCACCGATTCGGCGAAGCTGCGGCCGATCGCCATCGCTTCCCCGACCGACTTCATCGACGTTGTCAGGAGTGGCTCGGCGCCCGGGAATTTCTCGAAGGTGAACCGCGGCATCTTGGTGACGATGTAGTCGATCGTCGGCTCGAACGAAGCTGGCGTCACGCCGGTGATCTCGTTGTCGAGCTCGTCGAGCGTGTAGCCGACCGCGAGCTTGGCGGCAATCTTGGCGATCGGAAACCCGGTCGCCTTCGAGGCCAGGGCCGAGGAGCGCGAGACGCGCGGGTTCATCTCGATGATGACAAGTCGCCCGTCTGCGGGGTTGACCGCGAACTGCACGTTCGACCCGCCGGTGTCGACGCCGATCTCGCGCAAGACCGCGATCGCGGCGTTGCGCATCAGCTGGTATTCCTTGTCGGTCAGGGTGAGGGCCGGCGCGACGGTCACCGAATCGCCGGTGTGCACGCCCATCGGGTCGATATTCTCGATCGAGCAGATGACGATGCAGTTGTCGTTGCGGTCGCGCACGATTTCGAGCTCGTACTCCTTCCAGCCGAGCACCGATTCTTCGATCAGGACCTCGTGCGAGGGCGAGGCGCGCAGGCCGCCGCGCACGATCTCCTCGAACTCCTCGGTGTTGTAGGCGATGCCGCCGCCGGTGCCGCCCAAGGTGAAGGACGGGCGGATGATCGCCGGCAGCCCGATCTCGGCGAGCGCTTCCGCCGCGGCGTCGAGCGAGCCGACGAGCCGGCTGTTCGGCGATTCGAGCCCGATCCGGTCCATCGCCTGGCGGAACAATTGGCGGTCCTCGGCCTTGGCGATTGCCGCTTCGCTGGCGCCGATCAACTGCACGCCGTGGCGTTCGAGCGCGCCCGACTTGGCCAGCGCCATCGCGGTATTGAGTGCGGTCTGCCCGCCCATCGTCGGCA